>JBDTSG010000110.1:0-18482 GCA_039931265.1 Flavobacteriales bacterium
CGCCCCACTGCCCCATGCCTTGGTTGTCCGGCCGTGCGGCGCGCCAACGGTCGCCGTTGTTGCTGTAGTACCACTCGTCCAGGAATTCACTGCTCAATCCTTGGATGTTCGGGTACAGCCCCCAGTTCTGGCCGTTGATGTAGAGTTTCAGAAAGTTGGCTTTCGCGGCTGGCACATGACGCCGGATCAGGTGGCAGAACATCACCTCGCGCATCATGCTGTTGTCCTGGAACCCATTGTTCAAGTTCAGCGATTCGTAGCCATCGATGTCCTGCACGCTGTACTGGTTCATGTCGATATCGAAACTCATCTTCTCCGCGCCGGGTGGCAGCATGAAGTAGCTCGTCTCGCCCTTGAACCGGACACCGACATCGGTGTAGGTATTCCCATTGTAGGAGAGCAATGCCGGTATGGGCGTTTGACTGCTGTAGTTGTTCTGCAGCAGCGTCCAGTAGTTACCCTGCTGGAAGCTGAGGTACATGGCCTTCACCGTGTCCTCCGCATAGAACCCCTTGCTGGCCTGATCGCCGGTGGTGAGCATGCGCCCGTCGGCGCTGATGTTGATCATCTGCGGCAGGTTCTGGGCCATGCACGCAGTTGCAGCCAAAGACGCGGCGAGCGACAGTAGGGGGAATGACCTCATAAGGTTGGGTTAACGCGCAAAGGACGGCGATTTAACACTAGGGTTTAACACCCTTGCGTCAGGATCGACGGAAAGAGGGAAGGCCGTGAAGAAGCCTGCGGATCGGGAACGCTCAGCGCCCGAAGACCTGCTCGCCGTTCACGAAAGTCCCGGTCACCTTCGCTTTGCGCAGTAGTTCCGGCTTCACGGTCAGCAGGTCGCGGTCCACCACGGTAAAGTCGGCGAACTTGCCCACCTCCAATGTGCCCTTGTCATTCTCTTCGAAGGCCGCGATGGCATTCCAGATCGTCATGCCGCGTAGCGCGTCAGGGCGTGTGAGCGCTTGTGCGGGCATGTAGGGATAGATGCTCAGTGGATCGGCCGAGAGCACTTTCGGCGTACGCTCCACAGCCGCATAAAAGGTGGCCAGCGGGTCGATGGCTTCCACCGGGAAGTCGGTGCCCAAGGCCAGCAGGCCGTTCAGTTTGAGCAAGCGGTTGTACGCATAGGCGTTCAGGATCCGCTCAGGCCCGAGCCGGTCAGCGGCCCATGGTCCATCGCTCGTGGCGTGCGTTGGCTGCACGCTGGGGATGATGTTGAACTTGGTGAACAGCATTTCGTCGGCGGGATCCACCACTTGCGCATGTTCGATCCGCCAGCGTTTGTCGTTGGTGCCTTTCAGGACCTCACCGTACACGCCAAGGACGGTGCGCACCGCGCTGTCGCCGATACAATGGGTAGCCATCTGGTAGTTGTGCGCCAAGCACCATTGCGCGACTTCCACATAGTGCTGACGATCGTGGAGCGAAACGCCGAAGTGGGTGCTATCGTCGGCATATGGTTCCAACAGAAGGGCACCTCGTGAGCCCAGCGCACCATCACCGTACACCTTCACCGTGGCCACACGCAAACGATCGGTCTTGATCGCGCCACGCTTTGCGAAGTACACAAGGTTCTCCTGCTGGTCCGCCACCATGGCATTGATGCGCATCTTCAGAACGCCTTCGGTCTGCATCTTTTCCATCAGCGCGATGGTGCCGGTGTCGAGCCCGGCTTCGTGCACACTGGTGAGGCCGACAGCAAAGCAATCTTGTTGCGCGTCCAACAGCGCTTGGCGCTTGTCGGCTTCCGTCGCATCGTCGAAGATGGTCTGGAACACCGCAGCCGCGTTGTCCATGAGGATGCCCGTGAAAACACCATCACGCATCACCACTTGTCCACCTTCGATGTGCTTGCGGATATCGAAACCCGTGGCGCGCAAAGCCGCGTCGTTGACCAGGGCCGCATGCGTGTCGATGCGTTGCAACAATACCGGGCGGTCCGGGAAGAGCGCGTTCAGCCGGGCGTTGTCCGGGTATTCCTTCACGGCCCAATCGTTCTGGTCCCAACCGCGCCCTATGATCCACGGCTTGTCTGGGTGGGCTTCCGCGTAGGCCACCACGCGGGCGAGCACGTCCTCGGCGCTGGAGGTTCCGAGCAGATCGATCTTCTGCTTGTTCAAGCCGTAACCGAGGAAGTGGCAATGCCCATCGATGAAGCCCGGGTAGATCCATTGCCCTGCCGCGTCGAACGTTTCCTTGGCGTTGTAGCGGTTGCGGATCTGTTGTTCCGGACCCAGTTCGAGGATGCGCCCGTCCTTGATCGCCATGGCTTCGTACACCTTCTCGTTCGGATCAAGGGAAACGATGTTGGCATTGTGTACCACCAGGTCGGCATCGCGATCGTTGTAGTGGCAGGACGCGAGCATCGCGCAAAGCCCAACGATGGCGTAGGGGCGACGCATGCGTCGCCCGCAAGAGGAAGGGTTCATGTGAACAACAGTTTGAGTTTCGGCCAACGGGCCAGAAGCCGTTCGCGATCAACAACCAACAACGCGATCAACGCCAGGAAGGGCAGCACCGGAACACGATAGCGCACAAGCGCGCCCATCACCGGCGTGGTCCACCCGATGATGAGCAGCAGGAGCAGGCAATAGCTGATGCAGAACCAGAGCATGGGCCATGCGATACCGTTACGCTGACGATGGAGGATGGCGATCACCAGCGCCACGATCAACGCAGCATTCTCCAAGGCCGGAACGATCGCCATGAAGCCACCTTTCAAAAGCACGGTCGGGCCGAGGACGGCATTGAAGAATGCCACGGGCGCAGCCAGCACGAAGCTCCACACATCACCGGTGAGGAGCGGCACATGGACAAGGCTGCCCGCGTTCGAGGCGATGGCCAAACCGTACATGTCCTTCTGCTTCACACTGAACAAGTAGACGAGGTCGAAGTCCGGCGCGATGCGCTGGAGGTTGGCACCGAGCAACAGGCAAAGGCCGACCGCAACGGCGAACACCCAAAAGCTGCGGGCGGGCTTCAAGCGCTTGACGATCAACAACGCCAGCAGGCCGGGTAGCATGCAGGCGAGCACATAGAACTTCAGTACCAGCAGAAGGATGATGGCAATGGCCAGCGCCACCAGGCGACCAACCTTCCACAGTCCTTCGATCAACTTGAACGCTTGCAACAGGAACACGCCCAGCCCGAACATGAGCAACGATTCCTTGATGAGGCCGCTTCCCCAGAAGAGCACGCTCGGCAGCAGGAACAAACCGACGGCCAGCGCCTTCTCTTTGCCCGGCAACAAGGGCGCAAAGGCTTTGTGCATGCTCACCAAGCCGATCAACGACAGGAAGCAGATGAACACCGTATGAACATGGTAGCAGCCGAAGGAGAAGATCCGCACGAAGGCGTTGAAACGGATCATGGTATGCGCGTCGTTGTAGATGTTGCTTTCGTACTCCCGGTACCAATGATCGATGTGCTGGTAGTAGGTGGCATCGAAGTACGGCGAGTCGTTGGCGATGCCCAACAGCATGCGGAAGTAGTCCAGCGGCTTGTTCCATAGCGCAGCGTACATGGGCGCGCTGGCATCGAAGAACTTGTAGATATCAGAATCGGCCCGGCTGGTGTAGTGATAGGTGTAGAGCCACCACAGCGCGGTCCCGGCCAGCACCTTCAACACGAACATGCCCGATAGGAAGCGCTTGCCAAGGCCAGCACCGCCGAAGAACTTCAGCTTGTGGATCAGCAACAGGAAGAGGGCCGTGTAACCGGTGGTAAGGAGAGCACCGAGCATGTGTTCCTCCGACGGAGCGGGGACGGTAAAGATGCCTCACACAGGTTTTCGGGGAGCCCTTGGTGGTGGGTCGTTGACCGGTTTTGCCATGGCGTGTGGATGCATGTTCACATCTACATATACCCCACATCCCACATCTGCCTTCCTTTGCGGCCCGATCATGCCTACCACTACCACCGACAAAGCCCTCGCCGCTGAACTGGCACCTGCCACCAAGGAAACAGCCGTGAAACTCGGCTTGCGCGAGGATGAATTCGATAAGATCAAGACGATCCTCGGGCGCACGCCCAACTTCACCGAGACCAGTATCTACAGCGCCATGTGGAGCGAGCACTGCTCGTACAAGAACTCCATCAAGCAGCTGAAGACGCTGCCGCGCAGCGGCCCGAAACTGTTGGCCGAAGCAGGAGCTGAGAACGCGGGCCTTGTGGACATCGGTGATGGTTGGGCCTGCGCCTTCAAGATCGAAAGCCACAACCACCCGAGCGCGCTCGAACCCTACCAAGGTGCAGCAACAGGTGTGGGCGGCATCAACCGCGACATCTTCACCATGGGTGCGCGGCCCATCGCGCAACTCAACAGCCTGCGGTTCGGCGATCTGAAGGAAGACCGCACGCGCTGGTTGCTGAAGGGCGTGGTGAAAGGCATCGGCGATTACGGCAACGCGTTCGGCGTGCCCGTGCTCGGTGGCGAAGTGTTCTTCGACAAGTGCTACAACACCAACCCGTTGGTGAATGCCATGAGCGTGGGCATCGTGCGCACGGACAAGGTGATCAGCGCCACCAGCCACGGCGAGGGGAACCCGGTGTTCATCGTCGGTTCGTCGACAGGTAAGGACGGTATTCACGGCGCCTCGTTCGCCAGCAAGGACATCACTGCGACGAGCATGGATGATCTGCCAGCGGTGCAGGTGGGCGATCCCTTCATGGAGAAGTTGCTGTTGGAAGCTTCACTGGAATTGGCGCAGACCGACGCGATCATCGGCATGCAGGACATGGGGGCTGCGGGCATCACATGCAGCACAAGCGAGATGAGCGCGAAAGGGGAGAGCGGCATGGACGTTTTCCTGGACCGCGTGCCCATGCGTCAGGATGGTATGCGTCCGTGGGAAGTGTTGTTGAGCGAGAGCCAGGAGCGCATGCTCGTGGTGGTGAAAAAGGGCCGTGAGAAGGAGGTGAAAGCCATCTTCGACAAGTGGGACCTGAACTGCGTGGAGTGCGGCACTGTGACCAAGGGCGGCACCATCCGTTATTTCTGGCACGGTGAATTGGTGGCCGAAGTGCCTGGCGAAAGTCTGGTGCTCGGTGGTGGTGCCCCGGTGTACGAGCGCGAAACGCGCGAGCCGGCCTACATCGCCGAGAACAAGGCGTTCGATATCAACGAGATCGAAGAACCCGGCGACCTGAAGGCCATCGCCTTCAAGTTGCTGGCAAGCCCGAACCTGGCCAGCAAGCGCTGGGTGATCGAGCAGTACGACACCATGGTGCGCACCGGCAACATGAGCACCAACGCACCGAGCGATGCGGGCTTGGTGCTGATCAAGGAAACCGGCAAGGCACTGGCCATGACGGTGGATTGCAACAGCCGTTACGTACACGCGGATCCATACACCGGCGCCATGATCGCGGTAGCCGAAGCCGCGCGCAACATCGCTTGCACCGGTGGCGAACCCTGCGGCGTGACCAACTGCCTCAACTTCGGCAACCCTTACGATCCCGAAGTGTATTGGCAGTTCACCGAAGTGATCCGCGGCATGGGCGATGCCTGCCGCGCTTTCGAAACACCGGTGACAGGAGGCAACGTCAGCTTCTACAATCACACCGTAACCGACAAGCGGAACATCCCGGTCTTCCCCACGCCGACCATCGGCATGGTGGGTATCGTGCCCGACATCAACAAGCGTATGAGCCTCGACTTCAAAACGAAAGGCGACCTCATCTACCTGCTCGGTAAAGTCACAGGCGATATCGCGAGCAGCGAATACTTGTACCGCTTGCACAAGGAGGAACGTTCACCCGCGCCGTACTTCAACATGGAAGAAGAGCGCCGCCTGCACACTATGATGCTGATCCTGATCCGCAAGGGTCTGATCCATGCCGCGCACGATGTGAGCGATGGCGGCCTCTGGCAAACACTGGTGGAAATGGGCATGCCGCGCGGTCTCGGTTTCGACATCGTTACCGATAGCGAGATCCGCCCCGATGCCTTCCTCTTCGGTGAAGGTCAAGGCCGCGTGGTGGTTACCGTGAGCGAAGAGACGGAGATCCCTTTCCTCGATCTGTTGAACGCCAGTCATGTGCCCAGCATCCTGCTCGGCCACGTCACCAAAGGCAAATTGGTAGTGGATGACGAGCCCTTCGACTTCATCGAGGATGCGCGCAAGATCCACGAGGAAGTGCTGCCGAAAGCAATGGCTCAGTAACAAGGTTCAAGGGTCAAGTAGCAAGGCTCAAGTAGCAAGTGCCAGGGTTCAAGTTCAAAGTCACAGAACACAGTTGTCACTTCGAGCGCAGTCGAGAAGCCATCTTCACGTTTCCACATCTCCTACAATGCAACCCAAGTTCCACGGCCCTCTTCCGCAGCCCGGCACCACGGCGCCCACACTCCGCTATGTGCGGCACGATAGGGTTGAAGCCACCCTCGCCGATCACAAGGGCAGCGTGGTGGCGCTGATCATGTTCCCCAGCGTGGACACCAGCACATGCGCGCTGGAAATGCGCACGTTCAACAAACTCGCCACGGGCATCGGGGCCCGGGTACTGGCCGTAACCATGGATCTGCCGCCCGCCCTGAAACGGTTCTGTGGTGCGGAGGGGATCGCCAACGTGGAGACCGGCAGCGACTACCGTTACCACGACGCCGCGCACGTCTGGGGTGCGGCGCTCACCGAAGGCAACTTGGCCGCTACACTGGGCCGCATCACGTGGGTGATCGATCAACAGGGGATCATCCGATACATAGAGGTAGCTCCCGAACTAGGGGCCGAACCGAACTACGATGCGGCGATCGCGGCGGTGAAGGGATTGCTGTAGCCAGACCGTGCCATCTGAGGCCTCACCCTGCCCTCTCCAAGAGAGAGGGTCATAAAGGGAGGGATGAGATATGGTTGGTCCCTTTGCTCGCTCAGCGAACGCCCTGCGTCATGAGCCGCTTCCTTTCCAGCACTACTTCCAAACCGAGCAGCACCGCCAAACTGGCGCCACCCATCCACAGCCAAGGGGAGGAGAAGAAGGTGCCCACTGAGAACGATGGCAACGTGGGTAGGTATTGGGCAAATGGGCTCGCTGCGGCGCCATCGGCATTGGCGAGCAGGTAAACGGTAAGTGCAACGAAGGCAGCCACGCCCGCACCCAGAACCCATTTCGGCAAAAGCGCCGCCTCGGGCTTCAGTGCCGGGCGGGGCGCGAGCGCAATGCGCTGCAGGATGCGCGCGTCCATGCCCGCGGGTGCGGCCACGTGCCCGCTGGTGCGGAACAGGTCGCGGAGCGCCTTGTCAGCGTCCTGCTCGTTCAATTTGCCATCAGCGTCCATGCTTCCTCTTTCAGTTCGTGCTGCAAGATCTCCATCAAGCGTTTGCGGCAGCGGTGCAACTTCACTTTCACATTCGACGCACCCAGACCGGTCACGGTTACGATCTCCTCGATGCTCATCTCCTCCAAGTAGTAGAAGTTCACGATCGCGGCGTCCTCTTCGGGCAGTTGGGCCATGGCCTTGGTCAAGGCAGCGGTGCGATCACCGGCTTCAACAGCTTGGGTTTCCCGTTCGGTGGGCTCGTGGGCGCCGAGGTCATCTATTGAGCTTGTTCCCTCCCGGCGTTTGCGCAATTGCGAGATCGCTGTGCGGTACGCGATGCTGAAGAGCCAAGTGCTGAACTTGCTTCCGCCTTGGTAGGTGCCCAGGTTCTGGTAAGCCTTCACGAAGGTGTCCTGCGTGGCTTCCTCGGCTTCCTCGCGGTGGCGCAGGATGCGGTAGCTGGCCGTGTGCACCATGTGCTTGTACTCGCCGATGATCCACGCGAAGGCGCCGTGATCACCGGTTGCGGCAAGGGCTATGGCTTGGGCTTCGTTCACCGGGTAGCGCGGATGGGACGCTCTGCACCGATCTCCGGTTACGAAAGTGCGGCATTCAATGGCACCGCGCGCGTGAACTACATGAGCGGCGTTGGCATGCCAATGCGCCGGTCGGGATCAAGGTCCAACAACCTTGCACAGCGTTGTAACCGGCCCCGAAGACCCTGCGTCCTATGGATCAACAACACTGATCCACATCCCAATGAACCCCACGGAAACACTTGTACCCATCGCCCTCTTCGCCACGATCTTCGGTTGCGTCTACGTAGGTGTGATGGCCAAGCACCGCCAACGCATGGCCATGATCGAGAAAGGCATGGACCTCGGACTGCTGAAAGAGAAGGAAGTCCCTTTCCGCACGCTGCGCAATGGGCTGGTACTGGTGGCCGCGGGTGTGGGCCTGTTCTTCGGTTACCTGCTCGATACGCACATGGCCGGGTACGGCCCCGATGGTGACATGGGCAACACGCCGCTGCCGTACTTCATGATGGTGATCCTGTGCGTGGGCATAGCAATGATCACGCACCACTTTATCGTTAGCCGTAAGCAACAAGGGTAGCAAGAGGTTTTTGGCGAACGATGGACAGGGCGCGGCGCAAGCCGCGCCTTTGTCGTTCGTAGTGACATGTTCGATGATCTCCGCTCCCGGGTCCCCACCGACCTCAGAGCACAATGAACCTCACCGCTCGCATTGAACCATCCACGCAGCGGATCGAATAGGCGCCCGGTTCCAGAGCACCTCTTTCAATGGTGAACGTTTCACCCGCCACAGAACGGGTGCGCATGAGCCGGCCTTGTTGGTCGCGTATCTCGATGGAAGTGAGGGCCGATCCCTTCGGCAGCACCAGCACCGCGCGATCGGACATCGGCACCGGAAAGAGTTGCAGTTCTTGTTGTTCGGGTACTTCCGCGATCCCGATGGAGGAGCAGTTCACCTGCTTGGCGATGAGTACACTATCGATGATGGCTCCTTGTGTGTCGATGTACGGTCGCACGCCCCAGAACTCGCCTGTTCCATCCGTGTTCAACGCGAAGTAAGCGCTGTCGAAGTCGTTGCCATCGAAGAGGTCCATCACATCGTTCAGCGCGTGCGGCTGCAGGAGCACGTAGGCGGAATCGATGAAACCGTACAGGTGCTGCGGTGTGAAGATGTCGGCGCGTAAGCGACAGAGGTGATCGTAGTACCGCGCTTTCAGGTCCGGGTTGCGGATCACCGCCTTGGCTAATTGTGTGGTGCTCCACCAGGAAAAGATCTGCGTGGTATCCTCCGTGAACGGATAGGTCGAATTGCCGAAGAAGGCGAGGTCGTAATCCCAAGGGATATAGCGGTAGCGGCCGCTGTCGTTGTCCCAATAGAGCCACCAATTGTTGGCGGCGTTATCGTTGGCGAAAGTCGCGGCGTTCACCGCGTAAGTCTTCAGGAAGTCGTCCATTTCCATCACGGCATCCAACGAATCGTCCAGATCGGCGAAGGCTGTCGTTCCGAGCATCTCGAACACGTGCAGCAGGCGGTCCCAAGCCTGTCCGTCGTACGCGTCCTTGGGTTCCAGTTGCGAGGTGTACAGGTTGGTATCGCTGCCCACGTATTGCCAATTGCAATAGATCGCTTTCCATAGATCACCATCGTTGTTCTGGAAACGCTCACCGGTGAAATTCTTGTTGATCTGTTCCGCCAAGGAGTAAAGTCCGTAGAGCGTGTCGTTGATGAACAGGTTGGCATAGCCGGTGCGCGGCGCGGCGACACCGAAGTCGTTGAGCATCTTGAAGCACACGGCGTTGTGGATGTGCGATGCATCGAAGAGGTCGTTGTTCATGTTCACGGACCGCAGGCCGTCGTAGCGCTGGTCGGGCAGGAAGTAATTGAAGTCGAGTTTGAACGGCTTCTTCGGCGTGCTCGCCCATACGAATGTCCCGTTCCCCCGCATCCGCACGCCGATGCTGTCCAGTGCGGTCCCGTCAACTGCAACGGTGGCCATCAGCGAATTGTCGGTGCCGTTGCTGTGCCATGCCCACAGGGTTGCGGCCCAAGCGGGTTCGGTAATGGTTAGCCTGATCTCGTGTACGACGTCGTTGCGGAAAAGCTGTGTGCCGCTCTGCGCTCGCGCCGTGGGCAGTGCCAGAAGAACCGTCGCTGCTGTAAGAAGCGCACGTTGCATGGGATCGTGGTCCACGGGTAAAGGTGGTGGATCACATCACGCATGCGTCCCTGATGGGACCGACCGTCATTGGAAAGCCACTTGGTTCCTGACAAGGGTGGGGTTGATGCCGCCGATGTTCACCAGGATCGGATCACGGTCGTTGTCGACGCCCGTGTACTTCACTTTGCCGTCCATGTTCACATCGCTGCTGCTGTACACGCCGCTTACCACGTTCAGCGGGTTCAACCCGCCGATGGTTTGCAGGATGGGATCGCGATCGTTGCCAGCGCCGACGTATTTGATCTGGTGGTTGAAGGTGACATCGCCGCTCCAGAGCTGGCGGTTGTCCAGCAATGTGCTATCGCCGTGCATCGCCTCGAAGAAGCAAGCCGTGGCCGAGTAGCTGGTTAAGTCGACGGTGGGCGTAGCTGCCCCGAAATACGCGCCGAACTTCACGATCGCGCCCAAGTGGTTCCGGTGCCGAACGGCCGTCCGGTAACTGCCATACCGCATGTCCAACTCCAGCGGCGACGAACCGTCCAAGCCCACCACATCGCCATCGCGCTGCACCAGTGCCGGGCGGCTGTAGTGCTCCGCATCGCCGGGGTTGATCACGCCGTTGTCGACGAACATGTCCACCACCACCCAATCCACGATCGCATCGGTTCCGGTCTGCGCGAACAGCGCAGGGGCCAAGGTTTCGGAACAGGGGATGCCGGTATAGTTGAACCCCAGTGCGGTGTACGGCTCCGCATTGGGCAGAAGCCCCTGGGCGCGTAGATCATCGCGCATGCTGTTGTTCACGAAATCGTACGGCCCCTGCAGGTACACCTTCACTGCGATGCTGGGCAATGGCATGAAGCAGGGATCGTTGCTTGTACAAACGGCGGGTGGGAAACCGAAATTCACAGCGCTCATCAGCAAGTTGGGCGGTTGGTTCGGCAGGCAGGTGAAGAGGCTGTTCGTGCAATACAGCGTTCCCAGCGCGTTGTGCAGGTACGGCAGGCAGGGCAGCTGCGTGTTGGTGATGGTGAGCGACTCCAGCACGTAGGATGTTTGAGCGATGCCTTGCGTGATCGGATTGAAACTGAGGTTGATGGTGCGTGCCGTGGCCGTTCCGGGCACCCAGTCGATCGCGTTGTGGCTCAGGTCGGCGGTAAAGCCGTTGTTGCTGCCGTGCAGCTGGTCCATGGTGGTGATCAGGTTGTAGCTCGCGTTCAGGCCCACCATCTGGTTGGCCGTGTAGGGCACTGCGGTGAACAGGTCGTGGCTGATGTCGAGGGTCTGCAAGTTCGGCAGGTAGGCGTTGGCCGGAAAGGCGGCGAGCGGGTTGTAGCTCAGGTTGAGTTGTGTCAACGTGCTACTGCTCAACCCGGTGAGCGTGGTGATCTGGTTGTGACTGGCGTTCACGTACTGGATCTGCCCGGCCACGGAGAGGTCGAGCGTGCTGATCGCGTTGTAGCTCACGAGCATGGTGTGGATGGGCAAGGGAATGACGAAAGTGCCCGTGATGCCGCAGTTGTTGGCGATCAAGGTCTGTAGGCTTTGCGGTCCCATCCACGTGGTGATCGCATTGTTGCTCACGTCCATCAGGGTGGCGTTCACGAACACCTGCATGCCCATCAAATTGGTCACGTTGTTGATGAAGTTGAGCGAGATGCTCGTGGCCGTCTGCACAGCGGGGTTCGTCTCGTCGATGTTGGTGCCCACGATGGCGCCGGGGAAATTGTTGTTCACCCAGGAGCGCAGGTTGGCATCGGGCATGGGTTCCAGGGCGGATGCGTGCAATGCGGCCAATGAGAGCAGGAAGGGGAAGAGGGTACGGAGCTGCATGTGTGGCAAGGTATCACCCACTTGGACGAAGGGAGGGGCGAGGGGCTGCCTTGGGCGGACCAGCTCAGATGGCCAGAGTGCAATTGTTCCCACGCTCTTTTCAGACCCACCCCCAAAAGCAAAGACCCCCGATACATCGGGGGTCTTCAGTCAAAGCGGTATACGCCTTAGTGCGGCTGCGCTTCGGCGTTGGCGCAAGCGTGGCCTTTTTCGCCGTGCGCGTAGCTGTGCTTGCCGTCTTTGCAAGCTGCAGTGCAGGAGTGCTCTTTGGTGGCTTCAGCGCTCGCTTCGGCTTTGCCGTGTCCGCTGCAGCATGCTGCGGTCTGGGCCTTTCCGGCACAACAGGCGGCTTTACTGCCAGCCGCAGCGGTCGCTTTGCAAGCTTCCGTGCAGATGTGCCCCTTTTCGCCATGCACATAGGCGTGCGCCATTGTGGTGCAGGACGCGGAGCAAACGTGCGCCTTCTCGGCCGGTTGGGGGGCTATGGACGCAGCACTTGACTGAATGCTGTCTTGGGCATTGACGGTGCCGATGAACGCCGCGCAGGCGAGGATGGTCAGGAACTTCTTCATGTATCGGTGATGTCTGTGGTTTCGCTGAATGTTCCCCAAAGAAAGGGGTTGTGGCCGACCTTGGTGCGAACGCTCGTGTCTTTAACGCGTGCTGGTCCATGCACTAAGGCACGCCCTTCCGGATGGTTTGCAATGCAGCGCAGCATTTGGCGCATTAACGGTCAGCGGCGATAGCTGTCCGCGCCCGGTCCGCACTGTTCCGTCCTCATCGTTTGTGTTGCCCGTTCGGGCGACAATGATGCTGCAGCAGGCTTGCACGCGGCTCACTTTCGCTGTATGGAACACAACGAACCCACACTTACATCAGCACCCATGAAGACCCGGAACGCACAGCAACCATCAGCAGCAGGTGTTCTGCTCGCGGCCCTGATCGTCATTCCCTTGTTCTTCGCCTCCTGTCAGCGGGACGTAGTGGCGCCGAGCAGCACCCAAACCGTGGATGACCATGGTGGCAATGGTGGTGGCAACGGCAGCGATGACGCCCCGGGCGACGACAACGGTGGCGGGAACCCGTAGGGTCCTACCGGCAATACCCTCTCCCGACCTCTTTCTTGCCCGCCGACTGGTCCACCGTGTGGGAGTGGTTCGTTGCTTCCACGGATCCCGTCGGCCGCTGCCGCACCTTCATAGCGCCAATTGCCTGTGATCTTCCGATGCGCCGATGCGCGCATTGTCCTCGCGCATTCCGCTTCTTGCGTAGTTTTCCCGCATCACCACAATACCATGCAACAACGCATACGCCTTTCCCCGATCGCCTTTTTCTGCTTGGCTCTTGCGGCACCCCGTGCGGCTGCGCAGCCCTGTACCATTCTTGCGAATGCCGTTGTGGGCCCTACGCTCATCAGTTCGGCGATCAGCCAGCCCAACCGCAGCGCGGTCGCATACAACCCGACGGCCGGGCTTTACTACACCGTGGATGCCGGCAACAACGGCTTCGAGATAGACACGCACAACGGTTCGTACACACTGGTGAACAGCATTGCTGGTGGCTTCGATTACCGCGGCTGCTGGTGGAACGAAGGCACCAACCAGCTGGAGGGCAACGGCTACGCGAACAGCGGCATCTTCGTGCAAGCACTGCAGGGCGGCACACAATACCCAACGGGAACGGGCGCGGTGATCCTTGCCGCCGCGCAGCCCGATGTGCAGTCGGTGGCGGCCTTCGATCCTGATGCGAACGAGATCGTCTACTACTACAGCAACGCCATTTACCGCTACACGCGCGCCACCAATGCATTGTTGGGGACAGTGCCGATCACCGGCCTTCCCTTGGGCAGCCTCAACTGGACCAGCGTCGCCTTCATCGGTTGCGCCGGGCACGAGATCGGGATCTACGATTACACCAACCGTCGCGTACTGTTCATCAACAAGAGCACCGGGGCTTACGTGGGTTCCTGCCAGTTGCCCGCGAGCGCTCCGCAGCGCGACGCGTTCGGTATGTCTTACAGCAACGGGATCTTCTGGCTCTACGACATTTCGAGCGTACCGTACATCTGGCGCGGCTACTATGTGGTGGACAGCAACGTTGGCATCGCGGAGACCGCTGCTATGACCATCGACCTGTTCCCGAACCCGGCGGGCGAAATGGTGAACGTTGCGATCACGGGCGCCGTGGCCTATACGGTGTACGATATGCTGGGCCGCACAGTGCGGTCCGGGCCGGTGCTCGGCGGGGCCTCTTCGTTCCCGTTGGATGTGCGCGACCTGGTCGGGGGCACCTATGCGATCGAGGCGGCATCGGCCACCGAGGCGATGCGCCGCATGTTCGTAGTGGCGCATTGATCGGGTAAGGCGCAGTCTCCTAGTGCCCTGGCGTGCACAGCTTTCGTGCGCCAAGAAGGGCGGCACCACCGGCGCGTCCACGGATACAGCCAGCAACTGCACCTTGTCCGGTCATGCCGCCGAACGCGATCCCTCGTGATGGCCTTTCCGGGTTCCGCAGCTCTTGTCCTCCGAACATATCTTGACGCGCTCCGGACCCAAACCTGCCCAACCATGTTCCGAAAGACATTACCCGCTCTAGCGTCGCTGTTGATCCCCGTTGCGGCCAGTGCGCAATGCGTTTCCACCTTCCCGAGCACCGAAGCCTTCACCGGCGGCACGGTGGGTGTGCCCGGTACGTTCGTGAACAATTGGGCCAACCTCACGGGCGACAACCTGGATTGGAACGTGGACAATAATGGCACGCCGACGGTGGCGACCGGGCCGATCGGCGACCACACGAGCTATAACACCGGGGGTAACTACGCATACATAGAGGCAACGGGCACTGGGGCAACGCCGAACAAGACCGCCATCCTCCAGAGCCCTTGCCACAACTTGAACGGCCTATCGAACCCCTATGTCACTTTCTGGTACCATATGCAAGGCAGCCAGATGGGGCAGTTGGTCGTGGACATCAACAACAATGGCACGATCGTCACCAACCAATGGAGCGCGAGCGGCGATCAGGGGTCGGCGTGGAAGCAGGGTTGGTTGAACCTGGCGCCCTGGGCCGGGCAAACGAACGTGCGCGTGCGTTTCCGCGGGATCACCGGGAGCGGAGAGCTCAGCGATATCGGCATTGATGATGTGGTGGTGAAAAGCCTGCTTCCCGTTTTCGGTTGTCCGGATCCATTGGCCAGCAACTACAGTGGCACGGTGAACATCAACAACGGCACATGCGCCTATGCGTGCCCCGGCGGCCAGGTGCGCGTTACCATCGACATCATCGCCGACAATTATCCGCAGGAAACCACGTGGACGTTGAAGAACGCGGCCACGCAGATAACGCTCGCCTCCGGCACGTATACCGGCACATCGCTCTGCGTTCCGGCGAACACCTGTTTGGTGTTCCGGATCAACGATACCGCTGGCGACGGCATCAACCACCCGAGCTACGGTTATGGCCAGTACACGTTGCTGGTGGATGGGGCGATCGTCATGCAGGGGGGCGTTTTCGGGACGTTCGAGGAAACGAACTTCAACTGCGGGCCGGGCCAGGTGTGCAACACGGCAACAACGATCGGTGTGGGCACTTACACGGCCCCGAGTTTGGAACGGTGGTACGACTTCACACCGCCACAGACCGGCAGCTACACGATCACGACATGCGGCCTCAACACATGCGATACCAAGTTGTGGCTGTACGATATGGCCTGCAACCTCATCAACCCGCAGCCGGGTGTGGAGGGTGCGACATTCGCCGACGATGACCTCGGTGGTTGTGGGTTGCAAGCGGTGGTGAACGCCAACATGCCCGGCGGCGTGCTGCATCATCTGCGTGTCGGCACCAACAACGGCAGTTGCTCCCAGGTCACGTTCATGATCACTTACAACGGCCCCGTGGTCGGGTGCATGGACATCAACAGTTGCAACTACGAGCCGCTGGCCACGGTGGCCTGTACCAATTGCTGTCTCGCCTTCGGCGATCCGAACTGCCCCGACGGACCCGATCTGGTGATGAACCAAGCTGCGCTTTCGGGCAGCCTCAACATGCAGTTGGTCAACATCACGGACGTGTGTGCGCCAACGGAGGGATGCGTGCGTGCCATGGGCGATCGGTACGTGATCCGTTTCACCACACGGATCGACAATATCGGCGAGGAGGACTACTACATCGGCAGCCCCAGCGCGCAACCGCAGATGTTCAACACGAACAATTGCCATGGCCACGCCCACTACGCGGGGTATGCTGACTATGTGCTGTTCGATGCCGACAACAACAAGATCCCCGTTGGTTTCAAGAACGGCTACTGCGTTATCGATGTGGGTTGCTTCGGTGGAACGGGGCAGTTCGGTTGCAGCAACATGGGTATCAGCAGCCAATGCTACGATCAGTACGGCAGCGGCACCACCTGCAATTGGATGGACATCACCGATGTACCCAATGGCGACTATACCATGGTGTTGCGCACCAACTGGCAGCACCGGCCCGATGCGCTTGGCCGGCACGAGACGAGCTACACCAACAACAGCGCGCAAGTATGCATCACCCTCACCGGGTTCGGTGGTGCGCGCGGTTTCGCGATCAACACCAATTGTCCCGTGTGGACCGATTGTGCCGGTGTCCCGAACGGTGATGCGATCGTTGATTGCACAGGCATTTGCAATGGCGCCGTGAAGACCGGCGACCGCAATGCGGATGGTGCGTACAGCGCCGCCGATCCACAGCAATACGTGCAGGAGATACTCGGCGATGACGCGGTGGTGAGCAACTGCACCGACCTGAACGCGGATGGCCTGATAACCGTTACCGATGCGGCTTTGTTGGCCGAGTGCTACAACCAGCAGGGCCAGCATGACGCTGGCACCGGCCACGTGCTGCACTACCACCCGTGGTGCGAATTCCCGCGCGGTTTCCAGAACACGCTGCACACCAGCACGCTCTCATTACAGAACCTCAACACCATCAACCACACGGTGGACGTGTACGTGACCAATCCCGACAACCGGATCCTGGCCTACGAGTTCCTGATGAGCGGGCTCACCATCCAGACAGTAACCAACCTTGCCACGCAACTCACCGGCGACATCACCTTGAACAGCAGCTTGGGTGGCACGCGCGTGATCGGCATCTGCTACAACGACAGCTCGCTTGCAAAGAACAATGTGGCCGTGCCGTTGTGCCGCATCCAATACCTCAACCTCACCGCCGCGCAGTTGTGCATCAGCGACATCGTCGACATCGTGAACGAGGACGGTAACAACGTGGCGAACGCCATCGGTGGTAGCTGCCTTACCGTGCCGAACACTGTTGCAGTGAACGTGAAAGCCTTCCTGCAAGGCCCTTACGTGGCGCCCACCATGACAGACGACCTGCGTGCCTTGCATGTGATACCGACCGGCGAACCATATACGGGCCTGGGCTTTACGCATGCCGGAGGTGGAGGGGGCGAGTCGGCCGCCTCAACGGTGTTCGATGTCACCGGCAACAATGCCATTGTGGATTGGGTATTGGTGGAAGCGCGATCTGCATCCGCGCCATACACTTTGCTGGCTACGCGCAGTGCATTGGTGCAGCGCGATGGAGATGTTGTAGGGACCGATGGGATGGGCCCTGTGCTGCTGAACATAGCCCCGGCCAATTACAATGTTGTCATCCGGCACCGCAACCACTTGGGTTGCATGACAGCTGCGCCGATCGCGCTCGCAGCCGTGCCCGTAACGATCGACTTCCGCAGCAGTGGTACGCTCACGTACGGCACCAGCGCGCGCAAGAACGTTGGTGGCACAATGGTGCTATGGGCCGGGAACGTGATCCGCGACCTGCCCACGAGCGCATTGAAGTACACCGGCGGCAGCAACGATCGCGACCCTATCCTGCAAGTGATCGGAGGTTCGGTTCCCACGGCCACCGTTACCGGGTACTACCGCGAGGACGTGAATTTGAGCGGCGTGGTGAAGTACACTGGTAACGCCAACGATCGCGATCCGATCCTTGTCAACATCGGCGGCACTGTACCTACCGCCACACGGTTGGAGCAAGTGCCGTAGGGCGCGCCTCGTTCTTACGGATGAAAGCGGGCGTGTTACACCTCAGTGTGCGTGTGCCTCTGCATCGTGCACATGCGGGGCAGCGTTGCCTTTGAGCTTCACTTTGGGCAGCGTCCAAAGCTCCGCCGTTCCCTTGCCTTCAACCAGTTTGGCCGCCGCGTCCATCCGCACGTTCGTGAAGATCTCTTTCTTCATGCTGCGCGGCCAGGTCACCTCCACTTGTGCAATGGCGGTGGCATCGCCCAAGCCGATCTCCTGCCGCAGGCTGCTGCTACCGAAACTACCGCCCGTGCCTACGGATACATGAATGTCGCGATCGCCTTTCGGTGTGGTCACGGTAACCCGCACACGGGTACCGATGGCACAGCGCGCACTGTTCGTTCCTTCCATGGCCAGCGTTACCCAGTGGTTGCCGGAACCGGGGTTCTCGAAAAAGAGGTTGTGGGCATTGTCCCCTTCGTATGCACCACCCATCACGGTATAGATGTCCTGGTCTCCGTCGTTGTCCATATCGGCGAAGGCAACGCCGTGGCCCTTCTGCAAGCTACCGACACCGGCAGCGGCAGTAACTTCCACGAAGCGGCCTTTCCCGTTATTGTGGAACATGCGATTGGGTATCAGGGATCGGAAGTCGGGTTCGCCCGTGCCG
>JBDTSG010000111.1:0-63658 GCA_039931265.1 Flavobacteriales bacterium
TAACTGAGGGGCGCCGTGCCTGTGGCCACGGTGTTCAGCGTCAGGGTCGAAGAAGCGCAGATGGGCGTATTACTTGTTGTGCTGGAGATCGAAGGGCCGCTGCAGCCGCTTGGGGTGAAGCGATACAGTTGTCCAGTAGCCGGCTTTGTAAGGATGTTGTTCACGCCACCACTGTTCAGAACGGCCGTGGGGCTACCACCGCTGTTACTGAGGCGGTAATATGAACCGGACCCGGAGATGATCCCGATGGATGCACCGCTGTTGTAGCCCGATCCGGTGGTAACGATGGCCAGTGGGTCGGCGCGGTAAATGAATTCAATGACGTTGGTGGTTTCGTACAGCTTGCATTGGAACGAGATCACTGCGTTGTTCGCGTTATAGTTCCAGCGCCAGTTCCTCCATTCCACCGTGAAGACACGGTTCGGCGCGGAACCGGTGGTGGCATAACTGGCCACACTGGCGGTGTTGTTCGTACCACCGGCCAAGTCATCCCAAAGCGGGCAAATGATCGGCCGCATGCTGGTGCTCACCGTGGTCCAGTTCTGATTGGAATAAGCAGAACTGGTTCCAGTACCTCCGCTAGGCACATCACCGGTTTCCAATGAGATGAAACCGTTGCTGTTCACCTTCACCTGGGTGTAAGCCACACCGTCGTACCCGAAGGTGAAGCCCAGGTTGATCGCATCACTGTGCTCTTCATCGTCGAGGAAATTGTTCACGTTGCCGCCGGTCGTCACGTTCGTTCCTCCGCTCAGGTTGGTGTAACCGGGTGTACCGGTGGAGAATGTGTAGGTGAATTGCGCCATGACCGGTGCGGCCAGGAGCACCATCAGCAGGGCTACCCAGGATCGCACTTTCCTAAGGGTTGAGCAACTGTTCGGGGTGAGGAACGTGGGATGCATCATGGGTGATCTATGCTTTTGAGGGACACGAAAGTGGAGGAGTGGCCCTGTCGTTGTCAATGCCTAATGTGTCGTCGAATGATCAAATAGTGTCGACCAATGCCGCAATTGGGCTGGTTCGGTATGCCGCCAACCGGCCGCCTCGAACCACGGTAAGGCACTGGGGACGATGGGGTTATGCGGCATTTGAGGACTCTTGCATGACCGGTATGGACGGTCGGGCCGGTTCCTACGCCGGACCCGGGCAAAAGTTTGAGGAGTGGGGACCACTATGTCGCAATTCATCGGTCGGAACCGAGCCGTTGAATGCAAAAAGCCCCCCGACTTGCGTCGGAGGGCTTTTGATCCGTTCTCCTTTCGGAGGCGGGCAGTAGGTTACTCGATCACCAGTCTGTTGGTGAAGGACTGCGAACCGCTGATCACGTTCACCGTGTACATACCGGTAGCGAGATCCTTCAGCTCCAGAACGGTGTTCACTTGTGCAGCACCATCGGTAGCCAGCGTGGTGGTCATCACCTTCTTGCCGAACATATCGAAGATGTCCACCGAGGCGGTCATCACATCGCTGTTCAAGCCGTTCAGGTTCAGGGTCACGTTGCCGTTGCGGACCGGGTTCGGCCACAGGGTCATGCCATCCTCGTCAACAAGCATGCTGTTCTGGCCACCACCACCTTGGAAGGGAGCCGTGCAGTTGTTGGGCGGGTTGTTGGTGATACCCACCGTGCAAACAGGACCGTATGGGCAGTAGTTCATACCACCATCGAAGCTCACACGTACACGAACATCATAGATGAACGTTCCGCAGATGAGGGGACTGGTAGCCCAGTTTGCCAAGGTGAGGGCGTAGCTGCCGGTCGGGGTCGCAATGGTGCGGGTATAGCCCTCGCTCAACAGGACGAACTCATACTGGTACTTGTTCGCACCGGAAACAATGTTCGGGAACAGTTTGCCGGCGTTGCCCGAAGCACCTACCACCTTACCGGTCACGTTGCAGCTCAGGGTAGTACCTGCGTGCAGTGGGTTATCATCCAGTTTGGTGGTTGGGCAAGTTTGCGGGGTGCACAGCACTTTGAGACGGCATGCTGGTCCGAATTCGCCATAAGCACCGTTCAAGCGCGGACGCACACGCACGTTCAGCAACGTATCGCAAGGCAGGTTGGGCAGCGAACTGTTCAAGCAGCTCAGGCGCAAGTGTGCGGCCAGAGTAGGTCCGCTCGGCGAACCGATGCAGCTGTTGGCACCATGTGCGCGATACAAGCGGCGGCTGTAACCACCATCGGGGTTGTAAACCCAGAATTGGTAACCGCTCAACGGATTGGGGTAATCGCTGCTCACAGCCGGGTCGATACCCGATACGATCACATCGTTGATGCCCCAGTTCTCCTTATCGCAGGTGGCGATGGTGAGCTGCGTTGCGCCGATGGGCACACAGAAACCATTGGCAACCCTGCTGGTGAACCCGCCCGGTGAAGGGTTGTCAAAGTCTTGGCCATCGTTCCAGTTGTCGATGATGCGCTTGCCGGTAGCGGTAACCAAGCGGTAACCACCCATTCCCGCAGGCGTACTCACGCTCATGGCATCGCCGAACACGTCGAAGAAGCTGAGGGTGTAGCAGCCATCCAACAAGCAGCAATCGATGCTGATCGTAGCGTTGTCAGCGTAACCGCTGCCACTGCATACTGGAACGGTGTTGCCGATAGGAGTTACCTCCCAGCTGGTTTCGCTGCCGAAGTTGTCCGTGCGGATCTCCACTTTCACGCCGTTGTCGTTGCAGTTACCATCGCCGTTGCACACCACTTGCAGCGTGTAGCTGCCGGTGGCCGCACCGAAGCCGGTTACCAGGATATAGTAGGTCTGGCCGAGGGTGCTGGCGAAGGTGACTTGACCGTTGAGGGCGCAGAAGTTGTTGTTGCCCGCCACGCAGGTGAAGGCCACGCAATCGGGCGTGGTGAACACACCTACCTCGCTGTCGTAGCTCGATCCGCAGAGGCTGGCCGTGATGTTGCCACCCGTACCGACCACCGTGTACCACACACCGCCCGCGGTGTTCAACGTAGTGCCCGTGCAGGTTGGAACCGCGTCCGGGTTCGTACCAACGGTACTGCCACTGATCACGCTATTGCAGCTCAATGCGATAGCGTTCGTGCACAGGTCGTTGCAAGTGTTGGCCACGGTAATGGTCGTCTGGCACGTTCCGGTGCAGCCGTTGCCATCCGTATAGGAATAGGTAAGGATCTGCGTACCGGCTGAGGGATCGAAGCTGTAAGGTCCAGCACCCACAACCCCGGTCCCGGTCCAAGTACCGCCCGATGGCGAGCCGCCGAGCAGGATGTCGGCATCCGTAACGCAGGCGGGGCCATAAGAGCCACAGACCGGCACCGGTAAGGCGTTCACCGTAACGTTGGCGTTGCTGGCAACGGTCCCGCAAGCACCTGCTCCATCAGGATCATCGGTGGTCCACGTGATCACAACTACGGAACCCGATTCGCTCACGTCCGGGGTATAGGTGGTGGAAAGGCTCGAGGGCGTCCCGAACGTGCCCGCACCGCCGCTCCAGATCCCCGTGCCGCTGGCCGTTGCGGTGATGTTCACTGCTTCATCAACACAAGTGGTATAAGGACCACCGGCGTTGGCCGTAGCGGGCGTGCTCACGTTCACGGTTGCATTGCTCGGAACGTTGGGGCAAGGCGAGGTACCTGTTGTGGTCCATGTGATCATCACAGCAGTGCCCACCTCGCTGATATCCGGTGTGTAGGTGGTGGAAGCGCTCGAAGGCGTGCCGAACATGCCGGCGCCACCGCTCCAAGATCCTGCACCGTTGGCGGTTGCGGAGATGTTGACCGGGCTCGTTCCACACGCGCTATAGGGTCCTCCGGCGTTGGCCGTGGCCGCAGGTACGCGGGTAACCATTACACTACCGTTACTGGTACAGCCGGCCAATGTCACTGCCACACCATAGGTGGTGCTGGCAATGATCGGAGTCGCGATCGGACCCGAAATGTTCGGGTTGTCCAGTTCCGCGGCATGATCCCAGAGATAGGAGTAGCTGGCCCCGCCTACAACGTTCACGGTATAGTCCTCGGTCTCACCGTAGTTGGTGATGCCGCATGGTGGGATAATGCCCGTGAACGTCACACGAACACGCATGCGCGTGTTGCCACTGATCGCATTCGCAGGAACGTTGATGGAGAACGTCGACGTTGGGTTCGCCACAACGGTGGGGGAGTATTCTTCGCCCGCATCGGTGAACAAGCCGTTCTGGTTCCAATCGAACCAAACACGGAACTGCTCGCCTGCCAGGAAGTTCGCGATCGTTACCGTCATCGCGTTCCCTATGGAGCCGGCGGTAACGTTGGTGCTGATACCGGTGAAGTTCTCGTAGCCGACAGGCAGCGAACAACCCGAGGGGTTGTTGATGCTGAGGAAGGTAACGTTGGTGAAGTACTCATCACTGGCACATACGCCGGTTGTCTGGCCAACGGTACAATAGGTGGCAGGAGGAGTGAGGTTCACTTGCAATTGCGAAGTGCCACCAGCGCACACGGTTGTGGGTGTCGCTGTGGTACTTGCTATGGAAGGAGGCGTACCCGGCGTGTTGGAGCATACGCCACCGGAACAGGCGTCGATGGTACATGGGTCGCCATCGTTGCAGTTGGGGTTGCTCACCACCCATTCGGACGACGTGCTGTTTCCACCACCGAAGCTGCAGGTGGTCGTGACAACGAAGCCTGCCGAACCAACGATCGGCCCAGTTGCCTGTGTGCCGCCCGTGCCGAGCGGGGTGGTCCAGGGACCACCGGCTGGGCCGGTGAACCACTGGTAACTGATCCCGAGTCCTGTCTCACCGGTGAAGCTCAGCGTGGTGCCGAAGCCCGAGCAAACGCTGGTCGGCCCGCTGATAGCACCAGCCGAAGGGGTGCCAGTGCATGAGTTGATGATGAACGCGCCGATGTCGTTATCGGGTGTACGCGTGGCGCAAGCTTGGTCAACGGTGATATAAGCTGGAGGAGCAACACCTGCCCCGTTGTTAGCAGCCGCGCCGGAGTGCAGGTTGGTTACGGGATCCACGAATACTGGATCGTGCGTCAGGTTTCCCGTTGCTTGGGCATTGCTTGCCTGCCAAAGGGCAACCGAGTTGTAGTTTGTCGTATTGCCACGAGCAGGATGCCCGGAAACCCCAAGGTCATTCGGAATGTAGATATCGTTATTGGTGTAGGATGAAGCACCATTGCCAAGTGAAGTGGCTGAGGGGCTAACGATCCCGAAATGCTTGGCTGTTGCCCCTTGGGCCGCCGTACGGTTCGAGAAAATGTTGTTTTTGACGATCAACAAGGGGCCGGAAGTGGACCCGATCTCAAAACACGCGCTCGAATACAACAGGCTGGAGCCTTGGTCCAAGCTAACGGCGTTGTCGTAGATCTCATAAGTAGCCAAGCCGGAGCCTGTGGTAGCTGAAACCAAGTCCAGACCGATCGCCCCACGGTTCACGCTGGCTGCTCCAGTGTAGCTGTTCAGGATCTCCGACATCGTGTTGTTGAACACGCGTGTTGTGGAGGCCACGGTAGTACTATGCGTCAGGAACAGCGCCGATACTTTGGTCAACGTCGCAGAAGTACCCCGGCTCAGGGTGCGGAAATCGTTGTTCGAATACTCGCAAGTACCGATCGCGGCCAACAAGGCCATACCTCTCACTACGGTGGTGGTGCCCGTGCTGCGCACGTTACTGACTCTGGTATTTTTCACCGTGAAGGTGCTCTGGTTCAGCGATTGAATGCCGATAGCATTCAGCAGAGCGCCGGAGATGTCACCGGGTATGGCAGGGTCACCAACTGTATTGAAGGAGGTACATGACGCCGTGGTGATCTGCTGGCCTATGTCGGGGACGGTGGCGTTGCCGAGCAGGTTCATTCCGAACACGCAATTCGTTATGAAAAAATCCCTGAAAATGTTTCCTGAATTCGCATGTGCGGCCAGGGTAGGAGTTGATGATCCGGGTACGTTGGTGGCATCGGAGGCTGTAGTGATCGCAGTCGACTTTCGACGGTCCATTGTCACCTTGCACCCTTCAATGATGTTGTTCTGGCAACCGTCAATGGTGGTCACGTTCAGTGCCACCCGGTTGTTGCGCAGCAAGTAACCCAGATCCACGTTCATGAAAGGGGTTGCGACCACTGTGGTCGAGGCCTGCACGTCGATACTGGAGAAAGTCACGAAATCGCAACCGTGCAGAGCGATGATGGCGTCCAGACTTGCTCCGAGTGCCGTGGTAACGGCGTTCCCCACAACGTTCACAGGTCCACCGCTGTTGCCCGACCCTTCAGCTACAACCATTGGGTTCGCACCTGCCCCGGATTTCCGGAAGACAACACGATTCGTGGCCGACGAACCGGATACCAACAGCATGGGTGGGGTCTCAGTAAAGACCGCACCGGCTGCAACGTCAAAATTCACTGAGCCGCCGGCCGTATTTACGCCATGCGCATTGGCGTTCGCGAATGCTTCGCCGATGGTGGAATAGGTACCCGGGATGGTCAAGGTTACCGGTCCCATCAAGGGCGCCGGGATCGCAGACGTCAGCGACACGTTGTCGATGGCGGCCGGTTGGCCACTGCCGAGGCTGGTGTCGTTGGTCCAAGTAAAGACCAAAAAGCGCGGACCGGCCCCTGCTAAGCCCGGTGGCAGGTTGATCCATGCTTTGGTGTAATTGTCCTGGCCGGCGTAGATGACGGCGATCTGATCTGCCAAAGCCGGCAACGTGCCCGCAACGGGTGCGGCGGATGTAACGGAGACCCTCAAATAATCCCAAGTTCCGCCGGCATCGAACTCACCCAGACCCCTCCAATCGAAGCTTAGTACAATGGCCGATTCCCCGGCAGGTACGGTGATCGGAACGTACAGATGGTTTGCAACTTGCGTTGTCAGTCCGTATCCGTTCGTCGCACCTGCGTTGTTCGTGATGTACGCGCCTTTTGTACCACCGTTGTTGGTGGCTGTCCCAATGAACCAGAAGTTACTGGCACTGTTCGCCGTCAGAAACGGAGTGGCACCTTCAAAATTCTCCGTGACCAATGATGTTGCGCTGCTTGGATTCCACAGCAACGATCCGCCGATGGCAAGGAGGGCAGCCATGCCCCACCAGCGCGTTCTCCGCAGTGTTGGGGTCGATGAGTTCCGACTATTCATGATATGGGTTTTGGGTTAGGGTTCAGGGGAGGAGATGTCGAATAAGCTGGGGGTAAAACCCATGCTCAGTAAGCAGAGAAGCAAGGTTCGTTCAGGGTTGGGAGGGATGCACCGGGCGCAACATCTGGGTTCGGGTACGCACTACAGGGAATTCACGATCTCCTAGCCACCGGGTTGGCCAAAGTAGGAGTCCACGGGATCGCGCAATACGATCGTGCATAAATAATTTTCGATGGGTTCATGCTTCGTCCAGACGAACGATCAACTGGGTGCTGTCGGAACGGCTAACGGGAGGGTTCTTCAGCTGAAAAGACCGGAACCCGAGCTGTCCCTACGCTTGCGGATGCCGCAAAATTTGACCAGTAAGTCCCTTGTGTTAAGGGGGTTAGAGTTGGTTGCAGGCAGGGTGGTGCATTGGGGTTTGCACGAGTAGGGAATCCTACACAGGCACCCAACGGTGTCCGGTTCCGGCCCCAAGAAAGGACGTGTGGCCGAACCCAAGAGCAGAGCGAACAGGAAGCTCATTCGTCTTGCCTCAGTGTGCCGACGCCCCTCTCACTGCTTCAGAAAGGTTTCGCTTTTTGACCCCAATGATTCTGGTGGTGCATCCTTGGTAAAGCCCCCTTCATCCGAGGTGCGGATGCACCTGTGCGGCGTTGATCCCGTTTCCTCACACCAACCCCAACTTGATCGCTTCGCAGCACATGCCCGAGCGGCTGTTTACCTTGAGGATGCGATAGATCCTGTTGAGATGCTCGGCCAAGGTGCGCGGATGCATATGCAGGTAGTCGGTAGCGACCACCGAGAGCTTTCGGTCGCTGTGGCGCACCACGGTGCGCAGCACCTTCAGTTGTTTCTTGGTGAAGCGCATGAGCCATGTGATGCGGTCGCGCTGCTTGCGTTGCTCGGTGATCAATGAGCCGACCAATTGCCGGAGTTGGCCGGTAGTAAGGCCTGCTGATCCCGCCGCGCCGTCGCTGTCCTTCCGTCCCTCCTGCTTTGCAGGTCTGTCCTTGGTTTTCATGGCTTGTGCCATTTGCCTGTAAAGCGCACGGCCCGCCTGCATATTGCGTAGGCGGGCCGTGGCTTCCGGACCGTTGAGGCAACGGTCGGTCCTACCGGATCACCGGGGCTGTGTTACCGCGATATCGCTGGCGGGGCCTGCCCCGGCCGCCCCAACTGCCACCACGCGGTAGCTATAGGTGTTCTTGCGGTCCAGCCCGGTATGGAGGAAGAAGTTCTTGGTGATGATGGTGAGCATCTGCCAGTTGGCCTCCACCAATGGATCCCCAATGCACCAATAGATCACATAGCTCTTGTGGTGGCGCACTCCGCTCCACCGGAGCTTGATCTCGCGGGGCATGTCGGTGGGTGTTGCACGCAGGTTCTGCGGCGCCGGCATCAGCTCCGGTGGGCTGGGCAGGGCGCGCACACCGAAGGCAGCGCTGGTGATCTTCTCGGCATCGCCACCGCACACGGCCTGCACGTAGCCGCCGAGGTCCTTGATCAGCTCGCGCAACTCGCGCGTGCGCTGGTTACGGGCCAACAGGTCCAGCCGCCCGTGGTTGTTCTCGTACACCAGGTCGGCCGCCTCCGCTGCATCGGCGGCAGCGGTAACCGCTAACAACGTGGGTATCGGGGTTAGGAAATTGATGTTGCCCCCCATGTTGCTCACGTGGTTGCGGGCGCGTTCCACGGTTTGGATGGTGTTGAGCCCTTCGAGCCCGATCTTCACCGAATACAGAATGAGAGTTGCCATGTTGCTGGGCCTTTTCTGTTGCGTGGACCAACGCGTTGTTCGGCTATGGAGCGTAACACACCCGGCACTTATTGGCCAGCCCCACCCCTATAAATGCTGGGTAAAACCCCCATCGATGCTGGGGTTTCAGCCTTGCATCAGCGCGTATCGGGGTAACACCGACGCGTGATAGCGTTCCGGCGACGCGTGATAGAGTTCCGGCGACGCGTGATAGAGTTCCGGCAGCGCGTGATAGAGTTCCTGCAACGCGTGATAGAGTTCCGGCGACGCGTGATAGAGTTCCGGCGACGCGTGATAGAGTTCCGGCGGCGCGTGATAGAGTTGCGCCAGCGCGTGATAGAGTTCCGCCAGCGCGTGATAGAGTTCCGGCGACGCGTGATAGAGTTCCGGCGACGCGTGATATAGTTCCGGCAGTGCGTGATAGCGTTCCTCCGGGAGAAACAAGGCCCCGGGCCGTGTGGGCTGAAAACAAGAAGCCCCGCCCGGATATCCGGGCGGGGCTTCCATTCATTCTTTCAGCTTACTGAATGCTCAGGCGCTGTGTGCTGTGGCGATCGCCCATGGTGATATCCACCATGTACACACCACTTGCAAGGCTGGTACCCAGGTTCAGTACCGTGCTCACTTCAGTGGCACCCTCGGTGCCGATGCTGCGGGTGAAGACACGCTTACCGAACACGTCGTAGATGTCAACAGCAACCGTGTTCTCCGAGCCGCTGAGGCCGTTGATCACGAGGTTCACATTGCCATCGCGAACGGGGTTCGGGTACAGTTGTACATCCTGGCCGGCTGTTGCAGCAACAGCGTTGGTGCCACCACCGCCACTGAAGGGTGCAACGATCGTAACTGCGCAGGCGGGGCCGCAGAAGCCGCTCCAGCTGCCGTTCACGAACACCTCAACCGTTACAGTGTAGGTCTGGCCTACCACCAGTGTATAGGTGAACCAGTTCAGCACGCGCACATAGCTGGCTTGCGTGATGATACGTGCACCACCAACAGGCGCTGCAGGGTTGCTCGGTCCATCGGGATCGATCAGACCTTCGAACTTGAAGCGGTACTGGGTTGCGCCCAACACAGGCTTAGCCCAGATCTTGTCGCTGTAGCCGAAGGTTTTGTCCACACCACAGCTATGTGTTGGTGAGCCGACGTCGTTGATCAGCTGTCCGCAACCAGGGATAACTGCCGGGTCGAGGCCCATTTCGCAGCCACTGCCCCAGTTGTCGTTGAAGTAGCCATCGTTGGCGGCATCGCGGCGTGCACGACCGAAGTAGTGCGTACCGGCCACCAGCGGGCTGCTCTGCATCTGGCTGAACTTCACATAGCGCTGGTTAACGCTGATGCGGCGGCGGAAAGCCTGATCGGGATCCGAGAACTCGAACTGGTAAGGTCCGGTGCCAGGTGCCTGCAAGGCGTACACCTTGTTGTTCAACACGTTGTTGAAGATGCCGCACTCGGTCGATTCCATATCCGCTGGTCCTTTCGGCAGGCAGAATTCGTGACCCGTGTAGGTAGGGTTGTTCGTCGTGTTCGGCGAATCGGTACCACCGTTCGGGGTGGAACCCGCAAGCACGCCAAGACCGTGGAACGCGTCGCCGAGCAACAATGCACCGCTTGGTGAACGTATTTCCCAGCTACCGAGACCTTGGTCGCAGCACATGCCGTCGCCGAAGAGGTCTTCAATGCGCAGGGTGAAGCAGCCGCCGAAGGTCAACGGCAGGCAACGGGTCTCGACGTTTGCAAATCCCGGGTTGAAGTCCGTATACGGTCCACCACTTGCGATCGGAGCGATCTCCAAAGCGTCGTAGATGTCCCAGGTGGTCTCAGAACCCCAGTTGTCCTGAATGAACACCAGCTGAACTTCTTCGCCATCAACAGCGAACGGTCCTGAAGCCGTGTTGTCAGCCGGGATCTCATCAGCCACACCATTGGGCAGGGTCGCAACCACGTTGATGGTGTGCGGGCCTGGCGTGGTAACGCTCGGAGTGAGGGCTACCTGCTCGGATTGGCCGAAGGTGAGGGGTGTACCGAAGTTGATCACCGTAACCACTGGCGAACCACCGACCACGGTGTACGTAACGGTGACGCTGGCCAGATCTTGTTGTCCATTGTTGGTGATCGTTACCAAAGGCGACACAGTGGTGGTGCAGAGGTTACCAACGGGTGTATCGATCGAGGTCACTTCAGCATCGTTCTGCGCTGGGAACTCCATCACCATGCCGAAGGTTCCTTCCGTACCAACACCACCTTGGTTGTGTACCATCAAGAGGTAAGGGGTGTTGATCGTGAGCAGGGGGAAGGCGGTCGTACCCTCACCAGCTTGCACGCAGGCCACTTCCGTAAGCGCACCACACGTGCCGCTGTAGAGCACATAGCTCAACGCGGTTGCACTGTATGCACCATTCAGGTCCTGATCGGCCAGGTACAGGTTCATGTACGTGTTGTTCAGCGAGTTGAACGTGTACCATACACCTTGTGCGCGGCCGGCGGCAGGCACGAAGCTCAAGTCCACATCGCAGCTCGGGTTGGCATCGGCGTAAGCACCGCAGTTGGTCTTCGTAGCCACAACGCCGGTACCTGCCAACACGGGGGTCAACAGTTCAGGTGTTCCGCAAACATCGTTGGCAACAGCAGGGCAGGTCGGTGCAGCGCAGGTAATGTTCAAGCTGAACGTACCGGTGCTGTTAACGAAACCGCCGGGGCCATGCACTACCACGTAGTAGCGGTGACCCGCAACTGCTGGCCAGTTCACTTCGCTCGGCGTGTTGGTGCCCGCACCGCAGTTGTCGTCGTTACCTGTGAGGCAGACCAACGCGTTGCAGTTGCCAGGTGATACACCGGCATCGTACACCGTGATCATGCTGTTGTAGGTGGTGCCTACGCAGGTGCTCGCGGTGATGTCCTCGGTCGATACAGCGTCGATATAGTACCAGCCGTTCGGGCCGGGACCAACGTGGTTCGGCAAGCAGACGCTAGGACCTTGTGTGTTGGAGTTGCTCACCGTGGTGCCGCTTACGGTACCACCGCAGCTCAGCGGCAGGGCGTCGGAGCAGGTGTTCGGCTGGCAAGGGATCACGGCCGTGGAAGCCGTTACGGTTACGTTGTAAACGTTGCCCGCCCAAGCATTGCCCGTAAGGATCGGATAGTAGTAAACGCCTGCGGGCAGGCTGTTGTAGAAGATCCGTGGGTTACCATCGAAGCAGCCAAAGTCGAACGACTGCGAGTTCACAGGGCCGACCCCGCTGCAATCCGTGTACATGTTCAACGAACCGTTCGTGAAGGTGGGTGATCCGCAATAGTCGATGACCACATCCGCGCAGGACGTCAGTTGGAAGGTAGCCCATACATAACCCGTTGTGCCAGCACCGAAGATGCCGGCGATGCCGATATCGTCATCGGCGCAGGTGCCATCGCCCGTGAGGGTGAACGAACCACCAGGTGCCAACGGTTGGTTGCCGGGGATCTCTGCGGAGCAGACATCATGAGCAGGTGTAGCACATGGTACCAAGGACAGATCCCAAGTGTGGCCGGTGCTCTGCCAGCGATCATCCCACTCGATGTAGTACTGTGTACCGCCATTAACCAACCAACCGAAGGACGATTGATACCCGAGAGGGCCACAACCTGCATCATCGTTGCTGCCAACAACAGTAAGCCCGCCGCAAGAACCGGTATGCACGGTTACGTGCGTATCGTCGCTCGTTCCATTATCACATGAGCTTGCTACTGCAAGCCCATTTGAAGCAGGTGTCCAGGTCCACCAACGCGCGTTGGTGGGTGTTACGGTGATGACAGCGCCGCTGGCGCCAGCACCGCAGGTCATATCACCGTTGAAATTGCTCCCCAAGATGGCGGCCGAGGCTCCAGCGCAGGTACCGTTGCAGCAATCGGCTACGGTGCCGGCATCCGAAACGCAAGTATTGTCGGCCATGCCGCGAATGGTGAAGCTAACGGGCGTACCAGCGGTGTAGACCGCTGGAAGTGAAACCACGCCCAAGGCATTGATGTTGTTGGCCTCAACCCCGTTCACGTTGCTCACGATCTCCAGCGGTGCGCTGCTACCGAGGTTCGTAACGTTCACACTGACCATGAAAGTTCCCAGACCGCAGTCCTGGCTTGCCAAGGAAGCACTCGCCACCGGGGGAGTGCAGGAGATATAGTTCAACGTCCAGTTGAAGTTGGCGTTGTTGCCCGTGGGGTAGTTGCCGTTCCACTCGATGAAGTAGGTCTCGCCACCCGTGAGGTTAGCAACAATGGTGGAGTTATAGCCCAAGGCATGGCAAGGAGAAAAGTCGTCGTCGTTGGCCGCAAGACAGACAAGGGAAGCGCAGGATCCGCCAACGCTTGAATAAAGAGCCAAGTACGTGTCCACACCGGCCTGACAGGAGGTGATCGTTACCTGACCATCGGCACCCGGGGTGAAGCTGTACCAAGTGGCGCGGGCGGAAGCGTTGATGCAAGTTCCACCACCAACTGCGCAGCTGGGTTTAATAAGGCCGACATACGCACCTGGTGTTACTGCAACAGCCACTGCGCAAGCACTTCCGCAACAGCTTGAGAAGGAACCAAGGGAGGTATTGCACGTGCCATTAACCAAGCTGAGGGCCTGTGTGGTGGCGCTGGAGAAAGGGCCCACCGTGTATACACCAGGGGTGGTTATCGGTCCAGCAGGAACAGTAGCAAGAGCACCACCGCCGTTATTGATGGTGATCGGGGTAATGCTGCCCACGCTTGTGATGTTCACCTGGATCGTGTAGTTACCACCACCGCAGTTGTCCACAACAGTTGGGGTTGTTGCGGTTGGGGGGGTGCAACCGGTGGGTGTGAAGGTGAGCACCCAGTTGGTTGCCAGATCTGAACCGGTGTAATACCAGAGCCACTCCACGTAGTAAGTAGTGCCGCTCGTTACCGCACCGTTCCAACCCGAGTTGTATCCGTTGGGATGGCAACCAAAGTCGCCGTTGTCGTCATTGCATATCAGCAACGTCGGTGCTCCACAAGACCCGGAATACATGGCCATATAGGTATCCCTATTGCTCTGGCAGGATCGAACATCCAATGTGCCGTTCGAGGGGGCCGTCCATTGGTACCACTTGGCCCGGGTTACACCATCTCCAGTGCAGTCATTAACAACATAGGCCCCTGCTGTCATGGGACCATAAGTCTGCGCGCCGGTCACCGCAACCTGTGCCGTAGCGCAGGAGTTGCTGCCTTGCGCAAGGGCTTGTGATGACCATAGCGCTGCCGTGCCGATCAGTGCTGCCGTTACAACGGTCCTACACGACCGCCGCAACGTGGGTATGACGTTTCTCATTTGTTAAGGGTTAGGGTTTTTTGGGAGCGCTTTGAGTGGATGGATCCCCCCCGAAGCGGTCGCAAGCTATCGGTGTTATTGGAGTTAGCAAGCGAACGCCGGGATTTTTTTTTTCAACGAGCTTATCCCCTGTGCCAATGCGACCTCCCCTCACGAGCATGTGGAAAGGCTTCGGGCTTGTGCAGCATGCGCCGCCCCGCGGGCGTGGCCGGGAACGGTGGTCAGAGCCTTTGGTCGGTCCGCTGGTTCCTACCGGTTTGCCGGGGTTTGGACGAAACCAACGGCGGGCGCTTTCGTTCCAAGGTGCCGCTCATGACCCTCAACGCTCATTTCGTTCCGTTCGCCCTCCTTCTTACCGCAAGGCTCGCCGCGCAGTCGCAGGCCGATGCCTTGCTCTTGGCCGACGATTTTTCGGCTGTTACGGCCACTGCGGAGGACGAGGCTACCGTGATCAACGACTACGAAGCCCTGAACAAGGCTTTGGGCCGGGACAGCATTCGTTTGTGCCAAGGCTATGCTTGCACGGGTTGGATGGAGGACAAGTATCCTGATGGGACCCTCAAGCACCGGGGCTTTTACCAGGACGGCCAGTTGCTCGTTTACAAGAACTACCATACCAACGGTTCCATCGAGCGCGAGTTCCGCACGGTGGACAACTTCCGGGCGGTGATGCTCACCTACCATACCAATGGCGCGGTGCGGACCGAGGTAAAGTATTTCAAGGGCGAGCCCTTGGAATGGACCGATCACTATGGGGACGGCCAAGTGCGGTACGAGCAGGAAAAGCACAAAACCGAGCCTTGGTACTTGAAGATGAACCTCTACCAACCCGACGGTACGCCGATAAGCACGTTGATGGTGGTGGACAAGAAGAAGAACGAGGTGGAACAGAAGGAGTATTGGCCCAATGGCGTTGCGCGTCTGCTGGGTCGTGCCCGTTTCGACCCGAACCGGCAGGACTGCGTGCGGGTGGGCACATGGACGAATTTCGATCCACAGGGCAAGCCCGTTTCAGAAGAACACTATGTGGATGGCAGGGTGCACGATACGGAACAGCTCTGATCCATCAACCTCCTGAAAGCAGCAAGCCCCGACATTGTCGGGGCTTGCTGCTTTCAGGATGGCAGGTACGTTCGAAGGATCGCACCGGAAGCAGTCGGCGAAAGATCTTTCGCCCTACTTCTTCTCGTCCTTCACTTCTTCGAAGTCGACATCGGTGACCTCCTGATCCGTGGTGGACGTGTTCTGTTGGTTGCCCCCTGGATCGGCCTGCTGCGCTTGTTGGGCGGCCGCGTACATCTCCTGGCTTGCGCTTTGGAACACGGTGTTGAGCTGGTTCATGGCCGTGTCGATGCCCGCCATGTCCTGCGCACCGTGCGCCTTGCGCAGTTCGCCAAGGGCGGTTTCGATCGGTTCCTTCTTGTCAGCCGGCAGTTTGTCGCCGAACTCCTTCATCTGTTTCTCCACTTGGAAGATCAGGCTGTCTGCCTGGTTCAGCTTGTCCGCCTGTTCGCGCGCTTGGCGATCGGTGTCGGCATTGGCAGCGGCTTCGCGCTTCATCTTCTCAATATCATCCTTGCTCAGGCCGCTGCTCGCTTCAATGCGGATGCTCTGCTCTTTGCCCGTGGTCTTGTCCTTGGCGCCAACGTGCAGGATGCCGTTGGCATCGATGTCGAAGGTGACCTCGACCTGCGGGGTGCCACGCGGTGCGGGTGGGATGTCGCTCAGATGGAAGCGGCCGATGGTGCGGTTGTCGCGGCTCATGGGGCGTTCGCCCTGCAGCACATGGATCTCCACGCTCGGCTGGTTGTCGCTCGCGGTGCTGAACGTTTCGCTCTTCTTGGTCGGGATCGTGGTGTTGGCTTCGATCAGCTTGGTCATCACGCCGCCCATGGTCTCAATACCAAGGCTCAGCGGGGTAACGTCCAGCAGAAGCACATCCTTCACCTCGCCGGTGAGGACGCCACCTTGGATAGCGGCGCCAACGGCAACCACTTCATCGGGGTTCACGCCTTTGCTGGGCTCTTTGCCGAAGAACTTCTTCACGGCTTCCTGCACTGCGGGAATGCGTGTGCTGCCACCCACCAGGATCACTTCATCGATCTGCGCGGTGGTGAGGCCGGCGTTTTTCAGTGCGCTCTCGCAGGGAGCGATCGTGCGTTTGATCAAGCTGTCCACCAACTGTTCGAATTTGGCGCGGCTCAGCGTGCGCACCAAGTGCTTCGGTATGCCGTTCACCGGCATGATGTACGGCAGGTTGATCTCGCTGCTGGTGGTGCTGCTCAGTTCGATCTTGGCTTTCTCGGCAGCATCCTTCAGGCGTTGCAGGGCCATGGGATCCTTGCGCAGGTCGATCCCCTCGTCGCTCTTGAATTCGTCGGCCAGCCAATCGATGATCGTCTGATCGAAGTCATCGCCGCCCAAGTGCGTATCGCCATCGGTGCTCTTCACTTCGAAGACGCCATCGCCGAGTTCGAGAACGCTCACGTCGTGCGTACCGCCTCCGCAGTCGAACACGACCACTTTCTGGTCCTTGTGTTTCTTGTCGAGACCGTAGGCCAGTGCGGCTGCGGTCGGTTCGTTGATGATGCGGCGCACTTTCAACCCCGCGATCTCGCCGGCTTCCTTGGTGGCCTGGCGCTGGGCGTCGTTGAAGTAGGCCGGTACGGTTATCACCGCTTCGGTCACCGTGGTGCCGAGGTAATCCTCCGCGGTCTTCTTCATTTTCTGAAGGACCATGGCGCTGATCTCCTGCGGCGTGTAAAAGCGGTCGCCGATCTTCACCTTGGGCATATTGCCATCGCGCACAACCTCGTAAGGCACACGCGCGATCTCCTTCGCGTCCTCTTCATAGGTATTGCCCATGAAGCGCTTGATGGAATAGATGGTGTTCCTGGGGTTGGTGATGGCTTGCCGCTTGGCGGGGTCGCCCACCTTGCGTTCGCCCCCTTCTATGAAGGCGACGATGCTGGGCGTCGTGCGTTTGCCTTCGCTGTTGGCGATCACCACGGGTTCGTTGCCTTCCATTACGGCTACGCAACTGTTCGTGGTTCCCAGATCGATGCCGATGATCTTGCTCATTGTGGTTCAAATTGGGGGTCAATGCTTATCGACCCGTACGTCAGTGGTTGTTTGCGCGCCGCGTTTGTCAACGTTCATGCCGTTGACAGCAGCCATGGAAGTCATGACAGGGATAAGAAAGAATGCAGTATCAGCGGGCCTTTCGGCGCTGCCAGAAGGTCAGTGGATGGCGCTACGGACAGGAATACGTTGTGCCGAACGCATACGGCACACAGAAGCCCCGGTCCCCGGTAACGGGTCCGTTCGCCAGGTATTCCAAACTTGTTTCCGATAGCGTTCGGTAGGCCCCCGTTGGATTCCACGAGGCAGGAATGAGGTTGGTACCGCTACCGGGAGCCCGCTTGAAGAAGCGGCTCACGAATATGCCGTAGCCATTGGTCACGTTGGTGAAGTCCGGTCGGTCTTCCACGATGCCCGTGATCGGTTCGCTCAACAATAGGAAGGTGTGGAAGTCGGCACTGGCCACCGCCCAATGGAATTGGATGCCAAGGAACTTGCGGTAGATCACGCTGGGATCCACAGGGACTTGGCTTGCCACCGTTGTGTAGAAATCCTGTCCGGCCAAGCTCACAACTTGCTCGTCACCGCCGTCCGTATCCACGGTCACTGCACTTCCGATCAGGCGGGTAAAGCTCTTGCTCACGCTGTCCGTAGGGCTGGTGAACTCACGATAGTAGAACGTGAAATAGGCTTCGTAGCGACGTCCATCGTCACCACTGTCCCACTTCAATTCATAATCCAGATAGCCATTGTTGTTGAAGAACGTCGGCCTGAAGGCGGGGCTTTGCACGTTGCTCGCCAAGGAGAAATCATTGACGATCGGAGTGGTGGCGGTCACTTCCAAACCCTTCACAATGGCAACGAAGCGGTACTCGTGATCCTGGTTCAACGCGGCGTTGAAGTAGTACACCTTCTGCTCGGGGTAATAGAAGGTGCCTGGCAACCGGTCCGGAATGATCGTGTCGCGCAGGTCGAACTCCGCAATGAGCGTGTTGCCAGCCCATTCCTGCACCCGCGCCGACTCGAGCTGCTCATCATTGTACTCGTTGCTGTCGGGTATCGCGGCGTAGGTGAATGCGTTATCCGACCCCTGGAAAGCCCGATTGATCTTCACGTAGTGCGTGATCTCGGGATTCACGCCGTCCGGCTGCGTCTTGCTCAGAGCCGCGTATACGATGGTGATCTCCTTGTACGGAGCGTTCACGTCCAACTCAGTACTGCAATTCCAATTGAGCAGGGCAAGCAGGCAGGTGGCAAGGGCGGTGTACTTCATCGCTTCGTTCGGTTCGCCCGCGCTTTACGGACAGGGCCAAAAGTAACCGGGCGGCCCAACGCGCCATCTGCCATACGCCGATGGTTTCCTGCCGTTCCTGTATTCGTGGCCGAAGGAGCGTGCTGGCACACATGGATAGATTTGCCCTTCCCGTGCGTGCAACGGTCAGCACCGCACACTACCACAAGTACCATGAAGGAAGCCAAGCGCGTAACCACGCATGTGCTGCAGGAAATGAAGGCGAAAGGCCAGCGTATCGCCATGCTGACCGCTTACGACTACTCGTTGGCCCGCTTGGTGGACGGTGCTGGGGTGGACGTGATCCTGGTGGGGGATAGTGCCAGCAATGTGATGGTGGGACATGAGACCACGTTGCCGATAACGCTGGACCAAATGATCTACCACGCCGGTGCAGTTGTGCGCGGGTGCCAGCGGGCTTTGGTCGTGGTGGACCTGCCCTTCGGCACGTATCAAGGCAATACCAAATTGGCGCTCAGCAGTGCTATCCGCATCATGAAAGAGAGCGGGGCGCACGCGGTGAAACTGGAAGGCGGCCGAGAAGTGATCGGCTCCATCGAGCGCATTCTCACGGCTGGCATACCCGTCATGGGCCATTTGGGGTTGACACCGCAGAGCATTTACAAGTTCGGTACGTACGTGGTGCGCGCCAAAGAAGAAGCCGAAGCGCAGCGGCTGCGCGATGATGCCAAGCTCCTTGAGGAATCCGGCTGCTTCGGGATCGTGTTGGAGAAGATCCCCGCCACTCTTGCTGCGGAAGTCGCGCGCAGTGTGAGCATTCCTGTTATCGGTATCGGGGCTGGCGGCGGTGTGGATGGTCAAGTGCTGGTTTTGCACGACATGCTGGGCATCAACCAAGAGTTCAACCCGCGCTTCCTGCGTCGTTATGCCGATCTGCACAAGATCATCACGGATGCTCTCGGCAACTACATCAGCGATGTGCGCTCCGGCGATTTCCCGAATGCCGACGAGCAATACTGATCGGTGATGGAGGAACTGTGGAGCGATGCACATTTTCTGGCCGTGCACAAGCCCGCCGGTATGCCGGTGCAGGCGGACAAGACGGGCGATGTTTCGGTGATCGAGACCGTGCGCACGCAGTGGCAGGACCAACACATTGATGCATTGCCCGGATTGGCGCATCGGCTGGATCGACCGGTGAGCGGTGTCTTACTTCTTACACGAACGGCTGAGGCACTTACGGCGATCAATGTGCTTTTTGCGCGCCACGCCGTGCGGAAAACCTATTGGGCCGTTGTTGCCGGTGTGCCGCCGGATAGTGGCGTGTGGAAACACCGACTGGTACACGACCCGCACAAGCACAAGGCCTATGTTGCCCGGCCTGAGCAACAAGCCGTGGATGCCGAACTCCATTATAAGCGGCTGGCAAAAGGCGATCGCTATTCGTTGTTGGAACTGGTGCCGGCCGGAGGCTCCTTCCACCAGTTGCGCGCCCAATGCGCCGCAGCCGGCTTTCCGATCAAAGGCGATGTGAAGTACGGCGCGCGCCGCGGTGAGCAAGACCGATCCATCGGGCTGCATGCACGCTCACTGGAATTCGTCCATCCGTTCACCGGTGTCAAACAGCGCGTTGAGGCACCGCCACCATCAGCCCCTTTGTGGAAGGCGCTGCTCAATATGGCCGGACAAACGATCGTTCCTGCACCATGATCCGTCTGGCACTGCCCATTGCGCTTTTTGCGATCCCCAGCGCGCTGTTCGCGCAGGAGCATCCCTATCTCTCCCGGTTCGAGTTGATCCAACAACCGGGGGCGGTGCGTGTTGAGTGGACCATGATAGCGGGCAACACATGTTTCGATACTGAGGTGTGGCGCGGCACAGCGCCCGAAGCGCTTAGTTTGATCGGTCTTATCTCCGGACCCTGCGGCAGTATAAGCGTGCCTACCGATTTCGCGTATACCGATACTGCCCCGCCGGAACTCTCAACCTTGTATTACCGGCTAGTGCTTGGTAGCGCTGGTCAGTCAACGACACGAAGCATCGTTTTCGACCAGCTTGTTACCAGTGTGATCCGGATCGTACCCGACCGAACAGGTGATGGCGTGGATGTGTTCCTTGCAGTGCCATTGAGCGCGAATGTGGAGCTGAGATGTTGGGACATCAGCGGAAAGTTGGTGTTTTCGGCTTCGCGCCTTACCGGGAGCAAACACCATGTTCCTGTCGGCTCTCAAGCGCATGGAGCTTTCATTGTTCAGGCCGTCACCGATCGCCGGTCCTTCACGGGGCGTTTCGTTCGGTAATGACCGCGGATCAACCTGGCAGGTACTTTCGGTGGCCCCGTCCATCAAGGGCATCCTGACCGATGCGCATCCCGATCCTCCTTCTGATCTGCCTGTCGTTCTGCACTTCTCGCGCCCAGGTCCTCGTCAGCGATTCCCTGATCGAGTCGCTCACGGCTGCTGAACTGCAAGCCCAAGGCGTTGGTGGTGCCGACTTCGATATCGCGGTGTACAAACTCGTTTACAACACGCTCGATCCACAAGGCTTATCCACCATTGCAAGTGGTGCTTTGGTGGTACCGCAGGGCAGCTGCTACTTCCCTCTGGCCTGTTATAACCACGGCACTATTGTGGAGCGCGAGGCAGTGCCCAGTCGGTTGAGCCAGGAGATCCTTGTCGGGCATTTCCTAGGAGGCTCCGGTTATGTTTCCGTCATACCCGATTATCTCGGACTGGGTGACTCGCACATCATGCATCCATACATGCATGCGGCCACGGAGTCGGGTGCTGCGATCGACATGATGCGGGCGGCGCGCGAGTTCTGTGCGCTGCATTCCGTGCAGTTGAACGGACAGGTTTTCCTTGCTGGCTATTCGCAAGGTGGACATGCGAGCATGGCCACCCACAAGGCCATCCAAGAGCAGTTCAGCAGTGAGTTCAACGTAACGGCGAACGCGCCCTGCAGTGGCCCCTACCAGTTGAGCGGGGTGCAAGCACAGGCCATGATCGACACGGTGCCTTATCCTGCACCGTACTACCTGCCGTACATCGTTTACGCCTACGCCAGCATTTACCCGGATCTCGCTGCCATTCTGCCCACCGTTTTCCGGTCTCCGTACGACACTTTGCTGCCACCACTGTTCGATGGGGTGCACAGCGCGGGCGACATCGATGCCGTGATGCCGATCGTTCCCAGCGAGGCGTTGCAGCCCGCCATGCTCCAGGCTTTTGCGACCGATCCGCAGCATCCGTTCAGGCTTGCATTGCAGGCGAACGACAATTTCGATTGGACGCCACAAGCACCTGTTTGGATGTTCTATTGCGAAGGTGACGGGCATGTGTTCTACGAGAACACGATCGCAGCTTACCAAGCCATGAACGGGAACAACGCACCGAGCGTGAATGCAAGCAGCATGGGCGCTTCCAACGATCATGGGGCGTGTGCGTTCCCTGCATTGTTCGCCGCCAAATCGTGGTTCGATGGATTGAAGGGCGATTGCACCTGGGACGGCATCGGCGAGCGCAACGCTGAGCATTGGAGCGTGCAGCCGAACCCGGCCATTGACGCGTGGAACCTGCAATGCCCCGGTGTTTCAGGCGAAGTGACTTGGAAGTTGAGCGACGCAAGGGGTAGCGTGGTTTCCACGGGGTCATCAACGCGGGGCGATGCGTTGCGTATCGGAACGGAAGGACTGGCGAACGGACCCTACAACGCGCTGCTAACCCATGCGCACGGATCCAAAGTGCTGCAGTTGTTGCTCGCCAAGTAGTGGTGCACTATTGCGGGTCAACGTCCGTGATCAGGCGCACGGAAGCATGTGACTTGTCGGCGAACAATCGATCGATCGTGTCGCGCAGCGCTTCTTTTTCCGCGTGGTGCGCGCTGCGCTGAAGTTTCACCAGCACGTTGCGCAGGTAGAGCGTGCGCACCCTTGCGACCGCAGGTGTCTCCGGCCCAAGGACGCGATCGCCGAAGCGGGGGCGCAGTGCATCGGTAAGCGCTTGTGCGGTGGCGACAACGCGATCTTCCTTCACATGCTTCAACGTTAGCCGCACCAATCGGCTGAAGGGAGGGTAGAGGTGCTTGCGGCGTTGCTCTATCTCGCGCTCGTAGAATCCTTCCACATCTTGGTGCTTCACGAAGCCGATCACAGGATGCCCGGGATCGTTCGTTTGCAGCGCGACGACACCGCCCTTGTTCCTGCGCCCTGCGCGCCCCGCCACCTGCGCCATCAATTGGAAAGCGCGCTCGTGCGCCCGGAACTCGGGGAAGCGCAGCAGGCCGTCGGCACTGAGCACTCCGACCAAGTGCACGTGGTCGAAGTCGAGCCCCTTGGTCACCATTTGCGTGCCCACGAGTATATCGATGGCGCCTTCGCTGAATTCAGTGAGTATCCGATGGTAGGCATGCTTGCCGCGCGTGGTGTCCTGATCCATCCGCGCTATGCGCGCTTCGGGGAACAGGATGGCCAAGTCTTCTTCCACTTTCTCCGTGCCGAAACCCAACATGCGCAATCGCCGGCTGCCGCATTTCGCGCATGCCGTCGGCGGTTCGTACTCGCGGCCACAGTAGTGGCAACTCAAGCGGTGCCGGCGTTTGTGGTATGTGAGACTTACGTCGCACTGGTCACATTCCGGTGTCCAGTCGCAGATCTCGCATTGCCAGAGCGGGACGTACCCGCGCCGGTTCTGGAAAAGGATCACCTGCTCGCGTCGGGCGATCGCCTCGGTGATCTTGTCCAACAATGCTTGGGCGAAGTGCCCGCGCATCCGCTTCCGTTTGCGCGCGTCGGCCAGATCGATCGTGTCGATGGTTGGCATGGGCGCGTCGCCGAAGCGTGCGAGCAGTTGTGCATGGCCGTACTTGCCCATGTGCGCATTGTACATCGACTCGATGCTGGGTGTCGCACTGCCCAACAACACCTTGGCGTTGTGCTGCCGCGCCAAGAGGATCGCAGTATCGCGGGCGTGATACCGGGGCGCCGGGTCTTGTTGCTTGTAGCTTGGTTCGTGCTCTTCATCAACCACGACCAGGCCCAGTCGGCTGAAAGGCAATAACACGGCACTTCGGGCACCCAAGACGATCGGTGCCGCCGCCGGATCATCGAGCAGGCGTTTCCATATCGCCGCGCGCTCGCTCTGCGAAAGACGAGAGTGGTACACCAGCACGCGATCACCGAACCATTTGCGCAAGCGCCCGATGACCTGCGTGGTCAGCGCGATCTCAGGTAGGAGGTACAGCGCCTGCTCGCCACGAGCGAGCGCATCACTGATCAGCTGGATGTAGATCTCCGTTTTGCCGCTGGCGGTGACACCACGCAGCAGCGTGACGGTGTGAGTTGCCATCTGTGTGCGAACGTCTTGGAGAGCAATTGTTTGAGCGGGGGAAAAGCCGATGTTGACCGGATCGCTCGCAGCAGTGCCAACGGCGTTGTCCTCGTGCCGCTCGAAGATCTCCAACACGCCTTTTTTCTCCAACTGCTTCAGCACGGCCAAGTCCACGCCGCTGCTCTTCTGCAAAGCCTTGCGTTTCACGGGTCGCTCGCGCGGCCCGAAACATCCGCTCAGCTCCACGTACTTCATCAACACCCGCTGTTGTTTTTCCGAGCCCTTTTGCTCCAGCACATCGAACCATTGGTGCAATGCGCTCTCATCGTTCGCCTTCGCGCCCAAGCGCACATATTTCTCCGTCGGCTCCTTGTAACGCTCCTTGATCTCTTCCGCCATCGTTACCACGCCCGCTGCGATGAGTTCGTTCACGGTGGGAGTTGCATCCACGGTTCCGACCACCTCGCGCAACGCTTCCATTGTGAGCACGGGCTGGTGTTCCAAAGCATCGAGCACGCGCAACGCATGATGGCTCAACTGTCCTTCTTGCGCGGCGGTGCCGCTGGCCGAAATGCGGCTCTCGCTGGTGAGCATGAACACATTGGGCAGTGCTGCCGCCATCACTTCACCGGGGCCGCACAGGTAGTGCGCAGCCATATCCTTCCACAACGCCAACTGGTGTGCGTTGCATAAGGGTGATCGGTCGAGCACCGCGAGGATCATCTTGGGTTTCACACCCGGTGGCACAGTGCCGTGAACACGGGCTACGATCCCGGTGTATGCTTTCTGGCGCCCTCGCCCCAAGGGTACCACCACGCGCCATCCGGGCATCACTTGATCGCGCATGGCGCGCGGAACCGCGTATGTGAGCGCGCCGGGAAAGCCCAAAGGCAGCAGCACGTCGGTGTAGATATCCGCATCCGATGAGGGCTTCTGTTCCATGCTGGGCCACTAAGGAAGGACGATGTGCGTCTTCTCGCCCGATCACAGGACCCCAACCATGCGCAACACTGCGTGACATGGCCCCGGGTCTTGGGCTATTTTTGCCGCCGCGTGAAACGATACCCGACCAGGCTCCTTCTTTTCGGCACCGGAATCCTGGTTTCGGTCCTCGTGCGGGCCCAATTGGTGCTCAGCAACACGCTTACTCCCCAACAGGTCGTCCAGACCGTGTTGCTCGGCCCGGGTGTTTCGGCAAGCAATATCCAATTTTCGGGGCAGATCGGCCAGTTGGCTACGTTCAATAGCACGACGGCCAATGTTGGTATCAATACCGGTGTCATGTTGTGTACGGGCAGTACGTTCATGGCCCTTGGCCCCAACGATGAAAGCGGTGCCACTTTGCCCGCAGGCGGTTACAACGGGCCGGGCGATCCGGATCTGGACGACCTCATCAATACCATGGGCGTCACATCGCACGACCGGGCCATTCTCGAATTCGATTTCGTTCCGAACGGTGATTCGCTGAAGTTCAAATTCGTTTTCGCCAGCGAGGAGTATATCGAGTTCGTGAATTCGATCAACGATGCCTTCGGCTTCTTCCTCAGCGGGCCCGGTATAAGCGGCCCGTATTTGAACAATGCTGCGAACATCGCTCTGATCCCCGGCACGACACAACCGGTGACGATCAACAGCGTGAACAATTTGGTGAACACGGCCTTTTACATCGACAACGGTGATGGCTTCACAGCGCCGTACAACGGCAGCAATACCTACATCCAGTTCGATGGCAAAACCACGGTGATCACAGCCGAGGCCCTCGTGGTTTGTGGCCAGACCTACCACATCAAGATCGCCATCGGGGATGCTTCGGATTCGATCCTCGACAGCGGCGTGTTCCTTGAAGCTGGAAGTTTCCAAAGCAATGCGGTTTCATTGAGCACGCAGATCAATGCGGGCGGACAGGACAGCACGATCTACGAAGGATGTGGTGTCGCAACGCTGTTCCTGAGCCGTGCCGGCGATCTCTCGACCTCCGAGAGCGTGCAGTTCATCACAGGTGGAGTTGCCGTTGCTGGCACCGACTACAACAGCATCCCCGGCACTTTCACTTTCCAGCCGGGACAAGACAGTATTCAAGTAACGATCACGGCAACCTTGGACGGGCTCACCGAGGGTCCGGAGTTGGTGGAACTGCTGGCCATTGCCAGCGGTAACTGCGGCGTGGACAGTACGTATCTCCATTTCTACATCGACGATGCACCGGCCATTGATCTTGTAATGAGCAACGACACCGTGTTGCAATGCAACGACAGTGTGTTCGTTAGCGGTGTGGCCACCGGTGGCTATGGCACGCTGGTGTTGGATTGGAACGCAGGCATCGCTGATGGAACCACCGGCGCTTGGGTTGCGCCTGCCGCTACGACTACCTACACCCTGACCGTAACGGACGATTGCGGTGTGGTCACCGAAACAGGCAGTGTTACGGTGACCATTCCGATACCTGCACCGCTGGTAGTGCAAGCACTGCCCGATACCACGGTGTATTGTCCCGAAAGCGCAATAGCATTGAGTGCCGATGTGCAAGGTGGAACGCTTCCGTACGCTTACCAGTGGACAGGTGGCTTGGGTGCGGCTGCGACCGCCAACGTGGCGCCGCCGGTAACGCAGTCGTGGTCCGTAACCATTACCGATCAATGCGGGCTTGTTGCTACAGATGCTGTCACCGTGACGGTGTTGTACGACACTATCAACGTCATAACATCGGTTGATACGAGTATCTGCAAGAGCGATACGGCCAACTTGAGCGCAGTGGCCAGTTCGGGCACGGGCGCTTACACGTATGTCTGGAGCAACGGGGTTATCGGCGATCGCAACCCGATCACACCTTCCGCCACTTCAACCTACATGGTTACCGCCACCGATGAATGCGGGATCAGCGCAACGGACGATATTACCGTGGTGGTGAACGCTCCGGTGGCCGCATTCAGCTACACCGGCAGCGTTTATGTGACCAACTTCCCGATCCAGTTCTTGGACGAAAGTGCCGATGCAACAACCTGGTCGTGGGATTTCGGGTTGCCCGGCCTTACCAGCACCGAACCATACCCTGTCGTGTCCTTCGACTCCGATGGTTTCTTCACTGTTATGCTCGCGATCATGGATGGCCTCGGTTGTGTTGATACCACCTATCGCACCATCCTGATCGATCCCGAACTTCAGTTCTATGCACCGAACACCTTCACCCCGGATGCTGATGATGTGAACGACGTGTTCTTCGGCAATGGTGTGGGCTTGCTCACCTACCACATGCGCATCTTCGATCGCTGGGGTGAAGTGGTGCGCGAAACCGAAGAACTCTACGGCTCGTGGGATGGCACCGTTGGTGGCGTGGAGGCTCCCACCGGGGTCTACACTTACTGGTTCCGCATTCAAGCGATCAGTGGCGAAGTTCAGGAACACATGGGGCATGTGACCTTGGTGCGCTGAGACTTCCTGTTCCCCTCTGACTTGTATAAACGCGCCAACGGTCCGTCCGACCCAAGGCAACGATCAGCGCCTTCGTGCTGTCATGGTTGCAACAAGCGATACCATGGCAAGCAGGAAGCGAGCGAGCATTAAGCGGAAAGAGGTGCAAGACGCCACAACTGGGAACACCTATGACCTGCGCACGCCACTGTGGGAGTTGTACTACAGGAGGGTGAGAGCAACGGTGCGCTTCCCGCGCTACTACAAGAAGGCGGTGAATTGGTGAGCCGGGCGCGCTTGCTCTTTTGGCATTGTGGATAACCCTGTGGATCCATGGCCATCGGGTCGGCGCATGGGCCGTGCACGGCCGGATACCTTCGTGGCCGAACGTTCACCAAACCGGCTCGACATGTCCTTGTCATTCTCATTGAAGACCGTCGGTGGATCGGCCATCTGCCTGTTGTTGTGCTCCTGCGGTGGCCCGTCCGGGGAGGAAGGTGCGGTAACCAAGACGGATACGCTGGCTGCGGATCCAACAACGGATCCCAGCGTGATGAAGGTGGGCGGAAAGCTCTTCAGCCTCCCCAGCCCCGTGCAAACGGCCCTGCTGATCCGCAAGCTCGGGCTGGAATACAAGCAGGATCTGGTGGTGCCCAATTCCATGTTGGATGCAATGACCACGAGGAACTCCAAAGCCTTGGCCATGGGTATGTACGGCGCGGATCTGGCCTACCTCACCATGTACAAGGACGGCAAACGAGCGGTTTCGACGCTGCAAGCTATTGAGCGATTGGGCAGGGAGTTGAACGTTGGCAATGCGTTCGATCAGCCTTTGATGGAGCGGTTCAAGAACAACCTCAACAACGAGGACAGCCTGCTCCTTTTGGGCAGTGCTGCTTATCAGGCAGCCGATCGCTATCTAAAGAGCAACGAGCGCGCGGACATTAGTGCTTTGGTGCTGGCAGGTGGGTTCGTTGAATCTCTTTTCCTCAGCACTTCAAGTCCAGGGGCGCTGAAGGACCAGAACCTCGCCAACCGGATCGGTGAGCAGAAAACAACATTGGGCAACTTGATCGGGCTGTTGCGTGATCAAGCCGATCAGGAAGGTTTATCCGCCCTGACCACCCAATTGGTTGAACTGAATGAACTGTTCTCAGGTATCGCACGCACTTACGAGTATGCTGAGCCTGTTACCGAAGCCTCCACCAAGACCACCTACATCAACAGCACTTCCACGGTCAGCATCACCGGAGATCAACTCAAGGCCATTGCCACCAAGGTGAGCGCGATCCGCAACTCCATACTCGCATGACCATACGGTACACAGCATTCCTGATCGCCGCTGTTATCGGCTCGGCGGGCGCCGTTGCACAGTCGGGCTCAATTTGTGATCCCATCGCGGAACAGTGCCAGCGGCACATCACCGAACAATACATCCCCGACGGCCAATTCTACCGGACGTTGCTCAACGGGGATGAGACGGCAGAGTTCGATCTGACACTGTTCGGAGGCACCACGTACCGCCTTGCCGCGTGCAGCGGAAATGGGGATGGTAGTTTGTTCTTCAGCGTGGTGGACAAGAAAGGCAATGTCCTCTTCAGCAATCGCGATCATGGAAGCGGCCCCTATTGGGACTTGGTCGTAGCCAACACCATCGATGTTTCCGTGGAGGCCCAACTCGATCCGGCGAAGGCCGGTAGTGGTTGCGCTGTGTTGATGATCGGTTTCAAGAAGTAGTCTTCTTGGACAAGGGGCCGGCCCTTTAGGGGCATGGAACCTTGGCCTTCGCTCGCCGTAAAGAGGGCGGTTCCGCTGGGGCATCCCATGGAATGACTCTCTGAATGAGCGAAAAGATCCTCAAGGCGTTACTGCAATTGTTCGCGATCATTGCGCGTGTGGAAGGCACTTCCGCAGCCGGTATTACCGGGCGCATTATCGTGGAACGCTTCCTTCGCCAACAGTTCAGTCCGGAGGTGGCGGCAGGCCACTTGGCCCGTTTCGACGCCTACCTCCAGGCGTACCGCACCAGTGGCGGTGAAAGTCGCAACGGACGCAAGCGTACCTCCCTTAACAGCGTGAAGGTCCTGAAGATCTGCGCGCAGGTGAACGAGGAGTTGGAGCGCAGGCAGAAAATCGTTGTCCTGGTGCACCTGTTGGAGTTCATTCATGCTGGTGGAGAAGTGGGAGAGCAGGAGCAGGAGTTCGTCAGCACGGTCGCCGACGCCTTTACGATCGAACAGGAGGAATATGAACGGTGCAAGGCCTTTGTCGATGGGCTTGAACAAGGGCGCGAGGATGCCCGGCACCTGCTCTACATCGATGCTGCCCAAGAGAACTCCCTGACCAAGGCGCACCACTTGCATGCCCATGGCTTGGAGGGGGAATTGCGCGTTCTCAATCTTCCCAGTGTCGGGCTCTACTTGATGCGTTATCTGGGCAACGATCGCGTGCTGCTCAATGGCCAGCCGATGAGTAAGGAGCACCACTATGTGCTCGGCAATGGTTCTTCGGTGCGCCCACCCCATGGTCGGCCCATCTACTACAGCGACATTCTTGGCAGTTTCATGTCCGGCACCGGTAAACCGGGCATTGTCTTCAAGGCGGAGAAGATCTCTTACACCTTTTCGAACGGGCGGAAGGGATTGCACGACCTGCAGTTGGCCGAGACCAGCGGCAAGCTGATCGGGATCATGGGCGGCAGCGGCAGTGGGAAGAGCACACTGCTCAGCGTACTTAACGGGAGCTTGAAGCCAACGTCCGGAAAAGTCACGATCAACGGTATCGATGTACATGCCGATCGCGACCGCATTCGGGGTGTGATCGGGCATGTGAGCCAAGACGACCTTTTGATCGAGGAGCTTTCCGTATTCCAGAACCTCTTCTACAACGCCAAGCTCTGCTTCGGCGATCAAACGGACGAGAAGATCGCCGAACGCGTTGATCGGCTTTTGCAAACGCTGGGTCTCTACGAGAGCAAGGACCTGAAAGTGGGCAACCCTTTGGAGAAAATGATCAGCGGTGGCCAGCGCAAACGGCTCAACATCGCTTTGGAGCTGATCCGTGAGCCCAGCGTGCTTTTCGTTGATGAGCCCACCAGTGGGCTCAGTTCGAGGGACAGTGAGAACATCATGGACCTTCTGAAGGAGCTCGCCCTCAAGGGCAGGCTTGTTTTCGTGGTGATACACCAACCATCGTCCGACATCTACAAATTGTTCGACCGACTGCTGATGGTGGATCAGGAGGGCTATCCGGTGTACTATGGTGATCCGGTGGATGCGGTGGTCTACTTCAAGCGGGTGACCGGCCAGGTTAACAGTGACCAAGGCCAGTGCGCTGCCTGCGGCAATGTGAACCCTGAACAGATCTTCGACATCCTGGAGGCACGGATGGTGGATGAATACGGCAACGAGATCGATCAGCGCCGTATCGGACCTGAGGCATGGAACGAAGTGTTCCGCGCGCAGATGGATCTCCGTGCGAAAGTGTTGCCCAATTCTGACGAGGTTCCCACAAGCACCTTCGCGCCGCCCGGGGTGCTCAAACAGTTCGCCGTCTTCTGGAAGCGTGATGTGTTGAGCAAACTCGCCAACCACCAGTATGTGCTGATCAATCTTTTGGAAGCCCCAGCGCTCGCTTTCATAATGACCTTCTTCTTGCGGTACTACCGCACAGGGCATGGTACCACGGGCGAGTATGTGTTCCGCCACAACGAGAATCTTCCCCAGTTCCTCTTCATCTCGGTGATCGTGGCGCTGTTCCTTGGCCTGACGGTAAGCGCCGAGGAGATCATCCGTGATCGGCGCATCCTTCAACGCGAACGCTTCCTCAGCCTAAGCCGGTCGAGCTACGTCCTTAGCAAGGTGGCTATCATGTTCCTGATCAGCGCCCTGCAAACGCTGTTGTTCACCTTGGTAGGCACATTGATGCTCGGGATCGAGGGCCTGACGCTGGCCCATTGGGCGGTCCTGTTCAGCGCGTCGTGCTTCGCCAACATGTTGGGGTTGAACGTCAGCGCAAGCTTCAACAGTGCCAAAGTGATCTACATCATCATCCCGGTGCTGATCATCCCGCAACTGCTGTTCAGCGGCATCATCGTGAAGTTCGACAAGTTGCACCCGTGGTTCGCGAATGAGCGGAGCGTTCCTTGGATCGGTAACATCATGGCGAGCCGCTGGGCCTACGAGGCCATGGCCGTTACGCAGTTTACCGCCAATGCCTACGAGCGGAATTTCTACGTGTTCGACCAACGCATGAAGACGGCCAATTGGAAGAAGGATCTGTGGGTGCGGGAACTCAAGAACCACTCGCAAGAGGTGCGCCGCCAGATCAACGGGGAGGGGAATGCGAAGGATATGGGTTACAGCTTGGCACTGATCCAGCGCGAATTGGCTCAAGAGCAGGAAGTGCTGCAGGGGTTCACCTTCAACTCGCTCGCGAAATTGACGGCTGCTTCCGTAACGAACGCCGTGCTGGATGAACTGGACGGTGCGCTACAGACCTTGACCTTGCACTATCGCAGCGCTTATCAGAGCGCCGAACGCCTCAAGGAAGAACGCATCGCAGCCTTCACTGCGACCCCGACTGACCGCGCGGCGTATTTCGCGCTTATCGATGGTTTTCGCAACGAGAACCTCGCCGATGTGCTCACCAACAAGAACGATGTGAACGTGATCGTGGAGTACGACGGGAGCCTTGTGCAGAAGAGCGACCCTGTTTACTTGGATCCTGTGCGCGGTGGTCTGTTCGGCGCACAGTTCTACGCGCCCAGCAAATTGCTCCTGGGGCACAGGGTCAGCACCCTCTGGGCCAACATCCTCGTGCTCTGGGGCATGACTTTGCTGTTCTTCGCCACGCTACAGATCGACCTCTTCCCCCGGCTGCTCCAGCGGTTCGCCCGGGCTCCTCGCGCGGCCAAATAAGGAGAACCCTGAGAGGGCTCTTTCTCATTCCTTCTTCCGGATGCTCAGTTTTGGTCGTCAACCTCCTCGATCTGGATCATCTTGAAGGGAAGATTGATGATGGCTTGGTAGTCTTCGCCTGCTTCCAGCATGTCCTCGTCGTCAGCTTCATAGTGCCAGAGAACGGCAACCTCGTTCCCGGCGGATCTGACCTGCTCAAGCTTCTTGAAAACATCGAGGATGCACTTGCTGCTGCTGGTGTTGAAATACTCCAGTTGCACGCGCATCGTCGTCTTGGGCTGCGCGCCGCGTGAGTACCGATCGATCCAGTCGATGAGCGGCTTATAGAATTCGATGCTGTTCTCCGGGATGGATCGTCCCCGGATCTCCAGCAGACCGGTGGCGTCGTCGAAGTTGACGGTCGGTGATTTGGTCGTGCCTTCGATCTTGATGGATGCCATGGTATTGTTCAGGTATTCACGTTCACGTTCAAACTGAAGAAGGCGTTGCCTTCGGTCTTGGGTGCGAAGCCGTATTCCAGCTTTTGCCCGCTTTTTCGTGCTATGTCGATGATGCCCAACCCGCCGCCGCCTGCTGCACCGTACCGTCCGTCGTTCAAGGTTTCCTTGTACAGTCCACGCAACTGATCCGCATCCAACGCATTGATCTTGTCCAATCGTTGCTTCAAAGAGTCCACCTCGGCACTGCGCATCAGGTTGCCCGTCAGCACACTGTATCCCTTTGGGTGGTGCACGATCATTACCACGCCGTGGCGTTCCTCGCTGCTTGCCTCGCTCGTTACGGCGCTATTGTGGTGGTAGAGGTTCTGAAGGCATTCCATCACCACGTTGAACACGCGTTTCCGGGACTTCTGGTCGGTTTCGATCACTTCCATCTTGCGCTCAACGGCCCCCAACAAGGCGGTGACCAAGTCCGTGGTGAGAAGGCCTTTGAACGAAAGCATGACACGTCCTTTCTCGAGCTGGTCGTATAGGTCGAATACTCTTTCCAACATTCCCCACCCCGGTTTGGGTCAAAACTATCCGGGCGCCGTGGGAGCCTGCGGAGCATGGCCACCGTAGTTATTCACGTAATTGTGAACCCGGGGCCATCGAGGTAGCAGAAGTGCACGACGGATGCGCAAGTCCGTGTCGCGGCCGGGGCCGCCTACATTCGCCTTCGCTCATGGACAAGGCATGGTTCAAAGACTGGTTCGGCACGCCTTACTACGCCTTGTTGTATGGGAACCGTGATGAAGAGGAGGCGAGGACGCAAGTGGATGGTACAGTAGCCTTGACCGGTCTTGCCGTAGGCTCGCACGTATTGGACATGGCTTGTGGCCGGGGACGGCACGCCCGGTGGTTCGTTTCGCGTGGTATGCGTGTTACAGGGTTCGATGTCAACCAGGATGCGATAACGGCCGCTCGGGTCGTGGCGCCCCAAGCGGACCTCCGCGTACACGATATGCGCGATCCCTTCGCCGAAGGCACCTTCGATCTTGTGGTGAACCTGTTCACCAGCTTCGGTTACTTCGACAAACGGAGCGATGACCTTTTGGTGCTTCGCTCAGCTTACGCTGCGTTAAAACCCGGGGGCTCGCTATTGATCGATTTCATGAACACCCCGAGGGTGATCGCCGGGTTGGTCGCACACGAGGAACGTGCGGTAGGCGATGTGAGGTTCACGATGACGCGCCGTGTGCACAAGGGAATGGTGGAGAAGAGCATTCGTGTTTGCGACAACGGCTTGAAGCACCACTATCTGGAACGGGTAATGGCCCTGACGCCCGAGGAGATCGGGTCCATGGCCGCACAGTGCGGTTTCACCATCGCCGGTCGTTTCGGTGACTTCAATGGAAGCCCTTACGAGGTGGAGCGATCTGAGCGCTTCCTGTTGTGGGCTAAACGCGCTGGTGCCTGATGGTCGTCGCGCTCGGATTGTTCGCGGTACCGCTTGTGGCTGGTGCGATCGTGCACTGGGCCAGACCACAGGGAACATTCCTCCGCCTTTCGCTTTCGTTCAGCGGGGCCTTCCTCCTCGCCGTGGCCTTGTTGCACATGTTACCTGAACTTTTCCTGGAAGCAGGGGAGGGAGTTGGCATCTGGCTTCTCGCAGGTTTCTTGTTGCAGGTGATCATGGAATTCTGGAGCCGTGGGTTGGAACATGGACATATGCATTTGCAGGCCGGGAGCAGGCTGCCGCTGGCGGTGCTGCTCAGCTTGTGTACCCATGCGTTCGTTGAAGGCATCCCCTTCGCCGATCCGACCATCGCTGCCGATGTGCCGTTCGCGCTGGGTGTGATGCTGCACCACTTGCCGGTGGCCATTGCACTCGCATTGGTCCTCCAGGTTGCGAAGGCTTCTGCTGCCCGCTCATGGACTTATCTGCTGCTTTTCTCGGCCGCCGCCCCGGTCGGCATCGGGGCGGGCCATGTGATCGGCGCCCAGCACGAAGGTGTACTCATGGCCGCGCTGGCCGTCGCCCTCGGCATGTTCTTGCACATCACTACGACCATCATTTTCGAGAGCAGCAAAGAGCACCGTATCGATCGTGGGAGGTTTGCCTCCGTGCTTGCCGGGGCATTGCTGGCTTGGCTGCTGGTGCATTGAACATTCGTTTCCGATGGGTTGCACAATAAAGTGCTGCAATTAACTTTGTATCACAAAGTACTCTGCTATCATGGTAGGTCAGGACCATCGCCCGGAGGAGGGCAACGCACTCCAAGAGCTTGCCCGCATACGCGGCATCATGGACAGAAGCCAGCGCTTCCTATCGCTCAGCGGCCTCAGCGGGGTTGCGGCAGGTGTGGTCGCGCTGGCAACCGCTTGCGCCGCGCATTGGTGGCTTGGCAACCTTGGTGCGGATCGCGACAACCAGTACGCGCCGCTGCTTGATCCCTTGGACCCGGGGCATCTTCTGTGGGGGCGGGCAACAACGTTGATCCTGCTCGGAACCACCGCGGCGGTGTTGGCCGTTGCCGGCGCATGGTGGTTCACCCGGCGCAATGCACTACGCCAAGGCCATGCACTCTGGGATGCGGCATCCAAGCGGCTGTTCATCCATATGACCATCCCCTTGTTCGCGGGCGGCGCTTTCTGCATCGCCCTATTGGCGCTCGGATTACCGGCATTGGTTGCACCTGCCACATTGGTCTTCTACGGCCTTGCACTGATCAACGCGTCGAAGTTCACTTTGGACGAAGTGCTTTGGTTGGGCATGAGCCAATTGGTGCTGGGTCTTTTCGCAATGTTTTTCCCGGGCCATGGGCTGCTCTGTTGGGCGCTCGGGTTCGGCGTGTTGCACCTTGGTTATGGTACGTTCATGTACCTCCGCCACGAACGCCGATGATCGCTGATCTCGATAAAGCGTTCGAGAGCCGTGTGCGCATCGGCATCATGGCGGTGTTGGTGGTGAATCCGTGGGTCGATCACGCGCGTTTACGCGAGTTGTTGGATGTTACGGACGGCAATCTCGCGAGCCACTTGCTCGCATTGGAAAAGCTCGCGTACGTGGAAGTCCGCAAGCGCTTTGTCGGCAGGAAACCTAACACGGCGTATAAAAGCACTACGGTGGGCAAGCGGGCGTTCCAAGCCCATCTGGATGCCCTTGAGCAACTTCTGAAAAGAGACCTGAGACCATGACAACCCTTCTCCTACGCGCCAATGCCCTTCCTGTGGTGCGGCGCAACTTGTTCCTGATCTGCTCGAGCGTGCTGCTCTGCGACCAGTTGTTCTGGAACACTTTCCCCGGGCTGAACGTCGCGTTGGCCGGGGCGATTCTCGCAATGATCCTCTTTGCACGCTCAAAGCCGGCAGCCATGACGGGGCCCGCAAAAGCTTCGCTCTTAGCAGTGCTGGTCTGCGCGGCGATGGTGGTCGTTCACGCGAGCATCATTGCCATGGTGGGAACTGTTCTTTCACTCCTCCTGTTCTCGGCTTTCATGCTTGAGCCGGTTCTGCGCAGTACACTGGGCGCCGCAGGGCAGCTGCTCCATAATTTCGCCAGCGTGCCGATGTCTTTTTTCGAAGGCATCGGAACGGCCCTTCCTCAGAAAGGGGCTTCTCGCCGCGGTTTCGGCTGGTTGAAGCTTTCCTTGCTGCCCGTGGCGGTGCTCTTCCTGTACTACCAGATCTACCGTGTGGCCAACCCCAAGTTCGAGGATATGACCGCTGGTTTCATGGGTCGGCTGGCCGAGATGTTCGAACGGTTCTTCACCGGCATTTTCACGGCCCACATGCTTTTCCTGCTCGTCATGGCCTACTTCATGGGCGGTCTGCTCATCAGGCTGGCACCGGGTTTCGTTGGGGAAGTCGAGGCTGAACTCACGGATGCGTTGGCGCGTGTCCGGTCGCGAAGGCCACATTGGAGGGCTCCGTTGGCGCTGAACGCATTGGAACGGGAGCGCCGGATGGGGTTGGTATTGTTGGTACTCGTGAACGCCCTGTTGGTAGTGGTCAACATCATCGACATCGATTGGGTATGGTCCGGGTTCACGGTACCGCAAGGCTTCAGTTTGAAGCAGTTCGTGCACGAAGGCACTTGGCTGCTCATTCTCAGCATCCTGCTCAGCATGGCCATTCTGCTGTGGTTGTTCAGGCGCAATCTCAACTTCCACCCGCGCTCAACATGGCTCAAGCGGCTCGCATTGCTGTGGGTGCTGCAGAACGCGGTGCTCTGCATCAGTGTGTTCCTGCGGAATGCGCACTACATCGGATTCCACGGCCTGGCCTACAAGCGGATCGGGGTGATCGTCTTTCTGGCCCTCGTTCTGATCGGCTTGGCCACGCTCGCATGGAAGATCCACAAAAAGCGCAGCGCCTTCTACTTGCTGCGCGTGAACGGATGGGCAGTGGTAGCGGTGCTCGTGTTGCTGACGTGTTTCAATTGGGACACGATGATCGTGAAGTACAATCTCGGTCACCCGAACCCCGGGGAGATCGACACGGACAACTATCTCGCTTTGAGCGATAAGGTGCTTCCCTTGCTGTACGCCCACCAGCAGGACGTTTCGCGACAGATGGAGAAGCACCGTGCCAACAATGTGCGGTGGACCGGAACACAGGATCCTGAGGTTTTCAGGGAAGGATTGGACAGGAAGGCACGCTCGTTCATTCAGCGTTGGGAGATGGCGGGTTGGCAGAGTTGGACATGGGCCGAGCAGCGCACCTACGATGAACTGGTACGCCTCGCAACGATCGATCCTCGTTGACCATGGAAAGGGAACGGAAACGCATCCGGCGATGGATCATCTTGTTCATGGTGGTGCTCATACTCAGCGGTCTTACCGCTGTCCCGTTGGAGTGGGGGACAAGATCCCTGGCCGGTTGGCTCAACGTGTTCGATGGTGACATACCGCGTTGGGTGAATTACGTGGCTGGCGCGATCACGGAGGTGGGTATGAGCTATCCGGTTCTTTTTTACGGTACGGATTGGCTTGCCTTCGCACACGTGGTGATCGCGCTCGCCTTCCTCGGACCGTTGCGCGACCCGGTGCGGAACAAATGGGTGATCGAGTGGGCACTGATCTGTTGCGCGTTGGTAGTGGTCTTCGCTTTCGCGTGGGCCCCCGTGCGGCATATCCCATTTTTCTGGCGTTGTGTCGATGCGTCTTTCGGTATCCTCGGTGCACTACCGCTCTGGTCGGTCTTACGCGGTATCCGCAGGCTGGAACTTCACGGTAACGCATGATGAGGATAGTGCACACCGCAACACCCGCGTGGCAAGCATTGCGGATCGTCCTGTTGACAGCGGTTCCTGTTGCACTCGTGTTGGGCCCCGATAGTTTCCTGCTCATGCTTGCACGATCGTTCATGCGCCAATGGGCAGTGGTCTTCGCGCTGTTGGCAGGGTTCTTTCTCATCCGCCGCTGGATGTGGCACACGGTCACGGCAGGTCTGGCCGCAGTGCTCATTTCAATGGAAGTTCCTTGGCTTGAGCCGGTGGCTGCGGCGCCGAACGAGCACGATCATCTCTTGCGCGTGGGCCAGTTCAACGTGCTGCAACCCAATGTCAATAAGGCCGCGGTTATCGGAGCTGCTCGGGTCAGTGGCGCGGACGTGCTGTCCTTTCAGGAAGTTGATGGCGCTTGGGCTGTCGTGCTCGAAGAGATGCTCTCGCCCGAGTTTCCGTACCACATCGTTGTTCCGCGCAATGACTGTTATGGCATTGCGCTTTTTTCCCGATTGCCGGTGGATGGGATGGAGTTGTTGGACCTGTTCGGGGCACCTGCCATACGTGCTACTGTGCATACACCCAATGCTGTTGTCGTAGTTACAGCGGTCCATGCGCGCTCACCGTTCCCGCATGCCGCATTCGGAAAGCGCAACCGGCAGTTCGATCTTCTTGCTGCTGAATTGCGCAACCGGACATTGCCGCAGGTTGTGATCGGCGACCTGAACGCAGTGGGTTGGGACGATGCACTGGTGATCTTCCGCGAACGTGCTGGATTGAAAAGCGCTCCGGCATACGAACAGGCAACGTTCCCCAGCGTTCTGGGGTCGGCCATGATCCCCATCGATCACATCCTTGGGTCCGCCGAACTCACCATCGACAACGCTAGCACGCTTTTTCTGGAAGGATCCGATCATCGCGGGCTCATCGCCGACGTTGGCAAACATTCACTATGACGGGAAAGCTGTTGACCCACATGGCTTGGGTGGCCGTGTTCGCCATTGCCATGGCATACTTGGAAAGTGCTGTGGTGGTGTACTTGCGGGCGCTGTTCTTTCCGCAAGGATTCACCTTTCCCTTACCGGTGATGGATCGATCCATCGTGATCACGGAAGTAGGACGGGAGATCGCGACAATCGTCATGCTTGTTGCGCCCGGAGCGTTGCTTGCCAGAAGCGGGACCCAACGCTTTGCCTGGTTCCTTTTCGCCTTCGGGGTTTGGGATATCTTCTACTACATCTGGCTGAAAATCCTGCTTGGCTGGCCTGCATCACTCTTCGCAATGGACATCCTCTTTTTGGTGCCGGTGCCATGGGTAGGCCCCGTGATCGCTCCTTGCCTCATTTCCTTGGGCTTCGTCCTATTGGCGGTCGTCGTTCTTCATGGATCCGGGAAGAACCCCGGTTTCAGGATCCAATGGCAGGAGTGGGCATTGCTCTGTGCTGGTTCGGCAAGCATGCTTTGGTCGTTCACCGGCGATCATGTGGTGCATACCATCCGCCACGGGGGCAACATGTTGAACAATGGTCCGGCCTACATGCTTCGCGACGCGGGCATGGAAGCCGCCTTTTCCTGGATAGCCTTCCTCAGTGGTGCATGCTTGGCTTTGGCAGCGGTGGCGCGTACCGTGCGACGGGCTTTGCGCTGAGGGGTTGCCATGCGACTGGCCGCGATGGTGTTGAAAAGACCGTAACCAAGGGAGACCACCTTCCGTTTGAGCGTGCGTCATTGACATGGAACCACGAAGCAAAATGGTAGCTGAAGCGCGCCTCTTTCTAAGGTTGGGCCTTCTTTCCTGTCTCGGACTGATCTTCTATTACGCGCACCTTTTTCTGGGGATCCTCGACAATGCCTTCTTGTTCAAGGCCCTTGCGATCACCTTCCTTTTGGCGACCATCCCGCTGCCCATCATAGCCGTGAACAACAAGAAGCTGTTCCCCGAGCTGCGTGGCCAGAGCCGCCAGTTCCTTACTCTGGCTGCGGTTTTGTTACTGTTCCACCATTTCCTCATGACGTTCATCTTCGTTCTCTTCCTGACGGGTGAGAACGTGTTCTGAAGGCAATTCCCTTACGCGTTGCGGCAGGTAGCTTGCGCCCGCCCCGCACATGTGCCTCATCGTTTTCGCTTACCGCACCCATCCCCGTTTCCCACTGATCGTCGTAGCAAACCGCGATGAATTCCTCGCACGTCCCACAGCGCCCGCTTCTTTCTGGGACGATGCCCCGGACATCCTCGCCGGCCGGGACCTGTGTGCTGGTGGCACTTGGTTGGGGGTCACCCGGCAAGGCCGGTTCGCCGCCTTGACCAACTACCGCGACTTGCGTAAGCCAAGGCCGAAGAACGCTCCATCCAGAGGCGAACTGGTCGTTCGAGCGTTGAAGGGCGAGATGGATCCGGAAGAAACACGACGTTACGACGGCTTCAACGTCCTTTTCGGTACTGCCGATGATCTGCGGTACCACAACAACATCAATGGCGCATTCGCGCTTGTGGAACCGGGGATCCATGGCCTGAGCAACCACCTGCTGAACACCCCGTGGCCCAAGGTGACATCGACCAAGCACGCCTTTACGAAAGCGATCGAACGTGATCGACCCGATGTGGATGCGCTGTTCGGCATTCTCAAGGATGGCCATGTGGCGGCGGACGAACAGTTACCGGATACAGGCCTTGATATCGTTCGCGAGCGGGCCCTAAGTGCCGCGTTCATCGTCACTGAAGGGTATGGGACGCGGTGCAGCACCGTGGTCTTGGTCGATCACGACGGCCGCGTGCATTTCGAAGAGCGTACATGGCAGCCGCTGGGTACTGCGCAACACACTTTTACAATAACAACATGAGAAAGAACAATGAAGTCACCATCGCCCTGCTGATCGATGGCGACAACGCACAGCCCAAGCGGCTGGCCGCGACCATCGAAGAAGTCAGCAAGCAGGGCACGATCACGATACGCCGCATTTACGGCGATTGGACGAACCCGGGAATGAACAGTTGGAAGGAGAGGCTCAATGCCAATGCAATACAGCCCGTGCAGCAGTTCGCATACACCAAAGGGAAGAACAGCACGGACAGTTCATTGATCATCGATGCCATGGACATCCTGCACGGCGATCTGGTCGATGGGTTCGCGCTGGTGAGCAGCGATAGTGATTACACGCGTCTGGCAACGCGCCTTCGCGAAGCCGGCTTGTTCGTGATGGGCGTTGGTGAGCAGAAGACCCCGGAGGCATTCGTCAAGGCCTGCGAACGCTTCATCTACGTCGAGAACCTTGAGGTGGATGATTCCGTCCCATCGAGCACACCCGGTGGTGTTGGCCCCGCGGCAAAACGCGATCGGCGTTCGGCAAAGCCCTTGAATACGGCGCTGTCCACGAACAAAGAACTCATGGGCAAGCTGCGAAAGGCATTCGGCATTGCGAAAGGAGAGGAGGAAACCGCGTCGCTGAGCCGGCTGGGCCAAGCATTACGCCGCTTGGATCCCGGCTTCGACCCACGCAGCTTCGGGCACGCATCGTTGTCGTCCCTCATTGGTGCGCTCCACGACAAATTGGAGACGCGCCGAGAGGAGAAAGGCAATACCGTGATGGTCAGGTTCAAGGATTGATCAGGGACTCCCAAGATCGTTGCGCTGCTTCTGTTCCGCGTCCAACCGAACGCGGAAAGCCAGGAGCATTTTCACATACGGCCCATCACCGATATGGTGGTCCACGTACTGGCCTTCAGCCAGCGCCGCATAACGCTCATCCAGTTCACCGCCTTGGTATTGGCTGAAGACGGTGTGTCCAACCTCCAGCCGCAACACAACGTTGCGCTCGAAGAAGTAGAGATCGCCGAACACGCCGATCTGGTTCTCATCCACTCGCCGGAAGTCGCCATTGCGCAGCCCGTAGCTATTGGTGAAGGCCTTGAAGGCAGCACCCCAGTGTACCCGTTTGAAGGCTTTGTGCTCGTAGTGCATGGTGCCGGGAAGGAGGCCCCACACATTGTGTTTCCCGTCGATGCGCCAATCCAATCCGAGCAACGGAAGCCAGAAGAGCCCGAAGGCATCGCCGTTCGCATAGAACCCGACCTTCCAAGTGATCTTCGGCTTCGGGCCGTACGTGGTGATGAACGCGCCGCCGTATTGAGGGGCGCCGCGTTCCAACGGGCCCAGATGGTTGTGCCGGATGATGCCGGTGAACAAGAGTTTCCATCGCCCTCCCTTCACTTCGTGGAGCCACGAAACGGGCAGGGCCCAGCCTGTGGATCGATCCGAGCGTTCCGCGAAATGAGGCTGTTCGACGGCAGGCACCAGTATTTTCCATTCTTCCCAGAACGGGCTCAGGATGATCTTGTCGTTTGCCTTTCCTATCGGAATGGGAAGCGAGAGACCTACCTCCCAGCGTTGAAGGCGTTCGGGGCTGTACGTGAACGCACTGCCGACCACATCGAGATAGGGTTGGCCGATCGCTTGTCCGGCCAGGAAAACGAAGAGCATGGTAGGCTGCCAGCGATCCATGCTGGTAAGATGCGCAGGAATTTTTCCGCTGCGCCGAAACATTCTTCAGGAAGGCTCCGTTGGAACAGACACGAGGCCCCGTAAGGCCTCATCTTCAAGAAGCACCTGGGGGGGCACTGACGCCTCAAGGCAGAAAAAGCCCCGCACCGGCCCGTAAGCCAGTACCAGGAAAACAAAGGAAGCGCGCCCCGTAAGGCGCGCTTCCGCTTTTTTGGTCAACCTGTCGAGTTTCGCCGAAGCCATGACCGGTCACGCATAGCGGTCATTCGTTTTTCGAAACCGTAGTACAGGAGTACTGAGAAGACCAACGTCAAGAGCCAGAAAACGACAAGCGGGATCAACGACAAGCGCCAAGTCTCTTGTGGTTCACCTTTCAGCCAGCCGGGCAATTCCCCCATCACGGTCCACTGCACGAAGGTGCCGTTCACCAAGTACATGCTATAGGAAACGGTAGCGATCCAAGTGATGGATCTAGCAGCCGCGTTCGACTTTCTTGGTTGCCATGCGCTGAGGAACGGAAAGCACAACACCACGCCCAAAGCCTCTACGGATTGCAGTGCAACGGTTTCGAACCACATGGAATGCCCGAAGGCAACCGCATTGGCCTTGAGACCGACCAAAAGAGCAAGGCCGAGGCACAGCATTGGTCTGGCATGCTTCGACCAAAGCTCCCGCGCGTGCACCGCGAACCACGCACCCGCCACACCGATCATCAACGAATCGAAACGGTAGAGCACGATCATGCGGTAGTTGAATTCGATCTGTTCAAGGCCGATGCCTGCTTGGAACCGGAGATGGCGGAGCACGAGGGGCACGAGCAAGAAGATCATGATCACGATCCAGGAGAGCATTGCCTTCCTGCGCTGTGGCGATCGAGCAACGGCCAAAAGCGCGAAAGGCAACAGGACGTAAAACCACTCCTCTGCGCTCAGGCTCCACGCCTCAGCGAAGAACCTCGGGTGCGGCCAAGAGAGGTTCTGGGTGAAGAAGAGGTACTGCCATAGCCTGGCCGGAAGTTCCTTCCCGGTGAGGAGGAAGATCGCAACGAGTAAGGATAACATGAAGAAGTAGGCGGGTAAGGTGCGCCACCATCTTCGCTGCCAGAACCGCAGGAGATCACCGCCGGTGCGCAGGCGACCAGCCGCCATGTGGTCGAAAAGGATACGCCCGATCAAGAAGCCGCTGAGCACGAAAAAGAGCGAAACCCCGTCGATCAGAACGGGTAGTTGCCATACCTGCGGTTCGACCAGATGATCGAAATAGAAAAAGCCGTGGAAGTGCAACACCGTGCAAATGGCAATGGCCCGCACCAAGTCGAGACCGAACGCACGCGGCCATGCTGGGCCATCCCCGCCCCGGTCTTCGATCGCGGGGGGTGTTGCCACGCTCAAGGTTTCACGAATCGCGTGCTACGGATGTTGCCTTGGGCCTGTACGATCGAATAGCAACCGCTGGCAAGATGCCCGATATCGATCGTTCCCGTGTTGCCGGGGATCCGCTGCTGCTGCACCATGCGCCCTTGCGCATCGTGAATGCGCAGCAGGCCGAGGGCATTGTTCGCGGAAACCAACAAGATGCCGCTGGTCAACGTGATGGACAGGTCGGCACCCGGCGGTACGGGGGTAACGGCCGTGCCAGCATCGATGCAATGCCGGTAGAACCGGAACTCGAGTTCGTTGGTGGATCCTTGTACGAAGGCTTCCTGCACGATCGCTCCGGTGCCATCACCCATTCCGAAGAACAACTGTCCGCCGGAGGGGGCTGGTTGGGTCATGGAAAGCAGGTAGTTCCCCGGGGGAAGGCAAATGCTCGATGTATCGCTTTGTGCGTTACCCAACTGCAATTGGCCTGTGGCAGCGGTGTTGCCCAGTGAATCGGTGATCGTCCATGAAAAGCTCGATACCACGATGGCGCCACCGGTGTTGATGATGGATACGACAGCATCGGTACATGACGCCGCAGGACACAGGTCGTCGGTAATCGCGAATGTGCACGCAAGGCTTGTGGTGAATCCGGTCCATAATTCCAGCGTACCGCTGAACGGACCCGTGGGAAGCGTGGCCGCAGGATGGATCGCCAACGAGTGCGGTTGCGGCGATTGACCGATCCCGAAATAGTTCACGGTTTCAACGGCAAGCGTATCGCCGTTGTCGTCGTAGAGTATGAAGTTGGGATAGTCGAAGAGAACGGAACTCGGGTTGCTTACAACGAGCTCGATCGAGTCGGTGTAGGCGGCGTACTGCAAGCCCTGCATCACGAGGCTATCGCAAGCGGGCAAGTTCACGCCGCCGATCACCGTGAAGGTGTGCTCAGGCTGCGGTGCAAAGTCGCCGGTCGCTACACCAGTGATGACGATAGCGTACGTGCCCGCTGCCAACTGCCCGATGGGGATCGTTTCGGTGTGCGGTACCAACACCGCCAAGCCTCCTGGATCCACACTGTTCACGGTCAACGTAACAACACCACCGTTCATGATGGCACTGGTGAAGGCAACGCTTGCGCCGGTGCTGGAGAGGTTGCCGATCAGTTCGATGCTGATGTTGTCCGCAGTGGTCGGTGCTGAGGGATCGATGCCGATGTTGTCGACATAGAAATAGGTTTGACCGCTTGCAGCGACAGAAAGGAAGAAACCGGAGGAGAGGAGGAGGTGTTTCATGGGCGGAATGATCGGTCCATATTGACTCCGACATCCCTCGCAACGCTGCCTGCGGTGCACCATGGCCTTGGTCGAAAGGGTCTCGGAGGCGCCAAACTTACCAGCACCGGGCCCTTTGCCGGCCCAACAACAATGGGAGGTTACTTGTCACAGGCCCCAATGGTGATCCGACGACCTTGAACGGTGGATCACAGCGATGAATGAGATGATCCCCCCGAGCGTCCGAAGCTGTCAGGCGACCATCTTCGCGTGAAATGTCAGGATCGATGTCACGGTTTCAGGGCCTCCTTCACCGCGTTCCGAAGGGCGTTTTGAGCTTTATCGTCTGTGCGGCCTTCGCATGGCAGGCGTGGCAGGAAACGGACCACTACGGTGCTTGGCGTAGCAACCAAACCTGGCATTGGGACAACGAAGCGTACTACCACTACCTGCCCGCCACCTTCATTCATGGCGACGTGGGGGACCTGTCGTATGTGGGCCCGTTGGACCACCGATTGCATCCGAACGGCGAACCCTACATGTTCGCGATAGCCGTATCGCCGGTCACCGATCGCAACTGTATCAAGTACGCCTATGGCACTGCGCTTTTCGAACTGCCCGGATTCCTTATCGCCCATGCGTATGCCTCTTCGCAATGGTCCACTTGGGAGCCTGACGGGTATTCGCTTCCCTACCAGCTCGCCATCCCCATTGCCACCATTCTGTTCGTCTTTCTCGGGCTATTGATGTTACGCCGGTTCCTCCTGCGGTATTGCGGGGATGTGACCGCTGCTGCTGCCTTGTGTACGCTCGCTTTCGGAACCAATCTCTGGTGCTACACCGTGTTGGAAGCGGGTATGAGCCACGCTTACCAGTTCTTTCTTTTCGCGGTTGTGCTTGAGGCCACGGACCGTTGGCATCGGCGACCCAACATAGGTGCGGCGCTGGCGGTCGGTGCCGCTGTTGGCTGGGCCGTTGCTGTTCGTCCGGTGGATGGGTTGATCGCACTCGTGCCGCTCTGCTGGAACCTATGGCCGATCGCGACGGCCCGGTTGAAATGGGATCTCATCCGCGCGCACTGGGGGCACCTCGTGGTCGGCGCCTTGTCGGCCATGATCATGTTGATGCCACAGTTGGCTTATTGGAAGTACACGACAGGGAGTTTCCTGCACTACTCATACGGTGGGGAGGCGATCCACTTGAGCGAGCCGCACCTGATCGATGGGCTGTTCAGCTTCCGCAAAGGATGGTTCGTGTATTCGCCACTGGTCCTGCTCGGTATTGTTGGGCTATGGTTAATGCTGCGCGATGGGCGCCGAAAGGCTATCGCTCTGGCTTCCTTGGCTTGTTTGCTGCCGCTGGTGTACGTTGTTTTCTGTTGGTGGCAATGGTGGTATGGCGGCAGTTTTGGATGCCGCCCACTCGTTCCCGCCCTGGCATTGCTGGCCTTGCCCATGGCCACGGTCGCAGAGCGTTTGTTCCTACGCAAGTGGACCAGCATTGCCGCGGTGCTGGTGGTGTATCTCGGAGTGTCGCTCAACTTTTTCCAGACACGGCAATACGCACAGACGCTCATCCACTGGTCCGATATGGACTTCAACCGGTACGTTACGGTTTGGGGTGTGCAGTATTGGCACGAGCTTTCCGAGGAAGAAAAGCAGAGCCTCGATCCCTGAGGTGGGCGAATGGAAAGAGCCTTTCCTCCGGGCCAGTGCGCCCAACGAAAGTCTCAGCTCTTCATGTTGTCGAATTGCAGGGCCACCTCGAAGTTGCCGGCGGTACAAAGCGCCATCACGGCTTGCAGGTCATCGATCTTTTTGCCTGTCACCCGGATCATATCGTCCATGATCTGTGGCTGCACCTTCAGGCCGCTGTCCTTGATGGCCTTAACGATCTTCTTCGCCTTTTCCCTTTCGATGCCCTGCTGCACGGTGATCGTCTTGATCACCGCTTTGCCGCTGGGTTGTGGCTCCTTGCTCAGGTCGAAGGCCGCTAGGTCGATGTGCTGTTTGGTAGAGCGTTCGAGCACGATCTTTTCGATCGCATCCAGCTTCATGTTGTCCTCGGTGCTCAACTTGATGACCAGTGCTTTCTTGTCGAGTTCGATGGTACTGTTGCTGCCCCGCAGATCGTAGCGCGTTTCAACTTCACGCTTGGCGGTGTTGATCGCATTGTCCAGGGTCTGGATGTCGATCTTGCTGATGATGTCGACGGAAGGCATGGGGTGGCGGTATGGTGCGGCCCCAAAGGAAACACGAAGGCCCGTTCCCATGAGGTGCATGCGCACCCCTCGGGCCGGGCCTTGTTGTGCTGGGTTGTGGTTCCCGCTTTACCGCTCAATTCAGGACCTTGGCGTTCGGGTAACGCTGTTTCCAGAACTCGAGTGCCTTGAGGTTGGCGAGGTAAACGGTCGTGCGTGCGTCCAACTGCACTTTGATGGCCTTCAGGCCTTCTTTCACCTGTTGGGTGAGGATCAACTTCTTCTTGCGTGGCATGACTTGTATGTTTTCGTTAGTAAGACGGTAAGGAATACCGTGCCGTGCTACCACCTACGTTAAAGGCCGTTAACGTGGATGACGATCCTGGTCATTCGCCGGCCATAAGCGCATACCGGCGGTCGCTTTTTGGGCTGCCTCACCAATGCACAACTATCCGCAACTCGCCCCAGGCGTGGGGCATGCCGTTCTTGAAATCACGGCTAGTGTAGACGTGGGCAAAAAGCAGGTCCCACATTCCCAGTCGGGCTCGCGCTCCCAATTCCCCTTGTCCGACCAAGGGCTCAATGCTCCCATGGGGAAGAACATGCACACTGCTGTGGTTGAACAACCCGCCTTGGAGCGTTGCATCGTACGCGACCGCATGTGCGCGACCCGAAACGAATAAACTCAGTTCGAAACCATGGCGGCTCTCCATTCCGAGATCCGATCGGAAGCGGCCTACCTCCAGCCTCCCACCGATACCGGCTTGGTCGTGGAAAGTGCCGACACGGACTGAACCGGCCACGCTCAGTTCGAGGAAGCGTGTGCGTAGGAGCTGCTGTTCGACTTGCAAGTCCATGTTCGCGATCACATCGTTGGCGACTTGGAACTGCCAACCGAGGGGTGCGATGTTGTCGAGGGCGGCATGGATCGCCCGTTGCTCCTCGGCGCAAACAGCGCATGGGCCGAGGACCCCGAGCATGATCGCGCTGGTCAACCTGACACCGTGCACGGCATCCACGCTTGTGCGCCGCTGACCGATGAAGAGCGCGGCTGCGAACGGACGATCGTCCCGAAGCACGGTATCGCGTCGGATGCTTCGCGGCGTGTAACAGTTCTGTTCCGCGAACAACACGTGCTCTTGGTCGGCGCTGTTCCCCATCCCCGGAAGGATCTTACGCAGGGGCACACGGCCTAGTATTGGAGAGGCCAGCTCCAGCCTTACGCCTTGCGTGAAGTATCGGTCCGTGGCCCTGAAGAAGTCGTTTGCGTAGTCGAATGTGAAGGCATTCGTTGCAGTGGCCGCTCGTTCGTTCTGCGCCACAACGGATCCGGATGCGGCCCACAGAAAGGCCGTTATGCATGAGCGTATCGGGAAATGAAGGGGGATCACGGCCTACTTACGCTCCGATAGCCCGATCCGGATGGTTTACGTAACGGCTCAGGGGGTTCTGTGCTTCACCATTGCTGGTTCATAACCGCACCCGGTCGGCCCCCTTTCAGCATACGGCCAAGGGTAGTTTGGCACAACATGTAACAAAACCCCTTGCACATGAACACGAAAGTCCTGCTTGCTGCCTTGGCCGTTGGTGTGGCCAGCTTCTTCCTCGGCTGGTTGGTTTACGGCATTCTGCTCGATCCCTACATGAAGGCCAACACAACTGTTGAAGGGCTGGCCATCATGAAGAATATGGAGAACATGAACATGATGGGCATGGCGATCGCCAACCTCGCAGGAGGTTTACTGGTTGCCTGGTTGCTGAGCCGCATGGGCATTACAACCGCTATGGGCGGCTTGTTCCCAGGGGCCGTCATCGGTTGCCTGATGACAGTGATGTACGATATGTTCTTCTACTCGATGATGAACATGTACTCCTCCAAAATGGTCGTGATCGTGGATGTACTGGCATCCACCGTGTTCTATGCTGTACTTGGTGCCGTGGCCGGTTGGGTCCTGGGTATGGGCCGTAAGGCGACCACAGCCTGAGCAGGTCTTTCGCCGGCGAAGCCGTTGCACCCATGATCGTTGGGTGCAGCGGCTTCTTCGTCAATCCACAAGTCTGAACTCCCGGGCAATGAGATAGGTGGCGTGCACATCCTTGTCCACAGCGAAGACACCGGTATGCCCTCCCTGCCCAGGACCTGTTCCGGGATCCACGGGGAGCACATGGCCCAGATCACTGAACCGGTAAAGCACCACCAGCGGGTCGCCGGCACTACCCGAATAAGTGCTGCGTTCCAGACCCGCGTGATCAAGAAAGGCTTGCGATGTGCTGTCGGCCACGTTGTCGATCCCATGCACCGCTGTCCACTGATCCACCAATGCGATCGCATTGCTCGGATCCACTGTGTTGTCCCGGAGGCCCTGGAGGATCAACATGCGCGGAAAGTGTTGTTGATCACGTGAACCGCTTGCACTTGTCACCAGTTCGCCCCAAGCAGCGGCGCTGCGGCTTATGGGGTTGCGCATGGCCCGCCATGCCTCCCCCGGACCAAGGGCACATTTGTAAGGAGCCCCGGCGAAACTCGCTACGCCGTTGAACAGGTAAGGGTAACACGCAGCCGTTGCTACTGCCATGGCTGCGCCTGCCGACACGCCCACGATGAAGATCCGCGTGCTATCGATGGGCCATTTGTTCATCGCATACCCGACCATGCTGTGTATGCTCTCGACTTCCCCTGTGCCCGGGGTGATGTCTTTCTCTTGGAACCAATTGAAACAGTGCGAGGCATTATTGCCGGTGCGCTGTTGCGGGTATACGACCACGAACCCGGCACGATCCGCCAACTCGTTCCATCCGCTTTGTTCGGCGAAACCTTCGGCGCTCTGTCCGCACCCGTGCAGCACGATCACCAGCGGACGCGGGCCGTTGTGCGACCCTGGAACGGAAGGCTCGTGCACATACATGCGCAGGTTGCCGGGATCATCACCGAAGGCGGTAACCTCCGGGAGGTCCTGTGCGGCTGAAGGGCCAGGGAAGAACAAGATCCCCATCAAGGCCGAACCGAGCGTTGTTCGCCGGAACCGTGATACCCGTGCTCCCATACCGTTGACAACGATCAGATCCGAGCTTGGTAGGTGTACAGTTCGAAATATCGCCCTTGTGCAGCGATCAATTCGGCGTGCGTTCCTTGCTCGGCGATCCGACCTTGTTCAACAACCAGGATCTGCGTGGCTTGTCGAATGGTGCTCAACCGGTGCGCGATCACGAATGTCGTACGGTCCTTCACCAAGTCGTTCAGGCTCTTCTGGATCAACGACTCGCTCTCCGTATCCAAGTTGCTCGTCGCTTCATCCAGGATCAGGATCCTCGGATCGGCGAGCATGGCACGGGCAATGGCTACACGCTGCCTTTGGCCGCCGCTCAGCTTCACGCCGCGTTCGCCGATAACGGTGTCCAATCCGAGTTCGAAACGGTCGGTGAACTCATCCACATAAGCGGCCTTCACTGCTTTGTGCACTTGCTCCTCCGATGCACCCGGACGGGGGAAGAGGATGTTCTCACGGATCGTCCCTTCGAACAGGAAGTCATCCTGAAGAACGACTCCCAAGTATTGGCGATAGCTGCCCAAGCTCACCTTGCTGAGATCCTGGCCATCGATAGTGATGATCCCCGATCGCGGGGTCAAGAAAGTCGCAGCCAAGCCTGCTATCGTGCTCTTGCCACTGCCGCTTGTACCCACCAAGGCGGTGACACTACCGCGCGGTGCGTTGAAGCTGATACCCTTCACCACTTCCTTGTCCCCGTCATAAGCGAACGACACATTGTCGAAGCGGATATCCCCACGGATGGAGGATAGTCGCACCGGCCGTTCAACTTCCACGTCCTCCGGTTGCATGTTCAGGATCTCCTCGGTGCGGTCCAAGCCCGCGAAGGCTTCCGTGAGTTGGCTACCGATGTTGCTCATCTGCACGATGGGGGCGATCATGAAGCCGAGCAAGAGGGTGAACGAGATGAATTCCCCTGCCGTGAGTTCGCCACCGATGATCTGCCATCCGCCCATGCCCATGATGCCCGCGCTCGCCAAGCCGAGCAAAAGCGTTGAAGCGCTTGTGATGAGCGCTGTGGAGGTGAGGCTCTGTTTCACATTCTGGAACAACCGCTCCACACCGGCTTCGAAGTTCTTGTTCTCCTGTTCCTCGGCATTGAAGCCCTTTATCACGCGCACGCCATTGAGCGATTCCGTGAGGCGTCCCGTCACTTCCGCATTGATCACACCGCGTGTGCGGAAGATCGGCCTGATCTTACCGAACGCCTTCAACGCGATGAACGCGAACACGCTCACCGGTAGCAAGGTGCTCAACGTCATCCAAGGGCTGATCCGGATCATGAGCACCAGCGATGCAACAGCCGTGAGCGTGCCGCCGACCAACTGCACCAACCCGGTGCCGACCAGGTTGCGCACACCTTCCACATCGCTCATGATCCGGCTCACCAATGCGCCGCTTTTCGTGCTGTCGAAATAGCTGATCGGCAGCGAAAGGATCTTGCGCTGCACTTGTGCGCGCAGCTTGCTGATCAGCAGCTGCGCCTCCACGCTCAACAACTTCGTGAGGAAGAAGGAGGTTACGCTCTGCACGGCGATCGCTACCACCACATAGAGCAGCAACATCCAAAGCTTGTCGACGTCCTTGTTCGGTATCACATCATCAAGGAGCACCTTGGTCTGCCACGGCAGCACCAGCCCGGATGCACGACTGATCGCGATGAGCAGTAAACCGAAGAGGACGATCTTCCGGCGCGGCCAAATGAATTCCTTGAAGGCTTTCGCCCAAGTCATATTGTTCTTGGGCTTGGAGGGTTCGGTCATGTAGTGGAAAGTGGACCGCGAAGTTGCGTCGCTGAGGATCCCCCCGGCATGTACCGATGCTTAAGCGTTCCTTTTCCCCATCGCCATGAAGTGAAGCGGGGTATGAAACGGACGGGATCAGACGTGGATCGCCCGCATCCTGTTGTTCTTGGGCTCGTGCGTCAGTTCGGCCAAGCCCAGTGCTTCCAACAGAGGTGGCAGGTAGGCGCCGAACCGTCCGCGTAATCCCGGTTTCAATCCGTACCAACCCTTCATCGGGTTCTGATCGCTACGGCCCCATGCTTCCACCGTTCCGGGTTTCGCGGGCTTCTGTTCATCGGCAACGCCGAGGTCCATCCAGTCGCCGTGGCGCTTTAGCATGTTGTGGAGGTCTTCGATAGCGCGCATGTGGTAGGCGAGCTTCGTGCCGCCCACTTGGCAAACCAGCTGTGGCGGAATGGCCGCTTGGTCCTTGTACATGGTGTACTCCGAAGTGCCGGGAGCCGTTTTCAAAACCCAGGGGTCCTCCTTGATGCCGCGGCCGTTGATCGCCATGTTCAGTGCTGCGCCTTGGGCTGGTTCATTAAGACGCGCTGCGAACTTAGTTCTCCCGGACCTGCTTGGGAAGAGGCCGCTTCGGGTTCAAGTCTTTGCCACAAGCAATTCGAGGATCGACTCCCGGCCATTGGGGGTCAAACCTCTATCCGCATATCCTGCCCGTGCATAGAATTCCGCAGCGCGCGTTTTCGGATCGGTGGTCAAGCGCAACCTGTCGGCACGCTTACGGTACCACTCCAGCATCGTGTCATGCAGCGCACGGCCCACCCCTTTGAATTCGTGCTCGGGTGCAACGAACAAGGCCCACAGGTTCTTCTTCTCGACATCCACCATCACGAATGCGACAATGGACCCGTTCAATTCGCAAACCCAGCTCCCCGTATCGCGCCGCATGAAGTCGTGATAGTCCTGCTCTTGCACTACCGAGGGATCGCTGAGCCTGTTCTCGCGCACACGCAACCGTATCGCGTGCATTGCGGTAACATCCGTGGCTTCGGCTTTGCGGATCAACATGGAAGGAACTTCCGCTAAGGCAACTGTGCGGCGCGCACGGCAGTGGGTACCGTGCCACCTACCACGGTAAGGATGATGTCGCGATCGTTGTTGGCGCCGGTGTATTTGATCACGCCGTCCAAGTTCACATCGCTCGCACCGTAGCCGACTACCGTATTGGTGGGCAATGTGCCGCCTACCGCTTGCAGGATCGGGTCGCGGTCGTTCACGGTGCCGGTGTATTTCACTTGGCTGTCGCCGGTGACATCACCGGCCCAAAGTGCGCGCGATCCTGAAACGGTCGCGGTGGGGTCGGTACCGAACATGGCAGTAGCCGGCAAGGTCAGATCAGCGGGTATCGCTGTCCCGTTCGCAGCGAACACCGTGCTCGCCATGCAACCCAAGTGATTGCGATGCCGCACCGCGATACGCACCTGTCCCATGGGGAAAACGAGGCTGGGAACGCTTCCGTTCGGCATCGTCACATCGCCGTCGCGCTGAAGCAACATGGCCCACCGCTGCAGGATGGTATTGCTCGTGGCGTGCCGCGCTTCCACCAGCACCCAGTCCACGATGGCGTTGCCGCCCGATACGCCCAAGAGCCCGGCGCCGATGGTCGCACCGGTGTTCGTCAGGCCAGTGTAGCCAAGACCGCTGTAAGGCTCTGCATTGGGAACGAGGGCGGCTGTCCGCAGGTTGTCGTTCATCATCAGCGTTACCGTATTCCAGGGTCCTTGCAAGTACATGCGCAAGTTCAAGCTGGTTGCCACGGAGCCGGTGGTGAAGGTCCATACCGCGCTCCAAGGACCGGTGCCGCCGATATTGCTTCCACGGACCCGCCAGTAATACGTCTGCCCATTGAGAAGGCCGTTGAGCGTGTGGTTCTGGCCGCCCGTGTTCACAACGGTGTACGTGGCGAAGTTGGATGTGGTGGAGTAGTTGATCTCGATGGCTGTTGCCGGTATCTGGCTCCATTGTAGACCCACCGTTGTGGATAGCCCGATCGAGTTATTGGGCGGTGCTTGCAATACCGGTGCTGGTGGTGCAGGCAGGGGCATGGTGTAGAAGTCGCAGTTACTGCTCCACGCGCTCCAAATGCTACCGTCGTTCGCACGCGCACGCCAGTAATAGCGCGCATCGTAGCTCAGCGCGGCCCAGATGTCGATCCACGTGGCGGTTGTGGTCTCGTCGATGGACGTGAACGTGAACGACGGGTCCATGGAGATCTGCATCTGGTAGTTGACGGCACCACTGGAAGCCGACCAGGCGAATTGTATCGGCAGAGCGGGATCGTACAACGGACCGGGTGCGCACGGGCTTTGCAACGTGGGCGGGTTGATCGCGAAAAGCTGCGGAGCGAACGCGATGGAGGCAAGTAGGTGGGGGAGGCGCTGTAGCAAGGTGGGGCCGTTGTGGTGCATAGACGCACAGGAGGTTGCGCGTTGCCTTCAGCACCTTGCGCGGCCACATTTCCGTAGGCCGCACAGGGGCGCAATGCGGATCACTTGCCCGGATCCGGCTCGAATTCCAATACGGGCGAATTCATGCAGAACCGTTTGCCCGTTGGTGGCGGACCATCATCGAACACATGGCCCAAGTGGCTCCCGCACCGGTTGCACAGCACCTCGGTGCGGATCATGCCGTACGTGGTGTCGCGCTCATACACCACGCTCGTTGGGCGCAGCGCCTCGAAGAAACTGGGCCATCCGCATGTACTTCCGAACTTGGAATCCGAGCGGAAAAGGGCGTTGCCACAAACAGCGCAGTAGTAGGTGCCCAAGCCTTCAAAATCGTTGTACTTGCCGGTGAAGGCGCGCTCCGTTCCTTTTTCCCGGGCAATGTGGTACACTTCATCAGTGAGCACGCGCTTCCATTCCGCATCGGGCACGTTCAGTTTGTTGGTATCGGTGCGCGAGTAGTACGGATTGCCTTTCGTGGGTTCCATCGTGGTTTGTGTTGTTGGTTGGCCGACCTGGCTCACGGCCGGTCCGCAATGCGTTGCCAGGATTGTCATGGGCAACGCCGCCGTGAGCAGGAACGAACGCATGGGCGAAGATCGCTGCTTCCGTTCGGGCAATGGGTTCTCGCGCCGACGGATCGGACATTCTCCGTTTTGTGCCATCTTCGGTGAACCCACAGCACCATCCCATGCAACGAAAAGCCCTGCCCTTGCTCTTCACCCTGCTCAGCAACGCGCTTTTGGCGCAAACCATTTTCACTTCTTCCGGAACCTTCGTGGTGCCCGCCGGGGTGGATACGATCACCGTTGAATTGGTCGGGGCAGGCGGCAACGGCGGTACCAATGGCGGCGGTGGGGGTGGCGGGGGAGCTTACGCGCGCCGCACGAGCGCAGTAACACCCGGCAGTTCCATTTCGATCGTGGTCGGCACCGGTGGGAGTGGCTTGGCCACGATCGTCGGCGGGCTGGGCGTGCTGGCCAACGCCGGAGAGGACGGCACCACGGTGAGCAACCCCAACATCGGTGGTGGTGGTGCAGGTGGCACGGCTATGGGCGGACAATTGAACCGTAACGGCGGTAGTGGCGGTGGTGGCTACTACACCTATTTCGGTGGTGGTGGTGGTGGCGCTGCCGGTGCCTCGGCCAACGGTGGCCCGGGTGGGAACACGATCGCTTGGAACGGGAACAATTGCTTGACTCCCGGTGGGAGCGCGGGCACCGCTGGCGGTGCTCCGGGGGGCGCGGGTGGCAAGGGCGCCGGTTTCACCGATGCGAGCTGCACGGTGACCGATCCTGGCGGCAATGGTGTCGCTTACGGCGGTGGTGGTGGTGGTGGCAACGGCATCGGCTCGCCTGTGGGCATTGGGGGTGGTGGCATCTGCATCATCACTTGGAATTCGGGCAGCAATGTCACGGAAGTGGCTGCTGGGCATTCAGCCCTGCTCCTCAACAACCCGTTCACCGACCGCATCGCCTTGCGCGATCCTTCAGGCAACGAGCGGTACGAGTTATGGGATGCGGCAGGCCGGATCAGCTGGGCCGGAACGCACATCGAGGCGGAGAATTTCGCCCACTTGGGCACTGGCGCTTACTTCCTGAAAGTGTTCGATAATGAGCGGATCCGGGCGATCAAAGTCGTGAAGTAGGAGACGGCCCTGCGATCAGCGGGACACCACGAAGCGCTCGCGCATGTGCACGGTGCCAGCGTCCATGGTGATCACATGAACGCCGGGCACTTCCGGTAGGCGCGCGCTCCATCGGTCACCGGGCCGCGTTGCAAGTTCCTGTTCAACCCGACCCGTAACATCCGCGATGCGCATGGTACCAGCGGGCAGGGTGCGCGGGCTGCTGACCTCCAACTGCGTTCCACGAACGATCAGTTGCAACCGCATGTCGTTGATCGTTTCCCCCACAGCGCTTGGTGCCGTTGTTCCGGAACAGGAATTTCCGTCGGCGGCTTGCACGTCCACTTGGCAGGGGAACGCACAAAGCGGGAGGAACAACGTGTCCTGATCGTTCGTCCAGCCCGTTTCCAGCATGCAGCCGTTCGGTGTGGTAACGAACACGTAGGGCGCAGGCCCGCACAGGAACGAGAACACCTGCACGGCCCAAACACCATCGCAGCCATTCGTTGGTGGAACGGAGTAGTACGTGAACACCTGCGCCGACAAAGCCGACGCGAACAGCAACGAAAGAATGGAGGAGAGGATGCGCATGCTTCAGGGGTTGGTGTACAGCGAAAATGTGCCGGGCTTTCCAGCATCCGCCGACGGCATTCGCCGGATCATGAACAGCCGGGGTTCATTCCGGCCTTGCCTGGCGGTTACCTCGGCAGGCAAGCCCAACCCGTTTCGCCCTTCGGTGCCGCCCTTCGGCAGCGGATGGTGTACGGCTCGCATGGCGCCTCATGCCTGTGGGTGCGGCCCCGGTAGTTTCATCGCAACCAATACTGCCCATCATGCATTTGCCAACTGAACCCATCGGAAGCATCCCACGTCCGGATGCATTGATCAACGCATTGACAAAAGGCGGCACCGCCGAGGAGATCGCCTCACAGCAGGACCGCGCGCTCACCGACACCATCAAGCGGTTCGAAGGCACCGGATCACCTGTCATTGCCGATGGAGAGCAGACCAAGCCCAGCTTCGTCACCTATCCCGTGCATGGCTCGCCGCTGATCGCACCGGGCGGTATGCCCATCGATTTCGCCGACGGCCATCGGCGTCAGTTACCGGTGCTGGCGAAAGGCCCGTTCCGTTTCAGCACCTATGCCGACAGCTTTGTTACCGAAGCGAAAAAGCGCACCAACCTGCCGGTGAAACAGGCCGTGATATCGGCTTCTGCGCTCAGCCTCATCTATCCTGCGGAAGGTATCCCCGGCTATGGTCGCGATGCCTTCATTGCCGATCTGGTGAACGAATGCGAAAAGGATATCCGCCGCTGTTTGGACGCGGGTGCTTACAAAGTGCAGATCGACTTCACCGAAGGAAGGCTCTCCCTGAAGCTCGATCCGAGCGGCGGCGTGCTCCAGCAGTTCATCGACCTCATCAACATGGTGTGCGACCGGTTCAACGCCGAAGAGCGCAAGAAGCTGGGCGTGCACGTGTGCCCCGGTGGCGATCACGACAGCACCCACAGCGCCGATGTGGACTACAGCGGATTGTTGGACAAGCTGTTCCAGTTGCACGTGGGCAGCTTCTACTTGCAGCTGGCCAGTGAGAAGGACCGCAAGAAGGTGCTCGGTGTCATCAAACAGCGCTTGCAGCCCGGGCAGATGGTGTTCGTGGGCGTAACCGATGTCATCAACCCCACCGTGGAAACGGCCGAGCAGGTGCGCGATCGTGTGCTGGAAGCCGCGGAGTTCATTCCGCTCGATCAGTTGGGCACCACCGACGATTGCGGGTTCTCGCCGTTCTGCGATGACGTTTCAACCACGCGCGATACCGCCTTTGCGAAGATCGCGGCGAGGGTGGAAGGCACGCGCATGGCCGAAAAGCTGCTGCAGGAACAAGCGGCCGCGAAGTGATCTTGGATCATCCTGATGCACCGCCATTGCGGTCGGTGCATCAGGATGGTCATAACCGCGTTGCGGGGACCCTGCGCGGGGCGCTCCCGTTCAGTGTTGTTCAGCGAGGATCCACTGCACAAGATCCTTCGGGTCCACAATGGACCACGCGTGCGGATGCCGATGCCCGTGCTGGATCCCCTTGTTCTGTGTGGTGATGAATTCGGAACGTGTGTTCCCTGCGGCCACGAGTTGCTTGTGCAGTTTCTCCAAGTAGCAAGCGTTAAGGTCCTCGTAGCGATCGCCGCGGTTCTCTCGCCACCACGCCGTATCGGGTTCGGTATACAGGCGTACCGGAAGGTCTTTCAATGGTGCTACGCTCGCCGCGCTCGGGGTCACCGGTGAGAACACTTCGTAGTTGGCCGCGCTGTCCGTCGGGTTGCCGAGGGTGCTGTCCAAGAGAGCGATCACCATGGCCGATTCTCCCTGTGCAACCGGCACGGTGCTGTGTTCCGCATGGCGTTTCCAAACGGGGTACAGTTGCGACAGGTCGAGGGGGGAGTCCACCGCGAAAAGCCCCGCAAGCGGGATCTCCTTTTCCGGCGCTTGCCGCAGGCGTTTCGCCAACAGAAGGGCAACATTGCCACCGGAGGAGAAGCCCCCGAGGAACACGCGCTTTCCGGCCAGGTCGTTCTGGCTTACCGCAGTACTGATCACATCCACCAGTGCGGTCATTTCAACATCTGAAAGGAACAGGCGCCGGTTGAAGTTCATCAGCATCACAGCCACGTGGTTCGCCGCTGCTTCGTCCGTGATCTTGCTTTCCTCGCGTGTGTCCTGCGCGTCGCAACCGAAGCATGGGAAGAGGATGAGCAGTGCCTCGGGTTCTGCAGGGCGGATGAGCTGGTAGGCCGCTGTGCTCACTTCTTTTGGGGTGGCCACGGAAACAGGACCGGGGGCAGAACAAGAGAAGAGGAACGCAACGGCACAGACCAGTGCCAGAGGGTTGCGGGGGTGGCGCGAGAAGAACATGGTGGTACTCGAAAGTAGAGGCACTCAGTGTTTGAACCGTACGAAGAGCCGACCGAAGTTGTCGCTGTCCTTGTCTATACGGTGGTACATCTTCTTGATGTGCGGCTGCTGAAGGAACCGGATCACCTTCTTCTTCAATTGCCCGCTTCCCTTGCCGGGAATGATCTCCACGATGGGGATGCGCTTGTCCACGGCCTCTTGCATGATGTCGTTCAACGCGCGGTCAATGTCCTTCCCCTTGTTGAAGATGTCGTGCAGGTCGAGCTTCAGTTTGGACATGGGGGCTCAGTGTTTCTTCAACGCCTCCCCGCCATTCGCTGGAACGGTGCGCCAGGGATCGGTGGATCCGCGAAAATGTGCCGAACCTTCCAGCACCAGCAACCGGTATTCGCCGGATCATGAACAGCCGGGGTTCATTCCGGTCGTTCCACGCCGCTTTCACCAATGCGAGCCCCGGTCATTTTTATCCGATGAAAATGAAATGATCTCTTTTCATTTGCGTATGCAACATCAGCAACGTGCGCGATGTCGAAAGCAAAAGCAACAGACGAGCCCTTAGCCGACATCCGTGTTGCACTGGCTGATGACCATTGGGCAGTGCGCAATAGCTGGCGCCAGCTTTTCGAGGCCAAGCCCGGCTTCCGTGTTGTACTGGAGGTGAGCAACGGACAGGAGTTCATCGATGGGCTGCCTGCGGCGCTGCCCGTGCACCTGGCCGTGGTTGATGCTTGCATGCCCGGGGTTGATGGCTACGAAGCCATCCGCGTGACCAAGGAGAAGCACCCCGAAGTGAAAATGCTCGCCGTCAGTTTCGATGGATCGGACGAGAACGTCCTGAAGCTGATACACCTTGGTGCCTGTGGCTTCTTGGGCAAGGACGCCATGCCCAATGACTACCACAGGGCTACCGACCATATAGTAAGTACTGGCTACTACCACACCGATCGTGTACACCAGCTGCTGCTCCAGCACCCCGGTGGCCTAACGGCTGAGCAGCGCGCCTTACAGCAAGCGTACGCGGACATAACAGCGCGCGAGATGGAGATAATGGCGTTGCTGGCCCGCGAAGACGAGCCCAGTACCGAGAAGGCAGCCGATGAGTTGAACCTGAGCAAGCGCACCGTGGAAAGCCACGTGAAGAATGTGTGTGAGAAGCTGGAGAAAAAGACCAGGCTGGGTGCCTTGTTGCTCTTGATCCGTTCGAAATTGCTGAAGTAGCCCGCGTGGCGGGCAACATGCGTGGCATGTCGTGCGCCACACCAGGCGCGGCGCTTACCGCGTGGCCCATGTCGCTTGCTGCACCGGATGCGGTGCTTGCCGCGTGGCCCATGTCGCCTACCGTACCTATTGCGACGCTTGCCGCGCAGCGCATGTCGCTTACCCAACCCAACGCGACGCTTACCACGCTACGCATGTCGTTTACCGCACTTGGCGCGGCGCTTACCGCGCGGCGCATGTCCCTTACCGCATTCCACATGTTCAGCGTCGGATGGCCGTGTGCAAGGCCCGCCAGCCATCCTATCAGCAACGGGTGAGGCCCTACGCCAACAAGCGTTTCTGAAGGTTCTAATGCGTTCCGGGCTTCGGTGAACGGGCCGTGCCCGGTGGGCGTACTACGTAAAAATACGGATGCCCTTTTGCGGAAAATACGCGAAACGCTGGACCGCCTGGCTACATACAAAGGGTGTGTTCGCTAAAAAACAAAACAGAACACAACACATACAATGGCAAAAGTAAAAGTAGGTATCAGCCGGTTGAACTCAGATGGTCTGATCGGCAAGGGACAGAAGTTGGTGGAAGAAATGACGGGTAATGCGGTCTACATCGGTCAGCAGGCCGACCTGCCGCCGATCACCGATGCCGTCGACGCCCTCATCGAGGCCAACAACGCCGTGATCTTCGATGGGGGCAAGGTGGCGCATGCGAACAAGCGGATATGCGATGCCGCCCTGCGCACCCTCATCAACGCCTTGGCCCCTAAGGTGCAGATAGCCAGCGGTGGCGATGAGATGAAGATCCTCAGTGGCGGTTGGGATGTGGTGAAGCAGCCCGAGCAAGGCGAACTTCCCGCCATGCCCGACAACTTCAAGAGCATCTATACGCCTTACGACGGCAACGTGAAGATGCACTGGCGCGGCAACAAGCTGGCCATCTACTACCAGCTGGAAATGCTCGATGACAAGGGCCTTTGGGTGGTGGCCACTACCACGAGCAAGTGCACCACCTTGGTGGGCGGCCTCACCTCGGGCAAGGAGTACAGCTTCCGCGTGTTCGCCATGGGTGCCAAGGGGGCAAGCCCCATCACGGACGGCCTGGTGGCCAAGGCGGCCTAAGGCTCCTCGACTTCCTCAGGCAACAGCCCCGGCTTCACGGCCGGGGTTTTTGCGTTGGGGGGGGCGAAGGCCTCCTAACCATCTTTGAACAGATAACCGGCATGGGCTACACCACCATTCAATCTTGGCTTAATGAGAAGGCCGTGAGCCTCAGAGCATCTGGCTATCAGGTGGAATTTCAGCACACACCGGATTCGCTGCGCATCAGGGTGGAGGGGAGGGGATTCATTGGCGAAGTCCTTCTTTGGGACACCTTACACTCTGACGTGATCGTAGGGCTCTTGGAGGATGGCTCCTTCCTGTATGAATCGTACGGCAAGGTCATTGACCCGCTCTTGTTCAGAAAGGACTACGAGGCTTTTCTTGCCTACTTCCCGGAGTGAGGGTTTGTGGCCACCTTACTGGAAGCAAGCCCGACTTCCTCAGGTAACAGCCCCGGCTCCCGAGCCGGGGTTTTTGCTTTGGGAAATCTTGGGTCTACTTGTGCTCAGTGTCCGGCCAAGTAGTGGAGCGGTAGTCTGCGTCTGCTTTTGTTCCCGCGACGGACCGGGATCGAAGCATGTTCCGGGGATTGAACTCAGCTTGAGGTTGTAGTAAGAAGTTCAGGAGCTCGGTGGAAGGAGGCACCTTCAACGCTCGACGGATCTTGAACAAAATCTGACCGATATCCAGAATCTGATTCAACCAAGTTGTCGCCTCTTCAATGGTTATCACGAGCGATGGGGGGTCAAAGTGCATCAGATGATTCCGAAGCTTTCGAAGAGACTCAAGACTGGTCCTCTCAGGCTCGATGTCGAGGTTCTCACCAGTGATTTGGTGTACCCATTTCAGTTTGTCGTTCAATCGTCGGCCATGTCGCTCACCGAGCTTGGTCTTGTCAAAAGCCCAACTTGAACTTGGATCATACTCCGCCTTGATGTAGAGTTGTGTCAACGTCACATCAATCAAAGAGATCGTATCACCTATCAACGAACGAAGCTCGAATACCCATGGGAAAGTCAAGGCATTGTCGGATTGGTCGATCAACTTCTTCCGCTGGGTGACGATCCACGAAACAAGCTGAGGCTGGATTGTCGTGAAGAGATGGCCTTCGCGTTCAAGTCTAGGTTTGATTGGATAGAGCGGCCCGAATTGTTGTTGAGGTATTCCGCTGATGATCCCCATCGTATCTCCAAGGTGGTCATGCGCATGGAAGTCTAGACCGATGTCTAATTGACCGTCCATCCAGAAGCACTCCATCCGTGGCAAGTTCCAGTGCGCAGGATCAAAGTGTCCTTTCTCGCGCACAACTTCTGTGATCAGCAAGTAGTTGACTGGCTTGCTCGTCACCTCAGCGCCGTTCTTGTGTTTCCAGCCAACGTTCCATGTCCTTCGCTCCTTGCGCCATTGTTTTTGGCTCATGTTGACGTTGATCAAGTAGTGCTGGATTATTGTCCAGCAAACCTGACTGATAAAGCCATTTCTTGGCTTCCCTGTGCTTGTGATGAACTGATGCGCAGGTGAACTCATAGCGTACGCTAAACTCTGTCTCTCAGCGCCTCAATGATCCCCTTCCCTTCAACGGTGTGAGACTTTAGTTCGCCTCAACCAAAGTATGAGCACACCCAACAAAAACATGAGTATCGCACCCCATTTGCGAAGAGGATACGTGAACTCGCTGACGTGATCCCAGCGTGCCACCCTGATCACCGGATTCCAAGGATCTCCTTCAACAACGCGGTCAATGCCCACCACCTCACCTTCCGCGATCATATAGTCGAACATTGTGCCGGGGTCGCTGCTCCAGTTGTTTTTGGCTCCTGTGACGTAGACCTCAGACTTGTCAAGATTCTCAAGGGTGTCGAGTAGGGGACTGTTCAGATTCCATTGCCCTAGTTCCACGTGATAATCAGGGCACGTGCATGAAAGGCGACCCAGGACGGTAGAGTTCGAGGATAAAACACGCGTTTGCCAGAGAAGATGCGCCGCTACAGCCAAGCCACTGGCCAGAAGCACGTATGCGATCCACTTGCTCATCGGGCTTTGAGCGCTTCAATGATCCCCTTCGCCGCCACAGGTATCCGCGTCCCGGGCCCGTAGACATCGAAGCAGCCGGCCTGCTTGAGGAAGTCGTAGTCGTTCGGCGGGATCACGCCACCGGCCACCACAAGAATATCGGGGCGCTTGTAGGTATCGCGCAGTTCCTTGATCACTTCGGGCACCAGGGTCTTGTGGCCACCGGCAAGGCTGCTGATGCCGAGCACATGCACGTCGTTCTCGATCGCTTGCCGCGCCACTTCCTGCGGCGTTTGGAACAGCGGACCGATATCAACGTCGAAGCCGATGTCGGCGAAGCTGGTGGCGATCACCTTGGCGCCGCGGTCGT
>JBDTSG010000112.1:0-51919 GCA_039931265.1 Flavobacteriales bacterium
TGTTGTGCAAGCCAATTCGGGCTATTCCATTGGATTTCGTCCGGGTGCTTGGCATAGGTCACGACCAGATCACGTTGTTGCAAGGTCATAAGGAGCTTCTTGCCCTCGATGTCGCTGGGGTATATCGGTGACTTCTTTAAAGCAGCGCGACTAGCTTCAAGGAAGTTCACCGTTCGGAAGGCCCGCTTGCCCTTAGCGTCCTCGTAGATGGCGATGCAGTAGTTGCTGCCCGGCTCAACGAATGTCTTTGGGCGCAGCTCAACCATCTCTTCAGTGCCCACCCGCATCCTTACGCTCTTGATCGGAATCCGCTTGCCCTTGTTCTTCTCCTTCACGGGCATGTAGACGGGTGTCTTCATGGCCTCCTTCAGGCTGCTGTTGTTAGCTTCAACATGCTCTTGAATGGTCTTGCGGACAACGGGGTCCACGATGTTCTCCAATTGCTCCACCTTGGTCAGTGAGTTGAGCGCCTTACGCACCACATAGGTTGCCTCTTTCGTGCCTTTGCCTTGGATCGTGATGCGGCCATAGAGTGTTTCCTCGTGCAAGGGACCGCGCACAGCCACTGTCCTTTGGTACTTCTCGGGCTTGCCCTCGTGAGCCTTGCTGTGTATGTACTTGTTTGTCTTGCTACTCAACAAACGCTTACCAGTCTTATAGCTCACGAGCATTCCACTGAGCTTCTCTCCGGCATCCGTTCGGAAGTTGTTCCACGGAAGGCCGATGTCCGGCAGATGCTGCCAGCCTGTATAGTCGAATTTGCTCTCGCTGCTGATCTTCTGCACCAGGCTCTGGGTTGTACAGGCGATAACCAATGCATCAACAGCGTGGTGCCGGTGGTCGTCCCGGTTCTTCTGGTCGGCCTCGTTGTTCAGCAGTCGGTTCAGGCTCCACCGGTTGCGTAGCAGCCCGGTCAGTTGGCCATTGGTCACGCGCACATCCTTGCACACGGTGCGTAGCAGTTCGCGCACCTCGGTGCCGATGTAGGCGCTGTTGGTGAACTGGCTGTTCAGGAAATCATCCTTCACGTTCACCGCAAGGAATTTGTCCAGCTTGCCTTGGCTGAAATGCCGAACACGTTGTTTGAATGCCTTCAACTCTGCTGGTGTGCGCTTCTGTTCATAGTACTCCAACGGTGTCAGGTTGCCCTTGGCATCGTTCACATGGTACTCGCAGAGGGTCTTGTTCGTGAAGCTGTCGTCCAAGCTGCGGCTATAGGGGAGGATGTGCTCTACGTGGATCTCGTCCGTGAACAGCTTGTGCAGCGGGATGGTGTTGTCCGTGTAAGGCGATATGCGCTCGCACTCCAGCCACAGGTGGAACTTCTCCCGGTCCTTACCGCTCACCGCTTCGGCGAACCGGGCGAACGCCTTCAGGTCCATGGCCGGGTCCAACTTCCCCAGGTCGCTTTCAGAGTACTCCAGTTCCAGCCACAACTCGAACTTCTTGATGTCGCTCATACGTGGTGCGGCGATCAAGCCCTTCTTTTGGAGGAAGTCCCGGTACTCATCCCGCAACTTCTCCTTGTCGCGCATGCTGTTGCGCATCTTCTCGCGCACGGCTTTGGGCTTCTTCAGTTCGCGCAGCAATTCCACACGCACCAGATCGGGCTTGCCATGCTCTTCTATAACGGCGTTCACCAAGCGCGCCGTTTCGTTCACGGTCATCTGCACCAAGGGGTTCCGGATCGGTTCCATCTTGCTGGTGTTCAACTTGGCCTCCAGCACGCGGTCCGGGTTGTCCAGTTCGTTCTGGGAGTGGTGGTAGTCCGCAGCTGCACATGCGTTCGCATAATCGTAGCCATCGACGAGAAAGGGCAGGATCTTCTGTGCGGCCTTGTGGCTCACACTTCCATAGTCCAGTTCCAAGTTCACCTCCGCGAAGCGCTCGGCTTGTTCGTCGTTCATGCCCAATCCTTTCTCCGCATACTCTTCCAGCCATTTCTCATCGGCCGCGAAGTAGAGCGTATGCCAGAGCTTCAACCGCTTCTCGGGGTCTTGCTTCCAATACCAGTCTTCGCCCACAGCACCAATGATGCGCGCTACGGTCACGTTGCCGAGGATCTTCTCGCCGAAGTCGTTGAACTTGGCACTGGACTTCAGGCCAAGCAGGTCCTTCATTTCCTTCTTGCCCATACTGGCAACACCACCAAGCTCGGCGGCCAATGTGCCGCGCTCTTCGTTGGTCAGGTATTCGTTCACCCGCTCCCCGCTGGTCACGCGGATATCGTTCAAGCGCTGCCAAAGCCGGAACTCTTGGAACAGCGGGTGGCTCTTCGCCATCACACGCTTGCTGGGTTCAAAGCGGCACTTGCCTACAAGGTGTTTGGCGCTCTTCAACTTGCGCTGGAAGAAGATCACGCGGTCGCGTAGTTGCTTCTTCAGGTCGTCCGTGAGCACGGTGGGGTAGTAGCCACACTGCTTGGCCCAGATCAGGTCGAACTCCTTTTCATACAGGTCGCGGCGTACGCGTTGGTGTTCGCGAATGCGTTCGCGCGGCTCGTTCTCGTTGTGCCAGTTCGCAGGCTGGTTATCGAAGAGCGATGCGAGGTACTCACCAGCGGTGCGGCAACCGCTGGCAATGAGCTTCGCCTCGAAATCGCTCATGGCCTGCTTATAGGCCGTTAGCTTTTTCTGGTCATCGCCCTCTTTGGCGGCCTCCTTCCTGTTGCTCTTGAAGCCCCGTCGTTGGTTCAACAAGAAGAGGATGCGCCCGAGTTCTTCAAGTTCCAACTTGCGGTCCAAGGCTTCTTTGCGCAAGCCATAGAGCTTCTTGGTTGGCAGGCTCACGGTCTTGTCGAACATCATTCCCTGCGCGGTCAGGATCTTCTCCAACTCATCCCTCCGCTGTCGGTAGCGATCATAGCCGCGCCTGATCCCCCGCGCGGTTCTTCGCGCGGCGTTCCGACTTTCCTCGGTGCCGCTCTTGGCGTAGCTGTCTTCCTTAACGCCCACCGGGAAGATCCGCGAACCCATGCCGATGATCTTCTTGCCGTCTTCCACTAAGCACCAGCCTATGCTGTTTGTGCCTATGTCCAGTCCGAGCGTACGTGCCATGCTATGTGTAGTTGGTGGTTCGTATTCGTTGTCTACATTCGTGCCGAGAGCTTACCACGATAAAGACTATTCTACAGGTCTTTTGACCTCGGCCCCGGTTATTCCGGGGCTTCTTTTTTGTACCGCTATCGACTGGTCCTGCACCGTTCCATTGGACCAACCAAGTCGTCAGCAAAGTATCGTTCTGCAACGCACTGCACCCCGTGTTTTTACACGGGTGTGCTTCATGTGTGGTGGGTTGCCATACCAAACACCATGGTTGTGCTGTAGGCCCTTACTTGCTTTTAGCTGTCGTCCGGTATGCATTCAAAACCGCATGCCTCGACCTTCATCACGTGTCTTGCCACTTCGCCCTCGATCAACACTTGCTGTGCGTCATGCCGGACTTTATGTCCAATGTGATCCTACCGCCTGGCAAGCTCCACTACGCCGCCCGCTGCCCCAACTCCAAGCGCAGTTGTGCCGGGTCCGGGTCCGGTGGCTCTTCCAACAGGTTCCAACGCACCTCTTCCCAGATCCCTTCTTGTACCACCATGCCCTCGGCCCAGGCTGTTAGAATCTGGCCGGTGGCGGTGTTCACCGTTACCGCGATCTTCAGGTGGCTGAAGTCGATGTAGGTGGAGCGTACGGGATGGTAGTGGTATGGTTCGGTAGGCCGCCGCGACGCGAGGATCTTTTCGCGGCGCTCTTCCTCGCGTGCCCTGGCAATAAGCGTGTGGCGGTTGCCCTCGAAGAGGTCGTGTATGAGTTGGAGGACGGGTGCTGTGGGCTGGTGCATGGCTTGGCGGCCTGACGGCTTTTTCGTCAGGGCCGGGGCCAATAAGCTAGTGGCCGCATTTGGAAATGCAACACGACATTGGAAGTCGTTGACGGGAAAGCCGACGGTGCGCAACGGCTCTAGCTTGCGCCGTGAAGAAGTTCCTGCTGCGCTGCCGCGACTTGGTGAACGATGCGGGCAGGCTCGCCTTTCCCGGACCAACTGACCTTGGCCCCAACCAGCAATTCGTGTTCTTGGTATGCGTGGTACTCTTCTTCGGGGCAGTGTTCTACTTCGTTGGGGATAGGATCTGAAGCGGGAAACCACTCGCTACCTTTCGTCATTGCTCCTTCGTTCCGGTCCTGCCTTGTGTAGGCGCGTACTCCCTGTGAGTCCGGAAGCCTATGAGGGTACAGGATCGGACGAGGAGGGGCGCATCCTTTGCATTCACCCTGTTGTAGACAATAGAGTGGTATGCCGTGGCAACCAGCCCTGCTCACGCCATAACCTGCCCAACAAGCTGCGCATCCTGCCTTAATTCTCGCGCATCCTGTTCCATGTGCCGCGCATCCTGTCCTGGTCGCGCAAGAACTTGTCCTGCATTTGGCACAACCAAGGCTGGTTGTGCGGCAACCTGTCCTGCATTTGGCACAACCAAGGCTGGTTGCGCGGCAACCTGCCCAACATTTCACGCAACCAGGCGTTGTTGCGCGAGAACCTGCCCTGCTTTTCACGCAACCAGGCGTGGTTGCGCGGCAACCTGCCCAACATTTCACGCAACCAGGCGTGGTTGCGCCAGAACCTGCCCTGCATTTGCCGTAACCTGTCCTGTTTGTGCCCCGAACAGTTCGGCATTTTGCCCTTGCAGGGCTGTTCGTTCCGGTAGTCGGGTACTGCTGGCCCAGCATGCTGTGGTTGGCCAAGAACCGCTCTGGCACTGGGTTTACAGCGCATTTACCAGTGCAATTGTTGTTGTATCCGTAGGGAGCATTCCCTAAGGGTACCGCGCGACTTTGGTTGGCGGGCCTCGGTACAAACGGTCACAAACAGGGACCCCGGTCCCATAAAAACAAAAAGCCAAATGGCAACAGTAAAAATGGGCGTAAGCGCCCTCCCCGCTACGGGACTCGTAGCAAAGTGCCAGGGTATCCATGACAACATGGTGACCCAAGCCGCAACCTTTGCAGCCCCGAACCCCACGATGGTGGTGTTCCAAGGGCACATCGATGCGTTGGCAGCCGCCAACGCCGATGCAGAGGTTACCGGTGGCAAACCGGCTTTCACAGCCAAACGTGCCGCCGTGAAGGTCGTGCGGATGGATGTGAAGAAGCTGGCGAGCTACGTGCAGAACATCTCCGGCGGCGACGCGGATATGATCTTGCTCAGTGGTTTCGAGATCGCGAAGCGCAATCCTTTTTACGGCGAGTTGACCCCTCCCGTGAATCTGATCTCGCGCTTGAACAAGCACACCGGCCGAGTTGCGTTGCAGTGGAAACGCCAGGACGGTGCCGACATGCACCATGTATTCATGAGCAAGGGCAACAGCCCTTACGATTGGGTGCTGGTGGGTTCAACGCCGAAGAGCCGTTTCAATATGGACGGTTTGGTTGCTGGTGTGTTCTACTACTTCGCTGTAACGGCCATTGGTGCCGCTGGCGAAAGCAGCAAGAGCGAGCCTTGCACGGCCATGGCCGCCGCGTAAGCGACCATCATTACCATGCAGCAGCCCCGGCCGAAAGGCCGGGGTTGTTGCGTTTTTGGGGGGCTTACATTGCGCTTGATGAAGCACGAGGACGACGATCGCTACGACCATCGTTTCAGTTTGCTCCCTGCTATTGTGGACCACGTGAAAAGGGCACTGAGCAGGCTTTGGCGCTGGTGGGCTTCTACCAGGTAACCACTCTTCGCAGCCAGCGGAGCAGGCCACGGATCTTGTCGCGATCGTTGCACGCCCACCTACCTTCATCCCCCGCAGGAGGAACAGTGACCATGCTCGGTACCCGCTTCAGCAAGTACATCGCACCGCAGGACGATCGGACGCCGTTCGAGAAACTGCTTCCGCTCTTCTTGGAATTGCTCACGCACACCAGCGGCGATGTGGAGGAGGCGTTCGATTGGATGAAGGAGATCGACAAGGAGCAGCCGCTCTTCAGCAAGGAATACACGCTGGAGAACTTCAAGGACGACCTTCGGAAAAAGGGCATCATCGGCGACCCCCCGACCAAGGGCGGCAAGGCGCCACTTACCGGCAAGGCGGAACAGCTGATCCGCGAACGGGCTTTGGACCAGGTCTTCGGGCAACTGAAAAAGAGCGATCGCGGTACGCACGGCCTGCGGAAAGTCGGGGATGGCGATGAGCCCACGAGCGATCGGCGCACGTACCGCTTCGGTGATCGCATAGAGCAGGTGGCCATGAGCGACAGCATCCGCAACGCGCAGCAGCGCGGCGTGGATGAACTGCGGTTGAGCGAGGATGATCTGGAAGTGATCGAGACGGAACACCAGAGCGCCTGCGCCACGGTGCTCATGCTCGACATCAGCCACAGCATGATCCTCTACGGCGAGGACAGGATCACACCCGCGAAGAAGGTCGCGATGGCATTGGCGGAACTGATCCGGCGGCGTTATCCCAAAGACACGCTCGACTTCGTGGTGTTCGGCAACGATGCATGGCAAGTGAGCCTGAAGGACCTGCCTTACCTGCAGGTGGGGCCGTTCCATACCAATACCGTTGCCGGCTTGGAATTGAGCATGGACCTGCTGCGCCGCCGCAAGCTGAAGAACCGCCGCATCGTTATGATCACCGACGGCAAGCCGAGCTGCGTGAAGTACGACGGCGAGTACTACATGAACAGCGTTGGCTTGGACGACTTCATTGTGGCGCGCACGCTCGACGCCGCGGTGCGCGCGCGCAAAGCACACATTCCCATTACCACGTTCATGATCGCGCAGGACACCTACTTGCAGCGCTTCATCGAGCGGTTCACCGAAGCAAACCAGGGCCGGGCTTTCTACACCGGCCTGCAAGGCTTGGCCGACATGGTGTTCCGCGATCACGCCAACAACCGAAAAGCATCATGAGCACCTCTCGTACGGGCGGCGAATTCGCCGCCCCGACACTTGGCGAACTGAAGAAAAGCGGCTGGCAAAGCCGCAGCGTAAAGGAGGAGCTGCGCGCCAACCTCATCGCGCGCATCACCGCGAAGAAGCCCTTGTTCGAAGGCATACATGGCTACGAGCAGACGGTGGTTCCAGCGCTCGAACGCGCCATCCTCAGCGGTCATAGCATCAATCTGCTCGGTTTGCGCGGGCAAGCAAAGACCCGCATGGCGCGCTCGCTGGTGCAACTGCTTGATGAATGGATGCCCATAGTGCAAGGCAGCGAGGTGAACGACGATCCCTTCAACCCGATCTCACGCTTCGCCAAGGAACTGATCGCGAAGCATGGCGATGCAACACCCGTTGCATGGGTGCACCGTGACCAGCGCTACACGGAGAAACTCGCCACGCCCGATGTCACCGTAGCGGACCTCATCGGCGACAGCGATCCGATCAAAGCCGCCAACCTGAAGCTGGACTACGGCGACGAGCGCGTGATCCACTTTGGCCTGATACCGCGCAGCCATCGCGGCATCTTCGTCATAAACGAATTGCCCGATCTGCAACCGCGGATCCAAGTGGCCTTGTTCAACATCCTGCAGGAAGGTGATGTGCAGATCCGTGGGTTCAAGTTGCGCCTGCCGCTCGACATCCAGTTCGTCTTTACCGCCAACCCCGAGGACTATACCAACCGGGGCGCGATCATCACGCCGTTGAAGGACCGCATTCAGTCGCAGATCCTTACGCACTATCCACCTACGCTGGAACTGGGCATGCGCATCACCGCGCAGGAGATGCGCTCGCCGAAAGAGCAGTTGAGCCGTGTTGTGGTGCCCGACCTGATCCGCGTACTGGTGGAACGCATTGCCATGGAAGCGCGGGACAGCGAGTTCGTGGACAAGAAGAGCGGCGTTAGCGCGCGCCTCACCATCAGCGCCATGGAGAGCGTGATCAGCGCGGCTGAACTTCGTGTGTTGAGGTCGGGGGAGAAGCGGACGGTGGTGCGCATCGCGGACCTCTTCGCGGTGATCCCGGCCATTACGGGCAAGATCGAACTGGTATACGAAGGCGAGCAGGAAGGCCCGGCGAAAGTCGCGCAGCATTTGCTGACGCTCAGCCTGCGGAACGTCTTCAAGGAACTCTTTCCCGAAGCGGTGAAGAAGCGCAAGCAACCCAATGCGCCGGACCCGTTCGCCGACATCGTATCGCACTTCGACGAGAGCGAAGTGGACCTGCTGAACGAGGCCGGTGACAAACTCCACCGCGAAACCTTGTCCGCCGTGCCCGGCCTCATCGAATTGGTGCAAGCCAAACACAAGTACCTGACCGCCGACGAAGTGCCGCTTTGGGCTGAGTTCGTCCTGCACGGGTTGAGCGAGCACAGCCGTCTCGGCCGTCGTCAATTGTTCGACAGCACGCGCTTCAGCGATATGGTGGGGAGCGTGTTCAGCGGCGGTGGGGAGGGCGAGTGAGCGGCGCGTTACGTATGCGGGCTACCGGCATTGATGCATTGGACCAACACCCAAGCATCATGTACAAAGCCTTCTTCCTACTTGCATTGGCGCTGATCGGCAGCATGGCTGCCTCCGCGACCACATTGTTTCCCTCGCCTGCTTCCTACGCAGCCACCGCTTTTGTCGGTGGGGATCCGCGGATCCAATTGTGCGGCAAGCTCACCGGCGAAATCGCCAAGACGGATCTGCAAAGCGCCATGGAAGTGAAGCTCGCCGGTTGTGTTTCGTCGGCACGCATCACCACGCTCACATTGTGCATCAAGGACTGCAAGAGCAAGCAGGAGACGCTGACTTCCACCAGCGGCGTCCTCACGCCTGCCATGAAGAAGATGATCGCCAACCTGCCTGCTGGTACCCCGTTCAGCGTGCGCGTTGCGGTGATGGATGCGAGCGGCAAGAAATGGGAGGTGCCCGACGCAGCCTTCGTTTGGAAAGGGTGAGGCCCGTCAAGCCTTCATCTCCCTCAGGCCTTCCACGAAGTACATGTGTACTTCGCCCTTGCCTTTCACGCGCACCGGCCCGCGCGGTATGCAGCGCATGCGGTCCATGATCAGTGCATATGTGGCGCCGCTGCAATTGACGTGACCCGCCTCGCCGCTGCTCTCCATGCGGCTGGCCAGGTTCACGGTGCCGCCCCAGATGTCGAAGGCGAATTTCTTTTCGCCCACGACACCCGCGGTCAGCGGCCCGCTGTGGAGCCCGATCCGAATGGGCCATGCTTCCTGACCTTCCAAGGCACGCTCGGCGTTGATGCGTTGCACTTCCGATAGCATGGCCAACGCCATGCGCGTGGCGTTCATTGCATGATCCGCGTCTTCGTTCGGCACACCGGCAACGCACATGTAGGCATCGCCGATGGTCTTGATCTTCTCCATCCGGTACGTATCGCAGAGCCGATCGAAGGCGCGGAAGAAACGGTCCAGCTCGGCCACGAGTTTGTCGCTTGCCATGCCCTCGCTGAAACCCGTGAAGCCCTTGAAATCGCTGAAGAGAACGGTGGCATGCTCGTAACGGTGCGCGTCAGCACGGCCCTTTGCTTTCAGCTCAGCGGCAGTGCGCGCCGGCAGGATGTTGAGCAGTAGCTCCTCGCTCCGGTGTTTCTCATCCGCGAGCTCCCGGGTGCGCTCTTCCACCATCGATTCCAATTGCTCCGCTGCCAGACGAAGCCTCCGTGTACGTAGTCGGACCAAGCCGTACAGGGCGAGCAGGAGCGAAGCGCCGGTGATGGAGAGGAAACCTGCGGTCTTCCACAGCGGTGGTTCGATGGTGAAGGTGAACGTGGTCGGCTCCTCGTTCCAGATGCCGCTGGCGTTGCGCGCGAGAACATTGAAGGTGTAGGTGCCGGGCGCCAGATTGTTGTACGTGACACGTTGTTCGCTGCTTACAGGCGACCAGTCGGGATCATGGCCATCGAGCTTGAAGCGGTAACGCACCTTGTCGGGGTTCGCCAATGACAGCCCGACGAAACCGAACGTGAGGTGGTTCTTGTTGAAGGGAAGCACAAGGTCCTTGGGCAACCCATCGCCGCTGATGCCCGAAGACCAAGGTGTCCAATCCGGCACTTCGTAATTGAGCAGGAGCGAGGTGATGCGCGTGCGGGGTGATGCTTCGATGGTCACCACGCGATCGGGGTCGAAGCGCGTAGCGCCGTTCACCGTGCCGAACCACAAGGTGCTGTCGCGATCCAGGAAGCACGCGTTCCGGAACGCCTCAGAGCCGATGAACCCATCGTCGGTGCCATAGTGCCGCACGTTCAGAAGGTGTTCCTGGAGCACGTCGAACTCCAGCATGTCGAAGCCGCGCGCCGTGCCCACCCAAACATTGTCGTCGGCATCGAGCAGCACTTGCTCCACGCGATCGCTGCTCAGGCCCTGTTCCGCAGTGAACTGTTTCAAGCCGGCATCCGCAATGCGCCACAGTCCACTACCGTCGGTTGCCGCCCACAGGTTTCCGCTGGCGTCGTGTGCCAAAGCGTTCACTTGCACGCCTGCCGGAAAATCACGGTCGCGGTCGCGGTAAGACACTGCGCGCCCGTTCACTTGATAGCTGAGCCCATCCTCGCGTCCGATCCAGATGTGCCCGCCATCCACCAGAACATCGGTGACTGCTTCGGTGTAGTTGTTCCAACGGGTCAGCGCGCCGTTGGGCGATCGCGAGAACAATCCGGCTTCCGCAGCGACCCATAACAGGCTATCGGCCCCAAGGCGTATACGGTTCACCCGCGTGTTGTTCACCGCACCGGCCCACACGGGTCGCTCAAAGCGGGTCCCGTTCCAACGGAAGAGCCCATGCGCGACCGTGCCCAACAATAATGTCCCATCGACGTCCTGCGCGAGACAGGTCACGTAGCCCTCTTCCAGACCATCGCGCTTGCCGAGCGTGCGGGCACCCGTGCTGTCCCAGCGGGCCACGCCGCCGCCGCTCGTGCCGATCCAGAGCGTGCCATCGGGCGTGCGGTGGATGGCGCTCACGGTGCGGGCGTTCAATCCATCGCGCTCGGTGTAGTTGATGCACGCATCGCCGGTGAACCGGGCGAGCCCACCGAAGGCCGTGCCGATCCAAATGGCGCCGCTGCGATCGCAGTGCAGGCATTGCACATCGCTGTGCCCGAGACCATTGGCCGCGCTCAGGTGCAGCACCGGCCCTTTGCCGAAGCGCCAAGCGCCATCGGCATGGCCTTCCCATGTGTTGCCGTGCCCATCGCTGGTCCATGCTTGCGGGTCCACTCCGCTCAGGGGTTTGCCGTTGTTCTTGCAGGCGATCGAGTACGTGCTGTCCACTGTGTCCAACACGGCGTCCAATTCCACCGGCGGAGCGGGCATTCCCGAAAGCCACTGATCGAAGTGGCGCCCATCGAAGCGGCACAAGCCATCGGCGGTGCTCACCCACAAGTAGCCCGAGCTGTCCTCCCGGATGGCATCCACCGTTGCACTCGGCAATCCGTCCTCCACCCCGAACACGCGGATGTCGAATTGTTGCGCTGCCACGCGCCCATGCCAAACGGCCATTGCAACGAGGGGCAAGCGTTTGAAGGGAAGCATGGTTGGAAAGGTACCGGGCCCGGAATATCACGCTCGCGTGCGGACCGGTCCCGCCGGAAAAAAAAACATTCAACAAGTGAACGATCCGTAGGGGGCGGCTTTACCTTAGGCATGCCAGAAACGTAACCGGCGACCGGGCCGGCGAAACCAAAACCCCAAACCCATGAACATCACTTTCAACGAACTGCGCCGCATCAAGGACCGCCTTCCGGACGGCAGCATCCACCGTATCGCCAGTGAACTGGACATGAACGTGGAAACCGTATGGAACTACTTCGGGGGCTTCAATCATTCCGAAGGAAAGAGCATGGGCGTGCATTTGGAAGGCGGCCCTGATGGCGGTGTGGTGGCGTTGGACGATACCCGTATTCTGGATCTGGCCCACCGGATCCTGGATGAACCGCGCAACTGAGAGCGCGGTATTTGGTTGGCACGGGAGTGCCGACGGGATGATGGCCGCTCAGGCGGCAGGGAAAGAGGTCAACACCGGTTGGCCTCTTTTTCTTTTGCGCCCAAGGCTCAGAACATTACCCGGACCTGCAGCTTCAGCTCGCTCCGCACATCGCCATTGATCTCCTGCAGGCCGCTGCTGTAACTGTCTTGGCCGTTGTACAGCCAAGCCCCATACCGCAACCATACATCGACGCGCCGCAGCGGTGTGGCCCGCACCATCGCATACCAGCGCATGCCTCGGCCGTAGTAGGGCGGAATGCTGAACAGCCCGATCAGGTCGTTCTCATAGGCATATACCCGTGTGTCGTAGTCGTCCGTATCGAAGAGCGCCACGCGCAAGGTGTATTCGAACACGCTGCGCAATGGACGGCTCACGAAGTCCTGGTAGATCAGGAAGCCGTGCCGCAGTGGTCCTTCGCCGCGCTGGTAGTTGATCGCTTCCACCCGCGTGCGCAGCCCGACGGCGTCGGTCACTTTGTAGCTCGCATTGAAGCGGTAGTTCCATTGCGCGGTCCGCACGAGGAAGTCGATGCCTTCAACATCATCGCTCGTGTTCTTCGCCTTGTCCTGATAACGTGCGCGCACATAGAGCTCCGCCTTCTTGGATGGTCTCCAAGTGAGTTGCGCGAGCGCGTCATAACCGTCGCTCGGGGCGTTCGTCAAGTAGCGCAGCCACGGGAAACTGAAGCGATCGAAGTAGGCGTTCACCAACCACTCACGGCTTGGCTTTATCTCGATGCCGGTGTAAAGGCCACGCTCGTTCCATGGATTGCTCCCTTCGGCGAACCCGGTGCTCACCAGTCCGTGGAAGTCGCGTTGGTAATCCCGGTAGACGACGGCGAGCGACACGGCTTTGTCCAGTGCCAGCAAGGTGCCAACGTTGTACGCAACGCCGCCATTGCTGCTGCGCGCCACCTCTCCGAACACGCTCACGTTGCGCCACAACCAATTCGCGTCGATGCCCATGGTCGTGTTCTCCGATCCCTGGAATTCGAACTGGCTGTAAGGCCGTGTGTCGCGGACGAGCGGTGTGCCGAAAGAGATGTTCGCAACGGTGGCACCGATGCTCAATGCCTTGCGTTTGTAGCGCAGGTGGCCCCCGATGGTGCGCGCGTCCAACGCATCCTTCTTGTCCAACTCGTTCGGCGTGCGGTGCAGGCCGTCCTCTTGGAACGAACTGAAGATGAGCCCCACATCCCCCGCGCTCAGATCGTCCGTCGTAGTGCTGTCGGTGTTCGCGTCCAATTTCCGTTGACTGTAGAACGCGGTGAGTTCAACCGACTTTCCAAGACCGACCGTCGCACCGATCCCGCGCAAGAACAGGTTCTCGTTCACACTGGCATACGGCAAAAGGCCCGCGCCATTGCGCTTCACGTTCATGGTGTAGGCGCTCTTGCTTCCGAAGGCAAGGCCGCTCCAATACGTAAGCCCTTGGCCGAACTGGGCCTGGTAATCACCGATCGCCAATGCCTTCACCGGGCCGATGTTGCGCACGAAGAGGTGCGCGCTGTAGAAGTCGAAGCCTTGTTTCTGCGTGCCTTGGAAAAACTCTTCGCCCTCATCCTTCTCCGCAGTGATCCCGAAACTGATGTTCTGTCGATAACGGAACCGGTAACGCGCGTAGAGCTTCACCGGACTGCCGAGGTAGACCTTGCCATTGTCGCGCAACGAATCCACGACCTGCGTATCGCTGAAGTTGGGCAATGCGTCCCCATCCGGGTCCGCGTAGTCACGACCGAAAGCATTGTCGCGGTCCATGAAGCCCTTGCGTTCTTCGATGTTCAGCACGCTACGAACGATCACCTCGTTCGTGGCGTTCTTCATGATCTCCTTGAACGAGGCCCGGGTCAGCTTGTCGTTCTCGCGCACCGTGACGAAAGGCTTTACCAGTTGTATGGTGCGGGCATCCCACCCGTTGATCGTTTGCAGTTCATAGATGCTCAACAGCCGACCGTCGTCGGCAATGTGCGCGAGCAGCGCACCGATCTGCGCATCGTTGAGCAACTGCAAACTGCCGAGTTCTTCCGCGTCGGCACGGTTCAGGTTGATCGGGGCTTGGTAATAACCGGCCAGCACATCGAAGAGCACGGTGAGGTCCACATCGCTGTCTTCGCCCAATTGCTCGGCGGCGGCCTCGACGCGTTGCTCGATCAGATCGCGTGGAATGCCATCCTGATCCTGCGCGAAGGAGAATACCGCAAGCGACAATGCACCCAATGCCAAGGCGGACCGGAGCAGGCTCATCACTCGAACCGGTATTGCAACCCGATCTGCGGTGTAGCACCCAGTTGGCTGCGGAACGCCACGGCCAAGTCGGCATCCAGCTTACCGAAACGAAGGCCCAAGCCGAAATGCCCTTGCCCAGGTGCAGTGCTGATACCCGTGCGCAGGAACAGGACCTTGGTGGGATGCCATTCCAAGCCCGCGCGGATGCCCTCGGGCTTATCGATGTCCTTCACCAACTCGCAATTGATCGTCACCTTATCGCTCGGCAACCAGCCAAGACCTGCACGGATGATTGTCGGCACCCGTTCATCGTACGGTCCACCGATCTTGGCGCGATTGGGATTGTAGACATGCGCACCGATCCACAGTTTCTCGACAAGTCGCGCCTGTACACCGATCTCCGCGGCCACTGCGCTCTTGCTTCCGTAACCCTCACCGAGGCGGATGTTCAGGTAGTCCAGTTGCACACCCGCCCGCAGGCCATCACCGAAGTTCATGGCATAGGCAAGGCCGGCTTTTGTTTCGCGGTAGAGGTCGAAGCCGAACATATTGCCGCTGACCGCCAAGGTCCCTTTGCCCAGCTTGATCGCCACAGCGATCCCTTGGTGGCTCAACTCTTCACTGAGGAAATGCCGTTGGTAAAAAGCGCCGACCGTTGTGCTCGTCAACCCGGCAAGACCCGCTTGGTTGTGGTGTACGCTCCAGAGGTCCGTGAGCGTTACCGCCGCATTGCCCATGCCCGCGGGCCGTGCACCGATAGGGAGTTGCTCGCCCTGCGCAAGCACGCCGATAGGCAATGAGAGCAGGAGCGCTGTGAGGAGTCGTGATCGCATCGCTCCGAATGTATGTGGATAGGTCGTTGGCCCATGGTGTAAGGTGCGTACGGCCGGTCATCTACATTACCCCCGACGCCTTGCCATGGAAATCGTCGATCAGCCTACTGCCGTGTTGCCAGAGGAATTACTGCACAAACACTTCGGCTACCACAGCTTCAGGCCGCTGCAGCGCGAAGCCATCGATCACCTGATCGCGGGCAACGATGCAGTGATCCTGATGCCCACAGGAGGCGGCAAGAGCCTTTGTTTCCAGATCCCGGCCCTTGCGCTCGATGGGGTCACCTTGGTCGTATCGCCGCTCATTGCGCTTATGAAAGATCAGGTACAGGCGCTACTGGCCAATGGCATCGCGGCGGCCTTCCTCAACAGCACGCTCACCTACGAAGAGGAGCAAGCCGTGTGGCAAGAGCTGCGCAGTGGCGCGCTGAAGCTCTTGTACGTCTCGCCCGAGCGGGTCTTCAGCCAAGGCTTCCTGGATGCGCTCGCGGAGTTGCCCCTTCGCTTGATCGCCATCGATGAGGCGCATTGCATCAGCAATTGGGGGCACCACTTCCGGCCGGAGTACAAACGGCTGCATGTGTTGAAGGAGCGTTTCCCCAACGTACCTGTTGCAGCCCTCACGGCCACTGCGGACGCTGCCGTGCGCAGCGACATCGGCGAGCTGCTCGGCATGCGCGCGCCGCGCCTGTTCGTCGCGTCGTTCGATCGCCCCAACCTTTCGCTGGCCGTGTTGCCGGGGCAGAAGAAGAACGCACAGATCGGGCGGATCCTCGCGCGGCATGCGGGCAAGTGCGGCATCATTTATTGCCAGAGCCGCAGCAGTACCGAGAAGCTTTCGGAGAAGCTGCGCAGTATGGGCGTCAGCGCTGCGCATTACCACGCGGGCATGGAACCGCAAGAGCGTAGCGATGTGCAGGACGATTTCATCCAAGGACGCCTGCATGTGATCTGCGCCACCATCGCCTTCGGCATGGGCATCGACAAGAGCGACGTGCGTTTCGTGATCCACTGGAACATGCCCGGCAGCGTGGAGAGCTACTACCAGGAGATCGGTCGTGCGGGGCGCGACGGAGCGCCCGCCGAAACGATCCTGTTCTACAGCTACGCCGATGTGCAGCGGCAGTTGCACTTCATCAACGAGGTGCAGGACGAGCGTTACCGCGCTATCCAACTCGCGAAGTTGGAGCGTATGAAGGACTTCGCCGAGGCCGGGACCTGTCGTCGCAAAATGCTGCTGTCCTACTTCAGCGAAATGCCCGCCGACAACTGCGGCAACTGCGACGTGTGCAAAGATCCGCCCAAGTGGTTCGACGGCACTACGCTCGCCCAAATGGCACTGAGCGCAGTGGCCCGCAGCCGTGGGTCGCTACCCGTGGGCACGTTGGTGGATGTGCTCAAGGGCACGCGCAGCCAAGCGGTACAAGAGCGACAGCTCAGCGCACTGCGCACCTTCGGTGTGGGCAGCGGCACGAGCGATTTCATCTGGCAGTTGCACATACAACAGTTCATCCAGCAAGGGCTGCTCACCATCGATTACAAGGACAGCTACCACTTGAAGTTGACGCCGCACGCCAACGAAGTGCTCTTCAACGGCCGCACGGTGAAACTGGTCAGCTTCGAGACCATCAAGGAGCGACAGGATGCGCAGAAGAAAGTGAGCGTGCGCAACACCGACCGTGTGAGCGAACCCGCCGATGCCGGGCTCTTCGATCACCTGAAAGCGCTGCGGAGCAAACTCGCCAAAGCCATCAACAAACCCGCTTACGTGGTCTTCAGCGATGCTGCCCTTTTGGACATGTGCGCACGCAAGCCCGCCACCATGACCGCCTTCCTGCAAGTGAATGGCGTGGGCGAGTACAAGGCCGAGCAGTTCGGCGAGGCGTTCTTAAAGGCGATAGGTGGCTACCGCATGGGGAAGTAGGTTGAGGACGGATCGCCCCTTTACCACAATTGAAGTATTGCCCCCACCAAGCGGTGCGGTGACTTTTGTCGCCCCACATGTCACGCGCTTTCATCCTTTCTCTTGCACTGCTGCCCGCATGCGCCATGGCGCAGGTACTCACTCCCGAGGATTCGCTTACGGCGGGCCTCATCCAGCGCGATGCTGCCACGGTCGTGAGCGGCTACGGCGAAGTGAAGGTGATGGCCGACCTGCGCAACGGCACGGGAACGGCCAACCTCAGCCGGGCGGTCATCTTCCTCGGCCATCGCTTTAACAGGAACATCAGTTTCCTGAGCGAACTGGAACTCGAGGACGCCAAGGTGGCCTTCGGCGAGGACGGCGGCAGCGGTGGCGAGATCGCTTTCGAGCAGCTCATGTTGAAGTTCGATCTCACGCGCGATCTGTACATCACCGGCGGCTTGATGCTGCCGCGCCTCGGCATCATTAATGAGAACCACCTGCCGACCACATACAACGGCAATGATCGTCCGCTGGTGGAAACGCTCGTGTTGCCCAGCACATGGCGGGAGATCGGTGTGATGCTCTGGGGGCGCAGTCCGAAGCTGGGTGGCCTTAATTGGAACGTTGGTGTGGTGAACGGCCTCAATGCATCCGGCTTTACCAATGGCTCCGGACTGCGGGAGGGCAGGAGCGAGGGCAGCAATGGATCAGCCGCGAATTTGGCCGTTACAGGTGCGTTGTTGCACTACGCCGGGAAGTTCCGCTTGCAGACCAGCGGCTACTATGGCGGCGCCGCAGGCCTTTCACCGCGCGAGGCCGACAGCCTCCAATTGGAGAGCGGAGTTTTCGGTACCCCGATCGGTATTTGGGAGGCGGACGTGCAGTACAATTCGCCGCTGATCACCGCGCGCGTGCTTGGCACCATGGTCAGCATCCCTGAAGCGCAGAGCATCAACCGTGCTTACGCAAACAACACGCCCGAAGCCATGCTTGGCGCGTATGCGGAAGCAGCGATCGACCTCGTCCATGCCTTCCATGGAAGTGCGATCAGGGACCTCTGGCTTTTTGCTCGCTACGAGTACGCGAACCTGCAGTACCGATTGCCGGTGAACGGTATCACCAACGGCTTGAACGAGATCACGCAGCTCACGGCCGGTCTCAGTTATCTGCCCATACGCGGTGTTACGGTGAAGGCCGATGTGGTGGTGCGTACCACGGGTGATCAAAACCCGCAGTTGGTCGTAACGCCTTACCCGCAGGCCTTGCCCTTCTTCAACACGAACACGTTCGTGAACATCGGCATGGGTTACAGCTTCTGATGGAACGCCGCGCCTTCCTCAAACAAGGATGCATGACCTGCCTGGCGTTCGCGGGTGCGGGCGCCCTGCTCTCTTTGGAAGGTTGCGCTTCGCTCCCGGTGGTGAAAGTCGAGCCGAGCGAGGGTGCGCGGAAGGTGGTGCTACCGGTGGCCAGCCTTGGTCCCGAGGGCATGGTCATCGTGCGCAGCCGATCGTTCAGCAACGATATCCTGGTGGTGCGCAATGCGGAGGGAACGTACGACGCGTTGCTGATGCGTTGCACCCACCAGGACCAACCGCTCACCGCCACGCGCAGCGGTCTTCATTGTGCAAGTCACGGCAGCACGTTCGATCTCCAAGGCAATGTCGTTGCTGCTCCCGCCGAACGACCGCTTACACGCTACCCAGTAACCGTTCTTCTGGATCAACTGAACATCAGCATCCATAACTGACCATGAAACACAACGCACTTCTTGCCTTTGCCATCGCAGTGGCGCTTTCTTCCTGCAAAAAGGACGATCCCGAACCCGCACCAATCCCTGCTGGCGATCTCCAGCGGGAGATCCTCAACCAGTTCGGTGGGCAGATCGCTGAAGATCTTTACACCGACCTGGCTGCGCAGACGGTTGCGTTGCAAACCAGCATCAACGCTTTGCAGGGTTCGCTCGCTCAAAGCGATCTCGATGCTTCGCGGACCGCATGGCGCATCGCACGCCACACATGGGAGCAAAGTGAAGCGCACCTCTTCGGCCCCGTGAGCACCGCCAACTACGATCCGCGCATGGACACTTGGCCGGTGAACTACGTGGACTTGGAAGCGATCCTGAACAACGGTGATGTGTTGGACGAAGCGTACGTAAGCGCGCTGGAGGACGCGCTGAAGGGATTCCATGCCATCGAGTTCCTGCTGTGGGGCGCAGATGGCAACAAGGTGCCTGCTGAATTCACTGCGCGGGAATTCGAATTCCTAAGTGCCCTTACCGCCGACCTGAATTCGCTCACGGGTGCTTTGGCGGAGAGCTGGGATCCGAACGTCAGCGGCAATTTCCAAGCGGAGTTCGAGACCGCCGGTGCGGGTAGCGCCACGTACACCACCAAACTCGCAGCGTATGAGGAATTGGTGAACGCCATGGCCGGCATCTGCGAGGAAGTTGCGGGTGGCAAGATCAGCGAACCCTTCTTGGCGCAGGATCCATCACTGGAAGAATCGCCTTTTGCACAGAACTCGCTCATCGATTTCACCAACAACATCCGCGGCGTGGAGAACGTCTACTTGGGCCGGTTCAATAGCAATGGCGCGGGTATCGAGGATCTCGTGCGCGAGCACGACCTGCAATTGGACGGAGCGATAAAGACGCGCATCGCCGCAGCGATCCAGGCGCTCGATAACATCAGCGTTCCCTTCGGCGAAGCGATCATCAGCGAGCCGGTGCAGGTGCAGAACGCGATCGATGCGATCAACGACCTGGAGAGCATCCTCAGCAACGAATTGATGGCGTTGGTTCAATTGCACATCACCGATTGAGCCTCACCAACCACGATCAATGGACTTGAAGAAACGGAGCACACGTGTGAAGTGGAACGTTTATCTGTGCTTCTTTCTCTGCGCGTTCGGGTTTCTGGCAGGGTGCCGGAAACCCGAGCCGTTCGACGGTGAGGACCTCGACACCGCGCGCTGGTTCAGCGGTGGGTCGCAGACGGTGTTCGATCGGGGTACCGGTGCTTACGGTCACATCTTCCCCGATCTGGATGCCGGTCTCGCAGCGGTCCATGACGTGGGCGATCTGCAGTTCGAGCAGACGTTCGTCAGCGCACCCGCGGCGATCAATCCAGGTCTCGGTCCGGTCTTCAACAGTGTCAGTTGTACCAGTTGCCATGTGAACGATGGTCGTGCAAGTCCCGCCCCGCTCGGCAGCAACTACGTCGGTTTCCTCTGGCGCATCGGCGTTCCGGGTACCGACGAGTATGGCGGCCCCGCTCCCGTGCCCGGTTTCGGTGGGCAGTTGCAACAGCGCGCCATTGCAGGTGCGCAACCCGAAGGGCAAATGCTGGTTACCTACGGCGAACAAGGAGGAGCATACGCCGACGGCAACCCATACAGCTTGCGGGTGCCTTCCTACGCGGTGGGCAACGCTTACACCACATGGCCCGCGAACGCGATGATCTCCCCGCGCTTGGCGCCTGCGGTTTTCGGTCTTGGCCTGTTGGAAGCGATCCCGGAAGCGGATATCACCTCACGCGCCGACGAAGGCGACATGGATGGAGATGGCATCAGCGGAAAAGCACAACGGGTATGGGATCCGGTGCACCAACGCCAAGCGCTCGGTCGTTTCGGGTGGAAAGCGGGAACGCCAAGTGTGCTTGTGCAAACAGCGGGTGCCTATCACCAGGACATGGGCATTACCACACCGATCTTCCAACTGGAGAGCAGCCAAGGGCAACCACAGGACGATGGGTACAACGACGATGCTGAACTGAGCGATAGCCTTCTGCACGCCGTAGCATTCTATGTGCGCACGCTCGCCGTGCCGGGACGTCGCGATGCGGACGTGCCACAAGTGCTCGCTGGCGAACAGCTCTTTACCGGGATGGGTTGCACCGGATGCCATGTGCCGGAGCAGCGCACCGCTGTGGATGTCGCGTTCCCCGCCATCAGCAACCAGCGCATCTTCCCATACACCGACGTGCTGCTGCACGATATGGGCGACGGCCTGTCCGATGGTCGTCCCGATAATTTGGCCGATGGCCGCGAATGGCGGACGCCGGCGCTTTGGGGCATCGGCCTGAGCCAACAGGTGAACGGGCACCAAGAATTCCTGCACGATGGCCGCGCGCGCGGATTGGAAGAGGCCATCCTGTGGCATGGTGGCGAGGCGGAGGCGAGCAAGCAACGCTTCGTGCAGCTGTCAGCTGCTGAGCGCGCTGCCGTGGTTGCCTTCCTGCGCTCGTTATAGCCCGGCTACATTCGCAGGGCATGCGCACCGTACTTCTTCTTGCCGTTCTTCTCGTTGCCTTCTCCACAACTGCCCAAAGCGGCTGGAACCCCGTTCCGCATAAGAGCGATGAGGGGCTCACGTTCCGCGACGACCTCGACTTCTACCTGAACGGGTACAGCAAGAAGGAGATCAAGAAGATGCGCCACCAAGTGAACATCTGGAAGATGAACTGGGACAAGATGCTGCGCCAGGCCATCAGCGATGTACGCGCGTACAGTGAGGGCAATTTGAACGATGGCCGAACGCACGGCTTCACACTTGCCGATACCCAAGGCCAACAGCGTACGCTCACCGAGGGCGACGGTAAAGTGCGGGCGTTCATGTTCGCCAGTATCACGAACCCACCGAGCCGTATGCAACTGCCGCGGTGGGACAAGCTGATGGAGAAGTACGATTCAACCCAGGTGGAGCTGTTCGTCGTGTATGGCCGGGAACTGCACCCCGGCGACAACAAATTCCGCGACTATCCGCAGCCGAAGACGGAAGCGGAGAAGCTGGCATACGCGCAGCAACTCGCAGGAACCACTGATCTACCGGTGCTGGTGGATGGATTGGACGACCGCGTCTTGAACATGTACGGCCAAGTACCCAATGCCTGCTATGTGATCGACCGGAAAGGCCGCCTTGTCTTCCGCGGCACTTGGGCCGATAGCCGCAAGGTGGAGATGGTCGTGGACCAACTGCTCGATTACTACAAGGAGAAAGGCAGCTGAGCAGGTGTCAAGATCCAAGTAGCAAGTGTCAAGGCTCAATGCCTGATGCGCTCTGCGTTCGGACTTGAAGCTTGATGCTTGAGCCTTGACACTTGAAGCTTGATCAGACTTTCACCAGCTTCCACTTGCCGCGCTGGAACACCAAGGCGCACATGACGGCAAGGATGCTCTCGCTGATGGCGATCGAGAGGAAGACGCCTTGTGCGCCCAGCTCCATCCACTTGGCGAGGCCATAGGCCAGCGGTATCTCTATGATCCAGAAGCCGATGATGTTGAGCCAAGTCGGGGTCATGCTGTCGCCCGCGCCGTTGAAGGCTTGGGCCAACACCATTCCATAGCCGTAGAAGAAGTAGCCTGCGCTGATCACACGCATGGCCAGTACGGCCGTCGCACCGGCTTCGGCGCTCTGCGAGAAGAACGACACGATCCAAGGTGATCCCGCCCAGAAGATGAACGTGACGATCAGCATGTACACCATGTTGTAGTGGCCGCACATCCACGTGCTGTGCTGCGCTCGATCGGGTTGCCCCGCGCCGAGGTTCTGGCCCACCAGTGTTGAAGCAGCGTTGGCCATGCCCCATGCAGGCAGCAAAGCGAAAATGATGATGCGGATGGCCACGGTATAGCCTGCAACGGCGGCGGTTCCGCTTTCGGCGATGATGCGGTAGAGGAACAACCAACTGAGACTGGGGATGAGGAACTGCCCGGCACCGCCAGCCGCCACTTGCAGTATGCTCTTGATCACGTTCCAAGCCGGACGCAGATCTTCCTTGCGGATCGCGAACGGCCCGTCCGCCCGGAACAAGTGGTACAATTGGAACAACACGCCGCATGTGCGGCCGATGGTAGTGGCCGTGGCCGCGCCAGCAACACCAAGTTCGGGGAAGGGCCCTACGCCGAAGATCAGCAGCGGATCGAGCACGATGTTGATGATGTTGGCCAGTCCGAGTGACCAGAGCGCCATGTTCGCCCGCCCCACGCCGCGGAACGACGCGTTGATGGCGAAGAGCAGCATGATGATGACATTGCTCGCCATCATCAACCGCGCGTAGCCCGTGCCCTCGGCGATCACGCCGGGTTCCGCACCCATGAACTCCAGTAACTGCGGAGCGAAAATGGTTCCGGGTACAGCCAACAAAAGACCGATAACGAACGCGATCAATGCGCTTTGCGCCGCCCCGGTGCGCGCACCTTCCTTGTCCTTCTCCCCGGTGCGGCGCGCCACCAGAGCAGTTGCGCCCATGCCCAGGCCCCATGCCAGCGAGTATGTGATCACCAGCATGCTCTCCGTAATGCCGACGGTGCTCGTCGCGTTCTCGCCAACCTTGCTAACGAAGAACACGTCCACGATGGCGAAGAGTGCCTCCATGCCCATCTCCAGGATCATGGGGATGCTCAACAGCACGATCGCGCGCCGCATGCCCATGGCGGTGTAATCCCGCTCGGTATCGCGCAGGGCTTCGCGTATCAGTAGGACAAGTCGGCGCATCGGGGCGGCGAAAGTAGCCGCCACCCACGGTGGACTGTTGATGATCCGCGCATGCGGTCCGCGCGGGGACGGTTACGCAGCGGAAGTTTTGCAACATGGCATACTTCCGTTCCATCTTCATCGCTGTGGCACTTGTTGCGCTCGCTCCCGGCGCGTTCTCCCAGAACGTCCTGCAACGCACCCTCAACGCCGATACGATGCCCAACCTGCTGCCCGATGGCGGCTTCGAACTGCACGAACGCTTGTACTGCGCATGGACGCAGGAAGCGGAGAAGTTCAGTAAGAACATGACGTGGTGGGACAGCCCCACGGAAACCACGCCCGACCTTTTCGATACCGGCAACGATGCAAGCTGCTGGGGGCATCCCGGGAAGCGCACCAACGGCAAGGCCAGCCCGCACGGCGGCACCAGCATGATCGGGATCAAGGTCTGGGGCAAGGGGAACACCCCGTCGTTCTGGCACGAGTACGTGCAGACCGAACTCCCGCAACCGCTTGAAGCGGGGAAGCGCTACATCGCTGAGTTCTGGGTGATGCGGGCCAGTTTCTGCAACGAGGCCAGCAACAACATCGGTATGCTCGTCAGCAACACCCCGGTGAAGACGCGCGACTGCCTGCCGCTTTACTACACGCCCACCATCAACGAGCGCGATGTGGTGAAGCGCGCGGGTTGGAAGAAGGTGAGCGGGGTGTTCGATGCGAAGGGCGATGAACTGTACATCATGCTCGGCAACTTCTACAGCGATGGCCGCACCGCCCATGAGCGCCAACCGGAAGGGGAGCGGGGTGCGTACTACTTCATCGACGATGTGAACATCCGAATCGCTCCGCCCGGCACTGCGCTCACGGACAAGCCCACGGCAAGCATACCGCCACCGCCCAAACAGAAAGTGGTGGACCACACGAGCACGGCGCAAGTCCCGATACACGATGTGGAACCGGAGGTGGGCCGCATCATCCGGTTGGAGAACATCTTCTTCGATTTCGACAAGAGCGTGCTGAAGCCGGAGAGCGAGAACGAACTGAACGCGGTGGTTGAACTGCTCACCGACTACCCGCACATGCGCATCGAGATAAGCGCGCATACGGATGATCAGGGCACCGACGACTACAACAGCAAGCTCTCACAGGCCCGCGCGAAAGCCGTGGTCGACTACCTCATCGGTAAGAAGGTGGATACTGGTCGCCTCATAGCGAAGGGCTACGGCGAAGCGAAGCCGATCGCCAGCAATACCGATGAGCCGGGTCGTGCGCTTAATAGGAGAGTGGAGTTCGAGGTGTTGGAGAGGTAGAACTGGTCGGGTTGACCTACGCTTGTCGCGACGTTTCTCTGACCACGCGTTTCACGTGAGCAGCCACGGGTACTACCGCAAGGGCTATTACGGGGTGTGCATCATTCCCTTCAAGAGGGCCACTACATTGTCTCGCTCCCTTGGTTCAATACACTCCACTTCAAACCTGAAGAAGCCATATCCGAAATTCCAAAGGACGCTCTCCTTAACCAACGAAGTCTTTACACACACACACGTCAAACACGTGTCGCTGCGACAACCAACAAACGCGTACTCTTTGGATGTGAGAGTGTCAGCAAGAATCTCATACTGGTAAACCCGAGCGCATTCTCGACCTGACATGGGTGTCCATCCATCTTCCAACGTACCGACACCACCATTCCATTCCACCCTGACATCACGTCCGTTGTCCGTAATAGTTGAGCCCACAGGAAGGTCCAATTGATACCCTCTAACCTCCATAGGAAAAGTTGCTCCTTGTTCGTTCTGAACAAGAGAGCCGGAACAAGCGCATAGAAGCACTGAAAGCAACGGACACCTCAGCTTCATAGTCTCCAACGGGTTTACGCTGATGGTGTACGTAACGGTTGGTTGTTTCTACTTTGTTCAATCGCTTTCATCGCGAGTGGGCCAGCCCCTATACTACTTCATTGAGCTCACCGCACCAACGTCACGTGCCCCACCCAATCGCGCTCGTCGCCTTCGGTGCTCATGATCACCTTCCAGACGTACACATCGATGGGGCTTTGCTGGCCGTTGAGCGTGCCATCCCATTTCGCGTTGCGGTCGTAGGTATCGAAGAAGAGCTGCCCCCAACGATCGAAGATCATGAAGTGGTAAACCCAGCGCGCATCATCGAACCCTACCATGATCGGCTGGAAACCGTCGTTCAGTCCGTCGCCGTCCGGGGTGAACGCGTTCGGCACGTACGCATTGAGATCCGCTGGGACCGTGATGACCTTGCACACGGTATCGGGGCATTGCAACTCGTTCACGGCGATAAGGCAGATCACGAAATCATCGCCATCGGCGGGGAAAAGGTGCACCGGTTCGAACTCGGTGGAAGTCTCGTTGTCATCGAAATCCCACCACCATGAGGTGCTGCCCGTGCTGAGGTTGTCGAACTGAAAGGCGTTGTCCAACGACATCAACGTGTCGTACTCGAAGAAGGCCACGGGTGTCGGGTTCACCACCATTCCGTCGTCCACGATCAGCGTATCGGTGCAGCCACCCGCGCCTTCCACGATCAGCGTTATGTCGTACGTCCCAGGGGACATGTACGTGTACAGGGGATCCTCATCGCCACTGCTGCCGCCATCGCCGAAGTACCACTGCCAAATGCTGTTGTTCTGGCTATTGTCCGTGAACTGCACGGGGTAGGTGGCACAAGCCGGGTTGGGCTGCACGGTGTAGTCAGCAACGGGTGTCGGGTACACGGTGAAGTCGGCTGTGGTGGTATCGGTACAACCGTACTGGTTCTCCGCAACGAGTTCGATGGTATAGGTGCCCGGTGCGTTGTAGGTGCCGACGGGATCGTTCAGTGATGTGGTCTGGCCATTGCCCAGATCCCACTGGAAGCCGATCGCACCGGTGCTTCCATTGGCGAACTGCACATCCACCGGCGAATCGCAGCTCTGGCCCGGCGCGAACGTGAACGCCGCATCGGGCACGGGGTAAACGTTCACTTGCGTGTATCCCGTGTCGCTGCATCCGCTCAGATTCTCGGCGATGAGCTGCACGAGGTATATGCCATCATCGGTGTACGTGTGCGATGGCGTCTGCAGGCCGCTCGTGTTGCCGTCGTCGAAGTCCCAAGTATAGAAGACACCGTTCGTGGTGGAATTGGTGAACTGCACATCCAAAGGCATGCAGCCGAATTGCGGGAGCACGCCGATGCTCACCACCGGGCTCGTGATCACCGTCACCGGCACGATCACACTATCCACACAGCCGTTCAGCTGACTTGTCGCGGTAAGCATCACCGGGTAGACACCGCTGCTTGAATAGCTGTAAGACGGGTCGGTGAGCAGGCTGCCGTTACCATCGCCGAAATCCCAGATGTAGTTGGCCGCGTTCTGGCTCGTGTTGGTGAACTGGAACGGTACATCCACGCAAACACTGTCGGGCGCGTAGGTGAAGCCGACGATGGGCTGCGCGAAGACGTTGACCGTGGCGTAGGCCGCATCGAAGCTGCATCCGTTGTTCGCGAAAAGGGTAACGGTGAAGGTGGTGTCGTTCGCTCCGGCGAAGAAGGTGTGGCTGGGGTTCTGCAAGGCGCTCACATTGCCATCGCCGAAATCCCAGCTGGTGAACGTGGCGCCGCTGGTGAACTGCGTGAAGTCGACGGTGAGCGGTGAGCAACCAACAGCTGGATCGGTGTTGAAGAAAGCCGTGACCGTGTTGGGCAGCGCAGTGACCTGCTGCGTGATGGTGTCGGCTCCGCATTCGTTCGTGACGATCAGCGTGATCGTGTAGGTGGTCGGAACGGTGTCGGTAAGGAACGTATGCGTGAACAGGGGGTTCGCCGTAGCGCTCGTGGTGCCATCACCGAAATCCCAGAAGTACGTGTCGGGCAAACCGTAGCTGATGTTGGCGATCAACGGCGTGAACGGTGAACAGCCTTGGCTGTAATCGGTGCCGAACAAAGCGACCGGCTCGGGCATCACCTGCACGCTGTCCACCGCATCCACATCGCCGCAGACATTGCTGGCGGTAAGTGTGATCACGTACGTGGTGTCCTGGATCATGCCCGGCTGGAAAGTCACGGGCGTGGGGAATTGGTCGGTCGTGCTGGTGCCGTTGCCGAAGTCCCAATTGAAGCCCGTGATGTTGCCGGTGCTCGTGTTGTTGAACGCAACGGTGAGCGGGCCGCAACCGCTGTCGGGCGCCACGGTGAAACTCGGGTAAGGCGGTTCCCAGACGTCGATGACCATGCTCGTCGTGTCATCGCAACCGGCGCCGGTGCTGGCGATCAAGGTGATCGTGTATTGTCCAAGCGCCGTGTACGTGTGCTGCGGGTTCTGGAAGCCCGACGTGCCGAGGTCGCCGAAATCCCAATCCCACGCGAGAGCCCCGGTACTGAGATCGTTGAACTGGAAGGGTGCGTTGAGACAGGCTATCGGATCGCTCGTGAAAGCCGCCACCGGCAAAGCGTTCACAGTGGCCAAGCTCGCGGTGCTATTGGTGCAACCGTTCGCATCGGTGTAGGTGTAGGTGATGTTGAAGATGCCAACCCCGGTGGCCAACGGATCGAACGTGCCGAGCAGCGGATCAACGATACCCGCGCCGCTCCAGGTCCCACCGATCGGGTTCGCGGTCATTGTTTGCACACCACCGTCGAAGCAGACATTGGGCGTGCTGGTGATCACCGGTTGCGGCAATTGATGTACGATCACCGTCATCTGGTCGCTGGTGAGACAAGTCAGCGTACCAACGGTGTAAGTGAGCACATAGGTGCCCGCCACGCTCGGGTTGAAGGTGCCGTTCGGTGTTACCAGCGGTGTGCCGGTCCATGTGCCACCGGCGGGCGCGCCAGCGAGTTGGAACGGAATGCTGCCCACGCATACTTCCAGATCGACACCGGCGGTCGCGGGGTTCAGGATCGGCACAACGTCCACTTGCAGGTTGTCGCTGTTGGTGCACCCGTTCGGGTCGGTATAGGTGTATGTGAGGTTGAAGACGCCCACGCCGTTCGGCGTGAAGAGCCCGGATGCGTTCACGTTCGGGCCGCTCCACGTTCCGCCTACCGGTGAGAAGCCGGTGATCTGTTGCGGGAAGGGTTGGTCGCAGAAAACGACGGGCGGTCCTGCATCCACGATCGGGAGCGGGTTCACTGTCAGCGTTACCGTGTTGCTGTTGAAGCACCCGAAAGGACTGGTGTAACTGTACGTGAGCGTATGCGCGCCCAAGCCCGCAGCAGCGGGATCGAATAGGCCGCCGACACTTACGCCTGTTCCGTTCCATGTTCCACCGATAGGCGTGCCGTTCAATTGCACCGGTAGGTTATCGATGCAGTAGCTCGCTGGGTTGCCGGCGCTCACCACGGGTGGTGGGTCCACCGTCACCACCATTTGATCGCTCGTCAAACAGCTGCCATTGCCAACGGTGTAGGTGAGCACGTATGTGCCTGCCGTGCTCGGAGTGAACGTGCCGTTCGCGGCCACATAGATGCTACCGCTCCAGACTCCGCCCGGTGGCAACGATGCCAAACCGAACGGCGGATCGCCCACGCACACATGCTCGTCGGGTCCGGCGTTGGCCGGGTTCTGCACGGCGATCACCGTCACCACGGTGCTATCGATACCACTGCAACCGTTCGGGTCGCTGTAGGTGTAGTACACCGTGAACACACCGATACCACTTCCACCGAAGCTGCCACCCGGTGTAATGAAGGGTCCGCTCCATACACCGCCCGCAGGCGCTGCGCCGGTAAGCGTTGTCGGGATCGGCTGGTCGCAGAGGCTCCACGGACCACCGGCATCCACCACGGGCAGGTTGTACAGCGTAGCGATCACTTGGTCGCTCGCGGCGCAGTTGTTCGCGTTCGTGAAGGTGTAGGTCAGCACGTTCGCACCCGCGTTGGCCGTGGCGGGGTTCCATTGCGATCCCGTAACGCCCGTGCCGCTCCATGTACCACCGGCCGGTGCGCCCACAAGGTTCACGATCGGGTCGTTGCTGCACGCATCGAAGTCCGCACCGGCAGCTACTACGGGTAGTGCGCTAACCGTTACGGTCATCACGTCCGTTGTCTGACAGGTCGCGGAACCGACGGTGTACGTGAGGTTGAAGCTGCCCGCCGTGTTCGGAGTGAAGAGGCCACCGGGCGTAACACCGCTGCCGCTCCATGTTCCGCCGAGCGGGTTCAGGGGCAATTGCAACGCGGGATCACCAACGCACAATGCCTCATCGGGTCCGGCGTTGGCCGGAGCTCCGGGTGAGTTCACAGTTACCGTGAGCTGGTCGCTGTTGGTGCAACCGTTCGCATCGGTATAGGTATAGGTGAGTGCGAAACTGCCCGTGCCGTTCGGTGTGAAGACGCCACCTGCCGTCACGTTCGGACTTCCGCTCCACGTTCCACCGGCAGGAATGAAGCCCGGTAATGGATAGGGGATGGGTTGGTTGCACAGCGTTACGTCCGGCCCGGCGCTCACCACGGGCAACGGGTTCACTATTACAACGGTGCTGGCCGTGCCCGGGCAACCGCCACCCGGCGTTGCGGTGAGCACGTAGGTCGTCGTCACGACGGGCGATTGCGTGATCGAAACACCGCTGCCTGCGCCCACGCCGTTCGCCGTCCAGGAGTAGTTGCTGCTGCCGCTCGCCGTCAGCGTCACCGGATCGCCGATGCACAAGGTGGGGTCGCTCACCGCGATGCTGATCGCAGGAGCCGAGTTCACGGTAACCACCACCGTGCTGCTCGGGCCGGTGCAGCCGTTCAGCGTTGATGTAACTACGTAGTTACCGGCCTGCCCTACGGTGATGTTGTTGATCTGCGGGTTACCACCGGTTGCGTTCCAACCGCCCGGACCCGTCCAGTTCAGCACGGCACCGGGCACCGAGGTCGCGTTCAGGTTCAACGTTTGCCCGGCGCACAAGGTGATCGGCGTGGTAACGGCGGGCGCAGGCGGCGTGTCGATCACCGTCAACGGCTCGCTGTCGCTCGCTGTGCCGCATGCATTGGTTGCGCTTGCCGTGATCGTGTAGCTACCGAACGTGTTGTACGTGATCGTTCCCGGGCTTTGGGTGTTGGCGGATGCCGGCGATCCGCCCGTCATCGTCCAACTGTAGGTGGTGATCGGATTGCCGCACGGTGTGAAAGTGGCAGAAGGCGCCACGGTCTGCCCTTCGCAGATCTGCGGCAGTGGGTTCAACACCACTTGCGGTGGTGACCCTACCGTCACCGCTTGGTTCACGGTGAAGGTGCCGCACGAGTTGATCGCCTGCAGTGTAACGGTGTAGTTGCCGGGGCTCGTGAAGGTGAACTGCGGTTCGAAACTCGTGGCCGATGTGCCACCACTGTAGTTCCATGTGCCCGCACCACCGCATGGCGCGCCATTGAACACCACGCTCCACACATAGCGTGTCAAACAACTGTTCAAACTCACGCTTGTGTTGTCCGTGGTGCTCACCAACGGGGCACAACCGGTTGCGGGCAACAAGGTGAACGCCGGTACCGGCGGACTTTCAATGCACACGAACTGCGTTAATGTATCGCCGCCACAGGAGTTGCCGGTGACGAGCGTAACCGCATACTGACCGGGCACGGTGAAGTTGATACCGAGGCTTTGGCTGCCGGTCGTCCAACTGCTGGGATCGTACGTGGGGCCGATGAACCCGTTGTTGTTCCCCAATGCACCGCTGCTGATCGCCCAACCGGCCGCAGGAAGAATGCTCCACAAAAGCGCGGGTGTCAGATCGCACACTGCACCTTGGATCTCGTTGCCGGTGCTCGTACTGGTGAAGGTCACCGTACTGTTCACACAGGCCGTATCGTTCGGGCTGATGACGAAACCACTTTGCCCCGCGAGGCTCACCGTGATCGGTAACACCGTGCTACCGCTGGTGCCGCAAGGGTTCTCGATGAGGATGTTCGCGGAGAAACTGTTCTGGTACGTGTTGATACCGTCAGTGCTGGTGGTACCGCAACTGCCGATGGCGAACGTGTGCGTGATGGAATTGGGCGGCGGATGGCTGTACGTGATCGGCGGCGTGCCGTCGTTGAAGGTCACCGTGTAGATGGTGCCGGGCGTGTTGCTGGCCCAACCCACGATGGGGAAGGTGAGCGTGAGCGGTCCGCAGCCATTGGTGCTGCCCGGGTTCACCAAGGCGCCGGCGGGATTGGTGCCGAGGAACACGCTGTAGGTCTGCACATCGTTGCAGCCGTTGCCCTGCGTTATCGTGTACGTGATCGTGTAGATGCCCTGGCCATAGATGTGCGCTTGCGTAGGCCACGTGGTACCCGTTGCCGTGAAGTTCGGCGAGCCGTCGCCCCAGTTGATCACATGCGACGCGCCTGCCGTGGCCGCACCACCGAAATCGAATTGGAACGAGGACGTTAGGTTGGCCGAGCACTTGTAGAACGTCGGCACGCCGTTGAACACGGTGAAGAACGCGTTCGGGCTCGTGAGCGTGGCATCGGCCGTCGGCAACACCGTTACGGTGATGTTGTCGGTGCACTGCACACCGTTGTTGTCGGTAACGGTGAGCGTGTAAACCGTGGTGACGGTGGCCGTACACACCGGGTTAGCGATGTTGGGGTTGCTCAATCCGGCGGCCGGCGCCCACTGGAAGGTGTATGGTGGTTGTCCACTATTGGCGGTACCGTTCAGTTGCACCGGCCCGCCCGCGCACATGGGCGGTGGGTTCGTTCCCGCATTGGCAGTGCACTGGGCATGTGCCGCGCCACCGCGCGCCAACAGCGCAGCGAACGAAAGGAGGAGCAAGAAAGGACGCGTCATGCAGCAGGGGCGGGTATCAACACGCGAACATACCGGCCGACCTGCCTGCGTTTCCGGGCTTTTCGACCAACCCTTCCACGGTGCATTGTGGATCAGGAGCGCATTTGGCGCGACAAGTCAGAACAGTGAGCATCTTCACAACCTCCCAACGCACCGCTCAGGACTCCTTACTCCCCACTCTCAACTAACGACCCCCACTCCTTACTCTCTCCCATGCGCGCCTACGACTCCCGCAACTGGCTTAAGCCCGTCCTCCAGTTCCACCGGGCCGACACCTTCCGCAAGCTGCTGCCCTTCGTGGTTGCCGTCGGGCTTTTCAGTGCGGCCATCGCCTATGTCGACCTCGTGTGGCTGAAGCTGGGCGATGACAGCCGCATCAAGAACCTGCCGCTCATGCACAGTTTGTTGGGTGTGGTCATCGGCCTGTTGCTGGTGTTCCGCACCAACACCGCCTACGATCGCTGGTGGGAAGGCCGCAAGCTCTGGGGCGCGCTGGTGAACGTGAGCCGCAACTTGGCCCTGAAGGTGGATGCGATCGTTGATCCCAAGGACAGCAGCACGCGCACCTTCTTCGCCAAGTGCATCGGCATGTTCGCCACCGAACTGCGCAGCCACCTGTTGCAGGAAAGCACCCGCCTCGAACTCGATGCGCAACCGCACCCGGAGATCCCCGACTTCGACCGCAGCAAGCATGTGCCCACGCAAGTGGCCGGCCTGCTGCAGCGCCGCGTGCAACGCATGTTCGCCGAAAAGCGGATCAGCGATGGCCAGTTGCTGGCCCTCAGCAACGATGTCAACCAGTTCCTCGACATCTGCGGCGCGTGCGAGCGCATCAAAAACACACCGATCCCGTACAGCTATACCAGCTTCATCAAGAAGTTCATCGTGCTCTACGTGCTCTCGTTGCCGCTGGGCTACGTCTTCAGCCTCGGCTGGATCGCGGTGCCCGTGGTCATGTTCATCTTCTACGTGCTCGGCAGCTTGGAGATCATCGCCGAGGAGATCGAAGACCCTTTCGGCGACGACAGCAACGACCTGCCGATGCTACGTCTAAGTGAGGTGATCGCGCGGAACGCACGGGAGACGTTGGAGTGAGGAGGCAGCGGATCACCGTATTCGCGATGACGAGCACGTTGCAGTGGACATGAGCGGTCCGTAGCCGGTCATCATCCATTCCCCGTCCCAAAGTCGTAGGTGGTTCCACCATGCGGCTTGGCCACTTGCTCGTTGTTGCTCCATTGCTGGTGGCATGCCGCCATGATGCCCGTGATGTGTTGCCGCCGATGGTGGTGTGCGATACTACGGCGGTAACATGGTCGGGCACCGTGGTGCCCATCCTGCAAACGCGCTGTGCGCTGAGCACCTGCCATGTTACCGGCGGCAATGGCACCGGCAACTTCACCACATACGCGGGGGTGCAGACGCAAGTGGCCAACGGCAAACTGCTGAACGCCGTGCAGCACTTGCCCGGCGCCCTGCCCATGCCGCCCAACGCACCCGCGATCCCGGCATGCGAGATACAGGCGCTGGTGACCTGGGTGAACGATGGCGCTTTGGAAAATTGACGGCTGCATGATCCGATCGCGGATGCGATGCCGTAGATGGTTCCGACAATAGCCCCGGCTGTCGGTCAAACAAAAACCAAAACCACATGAAGTCAGCTTACGCTCTCGTCGGAACATTGGCCTTAGGCCTTTCTTCCTTGGCCGCCTCGGCCGCCCACCTGCAACCGCACTTGCTTTTCAGCGCCAAGATGAACGGCGCCCAGCAAGTGCCGGCCGTTACCACCAACGCCTTGGGCTTGGGCGGCCTAACGCTCAACGCCACGCGCGATACGCTCTGCGTAAACATCGGCTGGACAGGTCTCAGCAGCATGCTCACCGGCCTGCACATCCACGATGGTGTTGCAGGTACGAACGGCCCAGTGCTCATAGACCTGGTACCCTTCATCAACGGTGATCATGTGATGACCACTATCACGGGTGCAACGCTCACGCCGGAACTTATAACGAAGCATTTGCGCGGCGAACTCTACTTGAACCTGCACACGATGAACAACCCGAACGGCGAGATCCGCGGGCAGATCCTGCCCGAAACGGATTTCGCATACACGGCCGGCTTGGACGGCATGCAGCAAGTTCCGATGGTAACTACGAGCGCTTTCGGTCTTGGCACTTTCTCGCTTGCACGCCACAACGGCACGCTGTCGTTCAATGCAGTGCTGACCGGATTGAGCGGGCCGATCGTAGCGGCGCACTTCCACTCGGGCGCGGCAGGTACCAGCGGTCCGGTGGTGCAGGACCTGGATGCGTTCGTCAATGGTACCAGCATCACGGGCTCCGTTGATCCCACACCCTTCCTCGCCGATCTGTTGGCGGGCAACATCTATTTGAACGTTCACACGGCCATGAACCCGAACGGCGAGATCCGCGGCCAGTTGATGCCGTCCATGGGCATGGCCTTCGATGCCACATTGAACGGTGCGCAGCAGGTGCCGGCCGTGAGCACACCAGCAATGGGTTCCGCCAGCTTCATCGCCAGCCCCGACATGGATTCCATCTGGTACGATGTGGTGGTTGATGGCCTGAGCGGCCCGATCCAAGCCGCCCACCTGCACAACGGTTCCTTGGGCAATACGGGACCCGTGGTCATCGATATCGCCGATGGCATCAGCGGTAACCGCATCAGCGGTTGGATCACCACCGCCACCACCGAGGACTTCATTGAACTGCTGGAGGGCAACCTATACATCAACGTGCACACCACAGCCAACCCGAACGGCGAGATCCGCGGGCAGGTTTACCGGTACATGCGCGAGGGTTACACGATCGCGCTGGACGGTGCGCAACAAGTGCCGATGGTGACAACGGATGCTTCCGGGGCGGGCATCGTTTCGGTGGATCGCGGACAGACCAATGCGCACATCATGTTCGTTACGAACGCCGAGATGGTGCAGGCCGCGCACTTCCACGTCGGTGTGGCGGGGAGCAATGGCCCGGTGCTCTTCGACATGTCCGGCTTGTTGGCGAACAACGGTGTTTTCACCTATTGGAAGAACACAGACGCCCAGCCCTTCACCACCGCCAACTCCATCCAATTCCGCAACGACAGCCTGTACCTGAACGTGCACACCATGGACTTCCCCAACGGCGAAGTGCGCGGCCAAGTGCGTCGCGGTGCCGTCTGCACCGAAGGTGTTACGGGCCTGCTCGAAGCCACTGATGAAAACACTGTATTGACCGTTTGGCCGGTGCCCGCAACGGATCGGTTGAGCATCGCGTTGCCAAGCGGCATATCGGGCACAGCAACGCTGCAACTTGTTGATGCGCTCGGTTCAGTGGTAGCCAACAGCACGATCAATGCCCGCACCGGTACAGTAGTGGTGGACGTTGCGCGGCTGACGAACGGGCTCTACTTCGCCCGGGTGAACGCTGGCACGGAAGTCTTCACCGCGCGCTTCACGAAGCAGTAAGGCTTCAACGATACTGGCAAAGGCCGTCCCGCTCAGGCGTGGGGCGGCCTTTGTGCTTTTGCCGTGCATGGTTCCGTCGTATCCGGCAACTTCGACAAGCCACGTCTCCCCATCTTCACATTTCCACATCTTCACATCCCCTTTACGCCCATGCAATTCCTCGATCCCGCCCTCGACGCGTACAGTGAAAAGCACTCCGCACCCGAGCCATCGTACCTGAACGAACTCGCGGGCGAGACGCGCGCCAAGATCCGTATGCCGCAGATGCTGAGCGGCCATCTGCAAGGCCGCTTCCTCAGCTTGCTCAGCCATCTCGTGCAGCCTTCGGTGATCGTCGATATCGGTACGTTCACCGGATACAGCGCATTGTGCATGGCCGAGGGCTTGAAGCCGGGCGGTATGCTGCACACCATCGACATCAACAGCCAGTTGACACCAATGGTGAAACGCTACATCGCCATGGCGCGCATGGAGGATCGCATCACCGCCCACATCGGCGAAGCGCTGAAGGTGCTGCCGAGCATTGCGGGCGCCATCGACATGGTCTTCATCGATGCCGACAAGGGCAACTACGCGAAGTACTTCGACCTTGTGATCGACCGCGTGCGCCCGGGTGGCCTCATCGTTGCCGATAACGTGCTGTGGAGCGGTAAGGTGTTGGAGGCTGAAAGCACTTGGGACGAGGAAACGACAGGACTTGTCGCGTACGTGCGGAAGGTGCGGAGCGATGCCCGCGTTGAACCGGTGCTGGTTCCCCTTCGGGACGGGTTGATGGTGGCGCGGCGGAAGTAGGCCACGCGTCTATCTTGCCCACCCCGACAAGTCGGTGGGAACAATGATCGACCTGCGCAGTGATACCGTTACGCGGCCATCAGCGGCCATGCGCCAGGCCATGGCCAATGCCGAGGTGGGGGATGATGTCTTCGGCGAGGACCCTACGGTGATCGCATTGGAAGAGCGCATGGCCGCGCTTTTCGGCCACGAGGCCGGGCTCTATTGCAGCAGTGGCACACAGACCAACCAGATCGCGATCAACGTACACACGCGCCCCGGCGATGAGGTGATCTGCGATGAAGGCGCGCACGTTTACCGATACGAAGGCGGCGGCATGATGGCCAACAGCGGCTGCAGCGTGAAGTTCGTTGACAGTGATCGCGGGCGGTTCACCGCTGCCCAAGTGGAAGCCGCCATCGGCAACGCTGCGGATGTGCATGCAGCGCGCACGCGCATGGTGAACATAGAGAACACGGCGAACCGCGGTGGTGGTGCCGTTTGGGAATTTGACGAGGTGAAGAAGATCCGCTCCGTGTGCGACGATCATGGGCTCGCCTTGCACATGGACGGTGCCCGCATCTTCAACGCATTGGCGGTTACCGGTGAAGCACCGACGGCATGGGGTGCTGCGTTCCACAGCATCAGTATCTGCTTGAGCAAAGGCTTGGGCGCGCCGGTCGGTTCGGTGTTGATCGGCGATCGCGACCTCATCCGCCAAGGGCGCCGCGTGCGCAAGCGGTTCGGTGGTGGCATGCGGCAGGCGGGCATCATCGCCGCTGCTGGTGCGTATGCATTGGAGCACAATGTGGCGCGACTTCCGGAAGATCATACCCGTGCCAAGCGCTTGGAGGCGGCACTGCTCGTCATGCCGTTCGTGCACCATGTGATGCCCGTGGAAACGAACATCGTCGTCTTCACTTTGAAACCCGCGTTCACCGTTCAACATGTGCTCGTTGCGTTGCGCGAACGCGGCGTGCTCGCCGTGCAGTTCGGACCGGGCATGGTGCGCATGGTAACGCACCTCGATGTGGACGATACGGCCGTTGCACGCACCATGGCGGTGCTCGAGGAATTGGCTACCTCAAAGGCCATTGCCCAATAGCCGATGACCAAGGAACCGCTCATCGGTACCATCCCCGGACCACGTGAGGACCGTGGCTTCTGGCTCGATCTTGCGTTGGCGGTCGTGATGGTGGCGGCATGGGTTCTCTTCTATTTCGAAGTGCAGCACCTGATCGATGATCGGCGTTCCCACACTACCGCCACTGCCGAGCTGGAGCTGAACAAGCTGGAGGTGGCCATGGACGGTTACTACGGCCGCATTTCCGAGGATATGCGCGAATTCGGGGAATGGCTCTCGCAGGCCTATAACGACAGCACGTCAACCACCGACCTCATCCGGCCGTTCGCGCCCTACCTGCGCCGCAACCGTGGGGTGAGTTCCATCCGCCTTGCCAACGAACGTGGGGACCAAGTGATGTTGACCGAGATGGACACCGCCTTGCTTGTGACAGAACAGCATGGGGCGGACAGCAGCGTGGTGCAGTGGTTCCGACGCGATGGCGGCGGAAAGAACGACACGATCCCGACAGCGATCGCCACCACTTGGACCGACGTGCGCGTATTGCCTTGGTTCGGGAATGCGCTGCAGGACAGGCGCAGCGCGGCTCGCTGGGGGGTTCCTTATCCTTTGCCGGGCGCAGGTGCCATGGGCATAACGGCGAGCACCGCTTTGCGCAACGATACGGGGACGGTCCTCTTGCACGTGCTGGCTTTCGATGTGCGGCTCTTCGATCCCGGTGAGGTGATGGCGCCTGCCACCGGCAGCATGGGTCCGTGGCTTTTTCTCCTCGGCGCCGATGGTTCACAGCTACTGCCCACAAAGCCGGTGAACGGATTGAGCGAAACCATGGCCACTTGGACCGCATTGGAGGAACCCACAACGGTGTGGACAACGGTGGGCGGACAGGAGATGGCCACGACCATGCGGCCCTATTTGATGAACGGTGTGGAACTGCGCATCGGTTCCATGGTTGCGTTGGCACCGCTTTCGGCGCAAGCGCTCCGTTCGCGTTACCTGCTCATAGCCGATGCATCCTTGCTCACGTTGCTCAGCGCGCTGTTGCTCGCCGCTTACCGGCGCCGTCGGCGCGAAAGCAAGGAACACCGGCAGCAGCAGGAGCGGAGCCGGAGCCAGCGGCAGCGTTTGGCGAAAGCCATCGGCGAACGGGAAGTGTTGAACCGGGAAGTGCACCACCGTGTGAAGAACAACCTGCAGGTGGTGACGAGCTTGCTCAACCTGCAGTTGGGCAAGCTCGGGGAAGGTCCGGTGAAGGATGAGTTCACGCGCGGGGTGCGGCGTATCGACAGCATGGCGGTGGTGCACCATAAGCTCTATGGGCTGCAGGACCTGCGTGGTATCGACCTCAACAAATTCTTCAGCGGTTTGGTGGACAACATCGCAGCCACCACGGACACGAAAGGCACAACGGTGAGTTGCACTGTGGATACGGATGGGATCAAAGCCGATGCGGATACGGCCATTGAACTGGGTGTGATCCTGTGCGAACTCGTGGGCAATTGTTACCAGCACGCTTTCCCTTATGCGACCGGCGGCCACATTGAAGTGAGCGTGCGCCACGTGGAAGGCGACCTGCACCGCTTGGTGGTGAAAGACAACGGGCAGGGCCTCAACCCGCGATCGCTGGATGGTACGGGCAAGCTCGGCCTCGAGATAGTGGAGGCGCTCGCATCACAGCTCGATGGGAATTTCAAGATGAGCAGTTCAGCCGGCGTCACTTTCGACGTGCTCTTCCGCATGAGCAAGCCGGTGCAGCACTGATGCCCCCGTGTTCCATGTTGTGACCGCTGGTCGACCCTACAGCCACTCTACTTCCACGCGCCGCTCGTCCGGGTTGCGGCCATCGCTGCGGCTATCGCCGTAGTAGTTCACCATCAGGCGATCGGGCGTGATCCCGCGTTGCAACAAGTAGTTGCGGACGGTTTTCGCGCGTCGCTCGCTCAAGGTCAGGTTCACGGCGGCATCCCCGCTGCGATCGGTGTATCCCGTGATCAGCACGCGGTCCTTCGGGGCGCGGGCCAACTGCTCGAAGACCTCGTTCAGGATCACGCGGTAGTCGGCATCGACCGCATCGCTGTTGCGTGTGAAACGCACCGTGATGTTGCGGCCTGTGAGCGCGCTGAGGTTGGCGAGCGGATTGTCTGAAGGGGTGGTGGAAGTCTTGTCTTCTTTCAAGTCGCGCACCTCCATACGCAGGTCCTGGATCTGTCCCTCAACGTCATCGAGCCGGTCGCGCACGGCCCAGAGTTCCTTGCTCTGGTCCATGCGATCGATGCGATCGTTGATCGCATCCAACTCGCCCTTCAACCACCGATCGCGCTTGCGCATTTTCGGTTGAGCTGCTGGTTCGGAGGCGCCTTCCGCATGTGCCAACATCGTTTTCACCGTGCGCGCCTCCAGCACGGCATCGGGCAGTCCGAGCAGGTCGGTGCTCGCGCTCAGGTCATATGCACACAGGAATTCCTGGCTGTCGAACACTGCACCGCATACGGTGGGCATGCTCGGTGGCAGGTCCGCGATCTCCGGCTTGTTGCCCCAGACAACGACATCCGTGAGCGTCATCAGGTCGGCGCGCATCAAGCGTTCCAATTCGCCACGCTGGCTGCGTACGTAGTAGTAGATGGCCAGGTACTTGTCCTGCTCGCTACCGCCATCGATGCCGTAGCGTGCTTGCGCCCAATCGATCTTCACCAAGCGATCCAGTTGTTGCGCCGTGGCTCCCGAGAAGCCCGCGTAAACGCCGGCATCGTCGAACTCCATCGTCGCAGCGCGAACGATCGTGTTCATGTCGGTGATCAATGCAGCGGCCGGTTTGTCCGCTTGTACGCCCTGTTTCGCGAAGTGCACCCGTTGATCCAAGTAAGCACCGATCCCCGCTTCGATCACTGCTATCAGCTGCGCCTGTTCGCTGCCATCGGGCTGGGTGCTCGGCAGCAGATCGAAGGTGGTGCCCTCGTCGTTGAAGCGCCAAGTGGCTTGGAAATACGGACCGTCCATGGTGCCGTCGTGTTCCACGCCGCGCACGCGCACCGTTGTCGCATCGCTTTCGCCCACCAATTCCAATTGCGCTACAACGGGCCGCGTTGCGCACAGCAAGGAAACCAGAAGCAGTTGGAGGGGAATGCGCACGGCGGCCGGAAGGAGCCACGAACTTACCCTGTCGGTGATGCGGTCACCGGACACCACGCGAACGAGATAGCCACTGCTTTTTCAACAAGCGTGCACCACCCGCATGCGCGGGGCGCGCAGCCAACAGGCGGCCCAATCGCCGGCATCCGCGACATGTCCGAAGGTGCGGAATGGGAAGGCCGGTTGGAGATAGCGGTGGAAGAGTTCGCCCATTTCACGGTCGGAACGATCGCCGGCCACGAAGGCCACGGGCCGACCGGCTTCGGAAGAACAGCGCGCCAGGAAAACGCGTGCATCGGCGGAGACGCGCACATGCTCCTCCAACTCAAGCACCACGGGATCGGCGCCCGAATCATCCACGGCGCCGAGCATGCGGATCACCTCTTTCATTTCGTCGACACCGATGCACGTGAACCGGCAGAACACAACGCGCATGACGCCATCCTCGCGCCAGATCTCGAAAGGGATCGGGGCCACGGCGTTCAACTTGCGCACCATGGACGCGAATGTTCACGCGGCGCGATGCGGAAAGTGCACGCGCACAACTGAAGTGCGAACAGCCCACGGGGGATAACGTCGGGTCACTTCACCACTTCTTCCACCACATGACCGGTGCATGCATCCGGAAGAGCGGTGCCGCAGATCGCCGCGATGGTGGGTGCGATGTCCGTGATGTGTGTGCGCCGCAAGACCTCGCCATGCTGCACGCCCGCACCGAAAAAGAGAACGGGTACATGCGTGTCGTAGTTCCAAGGACTGCCGTGCGTGGTGCCGTGACCGTTGTTCCATTCTTCCTGTTCGATATAGCCGGGGCGCATGACGAAGAGGATGTCGCCCGAGCGCTGCGGCATGTAGCCGTTCCTCAGCAAGGGAGCAAGGTGCTCATCTTGGATAGCGCTCAATGCGGATGCAGAAACAGCCGAGGCGATCTCTGCTTGTTCGCCCAATCGCTCTGCGAAACGCTCCGCCAGATCAGCACCGGCACGGAGGAATACCTGACCATCCAATACGGTATCCACCCACAAATGCCCGCCGCTCACTTGTGCTGGGAACTCCCGCGACACTCGATCCACCACCTCGTTCACATCCACATACCCAGCGCTCCCCTTTATGTCCTTCAAGTACTGCGGCACATCCACAGCACCGTGATCGGCGGTGAGGAAGACCGCGTAAGCACCGGCACCAACTGACTTGTCCAGTTCATCGAGCAGCCGCTTCAGCTCGCGGTCGAGGCGGATGTACATGTCTTCCAGTTCAACGGCGCGCGGCCCGACGCGATGTCCGAGAATATCCGTGCTGCTGTAGCTGATAGCGAGCAGGTCGGTGATCGCGTCCTTGCCCATCTGCTCACCTTCGAGAGCTGCCAATGCCATGTCGGTGGTGAGGGTGTTGCCCCAAGGGGTGTAAGTGATCAGGTCGAGCCCCGCTCCGGCTTTCCGCAAAGAATCGAGATTGATCGGAAGCGATGCACGGATGCCACGGTACAAGGGGATCTCATAGGGGTTATCGTCGGGTAACGCTTGGTGGTAGCGTTCCACCGGTAGGATGAGCGACCAGGTCCGGTTGAGGTATTGCTCGGCCAGTTTCTTTCCGTTGAAGTCGATGACCCATTGCGGCAGTGTTTTCATGTACCATGAGCTGGTGATGAAGTTGCCTTCGCTGGCGTACAGCCAGTAGGCGGCATCGCCGGTGCGACCGATCGGTAGGATGCTGCTGCGGTCCTTCACCGCCACGCCGATGGTTTTGCTGCGGCGATCGGTGCGACGTTCCAATTCATCGGCGATCGTGGTGCTCAACAACTGCACCGGCGAGCGGTGCGCATTTTCCGGCAGTGTGCCCACGGCTTGTTGCGCCAGGTCCATGGTGCAGTAGATCGTGGAGCGCGTATCGCGGTCGTAGCGATCGTTCGAGACGATGCCATGGTTGCTTGGCGTGGTGCCCGTGTAGATGCTTGCGTGCCCCGGGCCGGTTATCGTGGGCATGTAGTTGTAGTGCGCATCGCGCAAGAAGGTGCCTTCGCCGACGAGCCTTTTGAAACCGCCTTCACCGAAATTGTCCCAATACCGGTAGATGTAGTCGGTGCGCATCTGATCCACTACGATGCCCACCACCAGTTTCGGTGGGTGCTGCCAAGCGGGTTGTTGGGCGGTGAGCTCAGCGGCGGTGAGAAAAATGAGAAAGGCGATAGCGGCGGAACGGATCATGATGCCTTTGCGATGAGGTGGAGGATGAACAGACACGCGGAGACGGACAGGATGACGTTGAACCACGCAAGGAGCGTAAGACCCTCGCGCATGAGCTGGATGGTCTCCATACTGAACGCGCTGAAAGTGCTGAAGCCCCCGCAGAAGCCGACGGCCAACAGCGTCCACCAGAGTTCTTTACCCTCCGCGTTCAACGCGAAGCGCCACACCAACACGCCCATGATGGCAGTGGCCAGCATGTTGCTCACCAACGTGGCCCAAGGGAAGGATGCGCCCATGAACCAGCGGCCCATGCCCAACGAGATCGCATAGCGCACAACGCTGCCCAGACCTCCACCGACAAAGACCGCGAGCCAAGTGTTCATTCCGCAAAGCGACCGTGCGCCCAGCGAAAGATGCGGAAGAAGATGAAGCCGGTGGCAGCGCCGTACAGGGCGCCCACCAGGACGTCGCCCGGATAGTGTACGCCGAGATAGATGCGGCTGTAGGAAACGATGGCCGCCCATAGCAGTAGGAGCGGGGTGCCCCAACGCGGCACGCGTTGCAGGATCCCGCTCATGAACACCGCGATGGCGAAGTGATTGGTGGCGTGGCTGCTCACGAACCCGAACCGGCCACCGCACTCGACCCCGGCCATGTGCACCAGCCCGGACAAGTCGGCGGCGTGGCACGGGCGCAAGCGTTGCACGGTGTTCTTGAAAAGCACCACGCTCCCGCTATCGCTCACCAGGATCATCAGGCCTATGCAGAGCACGCTGAGACCAAGGCCCGTCCATCCCCATCGGCGCTGCAGTATGAACAGGAAGAAGGCATAGAGCGGGAACCAGAGCAGCATGTTGCTGGTTGCGCGCATCACCGGATCGAGCCATGGGAATCCGCCACCGTTCAGTGCGAGGAACATTTCGCGATCGAGGTGGGAGAGGGCGTCCAGCATCAGGAGGAGTTAACCGCCACGACGCCACAACGGAGCGGATCCGCAACGTGGCGTGTATTTCCGTGGCGTCGTTGCGCAGTGGCGGTTCAATTGCATGTCAGCCTTGCAACTTGTCCCAGATCCGGTCCTTCAGATCGTCGATGCCCATCCCGCTCACGCTGCTGATGAAGACGGTTTCCACTTTTGGCAGGGACTTCCGCACTTCCTTCCGCATAGCGGTGGTGAGTTCCTCATCCATCATGTCGCACTTGGTGATGGCGAGCAGGCGTTCCTTGTGCAGTAGTTCGGGGCTGTACTGCTTCAGTTCGTTCAACAGGATGTTGTATTCTTTCTTGATGTCGGCGGAATCGGCCGGGACCATGAAGAGCAATGCGCTGTTGCGCTCGATATGGCGTAGGAAGCGCAGGCCCAGGCCCTTGCCTTCGCTGGCGCCTTCGATGATGCCGGGGATGTCGGCCATGACGAAGCTGCGGTTATTGCGCGCGGCGACGATGCCGAGGTTCGGCACCAAGGTCGTGAACGCGTAGTCCGCGATCTTGGGTTTGGCGGCGCTCACCACACTGAGCAGCGTGCTCTTGCCGGCGTTCGGGAATCCGACCAGGCCGACATCGGCGAGCACCTTCAGTTCCAATGCCATCCACTTCTCCTGGCCGGGTTCCCCCGGTTGCGCGAAGCGCGGCGCCTGCCGTGTTGCGGTAGCGAAATGCTGGTTGCCTTGTCCACCGCGACCGCCGGGCAACAACACATGTTCTTCGCCGTGCTCGATCACTTCGAAGAGGATCTCGCCGGTCTCTGCATCCTTCGCTACCGTGCCCAGCGGCACTTCAATGATGGTGTCCTTGCCCTGTTTGCCGCTGGCTTGGTTCCCTCTTCCGCCTTCGCCTTCCTCCGCAATGGCGTGCTTGGTGTAACGCAAGTGAAGCAAGGTCCATAGCTGGCTGTTGCCGCGCATGATCACATGCCCGCCGCGGCCGCCATCGCCACCATCGGGACCGCCCTTCGGCATGTACTTCTCGCGCCGCATGTGCCGGCTGCCCGCGCCACCCTTGCCGCTGCGGCATTGCACACGTATGTGGTCGATGAAATTGGCTTCGCCTGACATGTCCTCGCGTGCTCCTAACCGATCGCCTTCACCAGTCGTTCCGTGATCTGTTCCACCGAGCCGGTGCCATCGATACCCTTGAATTTCTTCTGTGCGGAATAGAAATCCTTGAGCGGCGCGGTCTTCTCCTCGTACTCGCGGATGCGGTTCTGGATCACGGCTTCATCGCGATCATCCGCGCGGCCGCTGGATGCACCGCGGCCCAACAAGCGCTTCACCAGTTCGGCTTCGGGTACTTCCAGAGCGAGCATCAGCGTGATCGGATTGTCGCTCACCTTCAGCAAAGCATCGAGCGCTTCGGCTTGTGCCTTCGTGCGCGGGAAGCCGTCGAAGATGAAACCCTTGGCATCGCCGTTCGCCTCGATCTTGTTGCGGATCATACCGATCACGATCTCGTCGCTCACCAGCGCACCGGCGTTGATGAGGTCTTTCGCGGCCATACCCAAAGGGCTTTCCGCGTTCATTTCGGCGCGCAGCAGATCACCGGTGCTCAGGTGCACCAGCCCGTAACGTTGGATCAGGAAAGTGCTTTGCGTTCCCTTGCCTGCGCCCGGCGGACCGAAGAGGACGATGTTCAGTTTCTGGTTCATCAGGATCCCGTTATGCGGTAGATGCCGCGCAGGTTGCGACCCAGACCGTCGTGGTCCAATCCGCTGCCGACCACGAAAGCGTTCGGTATCTCCAACGCAACGTGATCGATCGGAATGGTTTTCTTGTAGGCAGCGGGTTTGAACAGCAACGCCGCGATGCTCACGCTCGCCGGATGGTGCTCGGCCAGTGACGCCATGATGTTCTCCACCGTGCCACCGGTGTCGACGATGTCCTCCAGCACCACCACATGCCGGCCTTCAATGCGCTCGGTGAGGCCTATGAGCTGCGTAACCGTGCCGCTGCTGCTGGTGCCGTGGTAGCTCGCGACTTTCACGAAGCTGATCTCGCATTCGATGTCCAAGCGCTTCACCAGTTCGGCGGCGAAGAAGAAGGCCCCGTTGAGGACGCCGAGGAAGAGCGGCCGCTTGCCATCGTACTTGCGCCCGATGTCCAACGCCAGCCGGTCGATGGCGGCGTTCACCTCCGCTTCGCTGATGAAGGGGTCGAAGGTCTTGTCGTGCAGTTGTACGCGAGGCATCGGCTGCTTGGGGCGGCCGAAAGTACGCACCGGGTTTTGGGTGCTCCAGAGACGATGTGCGAAGCCTTCAACGCACGGTGCGACAAGCCCTAAGCGCCAAGGTCCACGCGCACCACGTCGCCTTCCAACGTTGCGGGATAGGTTTTCAGCGGGGTTGAGGCCGGACCGGTAACAACGGTGCCTGCCATGCTGAACCTGCTGCCGTGCCAACTGCACTTCAGGTCGGCGCCATCAACGCTGAGCGGGCCACCCTTGTGGGTGCAGCGTTTCACCAAAGCCTTGTAGCTGCCATCCGCTTGCTTCGCTATCAGCAGATCATCGCCCACGCGCTGGGTCTTCACGACGGCGTACGTTGCGTTACCGAACGTGCTCAAAGGCACATCAATGGTGTTGCTGCCGGCTGCCGGCTCGATCGCCAAGGCTTTAGCGCCTCCACAGCTCTCCAATGCAGCAAGGGCAGGCACGGCGGCCATGACTGCACATGCACGGCAACTGTCCAACAGGAATTTGCGACGATCCATGGTCTCAGGGTTTAGGTTGTGCCGAAGCTAATGATCGGCGCTGATCGTCAGAGCTTGATCCAGCGGGTGTGAAAAGTGCGATGCGCGTCGATTCCTATCCGGATGACATACGACCCGTTCGCCAGTGACGAAGCGTCCACGGTCGTTTCCTTCGTGGTTAGCAACAGCCGTCCTTGTGCATCCGAAATGGTCACGCTCGTCTCATCCGGCCCAAGCCCAAGAATGGAGAATTGTTCCTTACCGGGATTGGGGAAAATGGATGGACCACGGGATGAGACTTCCTGCATTCCAACATCGACCGATAGAAGCCACCAGTCATCATGGCGGATGGCATCGTTCTCGATACCTGTGCCAGTGAACAGACCGGATCCCGCAATGAATGCGGCTACGCCCCCTTTCCTATTTCCGTTGGGAAGACCGGGAAGCGGCGCCCAGCCCGAGCCGATCGGATCGAATGACCATGCCTCGGCGAGACAGCAATCCGGGTATGTCTCCGTGCCGCCCAGAACGAAACCATGGCTGGAGCCGAATGCGCCGCATCCACCAAAGCGACCGATTCCAGGGAATGGCGGAAGTTGAATCCAGCTATCGGCGATCGGGTTGTAGCGGAACGCATCCACCACACCTGTTCCGGCACTATCCTGACCCATCAACACGTATCCGTATGCACCATCGCTGAACGCAGTGGACAACAATCGGCTGGATCCCGGAAAAGATGCACGCTCCTCCCAACTGTCGAGCAATGCGTCGTACGCCCACATCTCATTAGTGATTGAATCGGCGGCCCCAAAGCGGCCGAGGACGATGTACCCTTTTCCGTTGAGCACGAACCCCGCACTACTGGAGCGGCCTGTCGCAGGTAGGGGTGAGCGTTGGGACCACTCATCCCCGACCGGGTCATACGCCCATAGCTCGTTGAGAAAGCCACTTGTTGATCCAACACCACCGAACAGATAGCCCACCCCGTCAATCGAGAAACCCACACAATGTTGTCGGGGATCCGATGGTACTGATGCGACCTGTATCCACGACAAGCCCGTCGTGCTGAAACGGAACCAGGTATTCGTCAAGGAGAATCCAACGTCCATCCCGGTACCCACGTAGATGTCGGACCCAATCGCGAAGAGCGACGCATCGTCACGAATTCCACCCGGAAAGTCCGGCAATTGCGTCCAGCTCTGGGCACTACCATCGAGAGCGACTGCAAGGAGAACCGGACCAAGAATGCTGCGCATGGCTCGAAGCTACGACGTGCGATGCGCAGCGCCCCCGCCTGCGGAACAGTTCAGAAAGTATTCTTCCCTTCCCCGATCAGTTTCGCTGCAACCACCCTCCGCGCCTTCACGCTATTGAAGGGCTGGTACTTTGTGAATCGCTTCGCACCCATCAGCATCGCCTGGCGTTCGTCGCCTTCCGCGAAAGCGCTCACGGCCTCCTTGGCATTCTTGGCGATGCGGTCGGCAGCATCGCGGATGTAGATCTGCGCCATCGAGACCTGTTCGGCGCAGGCACCATCGCCTTTCATCGAGGCGAGCTTCAATGTGCGCAGCAACACGCTCTCCGCGAGGTAGGTGTCGATCACCATGTCGCTGATGCGCATCACGATCTCCTGCTCGTCGCCGAGCGCGAGGCCCAGTTTCTGCGCGGCGCCACCGGCAGCCATCAGCACGGCCTTCTTGAAGTTCCCGACCATGCGTTTCTCCTCGCCGAGCAAGGAGTCATCGGGCTCCGGCATATCCGGAATGCCCATGAGTTCGGATGCCACTTGCATCGCCGGACCCATCAGGTCGAGCTGGCCTTTCATCGCGCGCTTCAGCAGCATGTCCACGGTGAGCAGGCGATTGATCTCGTTGGTGCCTTCGAAGATCCGGTTGATGCGGCTGTCGCGGTAGGCGCGCTCCACAGGACTTTCGGCGCTGTAGCCCATGCCGCCATAGACCTGCACGCTCTCATCCACCACGTAGTCGAGGCACTCGCTGCCGGCCACTTTCAGGATGGCGGCTTCTGCAGCGTATTGCTCCACACCCTTCAGCAAGGCGGTCGCATGATCGGCGCCTCCGGCCTCCAAGGCCTCGATGGCTTGCTCCATGTCGTAGCTGCAGCGGTAGGTGGCGCTCTCCACCACGTAGCAGTAGATCGCCATGTCCGCGAGTTTCTGCTGGATCGCACCGAAGCTGCTGATCGGCTTGCCGAATTGCTGCCGTTCGTTCGCGTAGTTGATCGCGATGTCGAGTGTTTGCTTCGCTCCGCCCAACGCAGCACCCGCGAGTTTGATGCGACCGATGTTCAGGATGTTTACCGCGATCTTGAAGCCGTTCTCGCGCGTGCTCAGCAGATTCTCCACCGGCACCTTGCAGTCGTTGAAGAAGACCTGGCGCGTGCTGCTGCCCTTGATCCCCATCTTCTTCTCCTCCGGGTTCAGTGTGATGCCGCCGAAGCCCTTCTCCACGATGAAAGCGCTGAGGTTCTTGTCGTCGTCGATCTTGGCGAAGACCGTGAACACATCGGCGAAGCCGCCGTTGGTGATCCACATCTTCTGGCCGTTGATGATGTAGTGCTTGCCGTCGGGCGTGAGCACCGCCTTGGTCTTGCCACTGTTGGCATCACTGCCGCTGCCTGGTTCGGTGAGGCAATAGCAGGCCTTCCATTCCCCGCTCGCCAACTTGGGGATGTATTTCTTGCGCTGCTCCTCGTTGCCGTAGTAGAGCGTGGGCAAGGTGCCAATGCCCGTATGCGCCGCGATCGCCACGCTGAAGCTGTAGCCTGCGCCCGTGCGCTCCGTGGCCAGCATCGTCGTCACGAAGTCCTTACCGAAGCCACCCAGATCCTCCGGCACGCTGATGCCGAGCAGGCCCAGTTCGCCCGCTTTCTCCAGTAGGCTCACCATCAGCCCTTCCTCCTGGTGGTCGATGGCCTCCACGTTCGGCCACACGTTCTGTTGCAGGAACTCCGTGCAGGTCTGCGCGATCATGCGCTGCTCCTCATTGAATTCCTCGGGAATGAAAATGTCCTGTGCTGCGCTCTCGCGGATCAGAAATTCGCCGCCTTGAAGGGCCTTGGGTTTGGTTTCGGTGCTCATGACTTTCGGAATTGAGGGAGTTCTAACGTGGAGTGGGAGTGTTCGTTCGAGTGCGGGGTCAGGCTGCGACGGCGAGCTTGTTTGCGGATACGTTTCGACTATTTGCGTCTATTCTCGGATATATGCGCCGCATTTGCGGATACGAATCGGATATTAGCGCATATTTGCGGATATGTCTGCTGTCCACACCTTCCGCCTCGACCTGACTTGGGATCTGCTCCAAGCCATCAGCCGCGTGGACCGTTTCGCGGGCGAGTGGGCCAGCATCGAGCGCCGCGAGGGTCGCTCGTTGAAGCATTTGAAGTCCATCGCCACCGTGCAAAGCGTGGGCGCTTCCACCCGCATCGAAGGCAGCCGCCTTGCCGATCCGGAGGTGGATGCCTTGCTCGCGCAGTTGGACATCACCAAGCTCGAGGACCGCGACCAGCAGGAGGTGGCCGGCTACTTCGAATCGCTCGACACCATCAGCGAGGCCTTCGCGGAGATCCGAGTGGGAGAGAGCGAGTTGAAGCATTTGCACAAGCTCACGCTCCAGTACAGCACCAAGGATGCGTGGCACCGGGGCAACTACAAGCAGCAGCCCAACGCGGTGGAGGCCACGGCTGCTGACGGTAGTCGCACGGTCGTCTTCGCTACCACGCCGCCCGGCATGGAGACGGAGAGCGCCATGCGTGCGCTGATCGCTTGGTATGGCCAGCCGGAGCATGTGCATCCCTTGGTCCGCGTCGCTGCGTGCTGCTACGAGTTTGTCACCATCCATCCGTTCCAGGACGGTAACGGGCGCATGAGCCGTTTGCTCGCCACGTTGTTGCTGCTGCAACAGGGCTACCCGTGGGTGCAGTACGTGAGCTTCGAGCATGAGATCGAGCGGCGCAAGAGCGATTACTACCGCGTGTTGCGCGCTTGCCAATCCCAGCGCCCCGGCGAAGAACTGACGCCGTGGGTCCACTTTTTCCTCGACTGCCTGGTGGTGATGATGGATAAGCTCCGCGCCAAGTTGGAAGTGAAGGGCACCATCACCGCGCTGAACGATCGGCAGCGGAACATCCTGCGCTACATCCAAGCGCACGCAGGTGCCCAAGCTGGCGGGATCGCCGCTGCCTTGTCCTTGTCGTTGCCCACGGTGAAGAAGGATCTGGAGATCATGTTGCGCAACTATGCCCTTGTTCGCGAGGGCACGGGGCGAGGGACGCACTACACCGCGCATTGAATCATGGGGATGGAACCTGCCGATAAGCTCTTCGATGTGCCCGTGATCGGTTACAGGTACCTTCTTGTCATCAGCCCATCCAATGAGATCACTCGTGCTATCAACGTACTCAAAGAGAAAGTGGAGGAGGCGATCGGTTTCTACCGGTATCTCCATTCCCAACCGCACATCACCCTGTTCTATGCCGACCTGCCCGTAGAGTGCGAGCGGGATCTCTGCGAAGGCATCGAGCGAGGTGTTGCCGGTCACAAGGCCTTCACCCTGCGCTACGACGGTATCACACACTTTGAGAACAAGGAGACGATCTATGTGGATCCGGTGGAAAGGGAACTGATCGCTCCCGTCCGTCGCAGCATCGTGCAGCACGTTCGAAGTTTCCCGAGGATGAAGGGGATCAAGCCGACGGATCGTCCGCACCTCACGATCGCTGCGGGTCTCAAACCCGCCCAGTTCGAAAAAGCGTGGGAGATGCTCGCGCCACATGCGCATGTGAGCGAAGAGCAGGTGACGGAAGTCGTTCTGTTGCGACGCGCGTTGCGTGAGGGCGCGCGGTACGAGCATGTGCGAACCTTCCCGTTGGTTGGTTGATATCGGTATCTGGCCAACGCTCGAATGCAACAACGGCTGCGACCCCTTCAGGGTCGTTGTGGTATGGGGGCGTTCCTGATCTAATCTCTGTGACCCCTTCGGGGTCAGGCCCTCGGCGGCCGACAACGCATTCGACCCCGGAGGGGTCACAGACATTAGCATTGATCCCACAACGAGCACATTCGACCCCGAAGGGGTCGCAGCCTGTAGCATTCGTCCCACCACGAAGGCATTCGACCCCGAAGGGGTCGCAGCCGGTGTTCCCTGATGTTCGCTGATCTCGGCGGCACCCGGATCCAGTTGGTTACAATTTGTCACCAACTGCCGCAACCGGTTACGATCTGTAACCACTTGACCGAGCCCTGATCCCAACTGGTAACGATCTGTTACCAGTTGCCAAGCACCCAATTCAGTTGGTGACAAACCGTCACCGACTGGTTCGCCAACAACAGCCCGTTTCAACTGGTGACGACTTGTCACCGGTTGAAGAGCATGGCTGATGGTCTGGGGCATGGCGCGCATCGTCGTTCCTACTTCCTGTTCTTCTTGGGTAAAGCCTTCCTCTT
>JBDTSG010000113.1:0-4439 GCA_039931265.1 Flavobacteriales bacterium
TACATCGTGGCGCTCACCGGCCTGGGGCAGGATGAAGACCGGCGCAAGAGCATCAAGGCCGGCTTCGATCAGCACTTGGTGAAACCGGTGGGTAGTGCCGCCTTGAAAGCCGTGATCGCGGCTCTTAACGAACAGGTCGGCTGATCTTTTGGCCCGTTCGTTTGAACGCTGTCCGCTTTCCCATAGCCTGGTGAAGGCTGTCGGGAACAAGCATGGATCTTCCTTGCCTGATCTCTACGCTACCCTCTTTTATGGGTGATGCCCGCAAATGGATCATTCATCCATCGCGGGCATCACCGAGCGATCCGTTAACGGAGATCTACTTCGTCTCCTTCTTGGCCGTTGGGTTCTTCTCCACGTTCATCGTGGTGCGTGTTGTATCAGGCACTTGCTTGATCTCGGCCTTCTTGTCGGCGGACGGTTCGCGTGTGCCTTCCTTCTTCCCGTTGGCCGAAGGCTTCGATGCATGATCGTTCTTCGTCGTTGCACTGTCCGTGCGGGCAGGGGTCTTCTTGTCTTGGGTATTCATGGTACTTGATGTTTGTTCGTTCCGGCTGGCAGGTCCGCTTCCGGAACTTCCAACAGCCTTGCCCATGATGCTTCAAACGATGCTCCGTGTTCGGCGCGTGGAAAGGCGCAGTGCCACTTGTCTTGCCAGGTGCGGTACACAGCGCTCCTGCCGATGGATGTACACAACGGGTCCCTGTTCGGAAGTGGGGTGATGCAGCCCCGAACGGATATCCGATCATCCCGCATCGGGTACCGTCATCCACAAGGTATCTGAGCGCCAACATTGGATCCTTGCGCGTGCCGGATCGGGGGGGCTGAACTGCCCCATCACAGCCAACGCATGGCCAACAGGCCCATCACGGTGGCAACGAATATGGCGCCGAAGCCGAAGCCTACCCACTTGCGCAAGGACTTGTCGCCGAAGAACAAGACGATCAGGTACTTCATCACCGTATTGGAGAGCGTGGCCAACAGCACGGCGGTGGCACCTTTCACGATGCCGATATGCTCGGTGCTCTTGGCGATGGACAGGGTGATCGCATCCATGTCCGTAGCACCGAACACGAGGCTGGCCGCATAGAAGCCGGGGGTGCTGCCATCGGTGGTCATCAGGTCCATCAACCAGAGCACGGCCATGTACACCACAGCGAATTGGATCGAAACACCAAAGTTGAGCGGGTTCTTAGCAGGGACTTCCACCGCCGCTGCTTGCCCGCCTTTGCGGTTGATGAGGTAGGCGATGCCGAATGCCGTGAGCATGATGAAGGCGATGGGGGCGATCATGCGCAAGGCCAGTTCCCGATCGATCACCCAGATCTCCAACAAGATGCGCGGGTAAAGCACACCCGTGGCCCCGATGATGCTCGCTGCGATGACCAGATGCGGTCCCGTTGGCGCTTGGCGTGAGCGGCGCGCCATGCTCAGGGTGACCGCCGTACTGGAGACCAGCCCACCTAAGATCCCGGCGAGCAAGGTGCCTTTTTTCGAGCCTAAAAGCTTCGTCAGCAGATAGCCCGCAAGGCTGATACCGGTGACGAGGATCACCATGGTCCAGATGTCGTGCAGGTTCCAAACGCCGTTCGGACCGACAGGCTCGTCGGGCAGAAAAGGCAACACCACCACGGAGATGATCACGAACTGGATGAAGGCGCGGATCTCTTGTGGTGTAAGCGTTGCGATGAAGGAGTGCAGCTTCAATTTGAGCGATAGCAACGAGGTGATCACCACGGTGAGGATGACAGCGAACAGCACTTCGCCCTGGAACACCACGGCACCGATCACGAACGCGAGGATGCCTGACAGTTCGGTGGTGATGCCGTAGTTGCCGGCCTTCGCGGACAGCACGTAGCTGGAAATGATCAACGCCATCAAGCCGGAAAGCCCCGCAACGAAGATCCACACACCGAACTGCTGCGCGAGGTAAGCGCATAGGAAACCGAACAACGCGATGAAGGTGTAGGTGCGCACACCGGCGAACTGCTCTTCTTTGTCCACCACGCGTTTGGCATACTCGCGCTCCAGACCAAGAAGGAAGCCGAGCGCCAGAGCGATGAACACCCGCTGAATAAGCAACACCAGTTCTTCGCTCATCGGTGAAAGGTCGTCATAAGGAAGGGGGCGAATGGCCCGAGGTGTGTTGGTGGTTGCTCCATGCTTGAACGCCGATCCCCATCCACTTCACTCATTGGCTCCGCCGCTCCAGATGGACGCCACCGCGTATCCCAATAGCACCAGTGTGCAGATCACAGCCAGCACACTGATCACCGGCACCCCGCCAATGCTCCACGGAATGCGATACGGCCGTTCCAATGCTGGCTGCTTCACACGCAACGCGATCACCGAGAGGTTCACCACAAGGAAGGTGAGGAAGATGGTGATGGTGGCGATGCGCGCCACGACTTCGATGTCGCCGATGGCTGCGAACCCGCACGCCACGAGCAGGATGAGCAGCAAGGCGCGCACGGGTGTCTTGCGCTCCGAGACGGTGGACATCCATCGCATCGGGCGCACATCGCGGCCCATGTAAGCCACCACGCGCGAGCTGCCGAGCATGTTGCTGAGCAAGGTGTTGCTGGTGGAGAACAATGCCGCCACAGCGATGAACATGGCACCGGTGCGTCCCCAGCGGCTTTCAACGATCGCGGCCAAGGGAGCAGCTTCACCGGCCAGTTGCTGCCAGGGCAATGCGCTCACCACCAACACCGCGAGCGTGGTGTAGATCACCAACACAATGCCGTTCGCTGCGAACAAGGCGCGCGGGATGTTGCGCTGCGGATCGCGCGTTTCACCGGCCAACTTCACGATGTCCTCGAAACCGAGATAGGCGAAGAAGCTGAGCGCGGCCGCGAAGAAGAGACCGTTCATACCCATGCCCGCGCCTTGGAGCAGATCCACCGAACCCAACTTGGGGAATGCCGCCACGCCCACTGCCACAAGACCCAGTACCTCCACGCCGGTAAGCACCATGTTCACACCGCTGGAGGCTTTAATGCCGACCGCATTCACCAGGAAGAGCAACACGAGGATCCCCACCGCCACAGGCCATGTGGGCAGATCCACGAGTTCGGTGAAGTAGCCTGCGAAACCGAGTGAGACCGTGGCCGCGCTGATGACGCCGTTGGTGGCGATGACCAGTCCGAGGAAAGTCCCCATCCGCTGCCCGAAAGCGCGCTTCACATACACATACTCGCCACCTGACTTCGGGTAGGCCGCGCTGAGTTCCGCGTACGAGAACGCGGTAAGGAAAGCCGTGAAGGATGCGATAAGGAATGCGAGCCAAGTGAGGTTGCCCGCATGCCCGGCCACCTTTCCGATGAGCGTATAGATGCCCGCCCCAAGAATGGAGCCCACACCGAAGAAGATCACTTGACCAAGGCCGAGGGAGCGATCAAGGGATGCCATGGTACAGTGTATGAGCCTTTACAAGGATCGCGTGCAGTGCCCGCTCCTCCTCGAATGGAGCGTCGTGCGTGCCGCCGCGTGGCGCTTGATCCATTTCTTCATCGCTCAGCCGGTGTTTTTGATGCTGAACGCGTTCATTCGATCACCCTCGGTATCCGCGACAGGTCCTTCGGCTTGAAGATGAACACCACGGCGATCCCCCACATGGTGATCAGCGCACCGAGGATCCCCACCACCGCTGGTGTAGCGGCCTCGCAGGTGAAGGCAATGTCCACTGTGGCGTGGAAGATGGCCACCACCAGCAACGATCCGCGCGAGCTGTTGAACAACCATGTCAACAGAACACTTCCGGTGAGCAAGCTGAACAACCAACCTGTTATGCCCGCCGCATCCATGCTGGTGTAGCCCGGACGATAGAGGAACAACGGCCAATGCCACAGCGCCCAGAAGAAGGTGAGCAGCACCGATGCCCACAACGCGTTCATGCTCTGTTGCATACGCGGCAACGCGAAACCGCGCCAACCGACTTCTTCACCGAAGCCGAAGAAGAAGAGATTGTAAAGCAGGAAGCTGATGAAACCCATCGCTGGGAATTCCTTGGTGCGCAGGATCCCGCCCGCATCGAACGGTCCTTCAACGAAGAGCATACCCACAGCGAGCAGCACGACCGGAGCCAACAATGCCACCGCCATCAAGGACGGGGCGCGCGCATCCACCATGGATCGGAGCGATCGTCCAACACCGGCCTTGCCATCCTCCCGCGCTGAGCAGATGAACGCGGCCAGCATCGGTCCAAGTCCACCAAGCGCATGGTTGAGAGGAAGAACAGGAAGGCCCATAACGCCGAACGCTGGTAGCCACAACGGGGACCAGATCAGCCAGGATAGTCCGTACGCGATGAGGAAGAAGCGGATGAGTTGTGCCATGGGGATCGTGACGCTGCGCGGCGGATCATGGTCACTGATGCGCTTGCACCACTTCGGGCACATGCAGTGTAGCGCTCGGCACTGGGATCGGCGAGATCCCCG
>JBDTSG010000114.1:0-7584 GCA_039931265.1 Flavobacteriales bacterium
CGAAGTCGATGCGGAAATCCTCCAGCGCTTCGGTGCGCAGCTTGTGGATCACCTTGTTGTACGTGGCGTATGCGAGCCATGCGGGTTCGTTCTTGCGTTGCTCGCGCGGCAACTTCTCCAATCGCTTCTCGAGTTTCATAACGCTGGCCGGTTTCCCGCTGCTGCGGGATGAAGACATCTTCGGCAACTTGTCGTGGCCGGGCAGCTGCAGCGCGCGCGCGAACTCGGTGAAATCGGCGGCGTTCTCGGTCAACGTCTTCAGCGCGGCGTTGGCCATCTTCTGCGCAGTGTCGTCCCGGAACAGGTCGGCGCCGCCGTACACGGTATGCACCGGCTGGCGGTCCGGACGATCACCGGGGTACACCTGCTGGAAGGCCTTGTTGGCCTTGCCGAGGGTGGCGAGGATGCGGGACTTGTCTTTGGCTGGAACGCTGGAATTCATGCGTTGAAGAGTGCGAGGGTGATAGAGTGCGAGGGTGAAGATCGGAACTCGTTCGCGGAACTTCCGCTGATGTGATGTTGAAGATGTGGGCGTGCCGGTGTTGAGTGCACACCGTCGCGTATTTCGCTGTACTCCTCGCCTCCTTGGTCGGCTGCGGGTGCCGCTTCAATCGCTCACGCGAAATGCGGCTCCAGTCTATCTTTGGGACAAAGCCGTTGAACCCATGGCCACCAAACGCGAACTCACAGCGATCATCCAGAAGGAAGGTAACGGCTACGTCTCGTTGTGCCCCGAACTCGATGTCGCGAGCCAAGGTGATACGATCGAAGAAGCGCGCGCGAACCTGATCGAAGCCCTTGAGCTTTTCTTCGAAACGGCTTCACCAAAAGAGCTAGGTGAGCGAATGCACGAAGAAGTGTTGGTTACACGCGTTCAGGTAGCGGCCTGATGCGCATGCTTTCGGGCAGCGAGGTCTGCACGATACTCCGGAAACACGGCTTCGAGCAGGTCCGTCAACGTGGAAGCCACATCATCATGCAAAGGAAGTTGGCGGATACGACCGTGACGGTACCCGTGCCTGACCACAAGGAACTTCGCATTGGGACCTTGATGTCCATCATCCGCCAGAGCCAGTTGGACCGCTCGGCTTTCGAGTAGGCTCAGCTCCCCCGATACGTGGAGTATCCCCACGGACTCAGCAGCAGCGGGATGTGGTAGTGCCCATCCGCTGCCAGTTCGAACACCACCTCGATGTAGGGATAGAAGCTCTTGGTCTTGTGCTCGCTGAAGTAGGCCGAGACATCGAAGCGCATGCGGTATTGGCCATCGCCCAGCACAACGTCCTTCGGCACGAAGTCAGGGATGCGTCCATCGGCGTTGGTGCTGCCCATCGCGAGGTCGTCCCACTTATCCGGGCCTGCTGAGCGTTGCAAGGTGACGCGTACGCCACGGGCAGGCAGGCCGCGCGCGGTATCGAGAACGTGTGTGCTGATGGTGCTCATGAGAAATGGAGTTCACCACAGAGACACGGAGGCACAGAGAAAACCAAGGGTCTCGTTGTGATTTTGAGTGGAACGTACCATGGGCAGGATCCGCATTCTCTGAGTCTCCGTGTCTCTGTGGTGAGAATTCATGCGAGGAGTTTCTTCAGGCGTAGTCGCGTGATCTTGTTCTGTTCAGTTGCCGCTACCATCACCTCGGTCTTTGGGTCGTTGGGCATGCGGGCTTCCAGCAAGGCAAGCATCTCGGCCGCGCTCTTGCCTGTGGCGCAAACGATGAAGATGTGCCCGAACTTCTCCTCGTAGGTCTTGTTGCCGTCGGCGAGGCGCTGGACCACGGTTGGGTCGGCGCTGTCCATGCCCTTCTGTTCGTTGCCGGCCCAACCCTTGGTGTTCGCATACTTCTTGGCGAGACTTTCCACGTCGCCGATGCGCGGATGTCCCTGGAACGCTTCGAGGTAGTCGTCCACATCGCATTCCTCCCAAATGCGGTCGCTGATCTCCAGCATCTCGCTAAGGCCTTCATAGGGACGACCGATCTCCATACGCTCTGCCCATCGAGCGCAAGCACAGCACTGCGTGAAAGCCGCAGTGGCGTCCGTTTCGTTCAGTCGATTGAGTTGGTCGAGGGTCATAGCTCAGGATTCACCACAGAGGCACAGAGGCACAGAGGCACAGAGAAACCCAAAGGTGAAGAGCAACTGCGGCATCGGGTTCCTGCTGCAAGCAAAACATCGCATTCTCCGTGCCTCTGTGCCTCTGTGGTGATGCATTCAAACGATCGTACCCCAGAGGCGCATGCGGCTCACACCACCATCCGGGAAGATGCTCAAACGTACATGCGTCACCGGCTCTTTGCACATCACCTCCTGCTGGAATCGATGCTCATGATCCGCCTGTAGTTTGGTGCGCTCGATGATGGTGCTCCACTTCGCGTTCGCCAGGTCGTCGGTGGCGCTGTTCGTTCCTTCCAGCGTGAACGTGTCCGGGTAGTTGCCCTTGAAGTGGCAGGTATCGATCAGCGCCTTCTGGAGTATGCCCTTGTGCGCCAGCCGCACGATCACCCAGTCGCGGTTGTTGGGTGTGCGGTTGCGTTTGGTTTCCCAGCCGTCGCCCATGTTCACGCCACGACCGGGCATGATCAGGTTGTTCATGTGGCTGAAGAACATGTCGTTGCACTGGATCGCCAGCGCGCCGTTCTGCGCAGCGGCCAGATCATTGACCTCATTGGGCATAACACGTGACCAGTCGCGCTGTACCTCGCCGTAGACGCGCAGTCGGGCCACACCGCCGTCGGGGTAGATGTGCAGCTTTACATGGGTGAACTGACCTTTCGCGCCCACGGCTTCGAAAAAGTGCTGGCTGCCGGGGTTCAGCGGCGACTTCGGGAGGATTTCCGTCCATTCGGACTTCTCCCAGTTGCCACCTGCCGCATAGCACGCATCAATGGAGCAATGCGGCGGGTGGTTGCCGAGGAAGTGGGCTGTATCCACCTCGAAGCCTTTGATCACGCCTGCGGCACCGAGTTGGAGCACCGCCTCGTCGTGGCCGGGCGTGCGCTTGCGGCGACTTTCCCAGCCGTCCATCCACTTGCCGCGGTCGGTGTATTTATCCGCGATGAAGACCGGCTTGCTCGGCTTGATGAGGTTCTCCTTCTCAGCGAAGAAGTCGTCGGTACACCAAAGCACCTTGCCACGGAAGCGCTCGGCGGCGAGGTCGATGAGGGGGGTGAAGGGGGGGGATCCCTCTGGTGCTTTCATTAGTCAAATCGTTCCTTCAAGCGTGAATACCAGAGCAAGGTCCAAATAAGAAGCGCGACGATCAACACATGGCCTAAACCAATCACCCACATGCTCCCTTCAAACAGCGCCCAACCGTAAGCAGACAATTGGTACCACACGCAGTAGCTCGTGGCACCGAGGAATAGAAACCAGGTCAAGACCTTCCACTTCCGTGAGAAAAAGAGCCAACCCGAGAGAAAAGGAAAGAAGAGAAATGGCCACACTGCGAATTCCCACAAGGTTGTAGCTCTTCCTCGCATTGAAAGGTCCATGAAAGCGAAGAACAACCCCAGTTCGATCAAAGTGCCAAGCACCACAAAAAAGATCAAGGCCTTGTCGCGATGGTTCATTTCAAAAGCGGCGCGAATGATGCTTGTCGAAAAGCGGACTTTCGAAACACAGATTTCCCTCCCACGACGGTCCAGTCCACCACTCCATGTAAGGTCAGCCCCGCATACGGCGTGAGCTTATGCCGGTGCTGTATCATCCCCTCCTTCACCACAAAGCTCGCCTCCGGATCCCAGATCACCAGGTCGGCGTCACAGCCGGGAGCGATGCGGCCTTTCGCCTTCAGCCCAAGGAAATCCGCCGGGTTCGTGCACAGGAGCCGCGCGACATCTTCGATCGTGAAGCCTCGCTCCTTCTCACCTGTCCACAACGCCGGCAACAGGAACTGCAAGCCCGCGATGCCACCCCAGGCCTTCATGAAATCGCCGCTTTGCTGCTCCTTGATGTCGGGCGGCGCGGGTGAGTGATCGGTGGCAACGAAGTCGAGCGTGCCGTCCTTCAAGGCTTCCCAAAGCAGTTCGTTGTTCGCCCGCTCGCGGATCGGCGGTGCGCACTTGAACTCCGTGGCGCCATCGGGGATCTCTTCCGCACAGAACACGAGGTAGTGCGGACAGGTCTCGGCGGTGATGCGGACGCCCCGCTTCTTGGCGTCGCGGATGATTGGCAGCGCATCGCTGGAGGAAACGTGTACGATGTGTACACGCACGCCAAACTCCTCGCTGAGACGGATCATGAGGGCGATGGCGTCGTTCTCCCAGGCGCGGGGGCGGGAAGCGAGGTAGGCGGCGTAAGAGCGGTTGTTGGTTGATGGTTGTTGGTTGTTCGGCGTTGTGGTCGGCAGCCCATCAACCAACAACGAAGAACTATCAACCAACTCGCAATGCCCGAGCAGCTTCGCATCGTGCTTCTTCATGATCGGCAGGGCCTTGCGCAGATCCGCTTCGGTGACGTTCGGGAACTCATCGATGCCCGAGTGTGTGAGGAAGGCCTTGATGCCGAAGACACCAGCGTCGAGCAGCGAATCCAGATCATTGATGTTGCTCGGGATCACACCGCCGTAGAAACCGACGTTGACGTGCAACTTCCCTTTCGCCGCTTCGAGCTTCAGCTTCAGCGCTTCCACCGTTGTAGTTACCGGGCTTGCGTTCAGCGGCATCTCGATCAACGTGGTGATGCCACCAGCAGCGGCGGCCTTCGTGGCGGTCTCGAAGCCTTCCCACTCCGTGCGGCCCGGTTCGTTGATGTGTACGTGCGCGTCGATCACCCCGGGCATGATCACCTTGTCGCCAACGCTTTCGAAGGGGATGCCTTCGCGCTGGACTTTACCGGGAAGTACCTCGGAGATCTTGCAATCCGCGAGGATGAGCGTGGCTTCGATAACACCTGTTGGGGTGACGACGCGGGTGCTATGGAGCGCTTGGGCCAATGGTCAATTAGCGAATTAGCCAATTAGCGAATGGGATGACGATGGTCGGAGTTTGGGTATTCATTCGCTAATTGGCTAATTGCCTCATTCGCTAATCGATCTTCGCTCCTTGCAGGATCCACCGTTTCAAGATCGTCCGCTCCTCATCCGTCATGCCGGTCTTGTTCCCTTGTGGCATTGTCTTCGTGCGCACGGCACGGGTCATGATCTTGTCGGCCATGGCCTGGATCTGTTCGGGGGTATCGTACATCACGCCGTTCGGTGCAGCGTGGTTCACATCGTCCGTTGGGTTCGCACTATGGCATTGCACACAGCGGGCTTGGATCACGGCATTTGCCTCCTCGAAACTCGCTGGGATCGCAGCATCCAGCGTATCCTCGAAGGCCGGTGAGATGGCCATACTGAGGATGACGAGCGCAAGCACGCTGATCACCAGTACCCACGTCTGTTTGATGCCGCGATCGAGCAGGTTCCAGTAGTGTTTGATCCCCATGCTGGCCACCACGATCACCATGAGAATGATCCAATTGCCGCTATGCCCGAAGGTGCTCGGGAAGTGGTTGCTCAGCATGATGAAGACCACCGGCAGCGTGAGGTAGTTGTTGTGCAGGCTGCGCTGTCCGGCCTTCTTGCCGAGCGTTGCATCCAGCGGCTGGCCGGTCTTCGCTGCGCGCACCAGCGCCTTCTGACTGGGGATGATGGTGAAGAACACATTGCCCACCATGATCGTTCCGATGACGGCGCCGACGTGGATGAACGCCGCGCGGCCGCTGAGCAGGTGTGTGAGCGCGTAGGTCATAACACCGAGGATCACCACACCTACCAACGCGAAAAGACCCTGTCGTAGGATCAACCGCGACGAGCACATGCGATCGTAGATCCAATATCCAAGCACCATCGATCCTATACCGATCGCGATCGCCGGAAGCGTGGAAATGTCCGCGACCGTGGGGTCGATCATGAAAGCCTTCGCGTCGGCGTAGTACACGATGAAGAGCAAAGCGAAGCCACTGAGCCACGTGAAGTAGGCTTCGTACTTGAACCAGTGCAGGTCCTTCGGGATCACCGTCGGTGCCACCTTGTACTTCTCCACGTAGTAGAAACCGCCGCCGTGGATCGCCCAGAGGCTGCCGGCCAGCTCATCGCGCAGGCCGTGCGTGCGGTTCAATTTGTTCTCCAAGAAGATGAAGTAGAACGATGCACCGATCCACATGATGCCAGCGATCACATGTGTCCAACGCACTGCGAGGTTCACCCACTCCATGGCGTAGCCGTACATCGTCGTGCCTTCAACAGCGATGTAGGCGAGATAGCCGAGCAGTGCAGCCCAGAAGAAGAACTTGGTGGTCTTGCGGGCCGCGCTCGCCGTGCCAAGTGCCTGTTCCAAGTCGAACCGGGCACCCGTCGGCAGAGCTTCGTTGCCAAGCTGCACCTTCAACATGCGCGACTGGATACGGAACCAGAAGAACAGCAGCAACAAGCAGGCACAGAGGATGACGGCCAACGGGAATGATCGCGCGTCCGTAAGTTTTTGCTGGAAACCCGGTGTCGGCGTGGTTCCCTCGGTCGTCGCCACCGCTGACGTGTCAGCCGTGGCGGCCGTGGCGCTGGCCAAGGTGTCGATCGCTCCGGGCTTAGCGGTGGTATCCTTGGATAGCGTGTCAGCGGCTTGCGGCCATGCGGTCATGGTCGCTGCGACGCATAGCAGAACTGCGAACAGGTATTTCACCACGGCGACCACTCCTGACGAAGATGAGCCTTTCGCCCCCGATGGAGAACAGCGGAGAATGCCGGTACTTTGAACACAACCGTGAACAACCCGCGCGACTTCTGGACCAGGGCACTTGCCACGTTGCAGGCAGGTGAGACCTGTGTGTTGTTGTGCGTGGTGGATAGCGTTGGCAGCAGCCCCGGCCGCACCGGTTTCAAGATGTGCGTGACTTCCGGCGGTGCCCTGTTCGGCTCCATCGGCGGAGGGAGCATGGAACACAAGCTGGTGGAATTGGCGCGGTCGTTGTTCGACCAACCCCATTCCTTTCCTTTTCTGAAACGGCAGATCCACCAGCCCGGCATCGGCCAGGATCGTTCCGGGATGATCTGCTCGGGCGAGCAGACCGTCGGTTTCTTCTACCTCGATGCCGCTCTTGCCGACTTGTGCAAGGATCTTCTTGACACCATCACCTCAGGTACGGCTCGCGATCTTCTGCTCACCTCGAATGGGATCTCGCTGGCTTCGGATGTCCCACCCGACCCTGTCGAGTGGAGTTATCGCGAACCGCTACTGGTGCAGCCGCGCGTTGCCATCATCGGTGGCGGTCACATCTCATTGGCGCTTTCGCGCACCATGAACCAGCTCGGTTTCCATGTGCATGTATTCGACGACCGCGATGGGCTGAACACGATGCGCGATAACGCATTCGCGCACGAACGGTCTTTCGTTGACTATCACCGCATCACCGAGCATCTCGCGGAGGACCCTGACTTGTTCATCGCGCTGGTGTCCTTCGGTTACCGCACGGACGAGATCGTGCTGCGGCAAATGATACGGCGGCGCTACAAGTATCTGGGACTATTGGGAAGTGCGGAGAAAGTCCGCACGATGTTCGTCGCGATGCGACAGGACGGCTTCACCGATGCGGAGCTTGCGCG
>JBDTSG010000115.1:0-6839 GCA_039931265.1 Flavobacteriales bacterium
AAGACGCCACTGTAACCGTTACGGTCAACACACCACCGGATCCCGGCGTCGATGGCAACATCACGCTCTGCACCTCGAGCACTGCGGTATCGCTCTTTGCGCAACTCGGCGGAACGCCCGATGCTGGCGGCGTGTGGAGCGGACCAAGCCCCGTGATCGGTGGCATGCTGGATCCCGCCAACATGAGCGCTGGTGCGTACACCTACACCGTTGCTGGTGTTGCACCGTGCCCAAGTGAAGACGCCACTGTAACCGTTACGGTCAACACACCACCGGATCCCGGCGTCGATGGTGCCATCGCATTGTGCGCGACAAGTCCTGCGACAAGTCTGTTCGCCCAGTTTGGTGGAACACCGGACCCCGGTGGTTCTTGGTCAGGCCCCAGCCCGGTTGTGGGTGGCTTGTTCGATCCGGCCAACATGGTTCCCGGGATATACACCTACACGCTTGTTGGATCAGCTCCTTGCCCAATTGTTTCGGCCATCGTAGCCGTCAACGTGGTCACCAACCCCGATGCAGGAACGCCGGGCGCAGCAACACTTTGCGCGAATGCCTCGGCCATTGCACTCTTCTCCGAACTCGGCGGCACACCGGATATGGGAGGAACTTGGAGTGGACCAAGCCCTGTTGTTGGTGGGCTCTTCGACCCTGCGAACATGAGCGCAGGTGTTTACACCTACACGATCAACGTACCGCCCCCGTGTGTCGACGCGAGCAGTACCGTTATCATCAGCGTGGTGCAACCACCGGATGCCGGTAACGACGGGGCGGTGACGCTCTGCATCAGCAGCCCTTCAACTGCACTGTTCACTGCACTGGGTGGAAGTCCGGATGCCGGCGGCGCATGGAGTGGACCAAGCCCTGTTGTCGCTGGTCTCTTCAACCCAGCGAACATGACGGCCGGTGTTTACACATACACTGTTGCTGGAACCGCACCCTGCCCGAGCGATATTGCCACTGTTACTGTAACGGTTGTTGCCGCACCTGATGCAGGCCTGCCGGGTAGCGCAACGCTGTGTGCCACTGATGCACCCATCGATCTCTACGCAGAGATCGGCGGCACGCCAGACCTTGGCGGTACATGGAGTGGACCAAGCCCTGTTGTTGGTGGGCTCTTCGACCCTGCGAACATGAGCGCAGGTGTTTACACCTACACGATCAACGTACCGCCCCCGTGTGTCGACGCGAGCAGTACCGTTATCATCAGCGTGGTGCAACCACCGGATGCCGGTAACGACGGGGCGGTGACGCTCTGCATCAGCAGCCCTTCAACTGCACTGTTCACTGCACTGGGTGGAAGTCCGGATGCCGGCGGCGCATGGAGTGGACCAAGCCCTGTTGTCGCTGGTCTCTTCAACCCAGCGAACATGACGGCCGGTGTTTACACATACACTGTTGCTGGAACCGCACCCTGCCCGAGCGATATTGCCACTGTTACTGTAACGGTTGTTGCCGCACCTGATGCAGGCCTGCCGGGTAGCGCAACGCTGTGTGCCACTGATGCACCCATCGAGCTCTACTCGGAACTCGGAGGCACGCCAGACCTTGGCGGTACATGGAGTGGACCAAGTCCAGTTGTTGGTGGGGTCTTCGATCCGACCAATATGACTGCTGGGGTTTACACCTACACGATCAACGTACCGCCCCCGTGTGTGGATATGAGCAGTACAGTTACCATCAACGTCGTTCAGCCATCTGATGCCGGAGTGGATGCTGCGATCCTACTGTGCATCAGCAGTCCAACAACCGATCTGTTCGCAGTGCTCGGTGGCACGCCCGATGGTGGAGGTTCTTGGACCGACCCCAATGGCCTTTCGCACAGTGGGCTCTTCGATCCGGCGAACGATCCACCAGGTGCATATGCGTATATGGTCACGGGTACTTCGCCATGTCCGGATGCGAACGCCAGCGCAACGGTAACCGTGGCCACATTGCCCGAGCCCGGCCTCCCCGGAACAATAACATTGTGCACCAGCAACGCGGCGGTCAGCCTCTTCTCGCAATTGGGCGGGTCACCGGATCCCGGCGGGGCGTGGACGGATCCGAACGGACTGGCCTTCGCTGGAATGTTCGATCCCACGCTTCACCAAGCGGGCCTCTACACATACACGATCGCGGTGCCACCACCGTGCGCTTCGGTGAGCGCGACCGTTGATGTCAGCGTTGTTCAGCCCCCGGACCCGGGTACGGATGGATCGTTGATCGCCTGCATTACCGGCGCGCCCGTGGACCTCTTCACCCAACTGGGCGGCAGCCCGGACGTGGGCGGAACCTGGCTCGATCCGAACGGCTTGGTGCATCCAGGGGTCTTCAACCCTGGCGTGGACGGGCCGGGCAGCTATACATACACCGTGGGTGCAACAGCTCCCTGCCCCGACTTGTCGAGCACGGTGAACGTGGACATCACGATGGCACCGGACGCTGGGTTCGACGGCATTTTGAATCTCTGCCTCACCGGCAGCGGTGCGCAATTGTTCGGGAGCATTGGCGGCACTCCGGATACCGGGGGCTCTTGGACCGATTCGAACGGCGTTGCATTCGGTGGATACTTCACGCCCGGGGTTGACTTGCCGGGCAGCTATTCCTACACCGTGAACGGAACAGCCCCGTGCCCATCGGATGCCACCCAAGTTTTGGTGAACGTGCTCACCGATGCCGACGCTGGTGGAGATGGCAGCATTGTGTTGTGCGCGGATGCGGCGCCTGCAGATCTCTTCGATGCGCTGCTCGGCTCGCCCGATCCCGGCGGCACCTGGCTCGATGCGCTCAACCAGTCATGCACCGGGATCCTGGATCCAGCCATGGGTCCGCAGGGCACCTATACATACGTGCTCACGGTACCACTTCCATGCATCAACGACACCGCCGCGGTCAACGTCGGCATTGTTCAGCCGCCGGATGCGGGCAGTGCCGGTGCCCTGACGATGTGTTCCGATGATGCACCAGCACAACTGTTCAGCCTCCTGGGCGGAGCACCGGACACGAGTGGATCTTGGACCGACCCCAATGGCCTTGTGTTCAATGGCACTTTCGACCCTGCTGTCGACGTGGAGGGTACGTACATGTACACCGTTCCAGCTACTGCACCGTGCAGCGACGGTACGGCCACGGTGACCATCACCGTAGAACCATTGCCGGATGCGGGTACTGATGGGAACACGATCGTTTGCCCGGAAGCTCTGCCGGTGAACTTGTTCGCATTGCTCGGGGGCACGCCGGATATCGGTGGAAGCTGGACCGATCCGAACGGCAACGCTTCACCGGGCGTGTTCGATCCCGCAATGGATCCGCAAGGTGCATACACCTACACCGTGTTCGGACTTTCGGCGTGCCCGAACGCGAGTGCAAGCGCGACGGTTGCGATCTATGTCGTGGCACCGCCCGATGCCGGACCTGACGGCTTTACTTGCGACTTCCAATACGCGCTATCCGCATCGGGGAACTGGATCACCGGCAACTGGAGCGGACCAACAACTGCCGTCATCGCCGACCCGATATCGGGAGGTACGGGTGTCACGTCATCCACAGGTGGAAGCGCTCTCTTCATTTTCACGATCATTTCCCCGGACGGTTGCGCCGCCGCTGATAGCGTGAACATCACTTTCACGGAAGCGATGGCGCCGCTGGCTGCCACCACCGATGCCATCTGCAACTCGACTTGCGATGGCACCGCGATCGTCAGCACCACCGGTGGGAATGTGGGCGCCGGGGGCTACACCTACCAATGGGGCAATGGCATTGCTGGGCCAACGGATACTGCTGCAACCGGTCTTTGCGCAGGGAGCTATACGGTGATCGTTCTCGACACGAACGCTTGCAACGCACAAGCGGACTTCATCATCAACGAACCACCACCGTTGGTGATCGATACGGTGCTCGCCGTGGATGAGACCTGCCCGGGCAGTTGCGATGGCATCCTTACGGTAAACGATCCAGAGGGCGCCCAATACAGTTTCGATGGGGGCCTATCGTTCGGACCATCGCCCGTAGCCGACGGCTTGTGCGCAGGTACATATTCGATCACCATGCTGGATGCGAACGGCTGCGTTGCGAGTACGAGCGGTGATGTGCTGAGCCCGCAACCTGTGATAGCGGATTTCTATGCGGCGCCGGACAGCGTGCTCGTCACGGAACCTTTTGTTCAATTCGTCAACACCAGCAGCAACGCAACGGACTATTTCTGGGATCTCGGCGGGTTGAGCACCAGTGCGGCGACCGATCCTTCGTTCACCTTCCCCGGTGTGCTGGGCGATGTTTACACGGTGTGCCTTACGGCCAGTGACGCGAATGGATGCACGGACACCGTGTGCGTTCCAGTGGTCGTGCTGGACCTGCTGGTGGTTCACGTCCCCAACACCTTCACGCCCAATGGTGATGGGACCAACGACACCTTCATGCCCATCTTCAATGACCCAACGCTCGTGCAGGAATACGAGTTCCTCATTTTCGACCGTTGGGGAGAACGGATCTGGGAGAGCAATAGGGTGAACGAGTGCTGGAACGGTGCGCATCGAGGCCAAGCCGTGGAGTCCGAGGTTTTCGTGTGGAAATTGAACTACAAGGATGCCCGCAGTCACGAAATGGGCTCGGTTCTCGGGCACGTAACGGTGCTGAAGTAGAACCAAAAGGTGTCTGGCAAGTCCAAGATGTGCGACTTCCGTTGCAACTGCTCGCCCGCAAGCCCCTTGGGCGTGTTGCGCTGCACCTAGCGGGGGACCTAGCTTTGGCCACCATGGAGAATAGGAGAGGACCGATCGGTCAAGGCTTTCAAGTGTTGTTCGCGTGCTTGGCGATGGCGGTTCCGCAGATCATAGCCGCGCAAACTTGGTTGTGTACCTCTTCCGTCATGACGGATAAGGTGGTGGTCGCTTCCTTCTCGAAGAAAACGATCGCCTTCGCACACTGCAACGACAGTAGCTGCGCAGTCAATGCGGATACTTTGCTGAGCACGGTCTATATCCCAACGGCGATGAAAGGCAACGTTGCCATGCCGGAGAAATTCCCGTTCATTCTCTTGCTCACCGGCGGGGGCTTCACCGATGGGGACCATGTGATGAAACAGTGGCCGGAGCAGTTCGTGAAACGAGGGTTCTTGGTGGCCACCATGGACTATCGGCTCGGCTGGGACGTGGACGGGGATGGGGAGATCGCCCCTGACGATGCCAACGGCGATACGGTACCCGCCCAGTGTTTAGGCGATCGATATTCCTACCTGCGCGCCGTCATCCGTGCACGAATCGATGCTGATGCGGCCATACGCTCCTTCCTGTGCGATACTGTGGCCTTCCCGATCGACACGGCCGCCATGTTCACCGGTGGACCCAGCGCTGGGGGATCATTGGGGTTGCACATAGCATTTGGGGATGTGGCCGAGCACTTGGCTTTGTGGGCATCATTGGCCGACACGATACCCCTGATAGGTGATCCGTGCGATATGCGCTACGACCCGAAGCCGTGTTTCGCCATTACAAGCAGTACGGATTCGCTTGGGTTCTACGAAGGTCCATACCGCATCAGGGGGGTATTCAACGGTTGGGGACAGCTCTTAGGCCCGGCGCTGATCGACCCCGGCCCCGATACCACGAACGCCGTTCCGGACGGAGCCGGGATCATCTCCTTTTACGGTGGCGACGATCACGTTCACGCTCCCTATATCTCCCACGGATGCTTCCCTGGGACGGATAGCCTTTGGGATGGTTATGGTAGCCAGCGCTTACATGAACTGCGCTTGCAGCACGGTTACTGCTCTCAGATCTATGAGGATCCCGATGCCAAGCACAAATACGTTTTCCTCGATGGGATCGACACGCTGTCGGGAAGCCAAGGCTCAGCTCTGAGGAACAAACGAGCACAATTCATCGTGAAGCGCGCCTGCTGCTTCTTCAAGAGCGTGCTGTGTGGCACCCCATGCAGTTTCGACAGCACCTTTTACATGGATGGAGTGGATGACTGGGCGCAGGCCTATTACAAAGAGTACGGCACTACGAACGGCGAACCCATCGGTTGCAAGAACAATGGCATCATGAAGTTCAGGGCGCTACATGCATCGAACAACCTTGACCCGGGGGAGCAGCGTTCCGAAGAAGCCTCCGAAGGCTTCACCACGACTGCTGAACTTCTGCTACTGCCCAATCCAAGCAACGGGTTGGTACACCTGATCTGGGACAACGACAGCGAGGAAGCGCCCTATGCGGTGCTCGATGCCCTCGGCAGAAAGGTGCTCGAAGGTGTGGCCGTTAACAATGGCTACGGGTTCGATTCGAGCCTTTTGGAGAGTGGGTTGTATACCGTGTTGTTGGAGGATCAGGGTGTGCGATACACTGCGCGCGTTGTAGTGCGGCACTGATCGCTCCGAAAAAATGAGGCCCCGACTTCCGTCGGGGCCTCTCTCATAAGGTCAAGCGGTCCTATACGTCCAGCTTCGCGTACACCGCGTTCTTCTCGATGAACTCGCGACGCGGCGGCACATCGTCGCCCATGAGCATGCTGAAGATGCGATCGGCCTCAGCACCGTTCTCGATGGTGATCTGGCGCAATGTTCGGCGGCTGGGATCCATGGTGGTTTCCCAAAGCTGCTCAGCGTTCATTTCGCCAAGACCCTTGTAGCGCTGCACGTGTACGCCAGTCTCCTTGCCACCGGCTTTCATGCGCTCGATCACGGTATCGCGTTCAAGTTCGGTCCAGCAGTACACGCCTTCCTTACCCTTCTTCACCATGTACAGCGGTGGCGTGGCGATGTAAACGTGCCCACCTTCCAAAAGCTCTTTCATGTACCGATAATAGAAGGTCATGATCAGCGTCTGGATGTGGCTGCCGTCAACGTCGGCATCGCACATGAT
>JBDTSG010000116.1:0-9822 GCA_039931265.1 Flavobacteriales bacterium
GTTGGCCGGTCGGCCGGTTTCGATCAGCGGAAATTCCCATAAGCCCTGCCAGATGTCTTTGCCGCTGCGCTGGTGCAGGAAGATCCCCTTCGGTGATCGCAACACCAAGTAGTTGAAGTAACGCACACGCACCACCTGCTTCTTCACCTTCACGGGAAGAGTGGCAATGCGTGACTCTTTCAACGCAACGCATCGGTTGCGCAGCGGACAGGAACCGCAGTCCGGGTTGCGCGGTGTGCAGACCGTAGCACCCAATTCCATCACGGCTTGGTTATGGTCGCCGGGGTGATCGGGGTCGATCAACGTGTTCGCCAAGGCCTTGAATTCCTTCTTGCCGGCAGTGCTGTCGATCGGGGTGGCAATACCGAAGACACGGGCGAGCACGCGATACGCGTTCCCATCCACAACGGCTTCCGGTCGGCTGAAGCAGATGCTGGCAATAGCCGCGGCGGTGTAGTCACCGACGCCTATCAACTTCAACAACCCCACGTGCGTCGTTGGATAGACCCCGCGGTGCTCATGCACCACCTGCAAAGCGGCGGAACGCAGATTCCTTGCGCGGCTATAGTAGCCCAGCCCCTGCCATTCCTTCAATACCTCATCCTCGCTTGCCCGCGCCAGATCGGTCACGGTCGGCCAACGCTCAACGAACCTTTTCCAGTAAGCCAGACCTTGGTCGACCCGCGTCTGCTGTAGGATCACCTCACTGAGCCAGATGCGATACGGGTCGGTGGTATTCCGCCAAGGGAGGTCGCGCTTGTTTTCGGCGAACCAAGGCAGCAGCGCCTTGCTGAACCACGAACGGCTTGGCATTGAGGCACAAAGATGGGTTGTTGGCTTCGCTTGTCCGACTATATTCGCACCCCGTTTTCGGGACGAGCATACATGACAAAGGCTGAATTGATCGCCATTCTGGGCAAGCGCACGGGTATCGAGCGCGAGGTCGTTTCCGCTGTGGTGGAGGCTCTCATGGACCAAGTGAAGAACAGCTTGGAGCAGGGCGAGGACGTGCACATGCGCGGCTTCGGCAGCTTCTTGGTGAAGCACAAGGCCCAGAAAACGGGACGGCTTTTACCGCAGAACACGCCCATCATCATTCCGGCCCACGATGCTCCCGCCTTCAAACCGGCGGAGAGTTGGGTGGATACGATGAAGGCGAAGACCAGCGGCAAGGCATGAAATGGGAGAGGCCCCAGTGGTTGATGCTGGGCGGTGCGGTAGGGGTTGGCGTTCTTTTGATGTTGTTGCCCCGGACACCTTCCGGGAACACGATGGCGGCCGCTGCTGGTGACGGACATGCTGGGGCGACGGAAGTTGCGCCCAACATGGATGAGCGGATAGCGGATGCGATCGCCTTGGTGAACAGCCCGGACCCGATGCAAGGGATCATGGCGTTCAGAGGCATACTGGCCGAAGACAGCAACAATGTGGAAGCACATTGGCATTTGGGTTTGTTCAGTGTGCAAAGCGGCCAGATGGATAAGGCCGTCAACCGTTTCAGGAAGGTGACCGAACTGGACCCCGCCCGCGCGGAGGCTTGGTTGGAACTGGGGCGCAGCTACGCAGCCCTCGACAGCACGGTGCTGGCGAAGGAGGCGCTGATGAAATACAAGACAATGGTGACGGATCCGGCGGCGCAAGCCGCAGCGGATGCGATCATCGCAGGAAGTACGAACGAAAAGCAGTAGAACACATGCCTTGCGGTAAAAAGAGGAAGCGTCACAAGATGGCCACGCACAAGCGCAAAAAGCGCCTGCGCAAGAACCGTCACAAGAAGCGGGTCCGGTAGGGATCGCTACTGACGGCTGAGCTTCGGGCACATCGCCCGGGCATAGGCCTACGCACATCCCGGCACATCGGGTACGTGCCCATGCTTCACACCATCATACTTCCCATTTGAGCGTCGACCTGATCATCAAGTCGAGTCCTTCCGAAACGGCGATCGCCATCGTGAAGGACAAACTCCTCACAGGCCTGAGCCGCGAGAAGAGCGACCGTGGCTATGCCGTTGGCGATGTCTACTTGGCCAAGATCCGCAAGGTGGCACCCGGCCTCAATGCGGCGTTCGTTGACGTGGGCCACGAGAAGGATGCTTTCCTGCACTACTACGATCTGGGTCCGCAGTTCAAGAACAGCTACCGCTTCACGAAAGCGGCGGTCAGCGGCAGTCTCGAGAACGGCATGCTGGAAGGCTGGAAAATGGAGCCGGATATCCAGAAAGAAGGCAAGCTGAACGATGTGGTGAGCGCCAGCCAAAGCGTGCTGGTACAGATCGCCAAAGAGCCGATCAGTACGAAAGGACCCCGCCTGAGCGCTGAGGTCACGTTGGCCGGTCGTTACATGGTGTTGGTGCCTTTCATTCAAAAGATCAGCATCAGCGGCCGCATCACGGATGAGGAAGAGCGGAAGCGCCTGAAACAGACCATCGCTCAGTTCAAGCCGCAGAATTTCGGGGTGATCGTTCGCACCCAAGCTGAACACAAAGGCACGGTGGAACTGGAGGCCGACCTGAAGAGCCTGCTCGAGCGCTGGGACGTCATCTTCCGCAACCTCAAGAACGCCATGCCCCCGAAAAAGGTGCTCGGCGAATTGGATCGTACCAGCGCGGTGCTGCGCGATCTGGTGAGCGCGGACTTCGCCAACATCCATGTGGATGATGAACAGGTGAGCGAGGAGGTGCGGCAGTACCTGGAGGTGAATGCGCCGGAGAAAAAGAACATCGTCAAACTGTACAAAGGCAAGCTCGACATCTTCGATCACTTCGGCGTCAACAAGCAGATCAAAGCCGCCTTCGGAAGGCACGTATCGCTTCCGAGCGGCGCATACCTGATCGTGGAGAAGACGGAAGCCATGCATGTGGTGGACGTTAACAGCGGTGGTCGCAAAGGCGGGCAGAAGGACCACGAACAGAACGCACTGGAAACGAACCTCGAAGCGGCAGTGGAAGTCGCGCGGTTGTTGCGCTTGCGCGACATGGGTGGCATTATCTGCATTGACTTCATCGACCTGTACGAGCCCGAGAACCGCCGCCAGTTGCACAAGGTGCTGAAGGAGGCGATGGAGAGCGACAAGGCGAAGCACAACGTGCTTCCCATGAGCAAGTTCGGTGTGGTGGAGATCACCCGCCAGCGTGTGCGCCCCGAGACCGAGATCGACACCACCGAGAACTGCCCCACGTGCAACGGCACCGGCGAAGTGAAAGCCCCGGTCCTCATCATCGACGAGTTGGAGCATGCGCTCAACTATTTGCACGGGGAGAAGAACCTGAGCGGCCTCACCGTCGTGGTGCATCCCTTCATCCATGCTTACCTGACCAAGGGGGTCTGGAGCCGGCAACGCCAATGGTGGTGGCGCTGGAAGAAGAGTGTTAAGGTGAAGCCGGAAGGTGCCAGCCAATACCTCGATTTCAGCATCTTGGATGCACAGGGCAAGACAGTGCCTCTCTGATCAACTGACAGTGTGCTGATGGCATCAGTTGCCGTCGCATCCTCCGCATCTTCACATCTTCACGTCCTCATGTTGCGAGGTTTGGTCATGCGCTCCACTGGCAGCCGCTACCGCGTGCGTGGCGAGGACGGTACCGTGCACGACTGTGTAGCAAAGGGAAACCTGCGCGTAAAGGGCTATACGAGCACGAACCCGATCGCCGTGGGCGACCGGGTGATGTTCGAGCCCGTTACGGACACCGGCACGGCGAACGAACGCGTTGGCAGCATCGTGGAATTGCTGGATCGGAAGAACTACTTGGTGCGGCGCAGTGTGAACCTGAGCCACCACATGAGCGTCATCGCCGCGAACATCGACCAACTGTTGCTCATGGCCACCGTTGCGCGGCCGCGCACATCGTTCGGTTTCATCGACCGCTTCCTGGTAACGGCCGAAGCTTACCAAGTCCCATCGATCTTGGTGTTCAACAAGGTGGACGACCTCGATGAAGGAGAAGAACAATTGTTGGAAGAGTATGAGCGCGTGTACCGCGTGGCGGGTTACCCAATGCTTCGAACATCCGCAGAGACCGGGGTCGGCGTGGATGGAGTGAAGGAATTGCTGGCGGGCAAGGTCACCTTGCTCGCGGGCCATAGCGGGGTTGGCAAGAGCACGCTGATCAACACCATCGATCCCTTGCTCGATCTCCGGACGAACGAAGTGAGTTGGGCAAGTGACAAGGGCCAGCACACCACCACCTTCGCGGAGATGTTCGAGTTGAATACGGCCAATGGCCATTGGCCAATGGCCATTGGCTCTGTCTCTCCCCAGCCAGCGGCCGGAACGTTCATCATCGATACCCCTGGCGTAAAGGGGTTCGGGTTGGTGGACATGTCGGCAGAGGAGATCGTGGACCAATTCCCCGAGATGCTCGCGCTCAAGAGCGAATGCCGCTTCGGGGACTGCAAGCACATGGAGGAGCCCGGTTGCGCGGTGAAACGCGCTTTGGAGGATGGCCGCGTGCCGGAGAGCCGTTACACCAGCTACATCGACATGGTGCACGGCATAGATGACACAGGCCCTTATAGGCTGGACTGAGATCGGACATCAAATGATCCCAAGATGAAGACAACCACCCCAATGGCCATCGCCGTCCTCGCAGTGTTTGCTGCGTGCCATTCGCAGCAGCCGGCGGCAGAAGCACCGAACGCTGGGGTACCCTATATCCCCTATGCACTCTCGCAGCAGAACGCCGATGCTGCCATCTACCAGCACAGTAGCGCGGAGATCCATCGGCTCTTTCAACAGTGCTATGAATTGGCCCGGCTCAAGCTCGACATGAACCTCTCCAAGTCGCACGTATTACCGGCTGCGGTGATCGTGGACATCGATGAGACCGTGCTCGATAACTCTCCCTATCAGATCACCAATGTTGCGAAGGGGCACACGTACACATTGGCCAACTGGAACGAGTGGACCGCCAAGGCTGAGGCGAAGGCTTTACCCGGTGCCCTCGACTTCCTCCGCTACGCGAAAGGCCGCGGGTGCGAGGTCTTTTACATCAGCAACCGCAGCGCGATCGAGAAGGAAGCAACGATCAAGAACCTGGCGTCGCTCACATTTCCCGATGCGGATGAACGTCATGTGCTGTGCATGGACAAAACAAGTGACAAAACGGAACGCCGCGCGCAAGTGAAGGCCGGGCATTACATCGCGCTATTGTGCGGCGATCAGCTGCGCGATTTCGACGAGTCGTTCAAGGATCGTGCAACGGACTTCGGTCGGCCGCAGGTGGAAACGATGCACGACACGCTCAGCAGCTACTTCATCATGTTGCCCAACGCCATGTACGGTACCTGGCTCGATGCAGTGACCGGCAAAGCGGACTCGCTGAAGTTGGACCTGAAGCAGAATTTCTTCAGCAAGCAGGCTTACTGATCATGCGTGCCGTGGTGCAACGCGTCAGTTCGGCCTCCGTCACCATTGCGGGGCGTGAGCATGCGGCGATCGGGCCTGGGCTGCTGGTGTTGTTGGGGATCGCCGTAGGCGATACGGCTGAAGACCTTGAATGGCTCTGTGGCAAGATCGCGCGACTGCGTGTCTTCGCCGATGGCCAAGGAGTGATGAACCTCGATGTCAATGACACCAACGGTGCGGTGCTTTTAGTGAGCCAGTTCACCCTGCAAGCACTCACCGTGAAGGGCAACCGCCCCAGTTACATACGTGCTGCGCGGCCGGAAGAGGCATTGCCACTTTACCTGCGCGCCGAGCAACTTCTCAGCGAACTGGTGCACCACCGCGTGAGAACAGGCGAGTTCGGTGCGGACATGCAAGTAGCGTTAGTGAATGATGGACCGGTGACGATCATCATTGATAGCAAACAACACGAATGAGCAAACGATCCCCCACCTCAACCAAGCCACTTCATGAACTCCAGCAAAAAGTGGACGGCTGGATCAAGACGGTTGGTGTGCGCTACTTCGACCCGCTCACCAACATGGCGCTACTTACCGAAGAGGTTGGCGAGGTGGCGCGTGTCATGGCGCGCACGTACGGGGAGCAATCCAAAAAGAAAGGCGAGGTACAAGACCTTGGCGAAGAGTTGGGAGACGTCCTCTTCGTAGTGCTCTGTTTGGCGAACCAAACCGGTACGGACTTACAGGCCGCCTTCGACAAGAAGTTCGTGAAGCGCACCGAACGCGACGCGCAGCGCCACAAGCGCAACACCAAATTGCGCTGATCAGCCCTAGCCTCCGCTCGGCTGTCCACCACCACTACCTCGGCCTTGTCCACCGCGACCTCCGCGGGATGGCCCGCGACCGCCACCGCGCTGCGGCCCATGGCCACTACCCTGGCCGGAAGACCGCTGGCCATGCCCGCCGCCGCTTTGTCCTTGGCTTCGTCCACCACCATGGCCGGATGAGCTTCCGGACCGGTGGCTGCTTTGCTGTCTGGGCCGCTGGTGGTTGCGGGGTCCGCGCTCCTCGATCTCGCGTGGAGGCGGTGGTGCACCCTCGAAAGGGTGCTCCCGCATGATAGGGATCTGTTTGCCGATAAGCTTTTGGATGTCGCGCAGGTAGTCGCGCTCCTCGCCATTGTCGCAGAAGCTGATCGCAAGCCCGCTGGCTCCTGCACGACCTGTGCGGCCGATCCGGTGAACGTAAGTCTCAGGGATGTTCGGGATCTCGTAGTTGATCACATGCCCCAACTCATCGATATCGATGCCACGGGCTGCGATGTCCGTTGCCACGAGCACACGCGTCTTGCCGTTCTTGAAATTGCTCAGCGCGTTCTGCCGTGCGCTTTGGCTCTTGTTGCCGTGGATCGCTTCCGCAGTGATACCGCTCTTCTCAAGGTCCTTGGCCACCTTGTTGGCACCATGCTTCGTACGGGTGAAGACCAGGGCGCTCTTGATGGCAGGGTCTTCGAGCACATGTACCAATAATGCACGCTTGTGGCCCTTGTCCACTTGGTACAACTGCTGCTGCACTTTCTCGGCTGTAGTGCTTTGCGGGGTAACCTCAACGCGACGTGGGTTAGTGAGGATGGTATTGGCCAGCTTGCTCACATCCGGGGGCATGGTGGCGCTGAAGAACAGGGTCTGCCGTTGGGCCGGGAGCTTTTGGATCACGCGCTTCACATCGTGGATGAAGCCCATGTCCAGCATGCGATCGGCTTCGTCGAGAACGAAGAGTTCGATCTTCTCCAAGTGGACATAGCCTTGACCCATGAGGTCGAGCAGCCGGCCGGGTGTGGCCACGATCACTTCAACCCCGCGTTGCAAAGCATCCGTCTGTGGCTTTTGGCCAACACCCCCGAAGATGACCGTGTGCCGTATTCCGAGATGGCGTCCATACGCCGAGAAACTTTCCCCGATCTGGATAGCCAGTTCGCGGGTGGGTGTAAGGATCAGGCACAGGGGCTGTTTACCTGTTCGCTTGATCGCCTCCGGCGATGAGGGTGCAGGTTTTGACCCGAACCACTCCTTGAGCTTGCTGCTGGAAGTCGGGGTGCCGCTGGGCTGTCGTCCAGAGTGCAGAAGTTGGAGGATGGGCAGGGCGAAGGCGGCGGTCTTTCCGGTGCCGGTCTGTGCGCACCCGAGCAGGTCGTGGCCCTGCAACAACAGCGGGATTGCTTGTTCTTGGATGGGGGTGGGCTTGGTGTAGCCCTCGTGACGCAATGCGTCGAGCAGGGGCTGGATCAGCCCCAGTTGGTCGAATGTCATGTTTTGAAAGAGAGAGGTGGTCGCTGGCGGCCGGAGTGCGCTGGTACTCCTGGCGTTGTATTCCTGCCAGCGCGTGTCCGCAGTTCCGCGGACGATGAATGTCTGATTATCGGGGACGAATGTAGGCAGATCGTTCCTGTTCGTGTATCGCCCTTGTCAGACGAGGGGGAATTGCGCCTTGAAATGCAACGTGGGTCCAACGCTCTGGGGCATGGACATTCAAGGTTAACGCACATTCCACCATACTGTTGGTCAAGCCTTCATCAATACATTTGGACCCCTTTGTAAGCACAAACCTCAACCAAAACCAAGATGAACAAACAGTACATCACAGTTCTAGCGGCGGTCCTGATCGCCGGTGGAGCAACGGCGCAGAACAGCGGCCGGGCGCTACGCAGCATAAAGGTTCCGTACGATGCTTCGGCCGTACATGCCAGCACCCCGGGCCAAGCCAAGGGTGCTGTGATCTGGACCAATGATTTCTCAGTCCCGGCGGATTGGGTGATCACCCATGACCCTAACGGGTTCGTTGTTGATTGGGAGATCGGTATCGGCATTGAGAGCACGGGCCAGTACGCCACTCCAGCGATCCTCAGCACTACGGCGGCCAATGGCTACGCGATGCTGTGCTCCGATTGTGGCAACAACTCAGGAAGCACTTACGAGCAGAGCTTCCTTACCACTGCCCAGTCCATCGACCTCAGTGCCTATCCGAACTTGGTGCTGCAGTTCGAGACACAGTACCGTCAATTCAACAACGAGCAGACCTACATCGCCATCAGCACCGATGGAGTGAACTGGCCTGTTCCCCCGAGCGATACGGCAACGATCGGTCTGCCAACGGGTCTCTATCCTGTTTGGGCCGCTGATGAACTGGCGCAAAGCGTTTCACCTGGCAACCCGACCATCCGGCGCATCAACATCAGCGATGCTGCTGGTAGCCAAGGTACCGTTTGGGTGCGCTTTTACTGGTACGGCGTGTGGGGCTATGCTTGGTACGTGGATGACGTGCAGATCGAAGAGCAACCTCAGTTCGATGTGGTGATGGCTAGTGGTTTCGTGTCGCACACCGGCACGGGTGATGAGTACGGCCGTATTCCCAGCAGCCAGTACACCGGTACGATGAACGTTGGCGGCGAGTACACCAACCCTGGTGTGCAGGACCAGACCAACGTGTCAGTGACAGCTGATGCCGGTGCTTTCAGCGCGAGCTCAAGCACCGCTTTGTTGCAAACCGATGAGACCATCCTGATGGATGAGACGGTTCCCGCTACGTTGGCCCAGCAGCTTTACACCTGCACCTTCAGCGTTACCAGCGACCAGATCGCCCAGGACGCCTTCCCCGACAACAATACTTACCTGCGCAACTTCGAGATCACCCAGGATGTTTACTCTTTGGACGGTATCGGCAACCACCCGGCCGGATACGAATTGTTGACCTCCACGGGGACCAACAGCTTCACCGACAATTCCGACCAATTGTTCCTGCTCACCCTCTACCACATCGCGACCGACTTGGACGTTTATGCAGTCGAGGTGGTGCTGGCGAACGGAACGGTTGAAGGTGGTTCCATCGTGGCAAGCCTGCACGACACCACTGAGGTGCTTAACGATAACGTGCTCAGCCCGTTGGCTACCAGCCCGGAGTATATCGTGACCGCAGCCGATGTCGCAGCCGGTAGCGCGATCGTATTGTTCAACGGTCCCGAGACGTTGTCCCCAGGTGCTTATTACGTTGGTGTGGAGTTGGTGAGCAACAGCAACGCGAACGATATCCGCGTACTGGACGATATCACCGTGCCACAGCCCGGCAACGCGAGCTTGATCAGCCTCGCTTCCGATGGCCTCACCTATGGTAATGGCAATGCATACGCCCTCCGCCTCGTCAGCGACCCGAGCATCGGGATCCACGAGAACAATGAGCTGGCAGGTATCAGCCTCTACCCCAACCCGAGCGAAGGACAGTTCACGATCAACGCTACCGAAGCAGGCAGCTACACGGTGGACGTAACGAACATGCTCGGCGCTACGGTGCAAAGCACCCGCTTCAACAATACCTTGAACATGGACCTGACCGGTTTGGCCAAAGGCGTTTACACCGTGCGTGTAAGCAACGATGCAGCCAGCACCGTGCAGAAAGTGACAATCCGCTAAAGAGAGTTACCTGCCGT
>JBDTSG010000117.1:0-75318 GCA_039931265.1 Flavobacteriales bacterium
ACATGATCCTTGGACTCCGGAGCTGGAGCGAGTTTCCAGTCGATGGTCTTCGTCTTCGCCATGGTTTCAAAAGTAGGGTCGTCTTCGATGCACTATCTCGAGAAGATCTTGATGATCGGCTCGCGATATTCTTGATCCTTTTCTGCTAGTTCGATCTCACCCATATCGGTGTCGATGTTCACGTAGACCTCGGAGTACAGTTGCTCATCCCCCTCCTCAAGGAAGAGTTTCATTTTGTACTTGTCCTTTTGATCAAGATCCACCGCATTTTCGTTTAGCGAGAAGGCCGTTGCCGAGATCTCCCGTTTCGTGAAGGTGGGCGGAACAGGTTGTTCATAGAGCTCAGCCAATGCCTTGACAAACTCATCGCTCTCCACACCGATCGACACGATGCGTACCCCATTGGCGACAAATCCGTTCTGAGCGAGTTTCCCGTCCACAAGACCTGCCCCGATATCCGAGCTCACCTCGAACTGAAGTCCGACGGTCTTCCCTTTGTACAAGCCCTTCGCGATGTAGACATGGGATGAATCTGTCACGACCTCGCTCGTGACCTTGAGGAAGATGTCGTTCCAACCTTCTTCGGGATCCATCCTTGCGGTGATCTCCTCCAACTGGACATTGCTCGCGTCAGAATGTTGCGCCTTGCTGGAACCATCCTTGCAGCCGAATAAAAGGGAGAATAGTCCCATGAGAAGAATAGGGTGTCGTTGAGTGGCCATGTTATCATGATCCTGAGCAGCGCTCAAAGCGATGTTCTTCCGCTCATCGGCGTCTGCCACTTGCCGTTGATGAAGAGCTCGTATTGCTGAGAGATCTTGATGTGGTCTTTGGACTCGGGGGCTGGGGCCAATGCCCAGTCCACTTTCTTGGTCTTTGCCATGTGACGAAGATAGATGGGCCTCAAAGTCTGATGTCAGATCGGAGCCCTTGGAAGTACAGCTCTGAGGAAACGTACGCTGCCGCAAAGAGTATGACCGCGTTGAACGCAAGTAGGGCAATGGAGTGTCTCCGAATGTTCGCCTTGGCAAGGAACTTCAGATAGAGGAAGTTCCCCACGGTCAATACTGCGAGGGCGCATCCTGCAAAGAGCGCGAGTTCCTGAAAATACTCATCGGCCCGTTGCCGAAGCACATCAATATCCTTCGGACCGAGAACGATCAGAGCCAAATGAAGAATCATTCCATACGCAAGAAGGAACGTGCCGCTGTTGATCAAGTACAACACGTGAACCTTGAGAAGGTGGCGGTCTCCTTTGAGCAGATCCCGAGCAATGAGGATTGCCAACACGGTCCATACTGCATAGGCTAAGTAGTGACCTTTCCAGACAATACTCGAAAGGAACGACCAATCCATCAGTTACGGACGTGGTCCTTGGACTGGGGGGCGGGGGCGAGCCTGCCTGCCGAACAGGCAGGTTGCCAGTCGATCTTCTTGGTCTTGGTGCGCATGCGTCTTCGTCCCGACTTGACGGGAGAGCGAAGGTAGCGGGGGCCTTGCTGTAACTTGGCGGCACTATGGGGCGCCTGATCATCGACATATTCGATCCAAAGAAGGAGAAAGAGGTCGCGGAAATCCTCTTAAGCATAGGGGGCGTAGTGATCGAGCGTGTGGAACCCACACCCAAGAAGACCCCCAATGGCAAGCGTGCGATCAAACGCAACCTCACCGCCAGGGAGGAGAAGTTCGTTAAGGAGCTTCGCCAGTCGCTGAAGGAGGCGAAAGACCATCTTTCAGGGAAGAAGAAGTTCCGCTCTGCACGCGAATTCCTGCATGAGTTATAAGGTCGGTGTATCGCCCACTTTCGAGAAGAGGGCCAGGCGGCTGAAGAGGAAATATCCCTCCCTCAAGAAGGACATCGAAGAACTCATTGATACCCTTGAGCAGGATCCTGCACAGGGCACTCCTATTGGCAAGAGTTGCTTCAAAGTGAGGTTGGCGATCCGATCAAAGGGCAAGGGAAAATCGGGGGGTGCGCGAGCGATCACGTTGGTGATCCACGTCGATCGAACGGTGCAGTTGCTGACGATCTACGACAAGTCGGAACAAGAGTCTATCTCAGCCTTGGAATTGAACATCTTGATCCGCGAGGTACTTCCCTAAGGATCCACCAAGTGCGCATCCGCCCGAACCCTCTGACACCGGTAACATGGCTCACGACCGGTGGTTCATCGGAAATGACCCCGCAGGACGACGACTTCGTAGCGCAGACCGAAGACGGGTATATGCTGCGTGTGGAGCAGATGGAGCGTAACGTGTGGTGGTGGATGGTGTATGGCCCCAGTGGTGAGCAGGTCCTCGAGGACATCCACATGATGAGCAGCATGGAGGACGCGTTCGTGATCGCGGAAACCGTGTACTTCGTACACCGCGCGGCGAAACACTGATCGTATGCAGCTCGGCAGGTGACAGACACCAAGGTCGATACAGCTCTATGGCTTCACCCATCTGCCGCCATAGAGATCGTACTTGCTATTCAGGGTGATGTGGTCCCTGGACTCGGGGGCGGGGGCGAGTTGCCAGTCGATGGACTTCTTCTTGGACATGGAACCCACTGTAGCCGACATCGCGAGCCCGATGGACAACCGATACGCTAGCGCATGCCCTCCACGAAGTACATGTCGATCTCGCCCTTGTTCTTGGCTTGGATCTTACCGCGATGCACGCATGCGAACCTGTCCTTCACGAGTTCGTAGGTGGTGCCACTGATGTTCACCTTGCCGGGTTCGCCGCTGCTCTCCATGCGGCTGGCCGTGTTCACGGTATCGCCCCAGATGTCGTACGCGAACTTCTTGAGGCCCACGATGCCCGCCACAACCGGACCGGTGTGGATCCCGATACGGATGTCGAAGCCCACCTGGCCGCGGGACTGTCGTTCACTGCGATACTCCACGATGAACCGCTGGATGTCCAATGCGGCGGAGACCACGTCGATGGCGTTGGTGGTATTGACCACCGGCAGGCCGCCCGCCGCCATGTATGCATCGCCGATGGTCTTGATCTTCTCGATCCCGTACTTGCCCACGATGCCATCGAAAGCCTTGAAGCAATGGTCGATCTCGGCGACGAGCGCCTGCGGCGAAAGCTGCTCCGCAACGCGCGTGAAATCCTTGAAGTCGGTGAAGAGCACCGTGACCTCGTCGAAGAGCTTGGCTTCGGCGGATCCTTTCGCCTTCAGTTCGTTCGCTGTCTCCTCCGGCAGGATGTTCAGCAGCAGTTCATCGCTCAAGCGCTTTCCCTTCTTGATCCTGTTCCGCTGGAAGAAGAACACGATCGCGAAGACCAGAACGACCACCAGCCCACCCACCAGAACGTTCCGTCGCAATTGTTCCTTGGCCAAGGCTTCGGCCTGCACCTTCTTGTCGAGGTTCAGCACCTCGATCTCCTTTTCCTTCTGTTGGGTCTCGAATTTGGTCTGGTACTCGGCCACGAGCTTGCGGTTCTCGAGTTGCTTGATGGAATCGCCGATCGCCTGCAGCGTGTTCTGGTAAGCGAACGCCTCCTCGTAGCGCCCTGCGCGCCCAAGGATCTCGGCGAGCGACTTGCATCCCTCATATTCCACATGCATGTTCTTCATCCCCCTTGCCCGGGTGATCGCCTCCTTCAGATAGCGCACCCCCTTGTCCGTGGCGCCCATCATGCCATACGCGCTTCCCGCGTTCAACATCGAAATGGCGATGGCATCCTCGCGCTCGAGCATACGTCCCAGTTCCAACGACATCTCATAGTACTTCGCCGACTCCGCGAACTCTCCCTTATCGAAGTAGTTCAACCCAAGCCCGTTGGTGGCGGCTCCATAGGCGACCGCAGCCCCGCCCTCTTCGGCCGCCTTGAGCCCTCGGTTGTAATAGTGGATCGATGAATCAAGCTGTGCCAGCCCACGGTACGAATCGCCGTAAGCATTGTAGATGCCCGCCAGCACTTTCGGATCCGGAGCATCGCCCAGCAGATGCAAGGCATGCTTGGCGCTTTCGAGCGCGGCATCGAATTGTCCCTGGCGATAGTACAGGTCGCCGATCACCGTCATGGTCTGTGCAGCACCCGCAGCATCGCCTATGGAGTCCTTGATCTGCACAGCCCGTTGAAGCACACCCAACGCATCGGCATACCGGGTCTGGTTCTTCAGCGCGATGCCATAGTTGTTCAGGGCTTTCCCCAACAACAGTGGCAAGTTGATCTTCTTGGCGAGCGCGATGGAGAGTTGCACATGTTCAATGGCGTCGTCCGTTCGTCCAGTGCTGTAGTCCGCGGCGAGGTTCAGATGGATCCTGCACAACGTGGTATCATCGAGCCCACCGTGAACCAGCATGGCCTCCAAGGAATCCGGGGAATCAGGCAGAGGCGGGAACTGGGCACGCGCTGCACCGAACAAGAAGCAAGCGACAACGACAGATCGGCTCCGGAACAACCAAGAGATCGTTCTTGCATGCATCGTCTCGAAGATATCCATGATCCAGTGAGCCTTGGCTGCAAAAGGAAGAGCTACCGGTCGACCTTCTTGGTCTTGGTGGGCATGTGACGAAGATAGATGGCCTTAACGAGCATCATCACTCTGCCCGCCGTTCCGACAGCGGATCTACAATTGCGCACCCACGCTCCACCAGTTCCCCGCGTAGTCCTTGAAGGATCCGCGCCGATCGGGATCGCCTTCGCGTTGTTTGGGCGGCTCCACTGGTTCGCATCCCAGCGCAATGGCCTTCGCGTATGCTGCATCCACATCGGGCACGTACACATGCATGACGATGGGCATTGCCGGGAACTTCTCCGATGCTTCTCCCAGCATGATCACCGAATCATCGAGCTTCAGTTCGGCGTGCATCAAGGAGCCATCGGGCATGGCGAAGCGCCGCAGTTCCTTGGCACCGAAGAGCGCCACCATCAGGTCGATGAAGCGCTGGGCTTGCGGAACGATAAAGTAGGGCGACGCTGAATTGTACCCGGCGGGTTTGAACGTGGTGCTCATGTGTGCGAAGATCGTGCACCGATGGCCGATCTCCTCCGTCAAACGGGTTCCTGCTCCCACTCCTTGCCCGCCAGCAATACGAACTGACCGCGGTGGTAGGCCAGGTGGCTTGTGCGGCTCATCCGCTGGGAACTCAATACACGTAACAACTACTTACTTGGATCGCCCAGATCGCCCAGCGAGCGCACCAGGCCGCGCGCGCCGAGCAAGCCCATCGCCATGATGAAGCAGGTGGCCAGCACCAGCACGAAGAGCAGACCCATGCCCACTTCGGGCATGCGCAGTTGTTCGGGTAGCGAGAGGTAGAGCAGGATGCTGATCAAGCCGCGCGGGGTGATGTAGAGCAGCGGCCGCAGGTCCAGGCGTACGGCGAACTTCAGGAAGAGCGCGCGCAGCAGGTAGGTAACCACCAACAGGGCGCCGCCGAGGATGAGGACCTCCCGCTGTGCCACTTCGGCCACCACCACCGAGTAGCCGAACAGCACGAAGAAGAAGGTGCGGATCAGGAAAGCGCTCTCGCTCGAGAGCGAATGGAACTGCTCGATGTCCTTGTTGAAATCAGTGTACATGAAGCGCTGCTTGAACCATGCGAAGGGCAGCTGATGGGCATTGGCCAGGAACATCCCGAAGGCCAGCACCACCACCAGCGAGGACAGATGGAACTGCTTGCCCACGCCGTACACCATTACGAGGATCGCGAGGATGAGGAAGAACTTAACGTGATGCTTGATGCGGCCTAGCAACCACAGCAACGCCATGGAGAATACCGCGCTCAACGCCAGTACCCCGAAGATCTCCAGTCCCAGACCACCAAAGGCCTGCATGCCGAACGTGGTGTTGGTAACAATGAAATTGAACAGGATGATCCCCAGGATATCGGAGAAGGTGGATTCGTACACAACGAACTCCTTGCGATCGGCGGACAGTCCGCTGGCCGATGGAATGGCCACCGCAGAACTGATCACGCTCAGCGGCACCGCATTGGCAATGCACGTGAGCACCGCCGCATCTGTGAGATAGTGAAGTACTGCTGCGATCCCTGCGGTGGTGAGCAACAGGAGGAAGAGCGCCGTTGCGAACGCCTTGCGGATCATGGGGCGCTTGCTGCGCTCGTACTCCAGCTCCAGCGCGCCCTCGAAAACAATGAGGATGAGCCCGATGTTCCCGAGGGTAGGCAGCACCATGGCCACCTGTGGGAAACTGTATCCCCACGCATCGGAAAGCGCCCGCATGCCGATGCCCAAGGCCAGCAGCAAGAGCACCGAAGGCAATCGTGTGCGCTTCGCAAAGAGGTCGAACAGGTAGCTGAAGATGACCAGCCCGCTGAGAAAGATGAGAATGGTGTAGGCGTTCATCCGGCGGCTAAGTTGAAGAACAACACGCCGAAGGGCGTGGATCCGTAAAGTGCATTGCGAAGGCTTAATGGATGGCGAACCCGGTGCGTCATCTCCCAAGGCCGACCCATGCGGCCCACATGAAGATCATGGATACCGCACCAGCACCTCCTCCAACGGCTTGCGCTGCAGGTCGGGCACCTCGCAGTTCTCCGCAGGGTAGCCAACAGGGATAAGGAGATAGGCCCGCTCGTTCTCCGGCCGCTGAAGTAACCGAGCAAGAAAATTCATCGGGCTCGGCGTGTGCGTGAGCGCGACAAGTCCCGCGTTGCGCACGGCGGCGAGCAGGAAGCCACAAGCGATGCCGACGCTCTCCTCGACGTAATAGTTCTTACGGCGCGAGCCATCGGGCTTCAGGTCATGTGCGTGCTTGAAGACGACGACCAGGCATGGCGCCACATCGAGGAACTCCTTGTCCGCATCCGTGCCGAGCGGAGCCAGGTCCTCCAGCCATTCCTTCGGCATGCGACCGTTGTAGTTCTCGCGCTCCTCCTCTTCGGCGGCTTCGCGGATCTTGTGCTTCAACTGCGGGTCGGTCACCACGCAGAAGGTCCACGGTTGCTTGTGCGCTCCGCTAGGGGCTGTGCTCGCCGTGCGGATCACGTTGTCGATCACTTCTTGCGGCACAGCCTCATTGCTGAAATGCCGCACGCTCCGGCGCCCATCCATCAGCTCCCGGAATTGCTCGGAGCGTTGCAAACTTCCCGCTGCATCGGTTCGCTGCGGCCGATAAGCGATGGTCTTGGGTGGTCGCGTGTTCTCCATTCAGCGAAAGGTCGTGATCCAGCCCACCCGCAACAGAGCACTACTTGCCCGCCAGCAACGCGAGTTGCCCGCGGTGATAGCTCAGGTGGTTCGTGCGGTTCATGAGCAAGTTCAACCGGTTGCGATGGGGCTCCTTCACGAAGTCCTCCTCCGAAATGCTCGCGTGGCGCGTGAACCACTCCTCCGCCGGAAGGGCTTTCATGTGGCCCATCAACGTGTCGTGTACGGTCTTCCACTGCTGGCGCACTTGCTGCACCGAAGGCAGCGCTGCGGCCTTGTCCGCCTCATCGATGAACACCGGCTTCAGTTCCGGATGCAGCATCTCCTGAAAACGCAGCAGCGGCAGCATCTGATCATGTACCGAGGTGAGGTGACCAACGAGGTAGATGCCCCTGTTGCGACCGGGCGCTACTTCGTTCATGAGCTGTTCGTCGGTGAGTTGGTCCACCAACTTGCTCGTAGCGTTGATCCGTTCGCTCCAGGTGTCGAGCGCCATCTTCACAAAAACTTCTTTGTCGTTCATCGTCTTGTTCGTTCTCGATCAATCCACACTGAAGTAATCCGCGCTCTGATAGTGTCCGTCGCTCTCCTTTTGCAACTGCATCAGGATGTCGTTGGCCAAGCTGCTCGCACCGAAACGGAACCAGTGGTTGCTCAGCCATTCCTCGCCAAGTTCCTCCTTCACCATCATCAGGTAGTGAAGCGCCTCCTTGCTCTTGCGGATGCCTCCGGCGGGTTTCATCGCGATCATCTGCCCGGTCTTCAGGTAGTGGTCGCGGATGGCGTGCAGCATCACGAGGGTTACTTCCATCGTTGCAGCCGGGTTGATCTTGCCTGTGCTGGTCTTGATGAAGTCGGCGCCCGCTGCGATCGCGATGTCACTGGCCAGCCGCACCTTGTCGTAGGTGCCCAACTCGCCCGTTTCGAGGATCACCTTCAAACGTGCTTCACCGCAAGCCTCCTTGATCGCAGCGATCTCATCGAACACGAAATTGTAGTCGCCGCTGTGGAAGTGGCCGCGGCTGATCACCATGTCGATCTCGTCGGCGCCTTCGTTCACCGCGAACTTGGTATCCGTGATCTTGACCGACTTGGGTGCCTGCCCGCTCGGAAAAGCGGTTGACACCGATGCCACCTTCACGCCGCTGTCGCCCAGCGCCTTCTTCGCGACTTTCACCAAGGAAGGATAGACGCAGATCGCAGCGCAGGTGGGCAAACCCGGCAGGGAATCGTGCGGGTGCATGGCCTTGTAGCAGAGCTGCTGCACTTTCTTCGGCGTGTCGGCACCCTCGAGGGTGGTAAGGTCGATCATGCTGAGGGCCAGCATCATGCCCTGCACCTTCGTTTCCTTCTTGATGCTGCGCGTTTTGATGCGCGCCACCCGCTCCTCGATGCCCACTTGGTCGATGGTCGGGGAGTGGCGGACTTCCGGCATACGGGGCTCTGCAATGGTCTTGGTGGCCATTTGGCGAAGGTAGAAGTGGCCGCCTGTCCGTTGCCTGCCCCGCGCCTACCGTTTCCCCGTTCGTAATGGTGAGCGCATACGCTGTACGCACGCAGCACCGTTCCTTGCTGACCGTTTGAACGACCAAGCAACGGCCCGCCCCGGTAAGGTTCCGGTAACACGGGCCGCTTCATGAACTTGCTATGTTTGCCACCCTTCAAGAACAACCCCTGTATTCGGCCCATGAACGGCCTGCGGTAACACCATCAACCTTCGCACCTTAACCCTCACCTTACAAGTAGCATCATGAGCAGCGAACAGTCATCCGGGAAAGGCTCGAGCCTCTTCGTGGCCATTGTCTTCATCCTTGCAGGCGCCATCAGCGTCCTTATCTACGCTTTCGTGCTGGGCGACCCCAACAACTTCGTGGGTGGCGATCCGGTGAAGGGACACCCGGTGGAAGAGAATCCCGGCCATTTGTACGGATTGATCCACAAGGGCGGCTTCATCGTGCCGATCCTGATGACCGTCGTTTTGCTGGTGATCATCTTCAGCGTGGAGCGCTTCGTTACCCTGCGCAAGGCGAACGGCAAGGGCAACATCGATAAGTTCATCGTGCAAGTGCGCCAGAGCCTTACGGCCGACCGGGTTGATGAAGCCATTGCCACCTGCGATGCGCAGAAGGGCAGCGTTGCGAACGTGATGCGCAGCGGCTTGGAGAAGTACGGCACCGTGCTGCGCGATCCGAGCATGGACAAGGAAACCAAGATCAACACCGTGAAGCAAGAGTTGGAAGAGGCCACGGCATTGGAGCTGCCCATGTTGAGCAAGAACCTGGTGATCCTGAGCACCTGCGCCAGCATCAGCACACTGCTCGGTCTGATCGGAACCGTGCTGGGGATGATCCGCTCCTTCAGCGCGCTGGCCGCCGCCGGCACTCCCGACGCAAGCGCCCTTTCCACCGGTATCTCCGAGGCGTTGATCAACACGGCCCTCGGTATCACGGGTTCGTGCATCGCCATCATCATGTACAACTACTTCAGCACGCGCATCGATGCCATCACCCACGGCATCGACGAAGCCGGCTTCAGCGTTACGCAGACATTGGCCAATCACAAAGCCTGATCGGGCTTCAGAATAGTACGGGCGGGAAATTTCCCGCCCCGACAATCCTACCCGCATGCCGAAGATCAAGATGCCCCGCTCCAGCCCTGCGCTGGATATGACACCGATGGTGGACCTGGCCTTCCTGCTCGTTACGTTCTTCATGCTCACCGCGCAGTTCCGCCCGGAGGATGCCGCCGCGGTGGACACGCCCAGCAGCATGAGCACCAGCCCGATCCCGCTCGATGGCCTTATGACCATTACCGTGGACAGCACCGGGCGCATTTTTTGGGACCTGACCGAAAAGCCTGTGCGCATTGCGGTGCTTGAAAAGATGGCCGAGCGGTACAGCCTTACACTGGACCCTGAGCAGAAGGAGCGTTTCGCAAGCCTTACCGCCATCGGAGTGCCGATGAACAAATTGAACACCTTCCTCAGCCTGAAGAACGCCGGTGAACGCAAGGAGTTCGATCGCGACAACACGGGGATCCCCACCGACAGCCTGGACAACCAATTGCAGTGGTGGATCTACGAGACCAATACGCTGTTCTACAACGAGATCGGCAAGAAGGTGCTGGTGGCGCTGAAGGCCGATGGCAACACGCCCTACACCCGGGTGAACGAGGTGATCAAGACCTTCCAAGGTCCCATCATCCAGATCAACCGGTTCAAAATGATCACCGACCTGGAAGAAAGCCGGCTTTGAACCAACCGCCAATGAACCTTTCTTCCGTTCCCGTGTACCATACCTTCGGGAAGGAGAACAAGGCCAACGGCCAACAGCCTTAGACCATGGCAGACGTACAAACAGGCGGGGACAGCGGCGGAGGCCGCCACAAGAAGAAGCGCGCCAAGAAGAGCGGCACCCACATCGACATGACGCCGATGGTGGACCTTGCCTTTTTGCTGCTCACCTTCTTCATCCTCACCACCACCATGTACAAGCCGGCAACGTTGCAGTTGACATTCCCGGTGCCGAACAAGGATGATGTGAAGCCGCCCAAAGTAGAGAACGCCATTACCCTGTTCCTCACGAAAAAGGACCAGATCCTTTATTACCGAGGTGGATTCGAGCTTGGTATCACCCAGTTGGAGCGCACCGATTTCAAGCAGCTTACCAACGTGCTCACGATGAACAACAAGACCGCGATCGAACAGATCCAGGGTTACCAAAAGGACCTGATGGCCCGGAAGATCACAGAGACCGCCTTCGATTCATTGAAGAACGAAGTACAGAAGCAGAAGTTCGCGCTCTTCGCCATCATCAAGCCCGACAAAGACGCCAAGTACCGCAACATGATCGACATCGTGGATGAGATGGACATCCACGGCATTGGCAAGTACGCGGTGCAGGACAGTATTAAGCCCGAAGAGCAGGCTCTGCTCGACATCGCCAAACAAACCCTCTGAGCCATGGATCCGCTGTACGGCCTTCTCGGGACCTTGTTGGTCTTCTCCTTACTGATGGGGATCGATCGCAGTTGGAACAACTCGTTGTCCTCCATCCGCAACGACCTCGTTTTCGCAAAAAGGAACAAGGAGTACGGGGCATTCGCGCTGCGCCGCGATTACACCAAACGGCTGGCCGTGGCACTCTTCGGCTCGGTGATCATCTTCGGGTTCGCCATTGCCGCACCCAAGATCTTCGCAGGTAGTGGTGACGTGGCGGAGTTGAAACAGAAGGTCGTGGATGTGGATCTTGAGCTGTTCGTTGATGAGGACGAGCCACCCCCTCCTCCTCCTCCCGAGGATATCCCACCGCCACCGAAAGTCGAGACCGTGCAGTTCGTGCAAGTGGAAGCCACCAACGAGGAAGTGGATGATCCCCCGCCCACACAATTGGATCTGGACAGCACACTGGCCAGCACCGAAACACAGGAGGGTGTGAAGGAGGACGAAGCTCCACCGCCCGTTGAGGAAGACAACACCACCTACGGTTATGGCATGGTGGAAGAGAACGCCACCTTCCCGGGTGGGGAGAAGGGCTTGTTCGCCTATCTCGATAAGAACGTGCAATACCCGGCCATGGAACAGGATGCCGGCATACAGGGCCGCGTGTTCGTGGAGTTCGTGGTGGACAAAGACGGATCCGTGCTGAACGTTGCGCTCAAGAAAGGCCTGAGCCCTGGATTGGACAAGGAAGCCCTGCGCGTGGTGAAGGCGATGCCCAAGTGGGCCCCCGCCAAAATGGGCGGCCGTCCGGTGAAGCAGTTGTACCGCTTACCGATCCTGTTCGCACTGGAGTGAGCCGCTGACGATGCGCCTGCGAGCTTTCGCCTTGGCCATGTCGGTGTTCTACATCGTATGCGGCGGTGTGTTGCTGTTCACCGATGCGTTCATCCGCCTGATACCGAACTACCGCGCCGCCCTCGGTGGAATACTCGCTGGCTATGGTGCGTTGAGGCTGTGGATGTGGTACCGGAAACGTGGCGCTGGATCAACGCGCACGCCCGGGGAATGACCGGGTCCTTGCAACCGAACACGATGAAGCAGTGGTGGATGATAGGGTGCGTTGGAGCGTTGGCCTTAGCTGCCTGCACCAACACACCCCGGGATCCTCGCAGCGATGACACGCCGACATATGGCCATGTGAGCATGCTCGCGGATGAGTCGTTCCGTTCCATCCTTGAGGATGAGGAAGGGGTGTACGAGTTCATCTATAAGGAAGCCACGGTCGACATCCATTACCTACCCGAAGGCGAGCTGTTGACCGCCATGCTTCAGGACAGCATCCGGGTTGTATTCGCTTCGTTCCTGCCCGGCGGTGAACAGGAAGCGTTCTGGCGCCCCAAAAAGCTGGTGCCGCATATGGAGTCCGTCGCAACCGATGGCATTGCGGTCATCGTCAGCAAAAGCAATCCGCTCGATTCCATCCGTGTGTCGGAGATCACGGCCATCATGGGATCGAACGTCCCGTCCGAGCCCACATCGAACCTGAAATTGCTTTTCGACCGGAGCGGTAGTGGCGTTGCACATACGCTGGTCGATTCGCTGTTGGGCGGAGATCCTTCGCGGCTGAAAACCAAGATCTTCGCTGCCGGCAGCATTGAGGACCTTGTTGCCCAAGTGAGCAAGTCGCCCGACGCCATCGGCTTCCTGCCCTTCTCAGCCATCAGCGACTTGGACAATGAGAAGTGCCGCGCCCTGCGCGACCAAGTGAAGCTTGTTGCCGTTGGTTCCGATGGCCCGAAAAGCGTCTTGCCGAGCCAAAGCACCCTCGCTGACAAGTCCTACCCCCTGCGCCGCAACATCAACATGATCGTAACGGAAGGCAAAAGCGGCCTTGGCACCGGCTTTGCTTCCTTTGTGGCAGGCCCGAAAGGGCAAAAGATCATCCTGAAGAGAGGCCTTGTTCCGGCACACATCCCCGCACGCAACGTGGAGATGCTTTACGAGTAAGGTCAAGCATACGAGAGACGATAGCACATGAAGAAGACGATCATCCTTTGCGCCACCGCAGCCCTCAGCGTGAACGTACGCGCACAACTGCCCGAGGCCATCGCGCTTACGGACAAAGAGCAATTCGAGAAAGCGACCGGTTTGTACAAAGCCGCCGTTGCGGCCGCCCCCACCAGCGGTGAGGCTTGGTATTTCATGGGCGAGAACTACTGGTACAACGAACGCCGCGATAGTGCCGAGGCGTGTTATGCCCGGGGTGCCGAGGTGAACCCGACTTTCCCGCTCAACCATATCGGCTTGGGCAAGGCGTTGCAAGCGAAGAACGACCTGACCGGTGCAAAGGGCAAGTTCACCGCCGCTTTGGCGCTCATCGAGGACAAGTCGAGCAAACTCAGCAAGCCCGCGAAAAGCCTCGCGTACCGCGAAATGGCGGAAGCCGTGGCCATTGGCACCACTCCCGACTACCCCACCGCCATGGCGCACCTGGCCAAAGCCGAAACGCTGAACCCCACGGACGTGGAGATCTTCATCCTGCGTGGCGACCTGTCGCTTGGGAGCGATCCACGGAACGGCCCCACCCAGGCCGTGGCCGAGTACAACAAAGCCATCGCCTTGCAAGGCACGAACCCGAAGCCCGTTACGAAGAAGGCGCTCATGTACCACCGCAGCGGGCGTAATCCGGCCGGCGCCGCGGAGGAGTACACCAAGGCAATTACGGACGACGCCAACTACGCACCCGCTTACCGTGGTCGTGCCGAAGCCTATTTCAGCTTGAAGGATTATGACAAGGCCACTGCAGATTACCAGAAGTACTTGGAGTTGAACAAGGGCAGCGTTAGCGCACGTGTGCGCTACGCCAAGTTCCTATACCTGATCGGGAAGAACAGCGAGTCGCTGACCGAGATCAATGCGTTGAAGGCAACGGGGCTGAACGACAACTCGCTGCGCCGCATTGAAGGGTACAACCTGTCCGCATCCGGCGACTTCGTGAAAGCGCTCGAAGTGATGGAAGAGTACCTCTCGGAACAACCGGACGATCTGGAGATCCCCAGCGACTGGGAGGTGATGGGGAAGATCTACGAGGGCCTTGCCAAACAAGTGGGCGACAGTACGATCACCACCGGTGGTTTGCCCACCGGCAACTTGGATTCACTGGCTGCCGAGTTCTGCCTGATGTGCGTGCGCGTGGACCGCGATCGCGTGGATCTGTTCACCAATGCGGCGCAGTTGTTCCGCAAAACGAAACAGTACGACAAGGAAGTGCAGGTCTGGCAGGAGAAGATCGCCACGGGCGATGTGAAAGCGAACGACTACTACTACCTCGGCGGCGCGGCGAACCGCGCCAAGCAATTCGCCTTGGCCGACAGCGCATGGACCAAGTACATCGAGCGCAACGACAAGGTGCATGATGGCTACTTGGGTCGCGCTCGGGCGAACGTTGGACTCGACAGCGCAAAGACGACCTGGCAGGCAAAGCCTTTCTACGAAGAAGTCGTGCGCCACATGAAACCGGAGGACATCGAGAAGAAGAAGGTTGAAGCGGAAGAAGCGTACTTCTACCTCGGGTACTACTACTACGCTCAGGAAAAGAACCTGCCCATGGCCAAGTGCTGGATGGAAAAGGTGCGCGACCTGAACGCCGGCACCGGGAACACCAAGATCGGATCGGACATGATCCTTACGAAGGAGATGAAAGACCTTACTGCTGCGGACTGCAGCCTTGTAACCGGCGAACTCCCACCAAAGACCAACTGATCTCCGACCCACAGGAGCTTTGTATCGAAGGGGGCTGCGGCCCCCTTCGCCGTTCTTGGGACCTTCCTCCTACATTGCCTCGCAATGACAAAGGGCAACAAGCTCACCCTCTGGATCTTCATTGCCATGGTGCTGGGGATCGCCTTGGGGGCGTGGTACCGCAGCGCTTATCCGGATGAGGCATCGCTGAAGTCGTTCGGAGACAACATCTCGATCCTCACGGACATTTTCCTTCGGCTCGTGAAGATGATCATCGCGCCGCTGGTGCTCAGTACGCTGATCGTTGGTGTTGCCAAGCTCGGCGACCTGAAGAGCGTGGGCCGCATCGGTGGCCGGGCCTTGCTGTGGTTCATCAGCGCAAGCTTGATGAGTTTGTTGCTTGGCATGCTGCTGGTGAACCTCTTCGAGCCGGGCGTTTCGCTCGGACTGCCACTGCCGGATGTTGACGCGAGCAGCGGTGTGGAAGGGGCCGAGTTCACGCTGCGCAACTTCATCACCCACGTCTTCCCGAAGAGCATAGTGGAGGCAATGGCCAACAACGAGATCCTGCAGATCGTGATCTTCTCACTGATGGTCGGTGTGGCGTGCGCCGCGTTGGGTGAGAAGGGTGCACCCATCGTGAAAGCAATGGACAGCCTCGGGCATGTGATGCTGAAAGTCACTGGCATGGTGATGAACGTGGCGCCGTTCGCGGTGTTCGCCGCCATGGCAGCGGTGATCTCCCAAAAAGGTCTTGGCATCCTCGGCACCTATGGCAAGTTCATCGGGGAATTCTATCTCGGGCTCTTCTTGTTGTGGTGCCTGTTGATGGGTGTGTGCTGGCTCATCATCGGCAAGCGCACCGGAACGTTGATCGGCCGGATCAAAGACCCCTTGCTCTTGGCCTTCAGCACCGCGAGCAGCGAAGCCGCCTTCCCCCGCACCATGGAGCAATTGGAGCGGTTCGGCTGCCCAAACCGCATCGTCAGCTTCATCCTGCCGTTGGGATACAGTTTCAACCTCGACGGCAGCATGATGTACATGACCTTCGCCAGCCTTTTCATCGCGCAGGCCTACGGCATCCATCTCGACCTGTCAGCGCAATTGACCATGCTGCTCGTGCTCATGGTCACCAGCAAGGGCATCGCCGGTGTTCCGCGCGCCTCGTTGGTGGTGATCGCCGGAACGCTGTCCATGTTCCATATCCCGGAGGCCGGGCTGTTGCTCCTCTTGGGGGTTGACCACTTGCTGGATATGGGACGCAGTGCGACCAACGTGGTGGGCAACGCTGTGGCAACTGTAGTGGTGAGCAAATGGGAAGGCTTGTTGGAGAAATAGGCAGGCATGTTGAAGCAACTCTTCCGCAAGAAACCCATCGGCAAGGCAACCGGTAGCGAAGGCGAGATCCACGGCGCCCAGAGCTTGGGCAAGCACCTCACGCTGCGCGATCTCACCTTCTTCGGCATCGCGGCGATCATCGGTGCTGGCAGTTTCAGCAGCATGGGCACCGCGTGTTTCAGCGGCGGGCCGGGCGTCGTGTTCCTCTTCATCCTGTGCGCGGTGGCATGCGGCTTCACCGCGCTGTGTTACGCCGATTTCGCATCGCGCGTACCCGTTAGCGGTAGTGCATACACCTATGCCTATGTGAGCTTCGGGGAGCTCTTTGCGTGGATCATCGGTTGGGCGCTGTTGATGGAGTACAGCATCGGAAACATCTACGTGGCCTTCGCTTGGAGCGGTTACTTCACGAACCTAATCGATAGTGGAATGCCCCCAGGTGAGCATGTCTTGGCCGAGTGGCTCACCATCAACTATAGATCCGTGAGCTACGCTGCAGAGTTCGTTTCAGGTTGCAACGCATATCTCGCCAGTGCGGGCCAGATGATCACAGATGGTGTGTTCAAGGATTGGCTAACGGATGATGTTGTGCAGAAAGCGCTGAATTCCGGCAAAGACGTAACCGTGCTTTTCGCGGATCATCAGTCGTCCATACAAGCGACAGAAAAATTGGCGATCTGGAACTCTGCTCCCATGCTCGGGAACCTCCGGATCATTTTCGATCTGCCGGCGTTCGTCATAAACGCTTTCATCACATGGCTGGTTTACACTGGCGTGAAGGAGAGCCGGAACATGAGCAACATCATGGTGATGGTGAAGCTGGCGATCATCGTGCTCGTGATCGTGGTGGGTGTCACCTACGTGGACATCGACAACTGGACGCCGTGGATGCCGAACGGTTTCGGTGGTGTGATGGCGGGCGTGAGCGCGGTATTCTTCGCGTACATCGGTTTCGATGCCGTGAGCACCCTGGCCGAGGAAAGCAAGGATCCGCAACGCGATCTGCCCCGAGGCATGATCCTGAGTCTTGTTGTCTGCACCGTCGTCTACATCATTCTTGCTTTGGTGCTCACGGGAATGGTGAGCTACAAGCAACTGGGTGTCAGCGATCCATTGGCCGAGGTCTTCGCCATACGCGGTTTGAAGTGGATGCTCTTCATCGTGAGCATCGCAGCGGTGGTGGCCATGACAAGCGTGATGCTCGTGTTCCAGTTGGGCCAGCCGCGCATTTGGATGAGCATGAGCCGCGATGGCTTGCTGCCGAAACGATTCGCGAGCATCCATCCGAAATACAAGACACCGGGCTTCAGCACCATCGTAACGGGATTTGTAGTTGGCATCCCGATCTTCTTCACCGACGAGAATTTCATCCTCGACTTCACCAGCATCGGCACCCTGTTCGCCTTCGTGCTCGTGTGCGGCGGTGTGTTACTGATGCCCCGAAAGGAGCGCGAAAGCGGGCGCTTCCACCTACCCTACTTCAACGCCAAGTTCATCGTGCCGCTCATGGGTATGGTTGCGCTCGCGCTCATCGTCACTTTCGACCCGAACCACTTCCACCGGATCCTGGGGCGCACGGGTTACGGTGTGAACTTCCCTATGATCATCTTCTACCTCCTCTACCTCGTGATGGCTTGGTACAGCTTCCGGAAACAGTGGTCGTTGATCCCGGTACTTGGACTTGTCTCGTGCTGTTACCTCCTGACCGGCATGGCCGTGAGCAACTGGAAGTGGTTCGGGATCTGGCTGGTGGTCGGCCTCGTGTGCTACTTCGCTTATGGTTACCGCAACAGCCGGTTGGCGAAGGCATAGGCGAAGGCGTGCTATTTCTTCCTCACTTCTTTCCAGGCCAACCGGAAAAAAGCCACGTCGTCGATGAAGTAGCGGCGGAACATGCGGCGCGGCTCACTGAGGAAGCGGTGGAAGAACTCCAGCCCCAATTTCTGCAGGATCCACGGCGCGCGTTTCTTGAAGCCCGCATAGAACTCGAAAGAGGCTCCGAGCAACAGGGTCATCGGCGCTGTATGTCCGCTGGCTGTGCACGCATCGATGACACCGAACGCAAGCTTCTCCTGTTTCGGGAAGCCCAGCCCAAGGAACAGGAAGTCCACGGGTTGGGCGGTTATGTCCTGTAACACGCGATCGATCACGGCGCGCTCCTCATCGCTGCCAACAGCATAGAATGCCGGTACGATGTAGCGCATCGTAGGCATCTCCTCGTGCAGCTTCCTGCCGATGGCTTCGTTCGCCACCACCATGTAAACGCTGCGCTTGTCTTGGACGAGCAATGGCCACAACGCAGGGAAAAGATCGCTGCCCGTAATGCGCGCCGGGAGCTCATGTCCCTTCTTCCATTTGCTGGCCCACACGATCGGTTGGCCATCGGGCAGCACGTAACGCGCATTCACGATGCGCGCGTGGATCGCGCTGTTCTCCGGCCTCAACAGCTTCACCACTTGATCCACGTTCGGCGTGCTGAGCATCGGCAGTTCACCGGGATGATCCGGTGGCAACGGCCAAGCCCGCAGTTCCTCCAGGACAGCCGCGTTGTTGGTATCCGCAATGAAAGGCAATCCGAAAAGCTCCTTGCGTTCCATCAGCCCCGGGCCAAACGCTTGCGCAGTGTGCTGCCGATGTTCCGCATGCGATGAAGGTTCAACACCAAGGCACCAGCGAGCTTGAACGGAAAGGTGATCCATAGCCACCCCAGTTTCAACGCGCCGTTCCGGACTTCCACAGGCGCATAACCCAGCGTTCTCATATGCGCGGCGCAGGTGTTCTGGCAGATCGCGATCTCCTCATCGCTAAGGTCCTTGCGCCACACATCGGCACGATCGCCACGTATGCCGCGTTTGCTGAGGTCGTCCTTGGCGCTGCTGCTGCCGGCGTGCGGGATGTCCATCATGCGCCCATCCATGGGTATGCCGAGCGTGGCACAGACGCGCGACAACGTGCCTTGCGGATCGTTGGTAAGGTCCTCGAACCGTACGGCAACCACGTTCGGATCATCCTTGAAGCGTTGCGCCGCTTGGAACGAAGCGTTCCACAGTTTTCCGATCGTGTACGGATGGTAGTTCATGCGCAGCCTTCGCACCTCCGCATCGGGCATGCCAGCGTTACCAAGCTCCTTACGCATCCACTTGCGCTTCTGGCTCAGCATCACCGCACGCGGATCGCGGTACATGACGATCACTTTGCTATCGGGGAAATGGCGCTGGATATCGGCGATGTAGAACACGTTCTGCGGTGTCTTCTCGCAGGAAACGCTCTTTCCGTGCAACCGGGTTTCGTTGTCCATGAACGAACGGAAAACATCCACACGGGTGAATCCCTCCGGCAACGCCGCCAGCAACGCCTCGATCTCGCCGGCGTAAGCACCCTCTCGCGGGGTGGCGAAAAAGCCTTCGCGCTGGCGGGTCATCAACTTGGCGAACAACACTGCTCCTATGGGCTTGGCGATCGCCTTCCATTCATCCTCTGGCGCCCAATGCGTTTCGTAGAAGTGCGGCTCGTTGATGCCATGCACCAGGGGATGATTGTCCATCACGCGCAGCATCATCGTGGTGCCGCTGCGGCTGTTGCCGACGATGAAAATGTGACCCACCGGCTCAGCCATTCCCGTAGTGTTCCGGACCCCAGGCCTGCAACACGTCCACCCCTGTGAGCTGCTGCAAGCGCGCCACGCCCGGGGCGTAGTGGGCCCAGAGCTTCAGTGCTTCGTCCTGCGGAAGCCGGGGCATTCCTTTCCGCGAATAGAGCATCTTCTTGAAGTTGCCCCTCAAACCGCGCGGCACCAGGTCCTTCACCGCCTTCAGCGCGCCGCTCTTCACCAACATGGCGTTCAGCGCAGCGTTACGGGGCACGGCCGCCGCATTGCTCTGACGGGCGGTGTCGATCACAACATCCTGCATTACGCCGATATCGGCGAACATGCTCTTGAGCGTTGTGTTGGGATCGGCCTTGAAGTGTTCATACAACAGCACATGAACACGTTCCCTGGGGAACAGGTCCAGGTACCGCTTCACCTGTATGTCGTACTCGCCAAGGGCGAGATACTGGTGGTTGATCCCCCAGCCACTCGGCGTTCGCGCATCGTCGGCCATCACTTCATCGAGGAAGGACGCGTTGCGCGTTTTGCCTTCGCGCACGTTCATCAGGTAGTGGCTCCATGCCCGCAATACGGGATCGCGCAGCATGATGAAGATCCCAGCTTCGGGCACCACGGCATGGATGGCACCTGCTGCCGATGGACAGATGGCGTACGACGGGCATACTTCGCCGAGTTTGTGACGCGTGCGCGCCTTGCTGAAAAGCTTGCGGTAATCGTCGGCGTCTTCCACATGCGCTATGTGGACCACTTCCTTCATGCCTTGCTCGATGTACCGTTTCACATCCATACGCACGTCCAAAGCATACTCCCGAACGAAGAGCTCCGGCCGCATATCGGCCCGGGAGAAAAAGTTGGTCTCCTTGATAGGGCTCAGGTGTATGCCCGGATGATCGGACAGCAGCGTATGCAACGCCGTGGTCCCCCCCTTCACCACGCCGACCACGAAAAAATCGGGATAGCGCAGGGGCTGGCTCCTTGGGTCGGTGTGCATGAGAAGCTCGGAACGCGGAAGGGGGTGCTCAGGTTCCCAGTTTGATCACGGCCAATCCGTAGGGCGGCAACGCAGCCTTGCGCACATCGGACAGGTCGAGGGGTTTCGGGGAGAGTTTCCCTCCTTTCCGCACAGGATTGTCGCCAACGCCTTCGAGCAAGTCATCGGCTCCGAACACGGTGCCCTTGCCAGAGGTGGCCACACCGGTGGGTAGCTGCAGTCCGCCCAAAGGCAGCGCCTTGCCACTTCGGGCGCAAACCACCAAGTAAGCAGCACCGGAGGGCACCTGCACCACGCGCACGGTCGAGCCCTCGTATCCGGCCGGCAGTGCATAGTTCTGTACGCGGGCACCCGGCACCAGCACATCCTTCAGCATGCTGCTCACATGGTACAATACCTGTCCGTTGAACTGCCCTGTGCCCTTGCCCGCAACGGTGATCGCATTGAAGCCATCCCCATCGGCGAGCAGGTTGTGGCACGTGCTGATGGCCACGCCGCTCTTGTCGCTCAATGTGAACATCATGTCAGCGGCGAACAAGCCTTGCAGCAAGGTGTTGCCGAAATGCTCGAACACCGCGTGCATGTTCCACTCGGTGATCCATACCGGTTTGCGGCCACCGCTCAGTGCGCTCAATTCCTTCAATGCGGCGGGCAGTTTCCGAGCAGCGTAGTCGATGCTCGATGCGTTCATGCACGTGAACAGTTCCGAACCCTCAGCTTGGTCCTTGCAGCCTTTCGGGAACGCATAGGTGTGCAGCACGATGGCATCGGCGAAGGCACAACCCGCCGCGCTCGCGTTCCAATCATCCAACCGATCAGCGTTGTCGCCTTCGGCACCTTTCAGGTCCGGTGGTGGTGCAACCACGATACCCAACGGCACTTTCGGGAACTCGGCCCTGATGGCTTTGGCCGCCTGCTCCGCCCGCTTGAGGTAGCTGCCCACATCCGGGAACTTGCTTTTGTACGCCCGCAAGTAGTGCTCGTTGCCCAATTCGACACCGGCTATACCCACACCCCCATCGCGCAAGCGCTTCAACGCCCCGATCACCTCCGCATCGGTACCGCTGAAGATGTTGGCCACATAGAGTACGCTGATGCCCGTTGCCTTGGCCAACTTGACCATGCCCTCCAAAGGGTCCGCATCCATGCTCCTGCTCGCCAAAGCGGTCCCCTCCTTCTCCACGCTCTTGCCCATGCTCTTGTACATGTTGCTGCCCTTCACCAGTTCCACATCGGCGGAGCGAAGACCATAGCCCTTGCCGTCGGGGTGATAGAAGTTGGCAAGCGTACCGCCGGGGAACCGGAGCACTCGCGTGCCCATGTTGGACAACATGGTTTGCAAAACCGGTTCCGTGCCGTTGGCGTTATTGAAGAGGTTCGCCGCGTTGTAACCCCAGATGGGCGGTTGGATGGTGTATGCGTCCGTCGGCAAGGCGCTTCCCGTGCCGCCTGTGGTTGTCGAGGGTTGGCTCGTTGTCGGCGGGGGTACGTCCGCGGAAGGAGCAGGCGCGGTCTTCACCGGCTTCTGCTTGTGGCCCTTGTGTTCTTTCGGTGCTTGGCAGCCGGGCTCAATGAGCAACGGCCATAACAGCACGGTGAAGGCGGCCGAGCTCAGGAAGGTTCGCGATCGCATGTACCCAAGTGTTCTAATGGGACGTAAAGATGGGTCCATGTGCAAAGATCCAAGTCGATCCAACCCGCTATCCACGAGCGGTGGTTTGTGGATGACGGGAAATACGCCGTGATCCCCTTTTACCCCCTTCTACTTTCGGCACCGTTCACGCTCCCCCGGATCCCCATGGTCATCAGCGACAAGCACCGATTCGTTTTCGTGAACCTCCCACAAACGGCCAGCACCGCCATAAGCCGCGAGCTGGTGGACCAGTATGAGGCCCGCGAATTCCTGTACAAGCACGCCCTGTACCGCACCGACTACCTGCGCGCCGCCAATCCCGAGCAGAAGAAATACCGCGTGATCAGCGGCCTGCGCAACCCGATGGACATAACGGTGAGCCGCTACTTCAAGGTGAAAAGCGATCACGAAAGCCGTTTCACCAAGGCGGAAGACCACAAGATCAAGCACGGCTTCCTGCGCAAGTACATCATGGTGTGGCGCAACAAACGGAGCTACAAGCAGATCGTCGGGGGGGATCTCGATTTCGGCGCGTGGTTCATGGCTTCGTACCACCTGCCTTACGCCAGCTGGAGCATTCTGGATCACCGGAAGTTCGACAAGGTGGTGCGCTACGAGAACCTGCAGGAGGATTTCGCGGAGGCCATGCGCCTATTGCACATCGAGCAGAAGAGGCCGCTACCACTGGGCAACAAAACGGCCATCAAGAACAAGCACTTCTCCGAGTATTTCGACACGGACGCTCTGCGACGCCGGGCCAAATTCGTTTTCGGCCCCTACATGCAGGAGTGGGGCTACGCGTTCCCAAAAGAGTGGGATCATATAAAAGTGCCCCTTGGCGCATTCACGACCTACAAGATGCTGAACCTCCTGCGCCGGGTCTTCTGGATCTACCTGCGTTGAACGGCGCCAACCGGCCTACGCCAGTGCCGCTGTCCTGTGCACACGGGAGTAGTGGTGCGCAATTGACGTAAGCAGCATGGCCTGCCCGGCGAACTGGGTCAGGAAACCGTTGGTGAGCGAATCGAGGCAAACAGCCAGTACCAAAAACTTGCAGGCCACATGGAAGATGTCGTTGCTGCGCCCCTTTGCGCGCAACAAGTAAACGGCACCGAGGATGAACTGCGCGTACATGAAGATCGTAACCGGCCAACCGTACATGAACACGAGGCCCAGGTAGCCCACATCGGCAGGGAAGAAGTAACCCAGAAAGTGCTCGTAGCCTCCTTCGATCCATTGCGAGCCCATGCGGCCACTGCCTAGAAGCGGTGCGCGCTCGATGTGACGTTCGGCGATAAGCACTTCGTACGCGCGCACCGACACTTCTCCACCTTCCTTGTCGTCGCTCAACACGGTGTTGATCGCATCGCCGAACATGGTGGTGTATTGGTCCACGACCCCCGGCGCAAGCTGCACGACCAGCACCCCACCGAGCAGAACGGGCAGCAAGCCCACGAGCGCGAAACGGGCCAGCACTTTTGCCTTGGCATGGAGCAACACCGCTCCAGCCGATCCCAAAAGCATGACCACGATCGATGTGCGATCCACGCGGAAGAAGATCACATAGGACATGAAGACGAGCGCGTGCAACAAGTAGATCCACTGCTGTCGCAGGAACGCCCGCGCCGTGTAATAAATGGCACCGAAGAAGATGATCATCATGTTGAACCGGTAATACGCGCCAGCCCCCTTGATCTCATTCGCCCCGGCCAACGGCGTATCGAGCCAAGGACCGGGATCGATGAACAACGAGGCGAAGTAGAAGTACGCTACCGCCGTCCATGCAACGATGAGGAACGCCAGTTCCAATTGCTTCAGCGTGAAGTAGCCTTGGCGCAACAGCCGGTAGGTGTGCACCGCGCCGAGAAAGAGATAGAAGTCCTTGAAGGCCACCAACCCGTAGATCACAGGCTGCCCGAAAACGCGTTGCGCATTGATCGCGCTCCACAAAGGCACGAACGCGAGCGCGATGCAGTAGATCTCGAGGCCCGTGACTTTCCAGTCGTTGAGCAACCAACGCTCGAGCAGACGCCACCCCGCCCAAGCCACGAAGACTGCTGAGCTGAGGCCCTCAACCACCCCGATGATCTCCAGCAAGTGGCTGACGGCGAACACCCGGCACGTGATCACGATCAACCCGCACAAGAACCCGGTGCGTAACCACCAGCCCACACCACCTTCCACCAGTGTTGTTCGGGTATGCCGTACAGGCAGGGCCAATGCAGGTGCCGTACTCACCAGTTCCATTTGGCGAAGAGGTCGAGGTTCAGGTGGTTACCAAGGGTCTTCACGTCGGTGTGCAACTGTTCCTTCAACCAAGCCCGGTCCTCCGGTGGAAGGCCTTCGCCGCGCTCGAGGTTGCGGCTCTTCATGTACTTGCGCGCTTGCTTCAGCTTCTCACGCGGCACCAGCAACCGGGCGATGGGCCGCACCAAGCTCTTGAGCGGGTTCTCGCGCGTGATGAGCTTCTGCAGGACCTTGTTCTTGGCCACACCACTTGGATTGTGCGCTTCAAGATCAACGGGCAGCAACGTGGGATCCACACCTGTAAAGGTGCACACGTCGCGCAGGAATGCGTGCTGATCGTTCCGTAGGTCTTCGAAAAAGAACACGCGCGTTGATGGGAAGGCATCGGTGTAGGCCTTCACCTGGTCGGCATAACGGCTCATCGCCAGATGGTGCCACATGAAGTCCCAGTGGGCCGCCTTGCGCTCGTCTTCGGCAGCCAACGCTGCGCGGAAGTCGAGCGGTTCGTGCAGATCCTTCACGAAGTGCATGTAGCTGCTCCAGGTGCGCTCAACCGGATCGCGCAACACGATACCGATGCGCGTTGCATCCCCAAGCACCTGCTTGATGCGCGGAACGGCCGTTGCATTATGATAGAGGTAACCGGTGCCGACTTCCAAACATGTGCGCCCGGCGAACCCGGCATAGAGCGCCCGGTATTCCGCTTCGCTGCTCACCACCGTATGCACATGCCGCTGTTGCGGGTAGGGCAGTCGTCCGCCGCCCATGTGCTCGTGATCGAAAAAGAAGGTCTCCTTCCGTGGTAGACCGATGGCGGGATGTTGCGATAGTGCGCGTTCGATCGTGGTGGTACCGGCCTTGGCCGTGCCCACGAACAACACCTGTGGCAATGCGGGCCCGCTCATTTGCTGCACCAACGGGACAAGTCGCGTCCGATGATCACCGACAAGCGGTCCACGTCGGCGCGATAGAAAGCGTTCAACTCCGCCCGCGCAGCGGCCGGCATCTCCGGCCGATCGAGCGCCTGCTTCATCATGCTGTCGCGGCCCGATCGGAGCATACCCCGCAACCGGTCCGGCGCAAGGTGACTGAGCTTGCGTAGGAACTTCCCGCGCCGCAGCATGTGAACCAGCCATTTGCTCTTCGGAACGCCACCGGGATTTGCCTGCACATCCTGCACCTGCGACAGGTCGAGGCCGTTGAACGCACAGAGCTCATCCCACATGCGTTGGGGGTTTTTCAGGTCCTCGAAGAGGAATACCCTGATGTGCGGGAAGACGGCTTTGAACGCCTGCACCGCCTCGGCGTAAAGGCCGTACTGCCGGTAGTCGAAACCCCAACGCTGCGCTCGGCGCAACGCGATGTTCTCCGGTGCGATCGCCTGCTCGAACGGCAATTGCTCGTATCCGTTCCGCACCAGATAAAGCCAGTGCGAATAGGCGCGCTCCACCGGATCGCGCAACACACAGCTGATCCGCAGTTCCGCCGCACGATCGCCGTAGATCCGCTGCAGGTGCGCGATGGCGATACCGTGCCGGTACAGGTAGGATGTGCTGCAATCGGCGACGTGCTGATCGGCGCGCGCTCCTTGGTACAAGGCCGTATAGTCCTTCCACCGCCACACGATGGTGCGCGCGAACGAGGCATCGGAATACTCGGGGGGCTTGTCGGCGAAGGCGAAGTAGTGCGGCTCTTTCTTGGCCACTGGCAGGTACACCTGCGGATGCATGCGCAGTTGATGGGCCACACTGGTGGTGCCGCTCTTGGCCGCGCCGATCAGCACGATGTCCGGCACACGAACTTCTCCGCTATTCACCTTCAGCAGCATGCGCGGTGCGGTGTTTCCCGATGGTCGGCCAATAGAACATGTTGATGTCGTGCTTGCGCTTTATGTAGACCGCCCCGGCGATGTTCCAAAGCGATAGCGCGACGGCCGATGCCCAGGCCGCTCCTTCCATTCCATAGCGTGGCATCAGGTACATGTTGAGGAAGAGGTTGAGCAGCACGGAAACCACCACGATGCGCGTGAAGACCTTCTGGTTGCCCGTCATGTTCATGAAGGCGCCCACCATGCCACTGGCCGCGCTCACGAAGTGCGCCACGGCCATGATCCGCAGCACCGTTGCGCCTTGCTCGAAGCCGGGCCCGACGATCGAAAGGATCCATGAAGGGAAGATGAGCAGGATGATGGTGACCGGAACCGTCAGCCAGAATATCACGCCGCTGGAGAAGTGGATCGTGTCCTTCAGTTCATCGTGCTTCCCGGCATGGAACTGCTCGGCGATCTTGGGCATGGTGATCGTCTTCATGCTGCTGATCACGAACTCGGTGGCGATGGAGATCTTCACCGCCGTACCGTAGATCCCCACCACTGCAGGCACCGCGTACCATCCCAGCATGATGGTATCCAATCGGCCATTGAGCGAAGTGACCAACGAGGTGATGATCATGGGCAAGGCCATGGTGAGGTGCTCGCGCATGTCCACCGGTGTGTACATGGGTTGGTTCTGCTTTTCGACTTTCCACAACCAACGACGCACGACAACAAGCGAGATCAGCGCGCACACCCCGAAGCCGATCGCATGCATGACGCTGGGTGTGCGAACGCCGCCGGGCACAAGGGCAACACCGATGAACGCTATCGCCAGCACCGCCGGTGAGCGCAATAGTTCGGAGATCGCGATGCGTTTGCTACCACGGATGAACTCAACGTTCACCAAGAGCAAGGCCGCGAACGGAAGGGCACATGCCATGATCACCACCGGTGCGCTCGACAAGGCGCTCCAAGGCCCGTCCAGTGGCGCAAGCAGGCGCAAGCAGAAAAGAACGGCTCCCATCAGCACGCCCACCACGATCACCACTTTAAGCACACCGTTGTGCAAGGGGCGCAACTTGCCCCACTCACCCTTCGCGCGGTATTCCGCTACCGAGCGCACGTTGCTGGCGCTGAGGCCCAGGGTGGCCACCACACTGAGCACCGCCATCCACGCCGTGAAAAGGTTGTAGTAGCCGTTGGCGTCCGCACCGTAGCGCCGTGCGATCAACGTCATGAGCCCGTACGTGAGGGCCAGCCCCAGCAACCGGTACGCGAACGCAATGCCACCACCCTTGGCGACCTCCTTGCGGCCTTGGCCGCCACCCCCTCCTATGCCTGCCATGTTCGGAACACCGATCAGAAACCTTGCTTCTGCAAAGTGAGGGTGTTCCAGATGGTCTGCCACACGATCCGCAGATCGAGCATGAACGACCAGTTGTAGATATAGTTCCGGTCTTCCTCCACGCGGCGCTCCATCATGTAGAGTTCCTTGGTTTCGCCGCGGTAGCCTTTTGCTTGCGCCAACCCGGTTATGCCCGGCTTCAACCACAGACGCTCCATGTAAGGATCGATGAGCTCAGCGTATTGATCCGTGTGCGCCAGCATGTGCGGCCGTGGGCCCACCACGCTCATGTGCCCGAGGAACACATTGAAGAACTGGGGCATCTCGTCCAAATTGCTTCTGCGCAGGAAAGCACCGATGCGCGTGATGCGCGGATCGCCCTTGCTGGCCTGCTTCACGTTGGCGTCACTGTTCATGCGCATGCTGCGGAACTTCATACAGCCGAAAGGCCGGTTGAGGATGCCGGTGCGCTGCTGCACGAACAGCACCGGCCCACGCGAACTGAGCTTGATGAGAATGGCAACGATGGGATAGAGCCATGACATGAGCAAGAGGATCACCAAGGAACTGAAGAGCAGATCGAAACTTCGCTTGGCAGTGCGGTCGAACGCGTTGCGGTACTTGAACGGGTCGAGCTTGATCAAGGCCGTGGCCCCGTTGCCGTCCAAGTGCATCCGCAGATCGCTCCGGTTCAACTGATCCACCAATTCGCTCAAGAAGCTGACGGCGATATCCTTCATCGCGCAGAACCGCACTATGCTCGTTACGCTCTCGTCCAGGCGTTGGGCCGCGATGTACACCTCATCCACCTTGTTCTCCATCACAAAACGATCGAACCCGTCCAACTCCAATGCCCCGACCGGACGATCATCCAGCCGGAAGCGGCCCATGAGCCTGTACCCGTACTCCTCGTGGTTGCCGATCTCCTGAAGGAAACGTTCCGACACTTGGTTGCTGCCCACCACCACGATGCGCTTGAAGTTGTAACCACGAGCGCGGTACATGCGGATGCCCGTGATGATGGCCAGCCGCGTGAAGGCTGCGAAAACCAGGAACAAGCCCGCCAGCATGGGTATGAACCGGCGGTGCATGTGGTCATCGCCAAGGAGGTAGTCGAGCACCAACGATCCCAGCAGGAAGCCCGACCAGGCGACCAATATGTCCTTCAGCAATATGCTCCGGCTGATCCGGCGGTCCATGGGCCGGAAAGCACCGATCAACGAAATGATCGTCCACAGCAATACCATGCACACCAGCAGCAGCTTCAATGGGCCGCGGCGCGCGGGCTCCAAGCTCTCGAAAGCGAACTGCGTGGCGATCAGGTACGCCACGAACAGCGCAACAAGCTCTATAAAGAGATAGATGTATCGTTCGTACCGTGCCATTCTTCCAGCTACTTCACCACGCGCGGCGAAACTATCCCCACGTTGCCCCCGAAGTCCAGTTCGGGAGCACGCTTGCAGCGAAAGTTTCACCGCGCTCATGTTAATGACGGTGCATTTTCGACAGGGCTGCCCCGCTGTTCGACAACCCCGGTACCATACACAATGGGCTGTGACTTTCGCAGGCGTTGGGCGGGACGAAGCCCCCGAAAGGCGCACCTACCTTGCCCCCCTGCGCCTGCCGATCGCCTACTGGGCGGCCAAGAGATCATCATGCACCCGAAGAGAGAACCAGCCGGCAGTGCCGCGATCGGAAGGATGAGTACCACGGCCATGGCCGCAATGGTGCTCCTGCTGATCGGGATGAGCAGTTGTGTCAGCAACAGAAGGGTGGTGCTGCTGCAGGACAAGGATGCGGCCAAACCCGCCGAAGCGCTGGTGGATCACACCTATGAGGCCACATCCAGCCCGCTCACCCTGCAGAGCGGCGACATCATTTCCGTAGCCATCGACCACAACCAGCTCACGCGGGCGTTGGAAGAGGGCATCCGTCAAGAGGACGAACGTGTCAACCAAGCCGTGCTTCACCCATACCTCATCGGCTTTACCGTGAGCAGCGGTGGCGAAGTGGACCTGCCCGTGATCGGCAAGGTCGAAGTGGGTGGGCTTACGTTGGAGGGCGCGCAAGAAGCCGTGCGCAAGCAGGCCAACAACGTGTATTCCGACCCCTCGGTGAAGGTTTTCCTGCTCAACTTCAATGTGAGCGTGCTGGGGGAAGTGGGACGGCCGGGACGCTACCCGATGTACAACGAGCGCGTGAACGTGCTGGAAGCATTGGCTTCGGCCGGCGATCTGAGCGTGCTGGCCGACCGATCGCGCGTGCGCGTGGTGCGGACGCGCGACGGCGGTAACCACTTGTACCATCTGGACCTGAACGATGAGAAAACCTTGGCCGGAAAGAACTTCTACCTCCAGCCGAACGACGTGGTCATCATCGACCCGTTGAAGCGGCGCAAGTTCACCGGGCGCGATCCGGGGTTGGTGCTCAATGTCCTCACGCTGCTGGTGTCCATCGTCAGCGTTTATGCCGTGCTTACACGATGATCACCTCAACGCCCCAACCTCCGCAGGGCAACACCTTGGAGGATACCGACCTCAAGGCTTTCGTGAAGCGCTACCTGCGCGCTTGGCCGCTGGTGCTGGTCTCGTTCGTCGCACTACTGGCCGTGGTGGTCTTCATCGTTCTGGCCGTGCAGCCTTCCTACACGGGCAGCATGAGCATACTGATCGAAACCCCCATGCGGTACGACGATCCGAACCGCATGGTGCAGCCCATGCAGCGGGCCGAATCCACCGACAAGAACTACTACGTCAATGAGAAGATCCTCATCACCAGCCAGCCGGTGATGCGAAAAGTGGTGGAGCGTCTCGGCCTCACGATCCAATACTTGGAGAAAGGCATACTCGACCGCGAACTGTACAAGGGCACACCGCTTCTGGTGCAAGTGGACAGCACGCGCTTGCCCCGGCCCGTTCGTTTCCCCATGGGTATTCCCTTCTATGTTTCCGTTGTGGATGATTCGACCTTCCACTTGGAGGGGGAAGGTGAATACGGGCTCGAGGACCGTGAGATCGATGTGGACCGCAGCGAGAAATGGGGGCAGTGGTTCGAACTGGACAGCGTGCGCGTGCGCGTGACGCTCCGGCCCGGCAAGGAGAAGAACATTGAAGCGTTGAAGGAAACCACCTATGGTTTCATGCTGCGCGATCCGAACGCGGTAACGCTCGAGTTGATCGGTTCGGTGGAAACCGAGCTGGTGGAAGCCGAGGCCAGTACGGTGAACCTGAAGCTGACCGGCGCCCCCAACCAGAAGATCGTGGATGTGCTCAACGCCATCGGCTTCACCTACGTGGAGCGCCACATGAACGACCGGCGGCAAATGCTCGACCGCACCATCCGCCACATGGAGGAGGAATTGGCGCGGAATTCCTCGTCTCTGACCTCCAGTAGCGACAGCGTGCAGGCGTTCCTTACTGCCGAGGGCATCACGCAGCTCAACCACGAGACCATCCTTCTGTTGGAGCGAAGTGCCGATCTGGAGCGTGAAAGGCAAGACCTTCTGGTGAAGGCCAAGTACTACGACTACCTGCGCGCGCTGCTGGGCAAAGGCACCAAGGGCGACAAGCCCATAAGCCCGAAAGCCTTCGGTATACAGGACGAGATCCTGAACGAGATGACCGAGCGGCTCGTTGCCCTGCAGACCGACATCACCTTGCTGGAGCAGGAGCGCAAAACGGCGAACCCGAACTACGAGCGCATGGTGCGCCAGATGGAGCAGCAGAGGCAGAACATCCTCGGATCGGTGGAGGGGTTCGAAGCCAGCAACAACCTGCGCCTAACGAACGTGAATGAACGCTTGGCGCGCATGAAGAGCCAAGAGAGCGATGTGCCACGCAACGAACGCACCCTGAGCGACAAACAACGCGACCAACGCGTGATCGAGGCTTTGTACACCGACCTCGTTTTGCGCAGTGCCAACATGCGCATCGTACGCTCCTCCTTGGAACCGGAAGTGAAGGTGACCACACCTGCATACATCACGAGCCAGGAACCTGTTTTCCCCAACCTGAAGATCCTGTTCATCGTCGCCTTCCTGCTCAGCTTCATGATCCCGCTCGGCTACCTTGTAGGCAAGAGCTTGTTGAGCGACCGGATACAAGGACCGCGTGACATCACCAAAGCACTTCCCGATACACGGTTCGTGGGTAGCATCCCCTTCACCGCTCTTACCGATCCGGGCAAGCTGATCGAGTATCCGCGATCGCATACCTACGCTGAAGTGGCGAAACTCGCCGCCTTCATCGAGAACGAGGCAACGAGTGGCTTGAACCGGACGCTGGTGGTGGGCGCGGGTACGGATGAGGGAGCGCGATCCGTGGCGATGATGCTGGCCGGCATGCTGGCGCACCGTGGTTCCAAGACCCTTTTCGTGGATGCCGGGATGCCGGGTGGCAAGAAGAAGAAGAAGAGCACAGCGGTCCCGGGTCTTGATATGGTCGAGCGGTCCGCTGGGTTGAACATCGACGGATATGCGCACGTCATTACGCTCGGCCCGCCCGCCGATCTGCTGGCGACCCGCCAAGGGCTTTCGGCCGCAGCCGATCGTTTACTGGTGGTGTGCGAACCAGGTGTCACCAGCATCGGGTCGCTGGAGGGGATCACCTTGGCGCGTTCCAATGGCCAATTGGGGGAGATAGATGTGGTGACGAACAAGAACATGGAAAGGCCTCTGCCCTTCTTCGGGCTCGGCAAGGGCAAAGGCGAGAAACGACTCGGGCTTTTCCGCGCACTGCGTTACAACTGGCGGCGTGCGGTGTGATCGATGAAGCCGAGGCTGCTCTTCCTCACCAACCAATTGCCTTACCCGCCCGTGAGCGGCGGCGTGATCAAGAGTTGGCGGATGCTCAAGCATCTCAGTGCCCACTTCGATGTAACGCTCTTCACCCTGCTCAAGAACAACGACAGGAACTACGAAACCGAAATGCGCAACAACGTTGCGCTCGCCGGGTATCTCGGCGCGGGCATGGATCGGCCGCGCTCGGCCGTGAACTTCCTGAAGAGCTTGGTGCTGAGCCCCACGCTCAATTGCTACCGCAACGACAGCCCCGAGCTGCGCAACGCCGTGAGGGCCACGCTTCCGAATCACGACATCGTGCTGATCGACCATCTGGAAATGGCGCAATACGTACCAGCAGAAGCTTCATTGAAAGTTGCACTGCACCAACACAATGCCGAATTCGTCATGTGGCAGCGATCGTTGAGCATTGCGAAGAACATGGCGGAGAAGCTGGTGCTGCGTATTGAAGCAGCGCGTGTGAAGCGCTTTGAGATCGCCGCATGCAAAGCAGCGGATCTGGTGTTCGCCGCGCCCAACGACCGAGAGGAACTTGTGCCGCTCGGCGTGCCCGAAGAGAAATTCCGCACCACCTACCATCTGGGTGATGACAGTGGGTTGCATGCGCCCGTGCTCGACTTCGATCGCACCGGGAAAGCGCTGCTCTATGTTGGAACGTTGAGCTGGCCCGCGAACGCCGATGGCCTGAAATGGTTCGTATCCGATGTGTTCCCTTCCCTGAAAAAGAAGCACCCGGACCTGTGCCTCAAGATCGTGGGCAAAGGCGCCGACGAGGAATTGAAAGCAGCGGTGTCAGCGTGCAGCGGTGCCGAGCTGCTGGGCTTTGTTGACGATCTGGAGCCGTTGTACCAACAGAGCCGCGTGTTCATCGCACCTCTCCGTTTCGGCAGCGGCACCAAGGTGAAGGTCGTCACCGCGCTCTATCGCGGACTGCCTTGCGCCACCACCAGCATAGGCGCCGAAGGCCTCGACCTGTCCGACGGCATCGAGGTGATGCTCGCCGATGATGCAGCAGGCATGATCGCACGCATCGACACCTTGCTTACCGATCGCGCGGCATGGGAACGCATGCGCGATGAGAGCCGCAGGAAAGCCATGCGCGATCTCGGCTGGGACAGCTTGCTCGATGCGCACGTACAAGAGTTGAACGCGCTTCTCGAACAACGATCGTAAGTCGCCATGCTCTTCAACTCCTTCCAGTACCTGCTCTTCCTGCCATTGGTGCTGGTGGCTTTCCACCTGCTGCCGAAGCAGTACCGGTGGGTGATGCTGTTGGGCGCGAGCTGTTGGTTCTACATGGCTTTCGTGCCGGTCTACATCCTCATCCTCGCGTTCACCATTCTTGTCGATTACTTCTCCGGCCTGCTGATCGAAGGCTCGGAAGGACGCCGCCGCAAAGGCTGGCTGATCGCCAGCATCGTTGCCAATCTGGGCGTGCTGGCCGTGTTCAAGTACTGGAACTTCTTCAACTACAACATAGGCGAAGTGTTCCGCGACCTCGGCTTTGGATACGGAGTGCCTGACCTGGGCATGCTGCTGCCCATCGGCTTGTCGTTCCACACCTTCCAGTCACTGAGCTACACGATCGAGGTTTACCGCAAGCGGGAGCCAGCCGAAAAGCACCTGGGCATCTTCGCCCTGTACGTGATGTACTTCCCGCAATTGGTGGCGGGACCCATCGAGCGCGCAGGGCGTTTGATCCCGCAACTGCGCAACGCACCGCCGCTGGAACCGGAGGATGTGCGCTACGCGATCAACAAGATCCTCTTGGGCTACTTCAAGAAGGTGGTGGTAGCGGACAACCTGGCCGTCTTCGTGGACCAGCTCTTCGGGCATGTGCCCAGTGGCACGGGCTTGCAGTACTACGTGGTAGCGTTCATGTTCAGCGTTCAGGTCTTTTGCGACTTCAGCGGCTACACCGATATCGCCCTTGGATCGGCGCGGCTCATGGGCATCCGGCTCATGGAGAATTTCGATCGGCCTGTGTGGAGCGGCAACCTCGGCGAGTTCTGGAGCAAGTGGCACATCAGCCTCACTACCTGGGTGCGCGACTATGTGTTCAAGCCTTGGGCAGCGGGCAAGCCGCGATGGGCGGCCGGTTTGATCACGGTGGCCGTGTTCGTGCTCATCGGCTTCTGGCACGGGGCCTCGTGGAACTTCCTGATCTTCGGCTTGTTGAACGGCGTGTTCGTAGTGGGGCAGTACCGCTTTGCGGCGATCAAGTGGTTGAAGCCGTTCAACAAATCACGTTTCGGGAAGGTGCTCTGGTCAGTATGGACGTTGCACTTGGTGGTGTTCTTCAGCATCTTCTTCCGCGCTGCGGATGTACACGACGCCTTCGCCATAATCGCGCACATCTTCACCGACTTCCGTGTCAGCGCCGCTGAACTTCAGAGCGGTTTCTTCGCCGAAATGGCGATGGGATTTGTCCTCATCGGCCTCACCATGTGCACGGCCCTCTTCAACCGGCAGCTGCGTTTCAAGTACAACTGGCTTTACGTGGTGGGCATGTTGGTCCTGATCTTCCTGTTGGGCACCGATGCGCAGAACCAGTTCATCTACTTCCAGTTCTGAGCCATGCGAACCCTGATCCGCAACTCCATCCTGTTCCTGGTCGCCTTCGCGACGGTGGCGCTGCTGTTCGACGCGCTGTTCACGCGTTATGTGATTTTCAAGGTGGAACACTCGAACCAAGGCAAAGTGCGCCGCCTGTTCGAAAGCACCGACCCCAATGAGATACCGGTGTTCGGCAGCAGCAAGGCGCGCAGTGCGTTCATCCCCGACTCGCTCGGCAGTGGCGTGTACAACTACGCCATGGAGAAATGCAACTTCGATGTGATCGGATTCCTGATGGAGGTGGAACTGGCGAAGCCGCGCAACACGGCCATCGTTGTCGAGTTCAACCACCGCTTCTTCGTGAACCTTCCCATGCACACGGTGAACGCCGCCACCTTCGTACCCAACCTCGACCTCCCTGGGGTGAAGGACTACATGAAACGCATGGGGCGTTGGGAAGTGCGGTACGAACTCTCCGGCCTCCGCTACTTCGGCAGCTACCAGGATTACCTGCGCTACTCAGCCCGGGAAAAGAACAGCAAGAACAAGCAGCTCGTACGGGGCGCCATGCTGATGGACCTTGTGCCGAGCAGGGAGGTATTCGCAAACCAGCTTACGGCCCGCTACATCGACATCGGCAAACGGTCGGCCATCGTATCGAAGCTCAACGACCTGAAGAAAGGCGTGTCCGTTGATGAGCGACGTGCCTTACAGGGTCTCGACCTGCAACTGCTCTTCACCGGCCCGGCCGAACGGATCGCACGGTTCGAGGAACTGGTGGCAAGCCGACCGGACCGGCCCGTCCTGCTGGTGTATACGCCCCAGCACGCCAGCGAGGTGGAAGGCATCGCCAATTACGACGAGATCACGGCCCTCTTTGCTGGTTTGGAAAAGCGCCACCCCAACCTGCACATCTTCAACTATGCCAAGATGCCCCTGCCCGATGATCACTTCAAAAACAGTTCGCACCTGAACAATGCCGGTGCAAGGGCGTTCTGCACCTCTTTCCGGCGCGATGCCGACGTTTTCCTCGGCCCCCGTTAGCAATACGATAACCCCACCCCTTGCCTCCCTCGCCCGATAGAGGGCATCTTCGCGCCCGCAAACCATGCCTACCCCGGCACATATCCACCCGGTCTTCCACCGCATGCTGACGCGCACGGACAAGGAGTCCATGCTGGAGCAACGCGGCTGCGTGATCTGGATGACGGGCCTGAGCGGAAGCGGGAAGAGCACCATCGCACTGGCACTTGAGAAACAGCTTTACGCCGCAGGCCGCTTCACCACGGTGCTCGATGGCGACAATGTGCGCACGGGCATCAACAACAATCTCGGGTTCAGCGAGGGTGACCGCACGGAGAACATCCGCCGTATTGCTGAGGTCTCGAAGCTCTTCGCACAGCAAGGTATCGTCACCATCTGCTGCTTCGTGAGCCCCACCATCGCCATCCGCGATCTGGCCAAGGGCATCATCGGCGAGGAGGATTTCCTGGAGGTGTTCGTGGACACCCCCCTGGAGGTCTGTGAGGCCCGTGACGTGAAAGGCCTGTACGCCAAAGCCCGCAAAGGCGAGGTGAAGGACTTCACCGGCATCAGCGCCCCCTTCGAGCCCCCTGTTGCACCGGCGATCCGACTGAAGACGGACGGCCGCAGTGAAACCGATACCGTGAACGAACTGTACAACTTCATCGCACCGCGCCTATCGCGGAACTGACACCATGCATTCATACCGTCTCACACACCTTAAGGAACTGGAAAGCGAGAGCATGCACATCCTGCGGGAAGTAGCGGCCCAGTTCGAACGTCCCGTGCTGCTGTTCAGCGGCGGCAAAGACAGCATCGTGTGCTTCCATCTCGCGCGCAAGGCCTTCCATCCTGCCAAGGTGCCCTTCCCCCTACTGCACGTGGACACAGGCCACAACTTCGAAGAGACCATGACCTTCCGCGATGAACTCGTGAAAGAACATGGCGCGCAGTTGATGGTCGGCAGCGTGCAAGAGAGCATCGACAGTGGGCGCGTGCAGGAAGAGACGGGCTACTACGCCAGCCGCAACAAGCTGCAGACCGTTACGCTGCTGGACAGCCTGGAGAAATACAAGGTGGATTGCGCCATCGGTGGCGGCCGCCGCGATGAGGAGAAAGCCCGCGCCAAGGAGCGCGTGTTCAGCCACCGCGACGAGTTCGGCCAATGGGACCCGAAGAACCAGCGCCCCGAGCTCTGGAACATCTACAACGGCCGCAAACGCACGGGCGAACATTTCCGCGCGTTCCCGATCAGCAACTGGACGGAGATGGACGTGTGGCAGTACATCATGATGGAGAACATCCCCATCCCCAGCATCTACTTCAGCCACGAGCGCGAGGTGTTCAACCGCGACGGCGTGATCTACGCCAACAGTTCGTTCATGCGTTTGAAGCCGGAGGAGAAGCCCTACATGAAGCGCGTTCGCTTCCGCACCATCGGCGACATGAGCTGCACCGGCGCGGTGGATTCCCCGGCGAGCACGCTGGAGCAGATCATCGAAGAAGTGGCTTCATCGCGCGTAACGGAGCGCGGCAGCCGCATGGACGACAAGCGCAGCGAAGCGGCGATGGAGGACAGGAAGAAGGAAGGGTACTTCTGAACAGGCGATCCAGCGATCAGAAAATCAGACGATCAGAAAATGAACGATCAAAGTACGGGCGGGAAATTTCCCGCCCCAACCAAAGGAGGCTACCTCAACATGGACCTGCTCCGTTTCACTACGGCGGGCAGCGTGGACGATGGGAAGAGCACGCTCATCGGGCGTTTGCTGTACGACACAAAGCAGATCTTCGAGGACCAGATGGAAGCGGTGGAAGCCGCAAGCGCAAAGCGCGGTAGCGGCGACGTGGACCTCTCGCTCCTCACCGATGGCCTGCGTGCCGAGCGCGAGCAAGGCATCACCATCGATGTGGCCTACCGCTACTTCGCCACGCCCAAACGGAAGTTCATCATAGCCGATACGCCGGGCCACATCCAGTACACCCGCAACATGGTTACCGGTGCAAGCACTGCGAACCTTGCCATCATCCTGGTGGATGCTCGCAAAGGCATCCAGGAACAGACCAACCGCCACAGCTTCATCGCTTCCCTGCTGGGCATCCCGCACATCGTGTTCTGCGTGAACAAGATGGACCTGGTCGACTACGATGAAGCCGTCTTCAACCGTATCCAGCAGGAACTGGAGGATTTCAGCAGCAAGCTGGAAGTGCGGGACATCCGGTACATCCCTGTGAGCGCCTTGAAGGGCGACAACGTAGTGGACCGGAGCAAAGCCATGAGCTGGTACGATGGCCCGACGCTGATGTACCTGTTGGAGAACATCCACATCGCAGGCGACCTCAACCACATCGACCGCCGTTTCCCGGTGCAGTACGTGGTACGCCCTATGACCGATGAGCACCACGACTTCCGTGGTTTCGCCGGGCGCATTGCAGGTGGCGTGTTCCGGAAGGGCGACGCCGTGCATGTGCTGCCGAGCGGTTTCCAAAGCACCATCAAGAGCATCAACTTGGGCGAGCGCGAGCTGGAGGAAGCCTTCGCACCACAGAGCGTGGTGATGACCCTCGCCGATGAGATCGACATCAGCCGGGGCGACATGATCGTCGGCTCCAACAACATTCCGGAGAGCAGCCAGGAGATCGACGTGATGCTATGCTGGTTCAATGAGCGTCCGTTGCAGGCGAACGGCAAGTACACCCTGAAGCACAACAGCCGCGAAGCCCGTTGCATGATCAAGGAAGTGAAGTACCGCATGGACATCAACAGCCTGCACAAGGCCGAGGGCGACCAGACGATCCGCATGAACGACATCGGCCGCGTGCAACTGCGCACCACCGTTCCATTGCACTTCGACAAGTACCAGCGCAACCGCTACACCGGCAGCCTCATCCTCATTGATGAGAGCACGAACGAGACGGTGGCTGCGGGGATGATCATTTAGGCCTCACCCTGCCCTAGCCAAAGGAGAGGGTCATAAAGGGAAGAAGGAGATCACGGGTCAGCGCAGGAAGGCGAAGGGCAGCACGGGTTTCTTTCGGCCTTCGCGCCAGCGCACGTACAACACGCCGATCAACGCGCCGATCGTGTTGGCCACCACATCGCCGGGATCCGTGCGCCGGCCCATCGCCTCCAATCCCTGCATCAATTCGGTGGCAATGCCGTACGTAACACTCAATAAAAAAGCCATCAGCACGTAGCGCGAAAGCCCGTCGCGCTTGCGGAGCGCATCGGCGAGCAGCACGGTGAGGGTACCGAACATGCCGGCATGAACGAGCTTATCGAGATCGAGCAGCGAGAACCAATCCCACTCGGGCAAGGTGCTGCCGGGGATGAGGCAGAGCACTAGGATGCAGAGCGCCCACAAGAGCGCCCAGCGGAAGATCTTCAGCACGGGAACCTTGCGATGACCGCTCAACCCGCGACCGCTTGGTAGGCGTCAGCACTGAGCAGGCCAGCCACTTCGCCGGGGTTGCTCATTTTCACCTTCACCATCCAGCCAGCGCCGTATGGATCCTTGTTCACGCTGGCGGGATCGCTGTCCAAGGCAGGGTTCACCTCCAGCACGGTACCACTAACGGGCATGAAAAGATCGCTCACGGTCTTCACGGCTTCCACGGTGCCGAACACCGCCTCCGCTTTCAGGTCCTGGCCCACGGTGCCGATGTCCACGAAGACGATATCGCCCAGTTCGCTCTGCGCGAATTCAGTGATGCCGATCGTTGCGGTGTCGCCTTCAATGCGGATCCACTCGTGGTCCTTGGTGTACTTGAGTTCGGCGGGGAAGGTCATGGTAGTGGTTGTGGAGATGTTGTAGATGCAGGTATGTGCCCTCGGGATCGCAGTGCGGCAGCCTTCCTGAACGCTCGTGGCGAATGTAGAGGTTGGCGCTACTGGGTGAGCGTGAACCGCAGGCTGATGCCGATGTTGGTATTGCTGCTCGGGAAGCTGGTGCTGATCACCGGCTTGTTGATCACCTTCTCATAGAAGGCGCGCACGTTCAGCTTCTGGTTGATGACGTAATCCGCGCTGCACTTGATCGAGGTGATGTTCTGGCCGGCCGTCACTTGGTTCTGGTCTTCCTGCATCTTGCGGATCACCGTGTTGTTCTCGCGCAGGCTCAGATCGATGCGCAGGTTCAGATCGCTCTTGATCCGCTCGCCGCCGATGCGCACGGGGAACTTCACGTTCTTGAAGCGGTAACCTGTGCCCACCACGTATTCCTTGCCGCGCACCTCGGTGAGCTGGTAATTGCTCATGCTGAGGCTGATGTTGCGGTCGCGGTTGTACTCGAACTTGGCGATGAGGCTGTTCTGCAGCGTTGCGTCGAAGTTGATGAAGGGCCGCATCTGCTCGCTGATCGTTACCACCGTGATCTGCCGTTCCGGTATGAAGTTCTGGCCGGCATCGCGGACGTTGCTGCCGGGTACATAGAGCAGGTTGGTCTGGAAGGTGCCAATGTTGAAGGTGCTCTTGTAGCTGTGGTTGATGGTGAACGTGCGGAACAGCTTCTTGAAGGCCGCCAGCTTGGTGAGGCCATCGTAGGTGATGTCCCAGTTGGGCAACGGCGTGCGCTTGAAGGGGTTCAAGCCCACCTTGTTCGCATCGCCACCGGTGTAGGCGGCAAGGAAGGCGGGGATGATGACGTCCTGGTTGGTGCCGTAGTAACCGTCCCACGCGTTGCTGTCCGCCACGAACACGCTGGCCTCGTTGCCGGGGCCCAAGCGCGCGCTGATGATGGCGCGGTTGGCCAGCATCTCTTCGAAGACCTGGTTCACGAAGTTGTCATCGTCCTTGCTGAAGGTGGTGCGCCACGTGATGATCGTGGTGCTGAAGTTGCCGAACTCGCGCGGGCTGTCGTTCACGTACGCTTGCGTGGTATCGTCCCAGCGGAAGAAGCTGCTGCGGTTCTCGCTCAAGGTGCGGTTGGCCGTGAGTTCAATACGCAGGCTCTTCAACGGCTCGATGCTCAAGCGCGCGTTGATCGTTTCGGTGCGTGTGGTGGTGTACGGGTTGAAGATGCTCGGTGTCTGCACCAACCAACCGCGGGCCGCCGCATCGCTGGCGAAGTCGCGCACCACGTCGCCGCTCAGGTCGTGATTCTGTTGCCCCAACACGAACCCGAAGCCCGGCGCATCGAACCCGGGGCTCATGCCGAACACGTTGGTGTACTGGCCGTAGCCCGGCAGGAGGATCCCGCTGTTCTGGCTGTACGTGATGTTGCCCGTGCGCACGGCCATGACGATCCGCGCGAGCGCTTCCAACGGATTGAACCCGGTACCGGGTTCCTTCTTGTCCTTGTCCTCTTCGTCCTTGCCTTCGGCCTTATCGTCCTTGTTGCCCTTGCCGCGATTACCGCCGGGCTTCGGCCCTTTGCCTTTGTCGTTGATCTTCTTCAGCCACTTGATCTTGTTGTACAGGTTCACGAAGTTGAGCTGGCCGTTGATCGCCAGGTTCTGGCTGTTCTGCACGGTGTGGCCCAAGGTGTCCTGTTGCAGCGGTGCACGGTCCCACTGGTAGCCTGCGCCATACGTGGTGTTCACCGTCATCCAGTCGGTGAGGGGCAGCTTGTCGAAGGGCAATTGATAGGTAACGTTCACCGTATGGTCATAGCCCGTGACTTCCCCCCAGCTCTGGACGCTTTGCAGCACGCTGTCCTTCCACACTTCATAGTTCTCCTTGTCCTTGCTGTTCACACGGCCAGGGGGCTCGCCCACGATCGCGTTGTTGTTGGCGTTGAAGTCCAGCTTCAGGCTCTTGGTGATCTCGTAGCGGAAGCCGTACTGGCTGGTCCAGTTGAAGTTCTTGTTGTAGGTGGCCGCCGGTGGGATGCTCACCACATCGCTGTTGAGGCGGGCCAGCCTTTCGGTATAGCTGCGGTCCACGCTGGTGCGTGCGCTGAGCTGTTTGAAACCGAGGTTGAAGTTGAAGTCCTTCACCAGTTTCACCCACTTGCTCTTGCCGATGAAACTGACCTTCTCGAACGGCTTGATCGCCTTGGGCTTGGGGCTGAAGACGTACGCCAGCGAACCACGGTAGGTGCGGGTGTTCTCGTAGCTGGTGTTCACATCGTGGAACTCGCGATCGGTATAGCCGTAGCTGGCGCTCAGGTTCTCCACATCCCAACTGTGCTCCTTCTTGCCGGCTGTGCGATCCTTGCGCACGTTGGTGAGGTTGATGCTGCGCCGTCGTTCATAGGTCCGCAGTTCTTTCAGCCGCGCCTTTCGCTGTTCGGCGGTGAGCGCGCGCGTGGCGTCGCCCCATTCAATGTCGGGGTTCAGCGGATCGAATTGCGGGTTGCTCACGTTCTCGCTGTAGCCGATGAACAAGGGCACCTTGATGCCGCTTTTCTCCGGGAGGAACTTGCCCATCTCCAGGTTCGCGGCCACATCGATGCCCATCTTGGTCTCGCGCTGGCGCTCGCTCACCTTCTTGTCGATGCTGCCCCAGTATGGCGTGCTGTAGTTGCCCGCCACGCTCAAAGTGCCCAGGTCCGCCAGAGTGGTGTTCACCCGCGCCAAGGCCGCCCAGCCACCGTGCTGGTCGAAGTCGGTGAGGCGCAGTTCGTTCACCCATACCTCCACGCACTTGTCGGCGCCATTGTCGTTGGACCAAGGATTGGCTTCAGCACCGTCCTTCTTCGGGTTGCGGATACCGATGAGGATGGTGCGCATCTCGCTCAGGTTCGGGTTGCCCTTCACCCACACGCGGCGATCGCCGTCCATCTGCATGTAACGCTCGTTCACCGGCACGCCCGCCTGGTTGCGCTGGATCTTCACGTCGTTCAGCTTGGCGAACTCGATCTCCATGTTGTTGGTCTCGGGCCACACGCTGTAGGGATCGTTGTTGCTGAACGGGCTGGGCACGGCGGGGATCTCGTACTCGTAGTAGTTCTGGTCGAAGTCGTTGCCCACGCGGATGAACACGCTCACGTCGCCGAAGGCGATCGGGTTGGCGGGATCGCCGCTCTCCGCGTGCACGTACATGCGCAACTTCTTGTAGCTGCGTATGTCGAACTCCACATTGCGGAAGGCGGCGCGCGCATCGCCATCGCGCAGGCCGCAGGTCTTCAGTTGCAAACTCTGTTCGTTGAGGCTGCGCAGATTGGTGCTGGCCACGTCCACTTCCTGCTCGATGTTCGGCGGCAGTACATAGTTGATGGGCACGCGGCTGCCGTTCTCCTCGATGTTCACGGCCGCCACCTCGAAGGTGGTCTGCGAGGGATCCCCACCGAGACCATCGCCGGGCGTCTCCAAGCCGAGCAGGTATTTGCGCCACTCGCCGCGCACGAATTCCAACCGCGCGAAGCGCAACACCACGTTCTGCGAGAATTCCTTCATGTGCATGCGCATGAAGCGGATGCTGCGGAAGTCCTGGATGCCACCCACCTGGCGGTTGGGCGCACGCACGGGGATCTTGAACTGGTACCAGTACACCTGGCGGTTGCCGTTGGGCGTGGGGGCACTGCCGAGTATGCGGTCGGTGATGAAGTTCTGGCCGACCACCATGTCCTGCGGACGCAGGCTCACCTTGTACTGGAAGTAACTCTCGCTCTCGCTCAGGTTCTGGTCCTGGTTGATGTCCTCGCTGGTGGGCAGCGTAGTGGCCTGCGTGGGGAAATCCTCCGGACTGTCCTCGTCGGTAACGCTGTTGCCTTCGGTGTTGTTGAAGTCCTTGTAGCGGTTCAGCATGTCGCCGCTCACGTTGTTGCCGCGGAAGTTGCGGTAGTCATCGGCGCTGGGGTCGTCCTGGAAACGGCCCAGGACGTTGGGGTCGGTGATGACCGCTGCAACGTCCGTGAGGTATTGCGTGTGGAACGCGTTCTCGGTGGGGATCAGCGCATCGCTCTGCTTGCCCAAGCCGTCCATGCCCACATCCTGGTACTTGTTGGTGTTGGTGGTGGTGATCGCGAAGGCGTTCACCACGCTTTGCGTGTTGGGCACGATGCCCCATGCGGTCTGGCTGGTGCTCGCCGCACCGTCGGCGGGATCCTTGGGCAATCCGTTCTCGAACCCTTTGCGACTGTCGCGCAGCACATCCTCGCTGATGTTGCCGATGTCGATGTAGAGATCGCCACCGGTGGTGTTCTCGCTGTCGTCGTTGCTCCCTTGCGCGCCGTTCCCATCGAAGGGGTTCATCACCCAGAACTGGATGGTCTCGATGTTGCTCGCCTCGAAGTCGGTGGTGGTGATGCGCCGCGTGATGCCCGCCCAGTTCTCATCGGGGAAATCGAGACGGCCATCGGGCAGCAGGTCGGCCGTGTTGTAGTTGTACGGCCCGCGTTCGTTGGGATAGTAGGCAAGGTCGAAGACGGGAATGTTGAAGGGCACACCGTTGGGCAGGTCGCGCGCAGGGAACACTTCTTCTTCCAACACCTCGCGCATGCGGTGATCGCTCTGCATGGTGTTGCTGATGTCGCCCGGTGTAAGGTTGTTGTCGCGGAAGAACAGCGGGTCGATGACGTACCACGCCAGCTTGGCGCGCTTGAAACCGTTGCTCAGTCCGAAGTCGCTGCCTTCGGGGTAGAGGTCCGGCACGTTCTGCGGTGTCGAAGCCAGTTGCCATTGGCTCTGCGTGCGCAGGTCGATGGTGCTCACGCTGCCCTCGAAGTCGTCGATATAGCTGGTGCCCTGGTTGCCGATCGCGCGGCTGTGGCCGGGTATCAGGTAAGCGCCCTCAGCGCTGGCGTTGATCGTACTGATCTCCTTGGTGGCGAAGAAGGGCAGCTTGTCCACCAAAGACGTAATGAGATTGCTCTCCTTCTTCCACGCCGCATCGAGGCCCACCACCGTGTTGCGGATCGGCTCGTCGCCCGCGTTCACCTTGGCGGTGAGCGGACGCTCGTACAGGTTCATGATCGTGCCGCCGATGGTGAGGTCCTTGTTCGCACGGAAATCGAAGCGTGCGCCCGCCAGCGTTTTCGTTTGGATGCTGAAGAGCGAGTTACTCTCCAAGCTGATGTTGATCGGTGTACCGCTTTCCAGGATCCCTTGGTTGATGATCTTCACCCGGCCCAGATTGTAATCCACGGTGTAGTCCTGGTTCTCGGTAAGGCGCACACCGCCCGCTGTCACCACCACGCTGCCTTGCGGAATGTTCACCGCGTTGAGGTTGATCACATCGCTGCTGGCGCTCTGGTAGCTGCCCTTCAATTTGAAGCGGTTCAGCTCCGGCAGGTTCTGCGCGGCGGTCTTCGTACTGTCATACAGCTGCTGGAAGACGATGCTGTTGAGGATGAGCGGATCCACCGTTCCGTTGGGGTCCAACGCGGTGCGCAACGTGGTGCCGAACGGTTCCAGCACCGGGAAGAAGATGCGGCCGTTCTGCGTGTTGATCGTACCACCGAGCGTCGCAGCACCATCAACGAAGTCGAACTGACCATCGGGATTGGGCGCCAGCTGCTGGTCCAACCGGTCCAGCGCGAACACCTGCATGAGGATCTTGTTGGCGATGGGATCGCGCGGTATGAAGTTGCCATCGATCCCGGTAGCCGGGTTGTTGTACAGCAGGTCCAGCCGGAAATCGTCGCGGTTCACCTGGAACGCGCCCAGGCTGTACACGTTCTTCATCATCAGGTCCCACAGCTGGTTGCGCGGGTCGGTGACGGTGGCTTTCAGCAAGCGCAGCACCAACGCGTTCGGTGGTGCGATACCATCGGTGCTGAACTCGCCCACTTGGTAAGTCTGGCCTTGGAACGTGTACTGGAAGGCCACGCACAGCACCTCGTCGTTGTTGAGGCTCTGGTTCAAACCGATGAAGCCGAGGCGGTCGTTGAGCGTGTACTCGTTGGGTTGCAGCAAGCGCGCGCTCTCGAGCTTCTCGTAGTGGCGGCTGGCTTGGAACCCGAGCGCCTGCAAGGCCGGCGTTGCACCGATGAACCCGCGCACCGCCGCGTTGCTGCTCACGGTAGCGTACAGGCTGTTGGCGCTGTTACTCGCGTTGCTGCCCCCGGCATCGGTAATGATCCCTTGCAGCTCGGGGCTCACATAGGGCGCATCCTCGCCCAGGTCCGTGAAGGCCACCACGTTGCGGTTCTCCTCGTAGTCGCTGCGTGTGTTGGTCACCCACACTTCCATGCGGGTTATCTGCGCGCCGCTGTTCACCGTGGGCAGCGTGCGCAGCGCGTTCTCGTAGTTCTGGCGGAAGAAGTAGCTGAGGAAGAAATACTTGTTCGCTTCGTACTCGTCGGCCTTGATCTCGAAGGTGTTCGTTTGCGCACCCCCGGCCACCTGCACGTTGCGGCGCTGGCCTTTCTCCTGGCTGAAGATCGCGGTGGCCGTCAAGCGCCCGAACTTCAATTCCGTCTTCAACCCGAAGAGGCTCTGGCTGCCTTGGATCAACTGCCCTTGCAACGGTAGGCTGACGTTGCCCGCTTCGAACTTCTGGATGATCTCGTCCTCGTAGCCGGTGTAATCCAGCTTCACCTGGTTCTCGAAATCGAAGGTGGCTTCGGTGTTGTAGCTGGTGTTGATCTTCAGCTTCTCGCCGATGTTGCCCGTGAGGTTGAGCTGTATGCGCTGGTCGAAATCGAACGTGGTGATGCGCCGTTGGTCAACGGGTATGCGCGGGTTCTCGGTCTTGCTGATGTTGACACCGAAGGTGATCTCCGCGCTGCCCTGCGGCTTGATCTCGATCTGGTTGCCGCCGAAGATCCGATCGAAGGTTTCGCCCTTGATGTTGATCTTCGGGATCAACCCCTTGTCGCCGCTGCCCGTCTCCTCGTCCAACCGCTCCAGCCAGTAAGAGTCCATGGCCTTCTCCATGTCGTACTGCATGTACTCCTCCAAGGTCATGCTCATGGGAGGGCGGTAATTGATGTCGCCCTCGCCCACGGTGCTCTGCAAAATGTAGTTGCCCGTTACCGGATCGAACACCACTTCCTGGTTCACGTTCGCCGGATCGTTCAGGTTGATGCTGCTGCCGCTTTCGCCGCCCGGCACCACGGGGTCGGTGATCGGATAAGGCAGCTGGATCTCCGGACTGTCCACCTGTTGGAAGAAGTCAGTGGCGAGCGGTGTGGCGAGCGGGGAGTGAAGGCCCGAAGCGAAGAGGTCCGCATCCGCCATGCACAGCAAGAGCAATAGCGCCAAGGGGCGCCAGAGCAGCATTGCAACACGGTGGGCGGTGGGGAACATCGGGGGGAAATACAATTAGCGAATGACGCAATTAGCCAATTAGCGAATGGTCAGGATGGGGAATTAGCCAATTGGCGAATGGAGGGGTCAGGTGGTCAGTGGCTGGCAGGTTCAATTCGCTAATTGCCTCATTCGCTAATTGGCTAATTGAGGTCTACTGGTTCTTCAGGGCGCGGCGTATGACGTCGGCAAGTTCAGGGGTGTCGCCTTTGTTCTCTTCCAGCACATGCGTAAGGGATCGTTCGGCTTTTGCGCGGTCCAAGCCCAACGAAACCAGTGCCTGTAACGCCTCGGTCCGTAGGCTATTGCCTCCGCCGGAATGCGCCAAGGGAACGGTGATCGGCTCCTTCAGCAGCTTGCTCCGCAACTCCGCCACCACGCGTTGCGCCAGCTTCGGGCCTATGCCTTTCACGCTGCGCAAAGCCCCTTCGTCGCCGTTGAGGACCGCACTGCGCAAACGCTCCACCGGCTGCGCGCCCATGATCGCCATGCCGATGTTGGCGCTAACGCCCTGCACCTCGATCAGTTGCCGGAAGAAGTGCCGCTCGTCGGCGCTGGTGAAACCGAAAAGCTTGTGTTCGCTCTGGCCGCTGCGCACATCAACGCTAACGCTGTAGTGCACCAGCAGGCGCACGGGTCCCTTGCTGGGCAAGGCCGCAAGCGTGCCGCTGCTGATGTGCAGCAGGTAGCCAACGCCGTTGCAGTCCACCACCGCATGGCCTTCACCTTTCTCCAATAAGTCGCCCTTCAGGCTATCGATCATCCTGTCAGATACTGGTCAACACGTCGCGTAAACGGGTAGGGTTAGCCTTATGCGGGGCGCTTTTTCAGGGAGGGCGAATGTAGCAGACCCGCCGCACAGGTATGCCAAGCGGCGCAAGGCGCTTTTGTTACCATGCGTGGAGGGGCGGCGATGGTCGCACCCGTACCCCACAAAAAGAGCCAGCCCCGGGAGGTTCGGGGCTGGCCTGTGGATATGTCTCGGACAGTGGTTACTGCCATCTGCGCCTTGGGCGCAGTACACGGTATGCACTCAAGCGGCTTTCCCGGTCACGATCTCGCTCGCGGCACCCTCACCGAGGGCACCTACTGCGGTAACGCGGAAGTGGGCGGGCTTGTTGGCAACAAGGTCGGTTTTGGTGAAACGCGAACGCGTCGTCACCCCTACCACTTGCCAATCCTTCGCCACAGGTGCGTCGCTCAAGGTCATGTACACCTGGTACATGTGAGCGCCCCGTACACCTGGCCAATTGAGGTCGAGGCTTCCCTCTATGTCGCCCGTGCGGACTTTGAGGTAGGCAGGCGCCACCATCGCAATGGGCGATCGGGGTGCCACAGCGTCGAACCCGCTACTGAGCGCGGTGTCGCTGTTGCCATTGGAAGCACTGTTGACGTAGCGGGCCAGGTCGGCCATCAGCGTGCGCAAAGCGCTCGCCGCGGTGTTCCTGTGCGCAATGGCCTCCGTTGCCCTGCTCTCGGCCGCCGTAATGGCGACTTGGAGCGTGGTCGTTGCGGCACTGATGCTTGCAAGGCTCGGGGTAGGTGTGGCAAAAGCCACGTTACCCGTCATCTTACCCACTACGTAGTTACTGATCCCCACCAGTTGGCCTGGTGTGGAGCGGCTTACGCCGGCTTTTACTAACGTCTTCATCTTGGATGTGCGTTGATGTGTTGCCTGAGGTTGTGCTTCCTGGAGTTGCTTCGGCCCAGCGGTCCGGTGCGGAATGTTGTCTCCCCGTCCGGTGCTCTGTTGCTGTCCGAGGGCTGTAACAGGCGGCATGTAGTGCGATGTTCAGCGCTGGGCTTGTTGACAACCCCGGCCCAGAGGCTGTAATGCCCACTGGGCGAGCAGCAGCGCTGTTGATACGTTGCGTACTGAAGGGGCCGAAGTCTGCCCTGTTCGTGCCACCGTGACACCTGCTGGCAGGTTTTGCAGCACTGCAAAATGAAAATGCAGGACTGCAAAACGAAAATGCAGGACTGCAAAAAGAAAATGCAGGACTGCAAAACGGAATTGCAGGACTGCAAAACGAAAATGCAGTGCTGCAAAATGAAAATGCAGGACTGCAAAATGGAATTGCAGGGCTGCAAAACGAAAATGCAGGACTGCAAAAAGAAAATGCAGCACTGCAAAACGGAATTGCAGAGCTGCAAAATGAAAATGCAGCACTGCAAAATGGAATTGCAGGGCTGCAAAAGGAAAATGCAGGGCTGCAAGTACAGCCATGCGCCCGACAGGGCGGAGCCCATGCTCCACTCGGAAAAATACCCTGAAAACGGTATTGCCTTGGGACGAACGGGCGCGCTCCTTCGCTGCATGGCTCTCTCGGCCATCGGCATCCTCTTGCTGCACACACCCGTGCGGCCAGCCCACGTACACCTTTCCTTGTGCGCGGCAGGCGGTTCACTTACCTGGGTGTTGCTGCCCGCCATGCTCTGTAGCCTGCCCGGCCGCCACCTGCACCGCATACTGGAGCGGCACTACAAGCACCGTTTCAGGCGCGAGCTGTATACCGCCGCGCACTTCGTACACGGCGCCTACCACCAGCCGTTCTATTGCTACCAGATGCCTGTGCAACGCAGTGGTGCCCTACACACACCTGTATTGGCTTCCGACCCCGATGGCCTGCACCTGCACTTCAGATACCCCTTGCCCAAAGGTGGGTTGCCCCCGGCGCCCACGCCTTTGATCGTGCCCTACTATAAAGCCACGCTGGTCAAATGCGTACACAACGCACATGGCGATGGCACCCACCTGCGGCACTACCCCACCGATACTTGGTTGCCGCTGCTACCGCACCGTGGTTTGCTGGTAAGCGCTGGGCTTAGTGCCTGCGGCCGCAACTACGAGGTTGTGGTAAGGGGGTGGGTGCCGGAGGGGCCGGGTACCGGACTTCCTACCTCATGAGGCGGGCCAAAGGCCCTGGACAGAAGGCGCACTCGGCAAAAAGCCGACCGCGTGCGCTACTTTACAGCCGAGCATGTGCGGAGTATTGCCACTGCAAGTCGAACCAACATGAACGCGCATGGAAATGCTTTCGGCCAAAGGCCAGCGACAGAGGGACACTTGGCGAAGCCGAGCGTCAGCCGAGGACTGGTTGCGGGATTTCAAGGCGTACACGGCGAAGCGGTTGCTGGCTTTGATCGCGGACAACCCCGGTGAGAGCCGACGGGAGTGGTTGTTGCAGTTGTTCAGGCAGTTCGCTTTCGGGAGCAAGCAGAACAAGACGTTCGTTTTCTGGAGGAAGGATAGCCACCCGGTGGAGTTGTGGGGCCGTACGGTGACGGAGCAGAAGATCGCGTACATCCATAACAACCCTGTTGAGGCCGGGATGGTTTCTGAGGGGCACCACTATTTGTTGAGCAGTGCGCACTTGGACGGGCCTTTGGTGCTGAACGGGTACTTGGAACGGCGCGAGGGGTTGGGGTATGTTTGAGGGCATGGGTGAGGAGCGGGGCGGAGCCCCTGGAAAGAGAGACACGCGACAAAAAGCCGCGCGTCAGCGCAAAGGGACAGCCGAGGCGGTGCGGGGATTTTCCTTGGTCAGCAGACGTCGTGGAACCCCCAACGAAGCGTGGACTTACTCTACAAGTACATCATGCCATGACAAAGGAGTATCAGTTCACAACGGATGAGGAAAGTCGCGCATTTTGTGACGAAGTCGTGGAGATCATGAAGCAGACCTTTGGAATTGCCGACGAAGAGGCTGTTGGGCGTATGAACCGTTTGTGGAAGGGAGGTTCGTTTCTTGGGCCTGAGGACATGTTATATCATGAAGAGCCTGACTACTGGGCACACAATATTTATTACGGTGCAGACTCGCGTTGGTGGCTTGGTCCCACAGGACTCAAACCACTGCCATTCCCCTGATTGGTCGGTCATGTGGTCATGTACCAGAAGGTCACCGGTCATGTTTTCAGAACCGCAAACCCTTGATGCCCAGCGTAAGAGGGCTGTGGCTGCGGTGTGCGCGTGCAGGGACCTTGGAAAGGCGAGGGGTGTTTGAGCGCATTACCGGCCGATTTGCGGAAGGCTGAGCACCCTTGGTGTAACAGAACATCACCGCCGCGCTGCACAAGTGGTGATCAATCATAGTCGAGTTCCATTTCGTCGGGGGTATGTTTGAGGGCATGGGTGAAGAGCGGGGCGGAGCCCCTGGAAAGAGAGACACGTGGCAAAAAGCCGCGCGTCAGCGCAAGGGGACAGCCGAGGCGGTGCGGGGATTCAGTCGAGATGGCTCAAGATCTGAGCCCATTCCACTTGCAGGCAATCCGACCTTAGCACAATGAGCCCAGACACTTCAAGAATAGCCAAGGCGTTGCTCTGGTCTTGCATTGAGGACTATTGCGGCCTTTGGAATTTGGTGTGGGAGATTAATACGCTTGGTGGAGGTCAGCATGTCCCATCTGTTCTTAATTTAGAAATAGCGCAAGGAGTTGCACGCGGTTTTCTTTCTGATGGTCTAGTTGAACTGTACCGCTGCACTTGGGGTAAAGCAGGGACTGAGTTGGTGCCAGCGGGTGCGGTGCAAGTGGTACTTGACAACCCATTGAACTGGGAACCCCCGGCGGTTGGTGATAGGTACTATGCCTTAAGTGCGACAGAAAAGGGTGAGCAGGCCTATAAAAGCACGGAACCGTGAGGGTCATGTTTCAAAGCATCACCTCGGCGATGGAGTAGGTCATGAACCAGAACGTCACCGCCGCGCTGATCAATCGTAGTCGAGTTCCATTTCGTCGGGGGTATGTTTGAGGGCATGGGTGAAGAGCGGGGCGGAGCCCCTGGAAAGAGAGACACGCGGCAAAAAGCCGCGCGTCAGCGCAAAGGGACAGCCGAGGCGGTGCGGGGGTACGGTACTGAGCAAGATGCACCAACAAGGTATCAGATGATGGCTACATCATTGAAAATTGCGGTCCTAACCATAGGTCTTCTCATGTCCAAATGTTCAGGGCAAACGGGCTCCGAACCCCAACGCCCACTTCTGGGCCATGATGTCGAACTCTTTCGCAACACACCTGCCTGGGAGTTGGCCCAGGCTGTAGCTGCGGAGGATAGCGCTCGTATCGCACTTCTGTGCAATGAGGATACGACACTGGTGGACTTTCAGGAGCCACGCTTCGGTCTGACTTTACTTGAATGGGCGATCAACAGAAGCCAGTATCCATCAGCCAAGGCGCTTTGCGAGGTCGGCGCTGATCCGAATGTGCAGTCGTTCGATGGTTCATCAGCCATGATCCATGCAGCCGACAACAACGAAACTTCGGACTACCTGCGGCTCTTGATCCAATACGGAGGCGATGTGAATGCCATGGCCACCCCGAGGCCAGGAATTACCGAAGGCGCCTTGCAATTGAAGACACCGTTGATCGCCGCTGCGGGTAGTAGACTTGAGAGCGTCAAGGTGCTTGTGGATAGGGGTGCGGACATCAACTATCGGGACAAGGAGTTTGGTTCTGCACTTATGAGCGCATGTTTGCTGGAGAGAATCGATGTGGTCCATTATTTAGTGATTGACATGGATGTGGAATATGATGGCGTCCTGTCGACGACCCTTGCAGGTGATACCCTCTACCTGAGCCACTATTTAAGGGAAATGACGTTCAAGCTGAGTTCAGAAGCGCATCGCCTGAAGATGGAAGTCGTTGACTATCTTGAGAAGCATGGGATGAGCTACCGGAACACCCCGATTCCAGAGCGATATCTGAAGAAGTACCCCAAGGAATACTTGGAGGCTTACTGAGGATCGGTCATGTTTCAAAGCATCACCTCGGCGATGGGTGCCACTGTAAATCCCTGTCGGTGAGTGTTTGCACGGGCGTGACGAGGCTTTGCCGAAGGGGGAGCACATGACCGCCGCGCTGCACAAGTGGTGATCAATCGTAGTCGAGTTCCATTTCGTCGGGGGTATGTTTGAGGGCATGGGTGAAGAGCGGGGCGGAGCCCCTGGAAAGAGAGACACGCGGCAAAAAGCCGCGCGTCAGCGCAAAGGGACAGCCGAGGCGGTGTGTGGGGGCGTGTACCACGTAGAACTGAGCGATGGCGAGCAGCGGTTCAGCGGGAGTATTGTGTTCGAGTAGGTGTCGCATTCGGCAAAGACTGAGCGCCAGCACCGCGCCTGCCCTCACATAACCCCCATGGGCACGCGCGTGCCGCGCTGTCCGTTGCACTTGCGCACGCCGCCTGTTGAGGCGCACGAGGCCAAGAGACCGAGGAGTGCCAAGACGATGCAGAGCCGTTTCATGCACATAGAACGTTGGCTGTGCCCTTGAGCGTATGGCCGTTGCGGGCGCGGCCGCTTGCGGGCCTAGCTTCGCCAACATGCCACACATAGCGATCCTTTCGGCCAGCGTGCGCACCGGGCGCAAAAGCCATTACGCTGCTTTGTTCCTGCAGCACTACTTGGAGCAACAGCAACTGGCCACGGTGCAACTACTGGATCTGGCCGCGTACGACTTCCCCATCTTCCACGAGCGGCTGAGCAAGGTGAGCGATCCGCTGCCCGCCTTGGTGGACTTCGCCAAGAAGGTGAAGGATGCCGACGGGGTGATCATTGTTACGCCGGAATACAACGGCGGCTACCCTGCCGCACTGAAGAACGCGATCGATGTGCTGTACGACGAGTGGCACCGCAAACCCGTGGCCATAGCCGCCGCCAGCAACGGCGGGTTCGGCGGCAGCCAGGTGCTCACCTCGTTGGGCTTCACCCTGTGGAAGATGCGCGCGTGGTTGGTGCCCGCCATGCTGCGCATACCGGAGGTGCAGAAGGCTTTCGATGCGGAAGGCAAACCCGCCGATGCAGCGGCATGGGACAAGCGGGCGAAGGAGTTCACCAGCGAGCTGCTGTGGTGCGTGGAGGCGGGCAAGGCCATGGCGGCGAAAGGCTGATCGCGCATGCGCATCCTTGTCTTTACCGGCGCGGGCGTAAGTGCCGAGAGCGGCCTGCGCACCTTCCGCGCGGCCGATGGCTTGTGGGAGGAGCACCGCATTGAGGATGTGGCCACGCCGGAGGCCTTCGCGCGTGATCCGGAGCTGGTGCTGCGTTTCTACAACGAGCGGCGCAAGCAAGTGCTGGCCGCGCAACCCAACGCGGCGCACACGGCCATTGCGCAGTTGGAGAAGCGCTTCCATGTGGATGTGGTAACGCAGAACATCGACGACCTGCACGAGCGCGCGGGCAGCACCCGTGTGCTGCACCTGCACGGCGAGATCAAGAAGGCGCGCAGCACGGCCGATCAACGGTTGGTGCTGCCCATCAACGGGCCATCACTCGATCCCGGCGATCGCGGTCCACTGGGATCCCAACTGCGCCCCCACATCGTTTGGTTCGGGGAGGCAGTGCCACTGATGGACGAGGCCATGGCCTTGGCCATGCAGTGCGACCGGCTGATCGTGGTGGGCACCAGCCTGAACGTGTACCCCGCTGCCAACCTGCTGCACTATGCGCCGCGCCACGCGCCGGTACACTTGGTGGACCCCGGCGATGTGCCGCACCTGCGCGCGGGCATGGACCACAGAAAGCAGAAGGCCAGCGAGGGGGTACCCCTGCTGGCCTCCGAACTGTTGAACTCGGGTTAGCGCGTTACCACCAAGCGCTGCGTGCTGATCGCGCGGCCCTGCTGTTGCAGGCTTACGAAGTACACGCCTTCCCGCAAGCCGGATGTGTTCAGTTGAACGTTGCGCTGCGCGGCGGCCACAGGTGTATTGAGCACTTGCGCGCCCAAGGCATTGTAAACCGTGATCGCATCGGCACTGCCACCGGACAGGTTGAAGTTGACCGTTGCGGAAGCGTTGGCCGGGTTGGGCGCAATGCTGAGATCCTCCACCACCGCCAGCTCCTGTATGCCAACGGTATTGTCGAAGAAGAGGTCAACGAAGGCGCTGTCCGTGGGGTTCTGGGTATCGTACCACACGAAGCGGTAGGCGTTGAGGCCGTAGGTGCCAACGGGCATGTGGTAACCGTGGAAGTCGATGTACTCCACGCCGGGGCTCATGGTAATGTAGTCACCGCTCACCCACAACGGCAGTGCGCCTGCCGCTTGGTCCAAGTAGCACTGGCCCCAGCAGAAGTAGTTGCGGCTGGTGGGGATCACGCTCAACTCGTAGCGCTTCACGTTCATAACACGCGATGAACCGCCGTTCAGCTCGGTGGTGATGTCGATCTCCAGCGTGGCATTGCTGCCGGGGGCGGCCAACGTCACCGAGCCATTGGTAACGTCGTTGCCACCTTCGTCCGTAAGGGTGATCCAGCCTTGGGCTTGTGAACCTTGGGCAACGGCCAGAGCGGCGAATGCGAGAGCGTACTTGTTGATCATGGGTAGGGGAGCAATGGTTCTGCGTAAGTCAGGGGTGTCCCTCGACAGGGTCAAAAGTAGCATGCCCGCCCAGCACCCGCACCGGGGCCAACGGTTGATGGCCCACGAACGGGGGCAACATGGGATCCCAACGGTGCTACCTTTCGATCGGTAGGTATCAACTACAGGCCGACTAAGTTCGGCGTCGCTCCGGGAAGCCTTGCTATCGGCAGACCTGAGAAGTGCCCGAACAACAACGAAACAAACCTAAATCGATCCACATGAAGAAGTTGTTACTCATGTCCTCGCTCATCGCCAGCACGGCTGCGATGGCACAATTGCCCAACGGGTCCATCTGCCCCAATTTCACGGGTACGGACCTGGATGGTGTTACGCACACCCTGTACGATTACCTGGACCAGGGCTACTCTGTTGTAGTTGACGTTAGCGCCACCTGGTGCGGACCCTGCTGGAACTACCACAACAGTGGCGCACTGGAGGATCTTTACACCACCTATGGTCCCGGCACGGCCGAGAACAAAGTGATCGTGCTGATGATCGAAGGCGACAACGCCACCACCTTGGCCGATCTGAACGGCACCGGCGGCAACACGCAAGGCGACTGGGTAACGGGCACTCCTTACCCCATCATCAACAGCGGTACGATCGCCAACCTGCTGCAGATCTCCTACTACCCTACCATCTATACCATCTGCCCCAGCCGCGTGATCGTTGAGAGCGGCCAGATCAGCATGGCCCAGCACTGGAGCATCGCCAACGCGTGCGCTGTTGCTGTTACCGGCACCAACGTGGGTGTGGTCACCTACAACGGCTCTACGTCCGTCTGCGGCAACTTGGACATGCCAGTTACCATCCAGAACCTTGGCACCAGCCCTATCACGAGCGCAACGGTTACGGTGAAACAAGGTGCTACCACCTTGGCCACCCAGAACTGGACAGGCAACCTCTCCACCTACGAAATGGATGATGTCATCTTCAGCAACGTGGCTGTGACCAACGCTGAGATCGTAACGGTGAACATCACCACCAACGGTGATGTGGAGCCCAGCGACAACGAACTCGATCCAGGTTTGACGAGCGCAGCTCCCGTTAGTTGGGAGGTGACCGTTGAAGGCAAGGTGGACCAGTACCCGAACGAGTTCGCATGGCGCTTGGTTGACCCGAACGGAGTGATGGTCGCTTACGGCGGTAACTACACGCTGGTGAACGAGACCACCACGAACTGCGACAACGGATTGCCAGCAGCCGGCCCCGGAACCTATGGCGCGAACGCGGTTTTCGCCGTTCCCGTGCAGCTGACGGAGATGGGTTGCTACTTGGTCGAGGCGTACGATGCTTACGGTGATGGCCTCTCGGGCAGCGCAACGTCCTACTTCCGCGTGCGCAACTCCAACAGCCAGATCGTTGTGAACAGCGTTTACTCGTGCGAAGCTTCACACAACCTCAGCAACGATGCAGTAGGCGTGGAAGAGACCAACAGCGCTCTCGGTTTCGAGCTCTACCCGAACCCGACCAACGGTACGGTGAACATGGTGATCAACACCAACGAAGCCGTGAACGTGGACGTCTTCAACGTGCTCGGTGCACGCGTGATGACCCGCGCCATGAACAACAACGGTGTTCAGTCCATCGACATGAGCAGCCTGAACGACGGCCTGTACTACTTCAACGTCAACGTAGGTGGCAACAGCACCACCCGCAAAGTGACGCTGGCCCGTTGATCGGCATCTAGAACGAACTGAAGAGGTCGGCGGTCCGGTGTTTGCACCATGGCCGCCGACCTTTTCTTTTGTACCCGAGTACCGTAGCACCCAAGCCCCCCATCATGCGCCTGTTCCTCTCCGCCCTCTCCCTTCTGTTGGCCACCTCACTTTTCGCACAACTGCCCAGCGCTTCCGTTACCAGCATGGAAGGCAAGAAGGTGGACGCGAAGACCTTCAGCAACAACGGCAAGCCGATCATCATCAGCTTCTGGGCAACGTGGTGCGCACCGTGCAAGCGCGAACTGAACGCCATTGCCGAGGTGTATGACGATTGGCAGAAGAACACCGGCGTGAAGCTGATCGCCGTCAGCATCGACGATGCGCGCAGCTCGGCCCGTGTTGCACCTTACGTGAACGGGCAGACGTGGGATTACGAAGTGTACCTGGACCCCAACGGCGACCTGAAACGTGCCATGAACGTGCAGAACGTACCGCACACCTTCCTGATCGATGGCACGGGCAAGATCGTCTGGCAGCACAACGTGTACAACCCCGGCGACGAGAACGAACTGTACTCGAAGGTGAAGGAGCTGGTCGGCAAATAGCCGCCTGCTCGCACGCGACCCGAACGAAAGGGCGTCCCAATGGGACGCCCTTTCGTTTGCCTCCCCATTTTCCACCGTATTCTCCGGCCGCGGATAACGCGCTGCTTGCGACATTGCACCGCGATCCGGACCATCCTTCACGTTCGTTCCCCTGCACCGGCTTACCCGGATCAAACACATGAGCCAACTCCTTCGCATCGTCGCCTGTACCCTGATCGCTGTTACCGCGGCGCGCTGTGCGGCCCAAGACAATGGCGCGCAGATCCACGGCAACTTCAACATCGATGGCCAGCTCTACAACCCCGACGAGGAGATCGGTGCCGTGCCGCCCGCCCAGGACTGGGGCCTGAATGCTTGGGGCAACCTCATCGCCACCAAGGGAGCGTTCGAAGCGGGCATCCGTTTCGAAAGCTATACCCCTGCACTGCTGGGTTATCCCGCTGGTGAACCCTACCACGGCAGCGGCCTCGGCTTCCGCTATGCACGCTACGCGCAGGACGACCTGGAGATCACAGTGGGCAACTACTTCGAGCAGTTCGGCAGCGGGCTGATCTTCCGCAGCTACGAGGAGCGGTACCTCGGTGTGGACAATGCCATGGATGGCGTGCGCGTGAAGTTCAAGCCGGTGAAAGGCGTTTACCTGAAGGGCTTCATCGGCGAACAGCGCTTGGGGTTCGAAGGCGGCTTCACCAAAGGTCCGGGACTGGTCAGGGGCGTGGATCTGGAGATATCGCTGAACGAATTGTGCGACAGCCTTGCTGCAAGGGGCCGCAACATCGTTATCGGCGGAAGCTTCGTGAGCAAGTATCAGGAAGACCGCGATCCTTTGCTGGAGCTGCCGGAGAACGTGGGCTCTTGGGCCGCGCGCGTCAACTACATCAGTGCGAAGTGGAACCTGTACGCCGAGTACGCCTACAAGATCAACGACCCCAACAGCAGCAACAACAACATCTACAAGAACGGCGAGGCTTTAATGCTCAATGCCACTTACAGCGTGAAGGGGCTCGGCGTAAGCGCAGGTGTGCACAGCTACGATAACATGGTGTTCCGCAGCAACCGGGCCGCTGGGCCGTTCGATCTCAACATCAACTTCCTGCCGCCGCTCGCCAAGCAGCACACCTACAACCTACCCGCCACGCTCTATCCGTACGCCACCCAGCCCAACAACGAAGTGGCCGGGCAAGCGGAGATTTTCTACAAATGGAAGAAAGGCAGCGCCCTCGGTGGCAAGTACGGCACCAAGCTGGCCCTCAACGGCAGCGTGGCCTATGCGCTCGATACGGTCGGCATCCCCGACGATACGGTGCGCTTCGATGGCTACACGAGCAGCCTTTTCGCCAAGGGTGACCGTATGTACTTCAGCGACATCAATGTGGAACTGCGCAAGAAGATGAGCGCGAGCTGGGAGCTGGCCCTCACCTACCTGAACCTCGCTTACGATATCGAAACCGTGCAAGGGAAGGCGGGCAAACCGGTGATCTACGCCGACATGGTGATACTGGAAGGTCTGCACAAATTCAGCGACGAGACGGGCTTGCGGTTCGAACTGCAACACCTCAGCAGCAAGCAGGACCATGGCAACTGGGCCACGGTGGTGGCCGAATTGACCGTGGGCGGCCACTGGAGCATTACCGCCATGGACCAATACAACTACGGTGGCAGCGTCGAGACCGAGGAGATCCACTACCCGCTCGGCAGTGTTGCCTATACCCGCGGCGCCAGCCGCATACAAGTGAACTACGGCCGCCAGCGGGCCGGCATCTTCTGCGTGGGCGGTGTGTGCCGCGCCGTGCCGGCCGCCAACGGCCTTACCGTTTCCATTGCCAGCACCTTCTGAACCATGCGCAACGCCATCCTCCTTTCCCTTTCCCTGGTGTTCGGCCTTACGGGGTGCGACGAGATCGTAGAGCCGGATAATCCAGTGCCCGGTCCGTGTGCTGGGGGGGGCAACGGCTTCGGGTTCCGCCGGGTGCTGCTGGAAGACCTCACCGGTTTCCGCTGCCCCAACTGTCCGGCGGCCGGCGATGTGGCCAAGCAGCTCGAAGGGATCTATTGCGGCGATGTGGTGGTAGTGGCCGTGCACTGCACTACGCCCTTCGCCTCCCCTACTACCACCCCGCCCGATCCCTTCAGCACCGATTTCCGCACCGTGGCCGGTGAAGCGTACGTGACCACCTTCCAACCGCCAGGCCTTCCGAACGGCTTGGTGAGCAGGAAGGAGTACGATGGCTCCGTTGTCGTCGGGCCCAGTGCCTGGAGTTCAGCCGTTGCGGTTTTGCTGGGGCAGCCTGCCGAATTCGAAGTGGCATTCGACACGGTGATCTACGATGCGGGGACCGAAACGCTGGACCTGAAAGTCAAAGTGGATGCCCTCACCAGCAACACCGGCGATTACAACGTGGTGGTATACCTGCTGGAGAGCGACGTGATCGAGGGACAGCTGGACAACCGTGTGCCGGGAGGGATCGTGTACCCGTACACCCACAACCACATGCTGCGCGACAACATCAACGGCACATGGGGCACACAGGCCTTCACGGGCACCATTACCGCCGGCCAGTCCACCACCCTCAGTTTCGACGACTATGTGCTGGCGGCCACTGTGCTCGAACCGGCCAACTGTTCGCTGGTGGCCTACATCTACCGGGTGGACAACGACGAGGTTATGCAGGTGAGCGAGCAGGAACTGATCCCGTGATCGGCGCCATCAAACACCGGGCCTCGGAACAACGTTTTGCCGGGTGAACAACTTTTCGCCCCCGGGATGGGTTATGCGTACCTGTTCGGTTCTACATTCATGCCTGCTTTCAACGGAAAGGTCCATTGAGGGCATGTTTGGGAACCACACCAAATTACCGCACTGACATGATGGAGCAAGGACGGAAGATGATGGAGTTCAGCAAGCAGGTGCTGCAGAAGGTGAGTTTCGATAAACTGCTTTTCAAGAAAGAGCTCATCAAGGCCCGCCGTTGGGTGGGGCAGCACGATCAGATCATCCTCAAGGCTTGGTGCTTGGCCACGTTCGGGCACCTTTACAAGGATGTGATCATCGAGGTGTTCGAGAAGAGCATGCGCGGTTAGCGCACGGTGCAAGTTGAAGCGGCTGGAGGTGCTGGGGAACGAAGGGGTTCATTCGGCCGTATCGCTCTTCAAGAAGCGCAGGTTCCGTTTCAGGCCTTCGAACTTGGTGCGTTTCACCGCGCTGCCCTCGAACAATTTGTCGAAGACGATCTCGGTCATGCCATGCCACTCGTCCTTCGATAAAGCCATCAGTTCCTGTTTCGGCTCGAACTCCGGTTCCGCATGCCGCGTGGCGAAACGGTTCCACGGACATACTTGCTGGCACACGTCGCATCCGAAGGCCCAGTCCGCGAACCTGCCTTTCATTTCTTCCGGGATCGCATCCTTCAGCTCGATGGTGAAATAGCTGATGCACTTGCTGCCATCCACCGCGTACGGTGTGATCGCATCAGTGGGGCAAGCGTCGATGCACCGCCTGCATGTGCCGCAATGATCCGTGGCCGGCGCATCCGGTGCCAAGTCCAGGTCGGTGATGATCTCGCAGAGGAGGAAGAAAGAGCCCTCCTGCTGCCGGATGATGTTCGTGTGCTTTCCCATCCAACCGATCCCTGCGCGCTGCGCCCAAGCTTTCTCCATCACCGGGCCGCTGTCCACGAAGGCGCGCATGGCCGCATCGCCGAACTGCTCGCGCATGAAAGCCATCAGGGGCTTCAGGCGCTTGCGCAGCACTTTGTGATAGTCGCGGCCGTATGCGTATGTGCTCAGCTTCGGCGCGTCGGCATGCATCTGTCCCTGTGGCGTGAAGTAGTTGAACGCAAGACTGATCACGCTCCGTGCTCCCGGGAGGATCTTGCGCGGATCGAGCCGCAGATCGAAGTGGTTGGCCATGTAGGCCATTTCGCCATTTTGCTTGGCGCGCAACCACTGCTCCAAACGCGGGGCTTCTTCTTCAAGGAACCCGGCGCGGGCAACACCGCATGCCACGAAGCCCAGTTCGTGCGCTTTGCGCTTGATCGCATCCGATCGACCCACCGCATCCATACGGCGGAAGGTAGAGGCGGAGCAAGCTTCAAGCTACAAGTGGCAAAGCCCAAGGCATCACGTTGACACTGGACACTTGCTACTTGAGCCTTGACACTTGCCTACGGGGATGCCATCAGCCAAGCGCGGCACCGCAGCCCATCGCTGCTCCTCCAGTAGTAGCAGAATCGCTCTTTGCCGCTGCGCAGCAGGTCCTGCACTTCGGCCAGCGATGCGATCGGATAGAACAGGTCGATGATCCCGCTGGTGATATCGAAGGCGGGCATGGGAGGTTGCGGCTCTTCAACGAAACTGAGTCGCATGCCCGTGGCCTTGCTCTGGCGCGAAAAGGGTGCTCCTTTGAACGTAAGCGTCCGCACCGCACTGCTCACCGGTTGCTTCACCGGCAGCTGCCGCAACACGCGCAGGATGTGCAACGTGCCGAACGTCATAGGGAATTCTGGCGGGCAACGTTCAGCGACCGCAGTGATGACGGAAATGGAAGGAGGGTTCACGATCATGTGCAGGAAGATGGTCCCGGCCCGGCGGACCAAGGTTGCTCGGGCACATGGTACTAACAAGCCGGTACCGAAGACTTCACATTGCATGAGCGATCGCTTAACGATCGCGGCGAGCTCAGAACAAACCGCCGTCCTTCACGCTTTGCACTTTGCCCAAATGCTTGTACGCCCGCTCTGTGCATTGGCGGCCGCGCGGAGTGCGCATCAGGTAGCCCTCCATGATCAAGAAGGGTTCGTACACCTCTTCGATCGTGCCGGCCTCCTCCCCGACAGCCGTCGCAACGGTGTTCAAACCCACGGGTCCACCACTGAACTTGTCGATGATGCACGACAATATCCGGTTGTCCATTTCATCCAAGCCGTGCGCATCCACGTTCAATGCTTTCAGTGCGTGCTGCGCGATGGCCAGGTCGATGGTGCCATCGCCCTTGATCTGAGCGAAGTCGCGCACACGCCGCAGTAGGGCATTAGCAATGCGAGGCGTACCACGGCTCCGTCGCGCGATCTCCCTTGCCGCGTCCTCCACGATCGGCACGTTGAGGATGCCCGCACTTCGTTTCACGATACCGGCGAGTACGCTCGCTTGGTAGTAATCCAACCGGCTGTTGATCCCGAAGCGCGCCCGCAAAGGCGCGGTGAGCAAGCCACTACGCGTGGTGGCTCCCACCAGGGTGAAGGGGTTCAAGCTTATCTGCACCGTGCGCGCATTGGGCCCCGCATCGATCACCAGATCGATCCGGTAATCTTCCATGGCGCTGTACAGGTACTCCTCAATGATCGGGCTCAGCCGATGGATCTCATCGATGAAGAGCAGGTCGTGCGGCTCCAAATTCGTGAGCAACCCGGCAAGGTCCGCAGGCTTGTCCAGCACCGGGCCGCTGGTTATGCGCATGCCCACCCCCATCTCCTGTGCGATGATGGTGGCCAAGGTCGTCTTGCCCAAACCGGGCGGTCCGTGCAACAGCACATGATCCAATGCCTCGCCGCGCAACTTGGCGGCCTGCGTGAACACCTTGAGGTTATCGAGCACGGCATCCTGCCCCGCGAAATCCTCGAAACGGCGCGGACGCAACACCTGCTCCAGCTCCTTATCGCTGGTGCTGCGTTGCTCGTTGCGGACGTCGAAGGGTTCGGGCATGGCAGTGTCAAAGAAACGGCGCGAGCAGGTCACCCCGCCAACGTTTACATGCTATTCGCAGGCATCACGAGGAGCGTTCAGGACATTGCCCCGGTGCTGTACCGACCGGTCATCACTTCTTCATGTCGCGGAGAATATCGCTCGTGAACAGGCGCAAGCCTGCCATGTAGATCGGCGCGGTAAGCTGCTCACCAAGGCTTGCCGAGGTGCGGAACACGAGCCGGTAGCCGAAGCCCGCATGTACGGCGAAATAGGTGAGGAAACGGTATTGCACCGTCATGCCGGGTTCGTACAGGAAGAACCAGGTCTTCTGCCACTTGCGGGTTTCGCCGGTGAGGTCCTCGTAGACCACGCTCCCATGGCCCACACCGACCTGCACCGGTATGCGCACCTCCCAATGGCCACGTTGGTAGAAGGCATATTCCGCGTAGGCGCTCACATGGCCCATGCGTAAGCGCGAATCAGCCATGCGGTAGGCCCCCGCTTCGAACACCTGCCGCTGGCGGTGCACCGGCTTCAACAACACGCTGTAGCCGAAACCGTATTGGAACCGCTTCGCGTGCTCCCAGCCCACCTTCACACCGTACATGCTGATCGGCTCGTTGCTGATGAAGCTGCCCCGTGTGTCGAGCTTCACCACGATGCGCGGCTCCTCCTGCATGAAGAGATGGATGCTGTCGAGCAGCTGGGCGAAGGAGCCGAGAGGTAGGAACGCAAGCACGCAAACGAGAAGCCTATACCAGCGGCGCGAATGCAACAACCCGGCAACACCGCACCGGTGATGCCGCATCAAGCCGGGCATAACAACGACGTGGTGACCATGTGGTGCTCGCAATTCCGACCGTGCGCCCGAAAAACAAGAGCGTCCGCACCAAAGATGCGGACGCTTGCGGAAGTCGATCGTGCGTGGATCAGCCGTGGCTCTCCTCCTCTCCGTCTTCGTGCGGCACATCCTGCGGCACGAAATCCTCGCTCTTACCGGGCTTGCTGTAATCGTAAGGCCAGCGGTGCACCGTGGGGATGGCGCCGGGCCAGTTGCCGTGCATGTGCTTCACCGGGCCGGTCCATTCCAGCGTGTTGCTGCGCCAGGGGTTCTGCACGGAAGCAGGACCACGGAAAACGCTGTAGAAGAAATTGTAGAGGAAGATGATCTGCGCCAAGGCACCGGTGATCGCGAAACAGGTCACCACCACGTTGAGGTCGATCACGTTGTCGAACATCGGGAAGGCGGTGTAGTCGTAATAGCGGCGAGGCGCACCGGCCAGCCCGATGAAGTGCATCGGGAAGAACACGCCGAAGGCACAGATGAACGTGATCCAGAAGTGCACGAAGCCCATGCGCGTGTTCATCATCTTACCGTACATGCGTGGGAACCAGTGGTAGATGCCCGCGAACATCCCGAAGATGGCGCTCATGCCCATTACGATGTGGAAGTGCGCCACAACGAAGTAGGTGTCGTGGATCGGAATGTCGAGCGCGCTATCGGCGAGGATGATACCCGTGAGACCACCAGCGATGAAGGTGGCCACCAGACCGATGCTGAACAGCATGGCGGGCGTCATCACGATGTTGCCTTTCCACAACGTCGTGATGTAGTTGAACACTTTGACCGCGCTCGGGATGGCGATGAGCAACGTGGTCACCACGAACACACTACCGAGGAAGGGGTTCATCCCCGTAACGAACATGTGGTGACCCCATACGATGAAGCTCAGGAAGCCGATCGCCAGGATGGAACCGATCATGGCGCGGTAACCGAAAATGGGCTTACGCGAATTGGTGGCGATGATCTCCGAGGTGATACCCAAGGCAGGCAACAACACGATGTACACCTCGGGGTGACCGAGGAACCAGAACAAGTGCTGGAACAGGATCGGGCTTCCGCCCATGTTGTCCAGTGCTTCACCACCGATGTGGATCTCGCTCAAGTAGAAACTGGTTCCCAATCCACGGTCCATGAGCAGCAACAGCGATGCGCTCAGCAACACGGGGAAAGAGAGGATGCCGAGTACAGCCGTGATCAGGAAGGCCCAAACCGTCAATGGCAGGCGGGTCATCTTCATGCCCTTGGTGCGCATGTTCAACACCGTTACCACATAGTTCAAACCACCGAGCAAGGCGCTTACGATGAAGGTGGCCATGCTCACCAACCACAATGTCATCCCGGTGCCGGAACCGGGGATCGCCAACGGCAACGCGCTCAACGGTGGGTACACCGTCCATCCGCCACTTGCAGGACCGCCTTCCACGAAAAGGCTTCCGATCATCAACACGCTGCTGACGAAGAAGAACCAGTACGAAAGCATGTTGAGGAAACCGCTCGCCATATCGCGCGCGCCGCACTGGAAGGGAATGAGCAGGTTGCTGAACGTCCCTGACAGGCCACCGGTGAGCACGAAGAACACCATGATGGTACCGTGGATGGTCACGAGGCCCAAGTACATGTTGCTGTCCAGCACACCATTGGGCGCCCACTTGTCCCCAAGGAAGAAGTTGGTGATGGCGAAGCCGTGGCCCGGCCATGCCAATTGAAGGCGGAAGAAGACGGACATCATCACCGCCACGCAGGCCATGATGATCGCAGTTACAAGGAACTGCTTGCTGATCATCTTATGGTCCTGCGAGAAGACGTACTTCGAAATGAAGCTCTCCTCGTGGTGGTGGTGCTCGTGGTGAGCAGCCCCGTGATCGGCGTGTGCGGCGTGCGCTTGTGCACCCATGTTCTTCAATGCTTTACGGTCAGTGGGCTGCGGTAGGTGATACCACGGCCACGGCCGTGCTGTCCTTCACAAAGGTTACGGTGCTATCGGCCGGTGTGGTCGACATGCCTTCGGCGGCCGACGCCGGTGGTGCGGATGCACCCTCGAAGGACTTCTTATTGATCTCTGCCACCCAAGCGTCATAGGCTCCCTTCTTCTCGATCACCAGGTCCATCTGCATGTTGTAGTGGCTGGCCCCGCAGATCTTGTTGCACATCAGGATGTAGTTGAACGCCGGATTCTCCATGATGGACCGCATGCTGTCAGTGGTGATCGTCGGGGTCATCTTGATCACGGTGCCTTGGCCCGGCACGGCGTTCATCTGCGCCCGGAAGTGCGGCATGAAAGCACTGTGGATCACGTCGCGGCTGCGGATCACCAAGTTGACCTCCTCGTTCACCGGAAGGTGGAATTCCTTGATCACGATGTCGTCGGCACCTGCCGCGAACTTGCTCGCCTCCTTGTTCGCAGCCATGTCCTGCTCCATCATGGTGCGCAGATTCACGATGCGGTCCATCATGCGGCTCACTTTGCCGAAGTGGATCTCCATCTTCTCCAGTACATCGGGGGGCAGGTTATCGTGCCCTTCCTCCATGCCCTTGGTGGTGGCATCCTTGTCGGCCTGCAATTCGACCAGCCGGGCGGCGATGCTCGTGGGCGTAACGATGCCCAAAGGATTGTTGTCGTTGATCAAGCGGAAATCCGTGGCGCCCAGCAAACCGTCCTTGCCGGGGTAACGGCAGGTCCAGTCGAATTGCTTGGCATAGAGTTCCACCTCCGGTGTGCCGGAAGGCGCAGCGGCGGTTATGTCCTGCCAAGCCCTCAAGCCGGTGATCACGATCACCGCCAAAAACAGCGCTGGCGCAATGGTCCAAGCCAACTCCAATTTGTTGTTGTGCGGGTACCACTTCGCGGTGCGCTCCTTGCGGTAGTAGTACTTGCCCGCGAAGTAGAACAGCAGCGTGTTCGTGAAGAGGAACATGATGAACAGGATCACCCAGTTCAGGGTCATCAGGTCATCGAGCACCACACCGTGTTCACTGGCGCTCACGGGCAACAGTTTGTCGCTGTAGTTCCAGAGCAACCATCCGAAGAAAGCGTAGTACAGCACGCAGAACAGCCACATGAACCGAGCGTTCATACGGTTGTCGGCCAAGCTGATCTCCTCTTCGCGTTTGCCACGCAGCTTCGAGGTGATCTCGTAGACCCTCGCCATCTGCACGGTGGCGATGATCCCGAGCGCGATCACCAATAAGACCAGTAGCGTCATCATCGTCGGTGGTGGTTCGTTCCCTGCGGGGGCTTAGATGCTGTGGTGGATGCTTTCCTCCAAGTACGGGTGCTGCACAGGGGTGAGCGGTGCCTTCGTCAAGCGGTTCAGCGTAACGTAAACGAACGCACCCAGGAAGGCGAGGAACATGCCTACTTCAACCATGCCCATGTGCCAGTGTTCGCCCATCGTTCCGGGCATCACGATCATGAAAACGTCCAGCCAGTGGCCCACGAAGATGATGGAGCCCACGCCGATCAGGAAGCGTGGGTTGCGCTTCGCATCGCGGCTGATGAGCAGTACCATCGGTAGGGCGAAGTTGATGAAGAACGTGGTCCAGAACAGGGGCATGAAATGCTCCCAGCGCGTTTGGATCCAGGTGACTTCCTCCGGGATATTCGCGTACCAGATCAGCATGAACTGGCTGAAGAAGAGATAGCTCCACAAGAAGCTGACAGCGAACACCCACTTGCCCATGTCGTGGATGTGGCTGTTGTTCACCTGCGGCAAATAGCCCTTGCTCTTCAGGTAAAGGGCAACCACCACTGCCGTGATCATCGCGCTCACCCACATGCCCGCGAACACGTACCAACCGAAAAGGGTGCTGAACCAATGCGCGTCGATGGCCATCAACCAGTCCCACGCCATCACGCTGCTGAACACAGCGAAGAACACCAAGAACAACGCACCACGGCGGTAGTTCTTCAAGTGGCTCTTCACCAAGGTCTCGCCGCTTTCCTTGTCCATGCGCAGGCTTTCCTTGCGGAACCAATGCGCAGCGAAAATGAAGGTGAAGACGAAGGCGATGGTGCGCATCCAGAAGAAGGGCTGGTTCAGGAAGGCCTTCTTACCGTCCATGATCACATCGTAGTTCGGGCTTGCGGGATCGTACAACGTCGGATCCATCCAGTGATAGAGATGGTGCCAGTGCAACGTTCCACCCAGCAACACCAACACGACCACGCCCGCACCGATCGGCAGCCAAGCGAGCATGCCCTCGTACACACGCTTCACCATCACCGTCCAAGCCGTTTCCGTGGCATACTGCAAGGCGTAGAAGAAGAGCGCACCCAAGGAGATGCCGAAGAAAAAGAAGCCGCAGACGAGCAGGTTCGCCCACATGCGCTGGCCCAAATGCTCGCCGCCATGCTCACCGGCGGTGAAGTAACCGAGCACCAACAGCAGCAAGCCGATCACGGCCAGTGCCATGCTCAGTGTGCGGGCCCGTTTGCTGAAAGTGAATTCCATCGTGGTGCGCGTATCAGTTGGCGGGTGTGGTTGCTGCCGTGGCAGTGCTGTCAGCGGCCGCCGGTGCCGATGCATCCAGCTTGCCGCCGCGCTGCAGGTATTGCACGTAGCGCGTCACCAACCAGCGTTCTTCCTTGTTCAGTTGACCGGCGTGGCTCCCCATGGCCACGTTCTTCCCATACATCAGGCTGTGGAAGATCTTGCCTTCGGGCAGGTCCTTCAGCGCAGCAGTGTAGCTGGGTGGCGTTGGGTAATTACCGTTGGCCACCACAGGGCCATCGCCCGCACCTTTCTCACCATGGCAGTGCTTGCACATCTTGTCGAAGATCACCTTGCCCTTGTCCACGTTCTCCTGCGACATCGGCAACGGGCATTTCAAATTGAGACCCGCGGTTTCGTAACCCTCGGGGGTGTTGGGGTAAGGGTACGGGAAGTTGTAAGCGGCCTTGGCCGGATCCATACTGAAGGCGATGGTGCCTGCAACCGGCTTGCGGGCCTGTTGCACCAAGCGCTGCGCTTCCACCAAGCTATCGCCGAAGTAATAAGGGTCTTGGCCGTAGTCCACGTAAGCCTCAATGGCCGGACTGCGGTACATATCGGGGAAGTATTCGATGCCCGGGCTGTTGGGATCGCCGCCGCACGAGGCCAGCGCGAACACCGCAAGTGCTGCGGAGGTCAGTAGGATGCTGTGCTTGCTCATGGGGTTCAGTAGGCGCGTTCGTTGATCTCGAACACAGGGGTTTCACGGAGCATGCTGGTGATCTGCTCGCCACTGTGGCCGTGGTTGTCCGCGGTGCGCACCTCCATTACGAACTTATCATCGGTGCTGCGCGGATCGGGATTGCGCGCTGGCATGCCGGGCAATGTCTTGTTGCGTATCAGGTAAGTGATGGCCATGCCATGCGCGGCGCAAAGCACGGTGAACTCGAACATCACCGGCACGAAAGCGGGCAGGTTGTGGTAGAGCGTCCAGTTCGGCTTGCCACCGATGTTCATGGGCCAATCGTGGATCATGAAGTACCAGAAACCGAGCAACGCGAGCGAGGTGCCCGTGATCCCGAACATGAACGATGCGATGCCGAGGCGCGTACGCTTGATCCCGATGATGGGGTCGAGGCCGTGCACCGGGAAGGGGCTGTAAACATCCTTCACCTTCACGCCACTGGTTACCAGCTTGCGCGCTGCGCCCTTGAGCACTTCGGGATCCTCGTACACCGCGTATATGACCTTGTTCACCATTAGAACTCAGTGGTGTTGGTGTTTGGCGGCGTCAGCCTTGTAGCTCTCACCGGTGACCTTCAGGATGCTCTTCAGCTCGTTCAGTGCCAACACGGGGAAGTAGCGGGCGAAGAGCAGGTAGAGTGTGAAGAAGATACCGATCGTACCGACGAAGATGCCGGCATCAACCCAGGTGGGATGGAACATGGTCCAGCTGCTGGGTACATAGTCGCGGTGCAGGCTGGTAACGATGATCACGAAGCGCTCGAACCACATACCGGTGTTCACCACCAGGCTCATCACGAAAGTGAACATCAGGTTGCGGCGCCACTTCTTCACCCAGAAGAGCTGCGGGCTGATCACGTTGCAGGTCATCATGGCCCAGTAGCTCCACCAATACGGCCCCGTGGCGCGGTTGATGAACGCGTAGCTCTCGTACTCCACGCCGCTATACCAGCTCACGAACAGTTCGGTGATGTACGCGACACCCACGATGGAGCCCGTGACGATGATCACGATGTTCATGTACTCCACGTGCTTCACCGTGATGTACGCTTCCAAGTGCATGACCTTTCGCATCACCAGCAGCAGCGTAAGTACCATGGCGAAGCCACTGAACACGGCACCGCTCACGAAGTAGGGCGGGAAGATGGTGGTGTGCCAGCCGGGCACGACGGAAGTCGCGAAGTCCATGCTTACCACGCTGTGTACCGAGAACACCAGCGGGGTGGCGACGCCTGCGAGCACAAGGCTCACTTCCTCGAAGCGTGTCCACGCTTTGGCGTTACCCGTCCAACCGAAGCTGAGGATGCTGTATGCCCGTTTCCAACCGGGTTTGGTGAGGCGGTCGCGGATGGTGGCGAAATCGGGGATGAGGCCGATGTACCAGAAGACCAAGGACACGGAGAAATACGTGCTGATCGCGAATACGTCCCAGAGCAAGGGGCTGTTGAAGTTCACCCAGAGGCTACCGAACTGGTTGGGCAGCGGGAACACCCAGTAGGCCAACCACAAACGCCCCATGTGGATCAGGGGGAACGTGGCCGCCATGATCACTGCGAAAATGGTCATGGCTTCCGCCGAGCGGTTCACGGCCATGCGCCACTTCTGACGGAACAACAAAAGCACTGCACTGATCAGCGTGCCCGCGTGACCGATACCGACCCACCAAACGAAGTTGGTGATATCCCAGGCCCAATCCACGGTCTTGTTCAAGCCCCATGTACCGATGCCTTTGCTGAAGAGGTAGAAAATGCAACCGATGCCGTAGCAGGCGATGAGGCCAGCAATGGTCGTGAGGATGTACCAACCGCGCGGCGCCTTGTTCTCGATCGGCCCGACGATATCGTTGGTGATATCGTGGTAGGTCTTATGGCCCAGGATCAGGGGCTCGCGTAGTGCTGCTTCGCTGTGCATGTGTTGCTTGCGTTACGCGTGGTGTGCGGCCTCCTCGGTGTTGCGCACCTTGGCCATGTAGTTGATGTTGGGCTTCACACCGATCTCGTCCAGCATGTGGTAAGCACGCTCATCGGCCGCGAGCTTGGTCACGTTACTGTCCTTGTCGTTCAAGTCGCCGAAGGTGATGGCGCCCATACCGCAGGCGGCCATGCACGCCGATACGATATCGCCGTCCTTCACCGGGCGCTGCTCTTTTTTCGCTGCGAGTTTGCCGCCTTGGATCTGCTGCACGCAGAGGCTGCACTTCTCGATCACACCGCGGCTGCGCACCACCACATCCGGGTTCAGCACCATGCGGCCCAGTTCATCCCAAGCGGGGTTCACATCGGCGAACTTGTCGGTGACGTAGTTGAACCAGTTGAAGCGGCGCACTTTGTACGGGCAGTTGTTCGCGCAGTAACGCGTGCCGATGCAACGGTTGTAGGCCATCATGTTGAGGCCTTCGTTGCTATGCGTGGTAGCGGCCACAGGGCACACCGTTTCGCACGGTGCGTGGTTGCAGTGCTGGCACATCACCGGCATCAGGAACACCTTCGGGTTGCGGCTCGGTACTTCCATTTCCAGGAAGCGCTCGATCTTGCCCTTGCCCTCGGCCTTGCCCACAGCGTGCGTCATATCGCTGCTGTAGTAGCGGTCCAAACGCAACCAGTGCATCTCGCGGCTGCGGCGTACTTCGTCCTTACCGACCACCGGCACGTTGTTCTCGCTGGTGCATGCCGTAATGCAGGCCCCGCAGCCCGTGCAGCTGTTCAGGTCGATGCTCATGCCCCAGCGGTGACCCACCTGTTCAACAGGGTGGTCCTTCCACAGGTTGAAATCGCTCGTCGGCTTCTGGTCGCGCGAATCGATCACGCCATCGCCGTTCACATCCTCGTGCACACCGAGCGTATGCGGTGCATTATAGGTTTCCGTCGCTTTGTGCTCCGCCCATTCGCGTTGCGTGGTCTCCTTCGCAATGCTGTGGCGATCCATCGCCGTCATCTGCGTTTGCGAGAGCGCCAAGGGATACGTTCCACCGGTCGCCGCGAGGGTGCCAGTGCTGGAGTAGCTGACGGTCCCACCCACCACCGCGGTCATCGGGTAAACGTTCTTCCCGATCGCGACCAACGTTTTGGTCTCGTTGTCGAAAACCACCGCTGCGCGGCCAACGCCTTCGCCGTTGGCGCCACGGCCGTAACCCAGTGCGATGCTCACGCTCTTAGGGGCCTGGCCCGGGCTTGGGATGGCGGGAAGTTCCACCTCAGTGCCGTTCACCGAGACTTTCACAACGTGCGCCGGACTTTCCTGGCCGATGTACAGTTCGCGGAAGTTGCTCACGCCGGTCAGCGCGATAAGGTCTTCCGGTGCCATGCACACATAATTGTCCCACGTCACTTTGCTGATCGGATCGGGCAGCTCTTGCAGCCAAGGGTTGTTGGCGTGCAAGCCGTTGCCGATGCCTTCCTTCTCGTACAAGCTAACCTCCCACTCACCGGTTTTCACCGCGGCCTTGGCAGCGGTCGCGGCGGCGCTCACATCGCCCACGAAGGCACTGGCTTCGGGGGCATTGGTGTAAGCATCGTACACGCCGTTATGCACGCTCATGTTCCAAGCGTAACCGAAGTCGAGCTCACCGCCGAGGCGGCTGCCCATGTTGGCTTCCCAGTTGGCGCGGATGAAGTCGTAGTAGCTCGTGGTATCGCCGCTCCACTGCAGGAGGCTCTCCTGCCACTGGCGCGTATTGAAGATGTTCTTGATCGTAGGCTGTGCCAGCGCATAGCGGCCCACCTTCGGCATGAAGTCGTTCCAGCTCTCCAACCAATGATGGTCGGGGCAGATCGCATTGCACAGGCTCGCGGTCTCGTCGGCGTGGGTGCTGAAGCTCACGCTGAAGCACTTGGCCAAACCGTTCTTGAACTCAGCGGCGTTGGTCAGGCTGTACACCGGGTTCACACCGCTCATCATCAGCACGCCCACGGCGCCGCTGTTCATGTCTTTCACCAACTGCGCCATCGCGGCGTCATCGCCTTGGTTGAAGCTGGTGTGGTTGGCGAGATCGATCGTGGTGCCGTAGTTGCCCAACATCGCGTTGATGTGGTTCACCAGCACCTGCACGCCTTCATTGTTGTCGCCGCAGAGCACGATGCTCTTGCCACGGGCCGCAACCAATTCCGCCGCCGCCTTCTTCACTTCGTCCGTTGCACCAGCACCTCCTACCGTGGTGCCGCCGGTGGCTTGTGCGACCGCATCGTGCAAAGCGACCACGCTCTGGGTCACTTCGCTGGGCTTCAGCATCACGCGCACATCGGCGTTCGCACCGCTCATGCTCATGCGCGCCTCGAACTGCCAGTGCCTGCTCATGTTGCCCGGCTTGCGGCGCTCGGCATATTGCCAGTTCGTCTCGGTGGTGCTGCCCCAGCTACTGAGGAAGTCCGCACCGAAACTCACCACCACATCGGCTTTCGTGAAGTCGTAGCTCGGCATCACGCGCTTCCCGAAGCTCTTCAGGTTCGCATTCGTTACACCGCTGTAGCTGATGGTATCGTGCTGGACGTGCTCAACGCGACTGCCTGCAGCAGCGTCGGCACCCGTAGCAGGGTACTTCGCTTGCAACTTGGCGATCGCTGCTTTCGTGCTCGGGCTGATCACCGTGTTGGTGAGCACCACGATCCGCTTGCCTCCGCCGGCCGCTTTCTCCAGTTCCGCTTCAACGGCTTTGTCCGCATCGGCCCACGTCGCAGGCGTGTTCTTCAACACAGGACCCTTCAGCCGTTGGTTATCGTACAGCGTGATCACGCTGCTGTTGATCCGTGCGTTCACCACGCTGCGGCTCATGGTGGCATCCTTGTCGTCCTTGGCCGGACGCGTGTTGATACCGAAACGGGGATTGCCCTTGATATGGATCGGGCGGCCTTCGCGGGTCTTCACCAGAACGCTGGCGTAGTCGCTGCCGTCGAAATACGTGCTGGCATACCAGTTGGCCACGCCGGGCACAATGTCCTCCGGCTTGTTCACGTAAGGAATGCTCTTGATCACAGGCGTTTCGCAGGCGGCCAGTGTGGCTGCACCGATACCGAAGCCCAGGAACTTGAGGAAGTCGCGACGACCGGTGGTGGCGCCGGTCAAATTGGTATCGCCCAGCACTTCGCCGATACCGGGAAGCTGCGTTGGGAACTCATCCGCGCGCGCCTTGGTCACGGCTTCGTTCCCGTGAAGGTCGGCCAGGTCGGTCCAGTAGTGGGTGGTGCTCGGCATGATGCGTCGGCGCGTGTTCGGTCTCAGTAGTGGCACTTGGCGCATTCCCAGCCACCAAGTTCCTTCACGGTGATCTTTCCGTCCTCCAGATACTTCTGCAATTCCTTGTGTCCGAGGTCGGTGGCGTAGAGGCGGTGCTTCACTTCATCGTAGTAGCCGCCGTTGCCGTCCAACTTGATCTCCTTCTGGTTGTGGCAGTCGATGCACCAGCCCATGGTGAGGGGCGCCCACTGCTCAGCTTCCTTCATCTCCTTGTCGATCGGCCCGTGGCACTCCTGGCATTCCAGTTTGCCCACGGCAACGTGCTGTGCGTGACTGAAGTAAACGTGATCGGGGAGGTTGTGCACCTTGTTCCAGACCAGCGGCTTCTCTTCCAGGCTGTACTCCTTGCCATCCCAACCCACGGCGTCGTAGATCTTCTGGATATCGGCCGTGCCTTCGTCGGTCCGGCCCTTGTTCACCGCTTGGTGGCAGTTCATGCACACGTTGGTGCTGGGGATACCGGCGTGCTTGCTCTTCT
>JBDTSG010000118.1:0-9322 GCA_039931265.1 Flavobacteriales bacterium
CCACGGATGTTGAAGAAGTGACCGTGGATGTGTTCGATCTCTTCGGCCGCCGGGTTTTGGCGAACACCATCGCAACGGACGGCGCTGAAGAGTTGAGCACCGTGCTGGCGATGCCCAAGACGATGGTCACCGGTGTTTACCTGGTGAACATCACCGCTGGCACCCTTCACTACTCCGAACGGTTGATGGTGGAGTAAGCGCCATCACTGCAGAAATGCAAGGGCCGCCCCACATCGGGGCGGCCCTTGTTGTTCCATCCCCGAACGAAATTTCCCCAGCCGGGTTCACCGATCTTCGGAGCATCTACTTTTGGGTCGTTCAGCGCACATGACAAAGCGAAGCACCGGGATCTGCGACCTCACTTGGTCGGCCCTGCTTCCGTGCGCACATACCCACGGCTTCCGCTGATGTTCGCGATGCCGGCACCCGGAACCTTTGACGGCGCCCCCGCCTGTTCCGCTCCCGCGCCAGTACCACTTTCTTTATTGCCGATCCGTCGTTCCTCCAACGCGCCTCGGTCCAGCATGCCCGCCCTCGCGAGAACGCCCCGAGCCACCCTCTACGCCCTTTCCAATTCCTTCCACGCAGGATGAAGACGCGCTACATCGATCTGATCGAACAGACCTTCGACTTCCCGAAGGATGAATTCAATTTCCGGGACGGAATGCTCACGTGGAACGACTTACCGCTTACGGAGCTGATCGAGAAGTACGGCACGCCACTGCGCGTCAGCTACCTGCCCAAGATCGCCGACAAGATCAACGAGGCGCGCGAACACTTCCGCAAGGCGTTCAAGGAGCACAAATACGTCGGCACGTACACCTACTTCTACTGTACAAAGAGCAACCACTTCAGCTACATCATCGACAAAGTGCTGGAGAAAGGTGTCAGCTTGGAAACCAGCAGCGCATACGACATCGAGATCGTGGAATTGATGATCGAACGCGGGAAGCTGAGCAAGGATGCCACCATCCTGTGCAACGGCTACAAGGATGACCGCTACATCCGCAACATCGCCCGGCTCGCCAACAGCGGCTTCAAGGTGGTGCCCATCATCGACAACATGGGCGAATTGCACCGTTTGGACGAGGCCATCAATGTCCAGTGCGACATCGGCATTCGCATCGCGGCGGAGGAGGCACCGAAGTTCGAGTTCTACACCAGCCGCTTGGGGATCGGCTACAAGGACATCATCCCCTTCTACATGCGTAACGTGAGCAAGCAGCGCAAATTCAAGCTGAAGCTCATGCACTTCTTCATCAATACGGGCATCAGTGACACGGCCTACTACTGGAACGAATTGGGCAAGTGCGTGAACGTGTACTGCGACCTGAAGAAACTCTGCCCCACGCTGGACACCCTCGATATCGGTGGCGGCATGCCGATCAAGAACAGCCTGAACTTCAGCTTCGATACCGACTACATGATCGGTGAGATCATCGGGCGCATCAAGGACATCTGCGATGAGAACAAGGTGCAGGAACCGAACATCTACAGCGAATTCGGCAGCTTCACGGTGAGCGATTGCGGGGCCACCTTCTTCAGCATCATCGACCAGAAAAAACAGAATGAGAAGGAACGCTGGAACATGATCGACGGCAGCTTCATGACCACACTTCCGGATACGTGGGCGATCAATAAGCGCTTCATCATGTTGCCGATAAATAACTGGGAGGACGAGTATGAGCGCGTTTTCCTGGGCGGGATGACATGCGATAGCGACGACTACTACAATAGCGAACAGCACGTCAACGCCATCTACCTGCCCAAGTTCCGGGAAGGCCGCAAACAGCACATCGGCTTCTTCAACACTGGGGCCTACCAGGATTCGCTCGGTGGTTTCGGCGGCATACAGCACTGCCTGATACCGAAACCCCAGCATGTGCTGTTGGACCGTTCGGAGGACGGCAGCCTCACTGACCGGGTTTTTGCGGAGGAGCAGAGCAGCGAGCGCATGATGGAATTGCTGGGCTACCTGCCTCAGGGGGAACTGGTGAGGAAGTGATGATGTTACCGGCAAGAGCTACAGAAAACATCAAGGGTCCCTCTGATCCAGGCCGTTCATATCACACTTGGGTCCTGACCCTTCTTGCGACACTAACTGCCATTGTCTATTGTCTTCTTCCCATAAGAGGAGATCACCTGCAGGGATACCTGTACTTCTTTCTACTTTATGCCTTGTTCAGAATGGATTGGGTGTTTGGAGTGATGCCTGTTGTTGGACTCATCCTGTTGTTTGTGGTCCTTGTTCTTCAGAAACGTGCGATGCGTCTGCTTTGCATCTTGCTGTCCGCAAGCTTCTTGATCCTTCCTCTAATGATTGATTCCTTCCGCGCAGAACGATTGAAATTCGATGCAGGTCTTTTCTTTGTGTTGGTTTTGTTGATGGTGCTGCTGGGTTCCTTAAGCTGGAAGTGGGCGCGGTGATCTCTCCTCTTCTCGCCAGAATCCATCGCTCGTGCGTTGAGTTGAGTTCCGCTCCGGTCATCGACATGCAGCCGCTAGGCCCCAGCCGAAGGGCACCTATTCGGTCGCGCCAACGCGACCACTTGCATGCACGAGGCAAGTGCCTCGCGAGTAGAGCACGATCGGCCGGGCCGAGCGCATGCATGCGACTTTAACACGCACCACTTGCGCATCACATCGCGCCTCTATATTTCGCCCGCTTTCGCTGACCACTTCCCGCAACACACCTGATGAGCAACGCACGCCCGATCTCAGCCTTCATCGAGAAGCACTACCTGCACTTCAATGCGGCCGCGCTGGTGGACGCGGCAAAAGGCTACAAGGCGCACAAGGCCGCGGGCAAGAAGATGATGGTGACCTTGGCCGGTGCCATGAGCACCGCCGAACTGGGCAAGATCTTCGCGGAAATGATCCGTGCGGGGCAGGTGGACATCATCAGCTGCACTGGCGCCAACCTCGAAGAGGACGTGATGAACCTGGTGGCGCATGATCATTACGAACGTGTGCCGCATTACCGCGACCTGACACCGGCAGATGAGCGGGCGCTGCTCGATCGAGGCATGAACCGCGTGACGGATACTTGCATCCCGGAGCACGAAGCGTTCCGCCGGTTGGAAAAGCACGTGGTTGACCTGTGGAAGTCGGACAACGAAAGCGGCAACCGCCGTTTCCCGCACCAGTACTTCTATGAGATGATCAATAGCGGAGTGCTTAAGCAGTACTACCAGATCGACCCGAAGGACAGTTGGATGGTCGCTGCCGCGGAGCGCAACCTGCCCATCATCTGCCCGGGTTGGGAGGACAGTACTCTGGGCAACATCTTCGCAGGCCACTGCATCGTTGGCGATTGCAAGCCCGGCATGATGAAGAGCGGCATCGAATACATGATGTTCCTGGCCGATTGGTACACCCGGAACTGCGGCGAACATGGTATCGGGTTCTTCCAGATCGGTGGCGGCATAGCCGGGGACTTCCCCATCTGTGTGGTTCCCATGCTCCACCAGGACCTGCAACGCGACAACATCCCTTTCTGGAGCTATTTCTGCCAGATAAGCGACAGCACCACGAGCTACGGCAGTTACAGCGGCGCCGTACCCAACGAAAAGATCACTTGGGGTAAACTCGATATCGATACCCCGAAGTACATCATCGAAAGCGATGCTACTATTGTCGCGCCACTCATCTTCGCCTACATCCTGGACATGTAAGCCTCACCCGCTCCCATGCAAAGACTCATACGCTCCTTCAACACTCTCACCGACGGTCTGAAGGAAACACTGCAAGAGCAGTATCCCGACGGTATCGACGGTAGCCACATCAAATCGATCCCCACCGCGAAGGGCGACCTGCTGCGCGTGATCGAACTGCGTACACCCGAGGCACTGTACCTCATCAAGATCAATCCCGAAAGCCGGGAGGAGATCGAGCAATTCCTTGACCAGGAAGATGGGCCAGCACCTGCGGCAGGCGACGATGATGACGCCCCGGAAGGTCTTGAAGGTGCAGATGGTGCAGAAGAAGAGAACGATGACGACGTGGACAAGCCTGATGCTGACAACGACGGTGACGAGGATGGCGACAAGGACGCCGGTGATGACGAGGATGAGGATGAAGATTGACCGGATGACCGCCTGAACGGCCGAAGAACTTTCTGCCATGCTCCAGGGAAAATTCCACATCGCCTTTGCTACCACCGAGCTCAAACGCATCAAGGCGTTCTACGGTGGATTGCTCGGCTGCCCTGAGGGACGCAGTTCAACGCATTGGGTGGACTACAATTTCTTCGGCCACCAACTGACAATACAGGAAGTTGCGCGATTGGAACGCGTGAAGCGGGTGTACAACCCGAAAAGCCATGTGCCCAGCGAGCATTGGGGCGTGGTGCTCGATATGGACGATTGGAAGAAACTACGGGATCGTTTCAAGAAGGTCGGTGTCACGTTCTTCATAGAGCCATACACCGTGATGAAGGGTGATATAGGCGAGCAGCTGAGCCTCTTCATCGAGGACCCCGATGGCCACGCCATCGAGTTCAAGGCCATGGCCGAGAAGGGGAACCTGTTCAAGAAAGGATAGACACGCACTGAAAAGCAGAACGGCGGCCAATGGCCGCCGTTCTTGTAAAGCTTGATGTGTTCAGTACGTGCGCGATGCGATCAACCCGCCGTCGGCATCCAACTGCTCGGCATGGGCCAAGGTGCCATCGGAAAAAAGCAAGCGGCCGGTGGTAGCATCAGCGGCATTGCGCACGGTCCAATTGCCTTGGCGCTTTCCATTGGCAAATAGCGCTTCGCACAAGACGGTACCGTTCTCGGCGAACTGTTTCCAAGCGCCATCGCGCAACCCTTCGCGGAAACCGCCCATCTCCTTCACGCGGCCACTTTCGTAGTATGTGACGAAGCGGACCAGATCACCTTCAGCGTATTGGGTGCTCCGCAGTTTACCGTTCGGATAGCGCTCCTGTACCAACCCTTCCTGCGCCTGCAGGCCAATGGAGAGGAACAGCACAGCGATGGCGGACAACGTTCTCATAGCGCGGGGTTTCCCCTTTCAACGCCGCCAAGGTAAGGATCGTTTCACGCCGATCTTACATTTTCTTAACGTTGGAATTTGTCCCTCCGGCCATCGTCATCATCGGTAAGCAATGGCTCAGAACGCCAGCCTCCCCTGCCCTTCCAACGCAGTGCGCAGGCGGATAACCTCGGTGCGCAAGTCCATCACATTGCGCGATAGATCATCCCGGGTGAGGTTTGGTTCCGGCAGGTCGTGGCTGATGAAGTGGACGAACTTCCATATCTCCAGGATCTCACCCACCGGCACCTCGTAGGGTTCGTACAGCGGATTTGTACTGCACAACAGGAACGAGCCCTTCTCCTTGATCTGGTTGTAGATCACCTTGAATACGATGCCCTCGGCGCGCGTAACGATGATGTATGGCTGTCCGTCACGGATCAGCTCCCAATTCTGGACGTACTCGCCGGTCACCCAGCTACCATGGGCCACGGGGGGCATGCTATCGCCGTTGATGGGGAAAGTTCGGTACTTCTTCTGCTTGCTGAGGAAGGGCATGCGGAAGGTGGGCAGCACGCTGATGTAGTCCGGATCGGCATAGCCGGTAGCGTACCCAGCACGTGCCTGTTCATGCACCAGTTCAATATTCTCGTCGTTGTCGCCCCCTACCGTGGTAGCCAGCACACGTAGGCGCATGCCGTTCACGTCCACATCACCGCCCCGCTCCAGGATGCCCAGCTGTTGCTCACCATAGCGCGACAGATCCTCGCGCAACAACCGGTCGATGCTGACGCGGAAATAGCTGCTGATGCGCATGAGCAGATCGAAGGGGGGCTCGGCGGTACCGTTCTCATAGCCGCTCCAACTGGATCGTTTCACGTCCATTGCAATGGCCACCTCCTCTTGGCTGCGACCCCGGCGTTTGCGCAGCAGTTTCAGGTTGTTGCCGAAGGGCAGCACAGCAGGAACGGGCATTGGTGGCAGTGCGGGTAAGGACAAAGTGCGGGCGGTGCTCATCGGTTCGTTCGGTTGGTCTTGGCCAATGAATAGGACTGCCGCATTACCCGTCATTTCATTGACCGATTATCCGGCGGTCAAACCTAATGACTATTTTATCATCCGCAACATGACGTATAATCCGTCATGTCGAACTTGTTCATGGACCGCACCATCGTCCACCTCGACCTCGACAGCTTCTTCGTGAGCGTGGAGTGCATCGATCATCCTGAATTGAAAGGCAAGCCGGTGCTGATCGGTGCCGATAGCGATCGCGGCGTGGTGGCCTCGTGCAGCTATGAGGCAAGGCGGTTCGGCATCCGCAGTGCGATGCCCATGCGCATGGCAAAGCAGCTCTGCCCCGAGGCGATCATCCTACGTGGGAACAGTGGTGCTTACATGAAGAAGAGCGACGAGGTCACGGAGATCATCCGTTCCAAGGTGCCCTTGTTCGAGAAAACCAGCGTGGACGAGTTCTATGTGGACTTCACCGGCACGGAGAAGTTCTTTGGCGCCATGATGCTCGCCTCGGAACTGCGACAGTACATCGCGAAGGAGAGCGGCCTGCCGAACAGCTTCGGGCTCAGCATCAACAAGACGGTGAGCAAGGTGGCCACCAATACCGCGAAGCCGGACAACTTCATGCAAGTGGAGCGCGGCACGGAGAAGCCCTTTCTGGCGCCGATGGCGATAGAGGCTATTCCCGGCGTGGGCGAAAAGACCGCGCACCTGCTCCGTAGCATGGGTGTAGCGAAGATCCAGACGATGCAGGAACTGCCCATTGACTTGATGCAACGTTTGCTCGGCGAACACGGCCCCGTTCTCTGGCGCAAGGCGAACGGTATCGACGACAGTCCGGTGATCCCTTGGCACGAACGCAAGAGCATCAGCACCGAACGCACCTTCGAGCGCGACACCATCGACGTGGCCAAACTGAGCGGCCTGCTCACTGCCATGGCCGAAAGTCTCGCCTTCCAACTGCGCATGGGCAGCAAGCTCACCAGTTGCGTGGCCGTGAAGATCCGCTACGCCGATTTCGAGACGCACACGCGGCAACAACGCATCGGCTACACCGCTTGCGACCACATCATCCTGCCCATCATCCACGACCTTTTCCGCGCGGTCTATGATCGCCGGCAACGGATCCGCTTGGTGGGCGTGCGTTTCAGCCATCTCGTGGGCGGTGGCCACCAGATGGATGCCTTCACGGATACGCAGGAAGCCATGAACCTCTACCAAGCGATGGACAAGATCCGCAAGCGCTTCGGTGATCGCACGGTGATGCGCGCCAGTGGTATGGGGGCGCGCTCCATTGGGAGAATGGACAACCCCTTCGATGGGCAAGCACCGGTGCTGCTGGCGAACAGGAGGACGTGAAGACCGATCAGGGTGCCGTGATGCGTTCAGTGGATACGCCATGGCAGCGGTTGCAAGCCCCGTCGCTTATGGGCTGACCCATGAAAACAGTATCGCCACCGGGCGTCACCACTGCCGGGAAAACCTTCCGGCTGAAATCGATCGCATCCGATGTATAGACATTGCCCAAGGCATCGTACTCCAACGAACGAACAAGGCTCCCTTGGCCCAGTTCACCAGTGAAAAGGAGAAGCGTTGCATTGGGCAGCACGGCCGCTTGCCCCGGACCGTACACCGTGCCACCAACCTGCCAACAAACCTCGCCTTCACCATCCGGGTGATGACAGCTCATGCAATTCTCTCCTTGGTTGTGACTGTGAGCAGTGCCATGTGCGCTGGTTCCTCCGCCCTCGCACCGGCCATGTTTACACGCAGCCAGCATCACCACCACAGTAACGCATAACGCCACCACGAGTTGCCGGTTCGTTGGAATGTTCATTCTGTGGGCAAGCTACTTCCTGTGCACTGCCATGCTCATGACAATGGTCACCCCCTTCAACGAGAATTAGACGATCCATAGTGCCCCGTTGCGCATTGCACTGTTGGAAAAACTGGTCACTTCTCCCCATACCTCGGATCGGCCTTCCACGGTAGCTTCTCGAAGTACTGCGTGCGCAGTGCCACGTGCCCGAACTCCTCTTCAACGGTACCGATGAGGCGGTACACGCCGCGTCCATGGAACGAGTAACGTGCAGCCACGTCGGGGAACTGCGAGCTGTCCCAGAAGTCGCCCGCGGTATCGATGAAGGAGCCGAAGGTCATGCGTTGACCATGGCGCGTATCCGTGGCTTTCACGTGGATCAAGTAGCCCATCATCGTCACACGCTTGCCAATGTGCAAATGCATGTCCCGTCGGAGAATACGTGGCGCACGGGGCGCTTCTTCTTTATCGTCCACGAGCGTGAACGGATCGCAGAGCGGAAATCCTAGCAGGTCCAGTTCGTCGTAGGAATCGGCCAGCGGGTAGTGTTGTAGGTCGGGTAAGCGTGGTTCTTCCACTTTGGTGACGAAGAGATCGCCTGTTGTACTCACTGCGGCGGGTCGATGCAACAACGTGAGTTCCCACAACAGCGAAGGCTTGCTCTTGCCCGTGAACCGCAATGCCCCAACGCGGATCAACAAACGCGCCTGTTCCACATGCAGCGGTGCACGATTCAGCAGATCTTGTAGGTCGATGAAGGGGCCGTTGCGTTGGCGATCGTGCAGGATCAACTGGCAGACCTCCGCCTCCAGGCTCTTCACATTACCCAGGCCGAGATAGATGCGTTCGCCATGCAATGAACAGAGTTCTTCACTGGTGTTGATGCAGGGCGCTTCGATCGTCGCGCCCACGCGTTTCGCCTCATGCAGGTAGAACTCGGTGTGGTAGAAGCCGCCGAAGTTGTTCGCCACACCCACGAGGAATTCCAGCGGATGGTGTGCCTTCAGGTAGAGGCTCTGGTAGCTCTCCACCGCGTAGCTGGCACTGTGTCCTTTCGAAAAGCTGAAGCTGGCGAAGCTTTCGATCTGCCGCCACACCTCTTCCGCCTGGCCATGGGGGTAGCCCTTCTCCTTGCAGTTGGCGAAGAATTTCGCCTGCACCACTTTGAACTCCGGCCGATCGCGGTAGCGGATGTTCATGCCGCGTCGCACCTGGTCCGCGTCTTCCAGGTCCAGGTCGGCATACTGGCTGCAGACGCGCAGCACATCCTCCTGATAGACCATCACGCCGTAGGTCTCCGGCATGATGTCCACCAGTTCTTTTGGCGCCTGCTTCACGCGCTCCGGATCGTTGTGGCGCAGGAGGTATTCGCGCATCATGCCGCTCTCCGCAACACCCGGCCGTATGATGCTGCTCGCTGCGACCAGTCCGAGGTAGTCGTCCACCTTCAGCTTCTTCAACAACATGCGCATCGCCGGGCTCTCCACATAGAAGCAGCCAATGGTGTTGCCC
>JBDTSG010000119.1:0-6426 GCA_039931265.1 Flavobacteriales bacterium
CAAGCCACTGACCCTTCCGGCGGAGGCCGCCGGTCCGAAGGCCGCATTCTTGGAGTACCACCGCAACGAAGTGTTCGGAAGATCCTGAGCGCCCGTGTTGACGTTCGTCCACCAGACGCCCACTGCCCCGCACCACCAATGCTGTGCACCAAGCCCGCATTCCTCCCACCTGCGCATCGCAGAAGGCAAGGCGATGGATCAGCTTTGCCCCCATGCCCTACCCGATCTACCGCAAGCTCATCCATGGGCGCAGCTTCTACAGGATCGACGCGGCCGATCGGTTCATGGAAGTGCAGCTGATGGGATCGCGGGCGATCGTGCATGAAGTGATCGCACATACTTACCCGGAAAAGCTGCGCATGCATGAAATGGTGAGCCTGACCGGCGGGCACTACGCGGAGACGGATGCGGCCGCGTTCAATGCGGCCTTGGGGAAAGCGGATAGACCCTGACCTGTTGATCGGGTTTGAAAGAATGGCCGGGCGGGCGACGGACCGGCATGTGTGGGCGTCCTATCTTTTGCGGGACAAATCCATGCGTTACAGGTTCGCCACGTTGATAGGTATGCTCGGCTCGGGGTTGCTGGCGCATGCTACCCACATTCTCGGTGGCGAGATGTTCTACACCCACTTGGGCAACGGCGATTATGAAGTGACCTTGAAGATGTACCGCGATTGCGGTCCGGGCAATACGAACGGGACCGGCTTCGATGCCACTGCTGAAATGGCGGTGTACGATGCGAACGGTAACTGGCTCTTTTCCGAGTTCCCCTCCTTCACGATCGCGGTGCCCGTGCCGTTGCAGCTCAACAACCCATGCCTGCAGGTGTTGCCTGTGGTATGCGTTGAATCGGCGGAGTATGTGGCACTGATGAACTTGCCCCCGATCACGGGCGGATACACCATCACCCATCAACGCTGCTGCCGCACGCCGACGATCCTCAACATCCAAACACCGGATCAATACGGGATCACCTGTTCGGTGACCGTACCCGACGCGAACGTGTTCGGGGCGAACAGTTCCCCGAGGTTCAACCTACTGCCACCGATCGCCTTGTGCGGCAACGACCCGATGGTGTTCGACCATTCGGCGGTCGATCCCGATGGGGATCAATTGGTTTACGCCCTTGTTACACCATGGACTGGCGGTTCACAGCTCACTGCCATACCCTCGCCACCGACGGCGCCACCCTACAGCGACATACCGTGGGCACCCGGCTTCAGCGCGGCGAACGTCATGAACACCAATCCGCCCCTTTCCGTGGATGCAAGCACGGGTGCGATGACCGTGTTGCCGAACCTTCTTGGCCAATACGTGGTGTGCGTGCGGGTGCAAGAGTTCCGCAACGGCCAGTTGCTCGGCGAAACACGGCGCGACTTCCGCTTCGAGGTGGTGCCCTGCCAGCTTGCCGTGATCAGCGCGATCCAGCAACAGCAGAACCTGTGCAATGGGTACACGGTGGATTTCACCAATCTGAGCGTGAACGGTTCTTTCTATCACTGGGATTTCGGCGATCCGAACATCTTGGGCGACACGTCGAACACAGCATCGCCACAGTGGACGTACGCTGACACGGGTACCTACACGATCACGCTGATCACCCAGCCCGGCTGGCCATGCGCGGATACGACCACCGCTACGTTCGAGGTCTTCGCGCCCATCAACCCCTCGTTCGCTGCACCACCACCCATGTGCATGCATGAGTTGCCGGTGCAACTGGACGCATTGGGTTTTTTCGGGAGCAACGCCACGGTGGATTGGGACTTGGGCCCCAATGGCGCGCAGTCGAACATGCAAGGCGATCCGATCATGGCGGACTTCCTTGCACCCGGCAACTACGCCGTTGAATTGACGATCACGGACAATGGGTGCACGGAGTCGTACACCGATTCGGTGCGATTGTACCCTGCGCCCGTTGCGGCTTTCAGCCCCGATACATCCGGTTGCGTGCCACTACCGGTACAATTCAACAATGCTTCCACGGCTTGGACGCCCATGCAGTTCGCGTGGGATTTCGGGGATGGGAATTCATCGAGTGCTGCACTCCCCCTACACAGCTACCTCTCCGCCGGTTCATTCGATGTGTCGTTGAAGGTGATGACCAACAGCGGGTGTATCGATACGGTTGAACTTGTTCATCCGGTCGCGGTGCGTACATGGCCGCAGCCGGTTGCAGGGTTCAGTGTTCAGCCGCCTACGGTGAATGTCATGGACCCTGTCGTTCTCGTCACCGACCAGAGCCAGGCAGCCGTGCAATGGATGTATTGGGTGGATGGACAACAAGTCACGGATCCAACTTTCCTATGGACCTTCAGCGATGCCGGTGAGTACACCATCACCCAAGTGGTGAGCACGTCGAATACGTGTGCCGACACGGCCCGGATAGTGGTGGCGGTCCGCGACCATCTCTTCTATGCGCCCAACGCCTTCACACCCGACGGCGACGGGGTGAACGAAGTTTTTCTTCCGCAAGTGATCGGAGCAGTGGACTATGAACTGCTCGTCTTCGATCGTTGGGGTGCTGTGGAGTTCCGCACCACGGAAACCAAACAAGGTTGGGATGGTAGTGCGGCACCCCCGGAGGTCTATTCGTACAAGGCCACGGTTGTGGACCACGGGGGCCACGCGCAGGAATACTTCGGCAGCGTTACGCTGGTGCGTTGATGTCGCGGCCTTGGCCGTCGTGCACCATGTCGATGTGCGGGATCCCGTCCCAATCGTAGGGCTTGCTTGTTGTGCGGTAGCCGTGCCGCTGGTAGAAGCGTTCCAAGTATGCCTGTGCAGCAATGTCGTTCCGGCGCGAGCCGTACAACCGCTCAAGCAAGCCGAAGCACTGGTGCATCAGTTCATCGGCCAAGCCGGTGCCACGCGCTTCTTTCCTCACCACTACCCGTCCGATGTGCGGTGCTTCGGCGTCGTGCTCCGGTAACACGCGCGCGTAGCACACCAAAGCACCGTTCGTATCCTGCCCGAGCAAATGCCAGGCGTCCGGATCCTTGCCGTCGATCTCCGTGTAGGGGCACGTTTGCTCCACAACGAAGACATCCACTCTCAGCTGGAACAAAGCGTGCAATTGTTCCAACGACAGGTCGCGGAAATGCAGGCATGTGAACGTGGTCGGCATCGGGTGTTCAGTCATTCACCGGCACCACTACGCCGGTAGCGGTGTAAAGCAGGTGGCCGGAAACATGCGCAGAGCCGACTGCGCGCAGGACGTTCATGTACGATCGCACCTGGGTGTGATGCTGTTCCGATGGCTGCCCGGTTTTGATGTCGAGCACCCGCACCAGTTCCGGTTCCATGGCCAGCCGATCGGGGCGGGCGGCATGTCCTTCGGCAGTGATCAACGTGGCTTCGGAACGCACTGAACTGTTGGGCCCGAACCAAGGCGCAAGGTCTTCGCGGCGCAACAACAGGTCCAGGTGCGGCAGCAAGTCATCGGCCTCGGTGGTGGACAAGTCGCCACGATCCACGGCTTCTTTCATGGCCATCAGCAGGTCATCAGCAGTGCGCACCCGTGCAAGTAACGCATGCACGGCAGTGCCCTTCGCGCGGAACGGATCCGGATCGGCGGGATCCCAGTTCTCCGGCGCCTCGGCGCGGATCGCCAATGCCTGCGCATGGCCGGCGGGCGGTACATGCCGCAACGCACCACCCATGGTTCCATCCATACGCACAAGCGTTTTCTCGCGCGCACCAACGCGCAATTCATTGTTCGTCATGCCGCGGTCTTCGCAGAATGCAAGGAGATCTTTCAGGAAGGGGTCGTAGGTGGTGCGCGACAGCGATACGTACAGTCGGTCTTCCGGTCGGGTGAGCGCTACGTACAGGGTGTCCAGCTTGTCCAATTGCCGCTGCTCCACTTCTTCCCTCACTTCGGGCAGCGGAAGCTCCATCACGTTCTTCGAATCGTTCACCAAAGCGAAGGGGAGTTGAGGCACGGCTTCGCCCGGCTCGATCCAGATCGGCGATGCGAAATTGCTTTTCCGCCGTTCGGGGAAGGGGAACACGACCACGGGGAACTCGAGCCCTTTTGCCTTGTGTATGGTAAGTACTTGCACTGCCGCGCGTGAAGCAGGCACCTGCACGCTCCTTCGCTTGCCATTGCGGGCCCAGTGTTCCAGGAAGAGAAGCGGATCATGGCCATGGGTCGTGCTGAAGACATGGGCCTCATCCAGCAGGAAAAGCACATGCGCGTCCTGTGCGGCGTGCGACCCGAAACGCTCGGCCAACGTGCGCAGTTGCGCTTGCAGTGGTTGCCGTGCCATCACCCGGCGCAATTCCGTGAGGGTCGTTCGCAGGCTCCTCAAGGGATCCCGGTCCGGTGGCAAGTGAAGCACAATATGCTCTTGGCCTTCAGCCGCGCCACCCAATAGGGCCAACCACTGCACGGCGCGCACGCCCGCTGCTTCATCGTTGGTGTGCAGCAGCCGCAGCAGGTCCACGAGGAACTCGGCTGCGGCATCGCCTTCCAGCACAAGACCATCGGGGCTGGTGACCGCGTGTCCGGCAGCGATGAGCCAGTTCGCGACCAACCCTCCGTGCTTCCTTGTGTGCACGAGCACCGCAACATCACCGGGCGCATAGCCGTCCGCGATCGCCTCGTTCAGGCTATCGAGCAGGAAACGATGTTCCGCAGCGTGGGGTGCGTCATTTTCTTCCGGCTTTTCGAACGCGCGGATCACCACCAACCCTTGCTTGCTGCTTCTGACCTGCTGTTCCTGGCCTTCATATACGTGCTTGTATGCCTCCGGCAGCAGCGCACCGAGGCGATCGAAGAGCGCATTGTTGAACTCCACCACTGCGCTCGCGCTCCGATAGTTGTAGGGCAATGGCGCAGGCACCCGGTTGCTGTTCACGAGGTAGGCTTCGCGGGCCACTCCGTCCATGATCGAGCCGCGTCCGTGCAACTTGGGCAGTGCGATGAATTGCCGGACATCACCATTGCGCCATCGATAGATGGCCTGTTTCGCGTCGCCAACGATCAACACGCTACCGCCGTTGCCGAGCGCGTTCTCCAATAGCGGCAGCAAGCTGAGCCATTGCATCCGGCTGGTGTCCTGGAACTCGTCCATGAGATAGTGGCGATAGCGTTCACCGATCCGTTCGTGGATGAACGACGCGGGTTCCGTTGCCACCAGCGCAGCCACTTTGCGTGTGAGGTCGCTGAAGAAAGCAACACCGTCCTCGGCCTTCGCCAAGGCCAACTGCTCATCGAGCATTTGCAATGCGGCCGTGGGCATCAACTGCGCGAGCACGGCATTGGCGATCACGAAACCGGTGTAACCGTTCGCCGCGAGCGTGTCGCCCTTCAAGTGCAGATCGGCCAGTTCCGGTGCCAGTGCATTTATGCGTGCGGCGCTGTGCGGATCCACCTTGCCGGCCAGTTTGCCTTCGTGAAGATCCTTTTCCCGGCTGGCCGCCATCGGCGCATAGGTGTCCTCGAACCGGGCGAGTTTCCGGAACCAGCTGTACGCCCCTTTCTCCTTGTAGTGGAGTTCGTCCGCACCGATACCCGCATTGCGCAGCAACTCCAGCGCCTTGGCACCGATGGCGCGTAGTTGCGATCGGAAGGCATGCGTGCGCTTCCGCAGTTCGGCGGCCAAAGCGATGACTTCCTCCGGGTCGCGGCCGTGCAAAGCGGCCAGGGGTGCAACCGCATTTTCGTTGTTCAGCTCTTTGGCAAGCCTCAGCAGTGGATCGCGTGCATTCCACCGCTGCTCATCCTCCAACAGTTGCACGCAGGTTTCGGCGAGGATCCTGGTGAGGCCGGGGTCCTGACCTGCTTGGGCAAGCAAACCGTCCACGGCGCGTTGCATGTACCAGTCCTGCTCCGTGGTCAGTTCAAGGTCCTCGTCCAACTGCAGGTCGCGGGCGAAGGGTTTCGTGATGCGTCGCGTGAACGCATCGATCGTACTGATCGCCACCTGCGGCCAATGGTGGAGCATATGCTCGTGCATGGTGCCGGCCCGGGCCGCCAGTGCGGCGGCATCCATGCCCGTCGCGGTCAGCAGCTCACTGCGCACGTCTTCCAGCCGGGCATCATCCGCATTGTGCTTGGCCAATCCATGCAAGTAGTGCAGCACGCGCGCCTTCATTTCGCTTGCCGCTTTGTTGGTGAAAGTCAGCGCAAGGATGTGGCGGTACCCGTCCGGGGCCGGGTCGCAGAGGCAGGCTCTCAAGTAATGCTTCACAAGCACATGCGTTTTCCCGGCACCTGCACTGCTGCGCTGGATGAAAAGCCCGTGTGGTGCGCCGATCGCCATGGGTCCTTTGGCCCTTGATCTTTGAGGTCGTGCACAATGTAGTGGGGGAGATCGCCGGGGCGCGGTACCCTCGGCTTGCCAATAGCGGGCCTACTTTTGAACACTGGCTTCACCCCACGGACGGACGAAATCGCTTCTGTTAGCGTCTGGATAAAGGAAC
>JBDTSG010000120.1:0-66346 GCA_039931265.1 Flavobacteriales bacterium
GCTGGGTTCCATCGAATCGCTGCTCTCAGCCGTGGTGGCCGACGGCATGATCGGTGGGCGCCACCGCAGCAACATGGAACTGGTTGCGCAGGGGATGGCCAACATGCTTTCCGCCCTCTTCGGTGGCATACCGGCCACCGGCGCTATTGCGCGTACGGCCACGAACGTGAAGAACGGCGGCCGTACGCCGGTGGCCGGCATTGTGCACGCGATCACGCTACTGGTCATATTGCTCGTGGCCGCACCGCTCGCAGGCCGGATCCCCTTGGCCTGCCTTGCCGGTATCCTCGTAGTGGTGGCCTACAACATGAGCGAGTGGCGCAGCTTCGTCAACGTGCTGAAGGGTAACCGATACGATGTCCTCGTACTGCTCGCCACCTTCCTCATCACCGTGGTCTTCGATCTGGTGCTCGCGATCGAAGTGGGCATGGTGCTGGCCGCATTCCTTTTCATGAAGCGCATGAGCGACATCACCGATCTGAAGCCCGTGCTTGCCAGTGGCCAGCAGGGCGGTGAAGAGCGCCTCTTCGATGACGAAGTGAGCGCGTTGCCGAAAGGGGTGTTGCTTTTCGAGATCAGCGGGCCGCTGTTCTTCGGCGCCGCGCAGAAGTTCCAGGATGTACTGGGTGAGATCAACGACCGTCATCAGGTGGTCATCCTGCGCATGCGCAACGTGCCGTTGATCGATGCCACTGGTGCGCACCGCCTGAAGCACATCGTGAAGCATCTCAAGGCCCAGGGTCGGCGGGTCTTCCTAACGGATCTCGATCCCCGCGTACGGCAAGAGCTCGCAGGGGAGAAGTGGTGTGGTGATGATCTGGTGGCCGCTTCGGTAGGCGAGGCGGTGTCCCGGCTCCGAGCGATCAGTGGTCCGGGTGGAGCCGCCTGACATTCGTCAGTTCCTGACTTCGGTGAAGCGCGCATTTTGCGCCCATGACCACCCGAACGGCAGCGGCGTTGCTGTGTTTTCACTGCGGCGACCCGTGCGCAGAGGAGCACCGCGTGCATGAGGGCAAGGACTTTTGCTGCAACGGTTGCGAAGTGGTGTACGACCTGCTGAACGAGGCCGGTCTGTGCGACTACTACGCATTGGAGAAGCAGCCCGGAACGAAGCAGCGCGGATCGGTTGATGAGCAGCGTGTGGAGTTCTACGACGTGCCCGAGGTGCGCGCACGCGTCGTGGAGTTCGATGAGGAAGGCATCGTTCGCGCGCGGTTCCATGTGCCACAGATGCATTGCAGTTCGTGCATCTGGTTGTTGGAGAACCTGCACCGGATCGATCCCGCGGTGATCCGCTCGCGCGTGTCGTTCACCGACAAGGAACTCACCATCACGTTCCGCGATGCGCAACTACCACTGGGTAAACTGGTGGCGCTGTTGCGTCGCATCGGCTACGGGCCACAACTCACGGCGGCATCGCAGAAGGGAGAACGCGCCCGCGTACCGCGCATCATGTACATCCGCTTGGGTGTTGCGGGCTTCCTCTTCGGCAATACCATGATGTTGAGCTTCCCGGAATACCTGGGCGCCAACACCGAGGCCGGGTTGAAGTGGGGCTTCCAATGGCTCATCGTGCTGTTCTCCATTCCCGTAGTCTTCTTCCTCAGCACCGATTTCTTCCGAAGCGCTTGGGCGGGCTTGCGCTCGCTACAGGTCAACATCGATCAGCCCATCGCGCTCGGCATCGTGGCATTGTGGACGCGCAGTTTGTGGGAGGTGATCAGCGGTGTGGGGCCGGGCTATTTCGATTCACTGGCCGGCCTGCTCTTCTTCCTGCTCGTGGGGCGCTGGTACCAAGCGTACACCTACCGCGCGTTGCGCTTCGATCGCGCGTTGGAGGATTTCCTGCCGCTGATCGTACTGCGCAAGACCGCGAACGGCGAGTTACCGGTGAAGGTCGCGGACCTCGTGCCCGGCGATCACATCATCGTACGCGACCAAGAGCTGGTGCCGGTGGACGCCATCTTGCGGGAAGGCCGTGGCCACATCGACAACAGCTTCATCACCGGTGAACCGCTGCCGGTGCGCAAGGAAATTGGTGCGACGATCCGGGCGGGTGGCCGACAGCGCGGTGCGGCCATCGAATTGGAGGTGCTACGCTCCTTTGCCGATAGCCGATTGAAACGCTTGTGGGCGGAACAAGGCACAGCCATGGAACGACCGGCCATGCCGCGCATGATCGATCAGGTGGCGCGCCGCTTCACCATCGCGGTGCTGCTGATCTCGCTGGGTGCCGCGCTCTACTGGTGGGGCAAGGACAGTGCGCAGGTGTGGCCGGTGGTAACGGCGGCGCTGATCGTGGCCTGTCCGTGCGCGCTCGCGTTGAGCATGCCCTTCGCATACGGTCACACCATCCGGATCATGGGCAAGCGCGGCCTCTTCCTCCGCGATGCTGAAGTGGTGGAGCGCATGGCGCACATCGATACGGTGGTGTTCGACAAGACCGGCACGTTGACAGCACGCGAAGCGCACGAAATGGAATGGCATGGCGCGGCGCTTTCCGAACGCAACAAGGCGCTGGTGCGTTCGCTCGCACGCAACAGCACGCACCCCCTGAGCGCGGTGCTCGCACAAGAACTGAAAGGCGGATCGCTTGACGCCAGCGATGTGGAGGAAGTCGCCGGGCAAGGCATCATGGGCACGGTGCAAGGCGTGCTTCTGCGCATCGGCTCGGCCGCGTTCTGCGGCGGCGATGAACAACCGCGCACGAACGGCGCAGCGCATGTACACGTTACCATCAGTGGACTGCACCGCGGACATTTCACGATCCGCAAACGCGCACGGCGCGGGATCGCCGAGGCGGTGGCGCGCTTACGCGGAACCCTGCGTGTGGCGTTGCTCACCGGCGATGCACAAGTGGAAGGCGAACTGCGCGAGGCGTTCAGCAACACCACCGTGCGCACGGGCTGTTCGCCGGTGGACAAGTCGCAAGCGATCCTGGCCGAACAAGGCGAGGGCCACCGCGTGCTGATGGTGGGCGACGGACTGAACGATGCCGGGGCATTGGCACAAAGCGATGTGGGCATCACCGTAACGGAAACCAGCGCCGCGCTCACCCCGGCCAGCGATGCGATCATGGATGCGGACGCGTTGGAGCGGTTGCCGCACTTCCTGCGCGTGGCAAGGCGTGCGCGCCGCATCGTGGTTGCGAGCTTGTTCATCTCGCTGTGCTATAACATCACGGGCGTGTCCTTCGCGGTAAGCGGCCACCTCACGCCGCTGATCGCCGCGATCCTGATGCCGCTGAGCTCCGTTACCGTGGTGGGTTTCGTAACGGTGGCGGTAGCTTGGGCAGCGCGCAACAACGAACACCGCACAGCATGAGCCACCCGACCCCTGAACCACGCGGACGCAGGACAGCGCTGATCGCGCTCTTGGCCCTGCTCTCGATCACCGCGCTCGGCGGTGGCGCACTGTTGATGATCCGGCCGGATGGCAGCCTCATGGCCATGTCGCCGGGCGACTTCGCCACCACCTTCTTCTCCGACTTCTTCTGGCCGGGTGCGATCCTGTTCACCGTGTTCGGCATCGGTAGTGCGGCAGCGGCGGTCGGTGTTGCACGTCGACTTGTCGCGGGAACCACATGGGCCATGTTGATCGGTTCCGGGCAGGTGATCTGGATCCTGGCGCAAACCGTTATGATCGAGCGCCTCAGTTGGTTGCAGGCGTTCTATGCACTGCTGGGCGTGGCCATTACGGTGTTGGCTTCCTATGAACGACGACGCGACAAGGTGCCGCATGTGCTCTGATCGCTCGTGGCAGGCCTACTTCTCCTCCTTTTCCTTCTCCTTGAAATACTTGCGGAAGAACCAATTGCGCTGCAAGGCGCGCAGGTTCTCGTTCAGCGTGGCTGAACTGGTATCGAGGTTGGCGATCATGCGTTTCACATCGTTCACCACGGCCGTGTCGCGCGTAAGGGTGTGTGTCAAGCCGCCTTCCTTGTTGAGGCCTTCCGCGAACCGGGCCAGCTCCTGGGTAACGTGGTTGAGCGAATCGGAGATGTGTTGCAGGTTGCCCATGAACTGCCGCGTCTGCTGCTCCGCATCCGCATCGCTCAATAAAACACCCAGAGCACCTTTGCCCTGTTGTAAGCCGCCCACCAGCGCGTTCGCTTTGCCCGTGATCTCCTGAGCATTGGCGGCCGCCCCGCGGATATCCATCACCATGTCCTGCACATGCTTCACCACCAAGGTGTCGGTGAGCAAGGAGAGCAGGCCATCCTCGGAGTTCAATCGTTGGGTGAGCTTGCGCAGATCGCCGGTAATGGCCACGAGATTCTCGTTCGATGTTCCCAATGTGCGCAACATCGCATCGGTATCCATGCCGGGCGAGGAGGGAAGTACTGCACCATCGACCAATGCTTCGCTATTGCCTTCCCCCGGTATCAGGTTCACCAGTTTGTTGCCCATGAGGCCATCGGAGGCGATCTCCGCCACGGCATTCAAGCGGATGTGCTGGGCATCCTCGCGGCGGATCTTCATTCCCACCACCACTTGCGTGTCGCTCTTGATCGAAATGTCTTCCACGGTGCCCACATTGATGCCCGCATACCGCACGTTGCTGCCGGGCCGCAAGCCGTTCACCGACCTGAATTCGGCGGTTACATCCAGGGTGCGGCTGAAGAGGTCGCGCTTGGAGCCGAGCAAGTACAGGCCCAGCACCAATACGGCCGTGCCCGCCAGGACGAAGATCCCGAGCTTGAGCGTATTGGTCCGTTCGTTCGCCATCACATGAAAATGAAGAATGGTTTCACCTCGGGATCGTCCGAGTTGTGCAGTTCGTCGTAGCTGCCTTCAGCATGGTTACGGCCTTCGATCAATACGGCGATCCTGTTGGCGGCGAGCTTCGCCACGTTGAGGTCGTGGGAGATGATCACCGACGAGGTGCCGTACTTCTGCTGCAATTGCAGGATCAACTCCACGATCTCCTTGCCCGTGATCGGATCAAGGCCCGTTGTCGGTTCGTCGTACAACACGATCTCCGGTTTCAGGATCAGCGTGCGCGCCAAACCGATGCGCCGTCGCATGCCGCCGGAAAGTTCGCTGGGGTACATGTCGATCGTCTTTTCCAAGCCTACGTTCTCCAGTACCTCTTTCACCAACGTGTCCCGGTCGGTGCCCTCCTGCGCAATGGCATGACGACGCAATGGGAACTCCAGATTCTCGCGCACCGTCATTGAATCATACAGCGCACTGCTTTGGAAGAGGAAGCCGATCTTCACACGTATCGCGTCCAGTTCGTCGTGATCCAGCGCCAGCATGTCCTTGCCCAGTACGGAGATGCTGCCCTTGTCGGGCTTCAGCAAACCCACGATGCATTTGATCAACACCGACTTCCCCGATCCTGACTTGCCCAGCACCATAACGCTTTCGCCACGGCGCACTGTGAGGTCGAAACCTTGAAGCACTTTCTTCTCGCCGAACGACTTGTGCAGATCCTTGATGGCGATCACCACCTCGGCATCCGCACCCACGTCCGCCGGCGCTCCTATGGCCTGTGTGGTGTCCTGTTCCATCAGTTGAGCCCCATGATCTCGGTTACCTGCACTGCTACCAGGTCCAGGATGAAGATGAGCAACGAGGCGAGCACCACGGCCGAGTGCGCGGCGCGGCCCACACCTTCGGTCCCCTTCTCCGTGGCAAAACCCTTGTAGCACCCCACTATGCCGATGGCCAAACCGAAGAAGACCGATTTGATGAGGGCGGGGAAGACATCACTGAACACGAGCGCGTCGAACACCTGCTGGTGGAAGAGGCTCCAGCTCACTTCTCCTTTGATGTTCACGCCGATGTAGCATGCCCCGATGGAGATGGCATCGGCGATCAGCACCAACAACGGCAGCATGAGCGTGGTGCTCCACACGCGCGTTACCACGAGGTATTTGAACGGGTTGGTGCCGCTCACTTCCATCGCGTCGATCTGCTCGCTCACCTTCATGCTGCCCAGTTCGGCACCCATGCTGGAACCGATGCGGCCGGCGCAGATCAACGCCGTTATCACCGGGCCGATCTCGCGCACGATCGAAATGGAGACCATCGCCGGTAGCATGCCTTCAGCACCGAAGCTCTCCAGCGTGGGCCTGCTCTGGATGGTGAGCACGAGGCCCATGATGAACGCGGTGACGGCCACCAACGGCAGCGACAAGTAGCCATTGAGGAAGGACTGGCGCACCAACTCGCGCCACTCGAACCGCGGACGGAACGCTTGCTGGAAAAAGCGGCCGGTGAAGTCGGATATCTCCCCGACTTCCAACAGCGCCATCCGCAACGCGCCCGGGGTTTTGGCTGGTTCCATTGGGGGTGGGAAAATGCAGGGTAGGTTGAAAGAGGCCGACCTGACGATCGTCACCGCGCATAGGGTCGCACGACCAAAGCACCATCGCTGCGGCCGTGCGACCACTTTGTGCGGACCTACGCTTTCGAGCGGTCGTGTGAAGTGAGGCGCTCGAAGAGGGAGTTCACTTCATCCTTGGTCTTGCCGAGCTTCTGCTGCAAGCGCCCGCGCAGTTCGTCCTCTTTCCCCTCCACGTACAACAGGTCGTTGTCCGTGAGGTCGGCATATTCCTGCTTGAGCTTTCCTTTCAGCTCGTTCCAGTTGCCTTTGATCTTATCGGTTGTGCTGCTCATGGCATTGGGTTTTGCCTGTGCTTTCCCATCCTCCATGCCAAAGCCACATAGCCCGCTCCACCACCGGGCCGTTCACAATTGAGCGCGGTGCGTTCGGCATTTCACGCACCAGATCGGGCACCATTCTCCACAGTATCCCGTTACGGATCAATGATCGCTCGTACTTGGGAAGCGGCGTGATCAACACGCTCTGTTCCGGATAGCTGCGGATACCTGATAGAAGTCATCCGTATCGCTGACCGCGCTCACTCCGTGACTTTCCGTGCCGCTGGATTTTCGGCCCGCAAAGCCACGGAGCTGATGAGCGTCATCTTCCTTCTGATCACCGCCAGCACACTGGTCGCGGGGTTGTTCCTCGCGGCATTCGTGTGGGCCGTGAAGCGCGGGCAGTTCGACGACGATCGCTCGCCGGCCGTGCGCATCCTGGACGAACCCACCTCACCCCAACCGCTCTCCAGACGAGAGAGGCTTGTGCCTGCCAACGAAACCAAGTGACCCGATGACCGAGCGTTTCCAGTACGACAACCGCATCGTCAAGAACTTCCTGTTCGTCACGATCCTTTGGGGAACCGTTGGGATGCTCGTGGGCTTGATCGCCGCCTTGCAACTGGTGATCCCCGAGTTCAACCTCGCCTCCTGGTTCGCCTTCGGGCGCTTGCGGCCGTTGCACACCAACGCGGTGATCTTCGCATTCGTAGGCAACGCCATTTTCGCGGGTAGCTACTACAGCATGCAGCGCCTGTTGAAGACGCGCATGTTCAGCGATGTGCTGAGCAAGATCCACTTCTGGGGTTGGCAGTTGATCATCGTCTCGGCCGCGATCACGCTTCCGTTGGGAATGACCACCGGCAAGGAGTACGCGGAACTGGAATGGCCCATCGACATCGCGATCACCCTGATCTGGGTGGTCTTCGGCATCAACATGTTCGGCACGATCCTGAAGCGGCGCGAGCGGCACTTGTACGTGGCCATCTGGTTCTTCATTGCCACCTGGGTGACGGTGGCCATGCTGCACATCGTCAACAGCATCGAGCTGCCGATCTCTTGGACGAAGAGCTATAGCTGGTACGCAGGGGTGCAGGACGCGCTGGTGCAATGGTGGTACGGACACAACGCGGTAGCCTTCTTCCTCACCACGCCGTTCCTCGGGCTCATGTACTACTTCCTGCCCAAGGCGGCGAACAGGCCGGTGTACAGCTACAAGCTTTCGATCATCCACTTCTGGTCGCTGATCTTCCTCTACATCTGGGCAGGTCCGCACCACTTGTTGTACAGCGCGTTGCCTGATTGGGCGCAGTCCCTGGGCACCGTGTTCAGCCTCATGCTCATTGCACCCAGCTGGGGCGGTATGCTGAACGGTTTGCTCACGTTGCGCGGCGCTTGGGACCGTGTGCGCGAGGATCCCGTGCTGAAGTTTTTCGTGGTGGCGGTGACCTGTTACGGCATGGCCACATTGGAAGGACCGCTGTTGAGCTTGAAGTCGATCAACGCGATCGCGCACTTCACGGATTGGATCATCGCGCACGTACACATCGGCGGTATCGGCTGGAACGGCTTCATGATCTTCGGAATGGTGTACTGGCTGGTGCCACGCCTGTTCGGTACGCAGATGTATTCGAAGAAGCTGGCGAACGTCCACTTCTGGCTGGGCACGCTGGGTATCATCTTCTACGCGGTGCCGCTCTACTTCGCAGGCTTCTTCCAGGCAATGATGTGGAAGCAGTTCACCCCGGATGGCTTCCTGGTTTACAAGAACTTCCTGGACACGTTGCTGGAGATCAAGTACGCCTATTGGCTGCGCGCATTGGGTGGCAGCATCTACTTGATCGGTGTGTTCATTATGATCTACAACGTGTGGAAGACCGTGAAGGCCGGCAAGCTGGTGGCCAACGAGGATGCCGAAGCGCCAGCACTCGAGAAGGCGGTGGTGATCTCCGACGGCGGCTACTGGCACCGCGCGATCGAGCGTCGCCCGATCCAGATGCTGATCCTGAGCTTGGTGGTGGTCGGCATCGGTGGCGTGCTTGAACTCGTGCCCACCTTCCTGGTGAAGAGCAACATACCCACCATCGCCAGCGTGAAGCCCTACACGCCGTTGGAGCTGCAGGGGCGCGACATCTACGTGCGCGAGGGCTGCTACACCTGCCACAGCCAGATGGTGCGGCCGTTCCGCAGTGAGACCGAACGCTACGGCGAATACGCGAAGGCGGGTGAGTTCGTGTACGACCACCCCTTCCAATGGGGCAGCAAACGCACTGGACCCGACCTGTTGCGGGTGGGTGGCAAGTACCCCAGCAGCTGGCACTACTACCACATGTGGGACCCCACGAGCATGAGCCCCGGTTCGCTGATGCCCTCCTATGAGCACCTTTTCGAGGACGCCCTCGACACCACGACAACGGTGAAGAAGATCGAAGCCATGCGCACCATGGGTGTGCCATATGCCGCCGACTTCCCCGCGAAGGCCAATGCGGACCTGAGCGCGCAGAGCGCGGTGATCGCAGCCGACCTGAAGAAGGTGGGCATCGATGCCTTGAGCGACCGCGAGATCATAGCGGTGATCGCCTACCTGCAACGCGTGGGAACCGACATCAAGGCCAAACCCGCAACTACCGAAGCAAAGCCTTGAGCCATGCTGAAGTTCATCAAACACCATTTGGACACGATCGCGGGCGTTGGCATTTATCCGCTCATCTCGTTCGTGCTCTTCTTCAGCTTCTTCCTGCTGGTGCTTCTCTGGTTGCGGAGGGTGAGCCGCGCGCACATCGCGCACATGTCGGACCTGCCGCTCGCCGACCAGCATTCCATACAGGTAACCGCCGATCACGCACTCGATCACTAGCATGAAACGCCAGATCGTACTCCCGCTCCTTCTTGCGCCGCTCTTCACCATGGCCGCCGATGCAACCGCGAACAACGCGGGCACCGGCCCACTGTTCACCGCGGACAACACCTTGATATATGCGCTGGCTGCACTTGCTGTAGTGCAGGTCGTCTTCATCGTTTCGCTGGCGAGCATCATGCGCACCTTGGGGGCGCCGGGCGCCTGGACGAAGCGTCTGAAGGGGAACGGTGGGCGGGCGGCGCTAGGAGTGGCCTTGCTCTTCCTTGCTGCGAACAGTGCGAACGCCCAAGCTTACAAGTCCGACACCGTTTTGATGAGCAACTACGATGTCGCGCGGCTGCTCATAGCCGTAAACGTCTTCCTGCTCGTCCTGCTGTTGGCGCAACTCAACCTCATGCGCGGCCTCACGCGTGCCGTGCTCGGCTCCGATGGGAAGGAGGTACCTGACGTAAAACCGGAAGGTCCTTCATGGGAACAGCGCATCATGCGCCGTCTTACGCGTCAGGTAACGATCGAGCAGGAGCAGGACATCCTCATGCACCACGAGTACGATGGGATCCGTGAGTTGGACAACGTACTTCCTCCGTGGTGGCTATGGCTCTTCTACGGCACCATCGCATGGGGGATCATTTACCTCATTGGAGTGCATGTGTTGGAGGTGATCCCCGACCAGAGGACCGAGTACGCCAACGAGGTGGCGCAGGCCAAGACAGATGTGGCAGCGTACATCGCTCTCCAAGGGGAAATGGTCGATGAAAACACCGTGACTCTCTCCACCGAAGCTTCCGTGGTGAACGGCGGACGAGGCATCTTCACGCAGTACTGCACACCCTGCCACGGAGCCGATGCCTCGGGATCGGAGACCAGCGTGGGGCCCAACCTCACCGACCCGTACTGGATCCACGGAGGTGGGATCAAGAACGTCTTCCACACCATCAGCTACGGCGTGCCGGAGAAGGGCATGATCAGTTGGAAGACCCAGTTGAAACCGGCGGAGGTCCGCGCACTGGCCTGTTACATCCTGAGCCTCGAAGGCAAGGGCTCCGCGACGCAGAAGCCTCCGCAGGGCGATCTATGGAGCGAGCCCGCACCGGCTGACAGCACGGCGGTCGGTGTCGATAGCACCAAAGTGCCCGTTGATACCATGCGCGTTGCGATGCAATGACGCAGCAGCCCGCCCATATCAAGCGTGATACCTCGGCTGCGGGCGAACGTCCTATGGATGAGAGCTTCCGCGATTCCATCAGCACGGTGGACAAGCGCGGGAAGCGTGTATGGGTGTATCCGAAGAAGTCGCACGGCAAGTTCACCAACTGGCGGCAGCGGTTCGGGTATTCATTGCTGGCACTGCTCTTCATCGGGCCCTTCCTCCGCATCGGTGGCGAACCGGTGCTGATGATCAATCTCATCGAACGGCGCTTCGTGTTCTTCGGTCAAACCTTTTGGCCACAAGACTTCTTGATCTTCGTGGTCGGCTTCCTCACCTTCATCATTTTCGTTGCGCTCTTCACCGTCGCCTTCGGTCGGCTCTTCTGCGGCTGGGCCTGTCCGCAAACGGTGTTCATGGACCAGGTGTTCCGCCGCATCGAGTACATCATCGAGGGCGATTGGAAGCAACGGCAGGCACTGGACAAGGGCCCGCTCACGACCGACAAGCTATGGAAGAAGACCTTGAAGCACGTGCTCTTCTTCGGCATCAGCTTCCTCATCGGCAACACGTTCCTGGCCTACATCATCGGCAGCGACGAGTTGTTGCACATCATCAAGGAACCCGCAGTACACCATACGGGAGGGCTCTTGGCCATGACCATCTTCAGCGGTGTGTTCTACGGCAACTTCGCCTTCTTCCGCGAACAGGCTTGCACCACGGTGTGCCCCTACGGCAGATTGCAAGGTGTGCTGTTGGACCGCAAGAGCATCGTGATCGCATACGACCATGTGCGCGGCGAAGGGCGCGGGCTGTTCCGCAAGGGAGAAGATCGCGCTGCTGCGGGCAAGGGTGACTGCATCGATTGCCGGGCGTGCGTACACGAGTGTCCCACGGGTATCGATATCCGCAATGGCACCCAACTGGAATGCGTGAACTGCACGGCGTGCATCGATGCGTGCGATCACATGATGCGCGGCGTGGGCCTGCCGACAGGATTGATCCGATTCGCCAGTGAATCGGAGATCGCCGACAAGAAGCCCTTCCGCTTCAACGCACGGATGAAGGCGTACACGGTAGTGCTCGCGGTGCTGGTGGGTGTGCTTGCCACGCTCATCGCCATGCGGACCGATGTCGATACCACCTTGCTGCGCACACCCGGTATGCTCTTCCAGAAGCAGGCGGACGGCCGCTTCAGCAATCTGTACGCATTCAAAACGGTGAACAAGACGCACCACGACCTCTCGCTGCGCATGGAACTGATGAACGTGCAGGGCGATATCCAACTGATCGGTAAGGCCACCGATGTGAAGGCGGGTGAACTCGCACAGGGTGAACTCTTCATCATCCTGGGCAAGGACCAGTTGGAAGGAATGAAGACCGGATTGATCATCGGCATTTACAGCGGCGACAAGCTCTTGGAGAAAGTTAGGACATCGTTCGTCGGACCCATCAACGCACCTGGAACATGAACTGGGGAAAAGGACTGGCCGTAACGCTCATCGCATTCGCGGGGCTGATGACCTGGTTCGTGGTGAAGGCCATACAGAACCCGGAGCCGCTGGTTACTGAACACTATTACGAGGAGGAACTCGTGTACCAGGACCGGATCGATGCCACCCAACGCGCGAACGCCCTTTCCGCTCATGCGGTGATCGCCGTGGTGAACGATGCGATCGAGGTGCGCTTTCCCTCGGAGACGCGCGCTGTGCAAGTCACGGGTACTCTGCACCTGCTACGTCCCAACGAGCCCTTGGACGATCGTACAGTACACGTGACCACCGACACGAGCGGTGTATTCGTCACCGAGCAGCTCGGTTTGAAGAGCGGACGGTACAACGCTGAACTGGAGTGGCGCGCTGGTGGTGTCGCGTACTACACCCAAGAGAAATTGGTGGTGCCATGAACCCGATGCTCGTCACGGCCATCGTGCTCGGTGCTGCGGGCAGCGCGCATTGCATCGGCATGTGCGGACCTATCGCGCTGGCCGTGCCGTCGATGGGCACTACGAGTGCATCGCGATGGGTGAGCACTTTCATCCTCAATATGGGGCGGTTATCCACGTACGTTCTGCTCGGCGCAGCGATAGGAACCTTCGGGCAAGGGTTGCGGCTGATCGGGTCGCAGCAAGTCGTCTCCATCGTGGCCGGCGCAGTGCTGCTGCTCTCGGTTCTCGTTCCCGGACTTCTCGAACGATGGAGCCCTAACGGCCGCATTGCGCTCTCCATCTCACGGCTTCGATCGTCCCTCGCCAAGAACCTCCACCGCACAGCTCCAGAGGCCATCTTCTTCACCGGCGCGCTGAACGGGATGCTGCCCTGCGGCTTGGTGTACGCCGCGCTCCTTGCTGCCACGAGCATGGAGAGCGTTGTTGGATCCATGGGCTATATGGCGCTCTTTGCGCTGGGCACTTGGCCCGCGTTGATCGCACTGCGTATGAGCGGTGGCCTGATCGGACAAGCCACGCGCGCGAAGCTGCGCAGAGCGGCCCCGTTCTTGGTCGCATGTCTTGCTGTGCTGATGATCCTGCGCGGGATGGAACTCGGCATCCCGATGATCAGTCCACCTGCGATAACGAGCCCGGCTCAAGTGACCGCCTGCCATTGAACCCTTCAAACACAACGACCATGTCCAGCACCCAGACCGAAAAACGTGTCCACATCAGTGATCTGCACAGCGACCATAGCCTGTGGCGCAACGCGCTGGACTTCTACAAGGACGAGATCTCCATACTGGAGCACCGCATCGAGGAGATCGTGAAGCGCAATAACGCACCTGAAGTGATGGCCGAGTTGGAGCACTTCCAGAACCAGTTCATCCGACAACGCGAATTGGTCGACGAAATGAGCCACGAGCTGAACGTGCATGAGGATGCGCTGGCGAAGGAGGCGAAGGACCACCCCATCGCCGTGGATCATCGCTTGTTCGCCGATCATGGCCACCATCGGGAGGCGATGAGCACGTTCGAAACCATCTACCGCGCGTTGAAGACGGAGTTCATGGCTTGGCTGTCCAAGCGGATGTGAACGACGCGTGCCTGCCACTAGGTCCACTTTGCAAGGAAAAGGCGGACCCTGCTTCCTACGCTGTTCCTCGTGGGATCAAGTTGCCGGAACGGGCTGCCCGGTCCGTTCAGCATAGAACCTGTCCAGTTGGTAACGCAGGGAATAGTACCGATACAGGCCGATCACGACGAAGAACACGCTCAGGACCAAAGCGAGGTAGCCTGCCCAGCGCAAGTCACCGTGCCCTTGCACCTGTAGCAGGGCGATGCCCCCGATCATCAGGTACAAGCTTGATCGGACGTAACTGAGCAAGGTGCTCTCGTTGGCGAGGCGTGTGCGCACCAAGGCCAAATGATCGCGCAGGATCAACTCATCATCGTGCCTGAAATCAGGATCGGCGCGCAGCATGGACCGAAGCAACCTGCGGGAAGTCATTTCGCGCAAAGATGCGAAGCATACTAGCCTTCCACATTGCGGCACATTCGCTCGAACGTGACGATCGTCACGTTCGGCGCGCCCGCAACGCGGGACCTTTGTACGAACAACCGAACAATGAAAAAGAACATGAGTGCTGCGGACCGCGTGATCCGCTTGTTGCTGGCCGTACTCTTCGCGGCCTTGTACTTCTCCGGGGCGATACCCGGCACGCTCGGGATCGTGCTGGTGGTTCTGGCCGCTGTGTTCGCTACAACGAGCTTCATCAGCTTTTGCCCGTTGTACGCGCTTTTCGGCATGAGCACCAACAAGGCAGCGGCGAAACCATGAAACGCACGTGGATCGTCACCGCCATTGGTGCCGTGCTCGGCGCAGTGGGCGGATGGTGCTATTGGCATTTCGTCGGTTGCTCCAGCGGAACCTGCGCCATCACTTCTCACCCGTTGAACAGTTCGCTTTACGGCACCTTCATGGGCGGGCTCCTTGCCAACTCATTGGCGCCTGACGCACGGAAACGCGCGAACGACACTCCCAACTAGAACTTTACCACAACGATCGCCATGCTCAGATCACTATTCGGTATCGGACCCAAAGTGGACATCCCACAACTGCTCGCGCAGGGCGCCACCATCGTCGACGTGCGAACACGCGAGGAATATGCCGGCGGACATGTCAAGGGGTCGAAGAACATCCCATTGGATGAACTGCTCACGAACCTCCACAGCATAGCGAAGGGCAAGCCTGTTATCACGTGTTGTGCGAGCGGGATGCGGAGCAATTCCGCAGCCGGTGTCCTGCGCGATCATGGGTTCGATGCCCACAACGGTGGTCCGTGGACGCGCGTGCAAGCAGCACTATCAGCACGATGATGGACCGGATCCTGCGCGGCTGGACCATGGCACGTTGGATCCAACTGGGGTTCGCCGGGGTCTTCGTTTTCGCAGCCATTGCGAACAAAGAGCCCATCGCATGGGCGGCTGCGGCGTACTTCGGGATCCAGGCCGTTTTCAACGTGGGATGTTGCGCGACATCATCTTGTGCCTCACCCTCGCCGACCAAAGTCAGTTCTGCCGCCGCGCCTGACGGCATCACCTTCGAAGAGATCACCTGAACATGTCCAGCTTCAACGAACTGATCCATGGCGACAAGCCGGTGCTCGTGGACTTCTTCGCCGAATGGTGCGGGCCCTGCAAGATGATGAAGCCCATTCTGGAGGAATTCAAACACGCGGTGGGCGCCCGCGCCACGGTGATCAAAGTGGACGTGGACAAGAATCCCGCCGCGGCCCAGGCGTACCGTGTGCAGGGCGTTCCTACGCTGGCGATCTTCAAGAAAGGCGAACTCGTGTGGCGAAAAGCCGGTGTGATGAGCGCGAGCCAACTACAGGCTGCTCTGCAGCCCTTCCTTTGAGGTGGGCCGCGGGCCGGAGGTGATGTGCACCTCCACCGAACCACGCGATATGGTCACGCGACCGCGCGACTGAAGCTGCTGGAGCAGGCGCGTGATCACCTCGCGCGGCGAATTGAGCTCGGCGGCGATCTCTTGATGTGTGACCTTGATCACATGCGTGCCGGTGGCTTGCACCCGCTTCACGAGGTAATCCCACAGTTGCTCATCGAGTTTCCGGAAAGCCACCACCTCGATCGTTTCCAGCAGTTCACCGAAACGCTGTGCCTGGGTGTCGCTCACATAACGCCGCCATTCCGGAAAGCGCATCCATTCATCCATGAAGCGCACGGGCAATAGCAGCAACGTGGCATCCTCCTCCACGATGGCCATCACCGCACTGATCCGCTTCGACGCGCAACACGTGAGCGACAGGGCGCAGGACTCGCCGGGCATGATGTGGTAGAGGAAGCGCTCATGGCCTTCGGCGTCCTGCGCCACGATCCGCAAGCTGCCTTTCTCCACGATCGGAATATGCGTGATCGCATCCCCCACGTTCATCAACACCGCGCCGACGGGCAATGCCTTGCGCACTCCAACTTCATCAACGGCCTTTTGAAGTTCCGGATCCACGAACATGGTCACAAAGTAGGATCCGTGCCGGTATCCACCCAGCACAATGCGGATACCTTGCAGCCATGCGAGCTGAATTCATCTTGTATGCACAGGACCAGCAACGGAGCGCGGCGTTCTACAGCGTACTTCTCGGCATGGAACCCAGCTTGAACGTACCGGGCATGACCGAATTCGATCTCGGCACCGACGTGAAGCTGGGCTTGATGCCCGAAGCCGGGATCGCGCGCATCATCTCCGGGCCCTTGCCGCATCCATCATTGGCCCACGGTATTCCACGGTGTGAACTCTACCTGTTGGTGGATGATCTTGAAGCGGCGTGTTCGCGCGCCACCATGGCCCAAGCGCAGGTGGTCGATGTGGCAGCCGATCGCGACTGGGGACATCGGGTGGCTTACTTCGCGGATGCGGATGGGCATGTGATCGCGCTGGCACGACCCATCCGTTAGGTCTTCCCTGCTATGCGCCCGATGACGAACCCAATGAATAAGCTTCATCTCATCGGACTGGCGTTCGTTGTTGCACTGAACAGCGTTGCGCATGCACAGAACGGCCCCGTGATCGCCACCGGCGCCATGCGTAACACCATGTTCAACGGTCAGCTCGCAGGGCTCATCAGCTTGGATAGTCTCGCCCGTCCAGGCACGTTCGGGATCGGCCCCGTGGAATACCTGCGCGGTGAGCTGCTCGTGTTGGACGGCGAGGTCTTTCGCTCAACGGTTTTGGGTGATAGTACGATGAAGGTGGAGATCGTTCCGGCGACACACGCGCCGTTCTTCGTTCACCAGCATGTGGAGCAATGGACCGAGGTTCCTTTGCCGTCCACGGTGATCGACCTCGCATCCCTCGATGCCTTCCTCACTGAACGCTACGGCATGCTGGGCCAGGCGTTCGCGTTTCGCATGATCGGCGACTTCAGCGTGATCGATGTACACATCGTTGACGTCACACCGGGCACGGTGATCACTGGGCCGGAGGATGCGCACCGCGAGAACAAGCACTTCCACCTTCATGGTAGCGCGGCCGAAGCGATCGGCTTCTTCTCCACGAAACACAAAGCTGTGTTCACGCATCACGACACGGACATCCATGTGCATGCGATCACTTCGGATCGTAACTCGATGGGGCATGTGGAAGCGATGCGGTTCGAGCCGGGAGGGATCCTGCTTCTCATCGCATTGACCGAGCGCTGAAGCAGGAAGCCCAAAGGCATTGGGCTTCGTGTCGACTGGTGCTCACAACAACGTCGTCGGGCACACGTACGCCGTCACCTGCACGCCGGTCTTCTTTATGCCTGCGAACCCGCTCTCAACATCCACGAAGTTCTCCCAGCCGCGTGCTTTGAGGATGCTCGCGGCGATCATGCTGCGGTAGCCACCGGCGCAGTGGAGGATGAATGGTTTGTCCTTCGGGAATTCCGCGAGGTGGTCGTTGATCTGGTTGAGCGGAACATTGATCGCGCCTTCCACATGCTCGCTGTCATATTCACTCTTCTTGCGCACGTCGAACACGAGCGGCTTGGTTGTGTACCGCTTCGCGAACTCCTCTGCGGTGATACGCGATACGCTGTCCAACTCTTTGCTCGCAGCCTTCCATGCATCGAAGCCGCCGTCGAGGTAGCCGATGGTGTTGTCGTAGCCCACGCGGCTCAGGCGGATGATGCTCTCTTCTTCCTTGCCCGTTTCAGTAACGAGCAGGATGCTCTGCTTGATGTCGGGGATCAGCTCGCCCACCAACATGGCGAAGTTGCTGTCGAGGCCGATGTTGATGCTGTTCGGTATGAAGCCCGTTGCGAAGACCGCGGCCGGACGCGTATCCAACACCAAAGGGCGCTCCTCGTTGGCCACCACTTCGAAGTCGTGCGCATTCAACGGACGCTTACCGCGTGCCATCACCGTGTCGAGACTTTCGTAGCCCTGGATATTCATCAGTACGTTCTTCGGGAAGTAGCCCGGCGGCGGCACCAACCCGGATAGCAACACCTTCTTGAATTCCTCTTTCGTGAGCTTCGGATCCAGCGCGTAGTTGGTGCGTTTCTGGTTGCCGAGCGTGTCGGTGGTCTCCTTGCTCATGTTCTTGCCGCACGCGCTGCCTGCCCCGTGGTTCGGGTACACGATCAGGTCGTCGCTCAAGGGCATGATCTTGTTGCGCAGCGAATCGAAGAGGTACCCAGCGAGCTTGTCCTCGGTGAGGTCGGCGATCACATGTTGCGCCAAGTCTGGTCGACCCACATCGCCGATGAAGAGCGTGTCGCCGGTGATGATGCCGTGCTCCTTGCCGTTCTCGTCGATCACCATGTACGTGGTGCTCTCCATGGTGTGGCCGGGTGTGTGGATCACCTTCACCTTCGCTTTGCCCACGTTGAACACTTCGCCATCCGTCGCTACGTGCGCCGTGAAGCCGGGCTTCGCTGTTGGTCCATAGACGATCGTCGCGCCGGTCTTCTTCGCCAGGTCCAAGTGACCGCTCACGAAGTCGGCGTGGAAGTGCGTTTCGAAGACGTACTTGATCGTTGCTCCATCGGCCTTCGCACGATCGAGGTAGGGTTGCACTTCGCGCAGCGGATCGAAGATGGCCGCCTCGCCATTGCTCTCCAAGTAGTAAGCCGCATGGGCGATGCAGCCGGTATAGATCTGCTTGATGGTCATGGTTGTTCGATTTGCTACGGCTAAGGTGTTGTTCAACGCAAAAGTCCGTTCGTGATCAAGCGCAGCACGTGATGATCGTCAGCTTACAGCCTCTGTGTAACGATCATCACCACCACCAACAGTTAAGCTCCCCAAGGGAGCCTTCACCGCACAAGACGCAGAGGTTCTAGGCCGTCTCCAATTGCTTCTTCGCGAGGTAGAAATCGATGAGCTCGATGCCTTTTTCGTTCAGGCGCGCATCGAGGTCCTTCAAGGTCTTCGGCGGCGGCACGATCACCTTCTCGCCCTTCTTCCAATTCAGCGGCATGGCGCAACCGTTCGCGTCGGCGGTCTGCATGGCTTCGAGCACACGCATGATCTCCTCCATGTTGCGGCCCACGTTCAGCGGGTAGTACATCACCAAGCGGATGATGCCTTTCGGATCGATGAAGAACACAGCGCGCACGGCCGCGGTGCTGCTCGCGTTCTCGTGCAGCATGCCGTAGAGCTTCGCCACCTTCATGTCGATGTCGGCGATGATGGGGAAGTCCATGTACACCCCGGTCTTCTCGCGTACGGCCTGCACCCAAGCGATGTGGCTGTGGATGCTGTCAATGCTCTCGCCGATCAGCTTGGTGTTGTGCGCGGAGAACCACTCTTTGTTCTGTGCGAAGCCGCTCAACTCGGTCGTGCATACCGGGGTGAAATCTGCCGGATGTGAGAACAGGATCACCCAACTGCCTTTCATGTACTCGCTGAACTTCAGCGGACCTGTTGTGGTGAGCGCTTCGAAATCGGGAGCCTGGTCGCCGATGCGAGGCATGTTGTTGATCGTTTCCATGGTTGATCGTGTTGCTGGTTCAAAGAGACGGCTCTTGCGTTGTTCCGAATTGATGAATGTCACGTGCCTGAGCCGGCCACCTCACTGCACGAACCGCTCCGAGATCCTGATGCTATCGCCGCGGACCTCTATGATGTATGTTCCACATGCGCCGTGTGGTACTGGTTCAGCAATTGTTCGAAGACAGGCACCACCGTGTAATTCGTGTCAACGATGTCCACGGTGTTCAGCCAAGGCACATCGGATGCGTATTGGAAAACGCCACTGAACACGGTTAGCCCTTCGCTGCCATCGGGGAAGACCTGCGGAAGCATGTTGTAGTCGCGGCGGTGGAGGTTCACCGTATCCACGTGCGTCCAGTAGTCGGCAAGCGCGAGGTTCACGCCATCATCATCGATGTCGAAGCGACGGATCGCGTTGCTGTACTCTTGGATGAATCCGGGGCCAAAGTCGGGCCCCATCGGATTGTAACGGCCGATGAAGCGCTGACCGCCCACGAGGTAGAACCGATCACCGATCAACCGCATCTGTCCACCGGTCACCTCCAACCGGGTGTCAGTGATCTGGCGGAAATGGGCCGCGATGGGTTGTGCGTTGCGGATGGCGTCCATCACCCCGGGCAGATCGATGGCGGTGAGGTTCGGATAGGTGATGTGGTCCAGCGCGGTGGGCGAGTAGCCGTAGCCACCGACACAATAGAGCGTGTTCCCGCGTTGCTCGAACTCCATGTTGGTGCTCTGCAATTGTTCGATCATGGCTTGCGGCAATGACGGGATCGGCGCGGACCAGACCTGCAGCGTAACGGGGTCCACCACGTAGGCGCTCGTGTTGTTGTCGGCCGCGAGGAACGCGAAGGGCGGTTGCCGGCGGTGCAAGCCATCGGTGCGACCACCGATCAGGAACCACTGGTCAGCGTGCTGGCCCCAGGCGAACGAATGGAGGCCGGGCATGCCGGGTACCGTGATCTCCTGCAACACGACATCGCGTGTTCCAAGGTCTTGTGCGAGCGCAACGAGGGGAACACATGCGAGTGCGAACGCGAATTGACGGATCATGATCCTGGTCGATGGTGTTCGTGGTCGGCCTTGCGCCGTGGAGATGATCAATACGGAGCGCGAACCTATCCCGGCACATTCGACAGGACAGTGATGATCGTCACGCTTCCACCTGCTGAAGCACAAGCAACGGTTTGTCCACGTGCAACAGCACATCCTTGGTGGTGCTGGGATGCAGCAGGCGCGCGAGCAGATCGAGGTGGCGATGGAGCATGGCCACGAGCTGCGCGTGCTCCTTCTTCGCCAGCCGCAGGAGACCGTCGGCCACATCCGTTCCGGGCGCGCTCAGGAACGTGTGTGGCACGTCCGCAAGTGCGAGTTCGTAGATGTTGTCGCTCCAATGTGCCGAACCCTCGGGGACCTCCATTTCCACATGGGCAATGACGATGCTTGCACCGGTGGTGATCGCTAGCGCGCGCAGAGGCGCCAGCTCCCCGGCCTGGATCTCCTCGTGGTCATCAGCAAGTAGGATGGTGGTCGGCCTTTCGATCGGTGTTCCTTTCGGCACCACGAGCACTGGAACGCGGCTACGCTTCATCACATCCACAGCGCTGCTTCCAAAGAAGGCCGACCCGCCTTTGCCCGAACGCCCAACAACGACCATTTCCGCATTCGCGTCGTGGCCCACGTCCCTTGCCGCCTTCACCGGTCCACCGATCACCAAGCGCTGTTCCAGCATCAGCTGACTAGCACCTTCCTGGAGCTGCTTGGCCCAGATCCGGAGCCCTTCTTCAGCGATCCCCACAAGTTCCGGCGCCATGGCGGGCATGGGGATCATCGCGTCGCCGACGTAAGCATCCATGTACGCATGCACAGCGGTATAGCGGGTGCGCTCCGTGCCGAACAATTTGATGGCATATCGAGCGGCATGCAGAGAATCCGCACTGAGGTCGGTGAGAAGAGCGATGTGTTGCATGATGGGCCCGATCCACGGGTTGATACAAGGGTATCGGGGCGCCCCATTCCCCGACATGATGATCATCAGTTCGTGGACCGACCGATGTCATTCATCACGCTTCGGCGGCGGAATAGGTTCGTCCCGAGAACGAACCGGCCCAACGGCCAAAGCATACCAAAGCCATGAACCTGATCAAACGCCGATCCGACTTCTTCGATACGGACCCGCTCGACTTTCCGCACCGTGTATTCGGTTCCGATCTGTTCGTGGACCGCACATTCCCCTTGGTGAACATCCGGGACTTTGACAAGGAGTTCAAGGTGGATGTTGCATTACCGGGCTACAAGAGGGATGACCTCAAAGTGGCCATCGCGGATGGTGTGCTCAGCATCAGCAGCGAACAGAAGGAGGAGACCAAGAAGAACAAGGACCGTTGGCACCGTCGGGAGTTCCGTTACCACAGCTTCGAGCGCAGCTTACGATTGCCGGGGAATGCGGACGCCAACTCGGTGAAGGCCTCCTTCAACCATGGCGTGTTGAGCCTTTCCATCGCCAAGAAGTCCGACCCTAAAGCGTCGCGTTCGAAGGCGATCGTGATCAAATAGAATATGGCCTGGGTGCGGGACGCTCGAACTGGCGGATGGAGGAGCGCAGGCGATTGCGCTCCTCGGTTCTTTTTGCCGCCACCGCGTTGACCTTATTGGTGCTGATCGGCACCATGGCCATGCGCCACCTGGAAGGTTGGGACTGGATAGCATCGTTCTATTTCAGCGTTACCACGCTGGCCACAGTTGGGTATGGCGATCTCCATCCCACGCACGACGCTTCTCGTTTGTTCATCGCGTTCTATGTGATCGCAGGCGTTACCACCGCGTTGAGCGCCATGACCATTGTCGGCAGGAACTACCTCGAATTCATCCAGCGACGCCTGATGAAAGATCGGTGGGGCATGCGGCACGGCCAACGCCGAGCGCACAGCGGCCCCTACGACCGTCAGTCCTCTCCTTGAAACCGGCCCATCGCACAACTGATGTAGGAGATCGCCGCTTCCTTGATGCCACCAGAGCCATGCTGAGGATAACCGAGCTTGTGCAACACGGTCTTCACTTCATTGGGATCGATGGACCCGTCGTGCTCCAATTGGACCGTACCCGCTCCGGGATCCACGATCACGCTCCGTGCACCCGGCAGTTCCTGCACGCGATGACGAACGGTGTTCGCGCAGCCTCCGCATTTCAAATTATCCACATGAAGAAAGAGCGTGGCCATGTTCGGTTTTGGTACGAAACAAGTTCGGAACACGGCCGACCGAAATGAGAACTGTTCACGACCATCCTGACTTTCATCAGTTGTGGCCGTGAACAGCCCCGGTACGTTCGCGAGGTGAACAAGCCCTTTGACCGGTCCGTGAACGCTGCGCCCATCACCTCGATCCGGGAACTGCTTCAGGAACTCCTGCGTCATCGCGATCCCGAAGCGTATGGCGAAATTTTGCTGCGCTACGCGATCCCCACGCTGGATCTGGAGCCCTACTTCCGCTGGAACACGCGGCACTACACCCGTACCTGCGTCCATCGCAACGAGGGATTCGAACTGCTTGTGATCTGCTACGAACCCGGTCAGCGCACCAGTGTACACGACTACGACAGCCAACTCGCGTGGATCCACCCCGTGATGGGGGAAGTGTTGGAAGAGCGCTTCGCCCTCGTTCCGGACGATGGCATTCGACGGACCAGCGAGGTTTTCCGTCAGCCCGGAGAAGTTGACCGCATCAGCGCTGGAACCGCCATCCGCCGTTTCACCAACGTTGGTCCCGGCCGTGCAGTGACCGTGAACCTGTATGCGAAACCCATGAGCAAGTGGCGGGTGTACGATGAGCGTACCGGTGCCACCACGACCACGCCGCCCGGTCCTGCGCGATGACCAGTGCCGCCACTACCCAAGGCTACCTTGCGGCGATGATGGACAATGCGGGGTCGTCGTTCAAGCCCCATGATCTGGAACGCATCGGTCAGTTGCTGTTCGCGACAGCGGCCGAAGGATTGGTAGTGGTGAACGGCAAGGGCGCCATCCTCATGCACAACCCACGGCTCAATACCATGTTCGGTCATGGAGCAGGTGAGTTGATGGGCCAACCGATCGAAGTGCTCCTGCCCGATGCCATACGCTCCCGGCACACCGCCCACCGCGAGGCCTATGATAAGAAGCCGGTGCAACGCAGCATGGGCCAAGGCATGGACCTCTGGGGCAAACGCAAGGATGGCAGTGTGTTCCCGGTTGAAGTGAGCCTGAACCATTTCGAGGTGGACGGCGAACGGTTCGTGATGGGACTGGTCACGGACATCACCTTGCGCCGCAACGCAGAAGAAGATCTGAAGCGCACCAACCAGGAATTGGAAGAGCGTGTGGAACAGCGCACCGAAGAATTGCGCGCGGCCGAACACAGCGTGCGCGAAGCTTTGGAAAAGGAAAAGGAACTGCACGCGCTCAAGGGCCGCTTCGTGTCCATGGCCAGCCATGAGTTCCGTACGCCACTGAGCACCATCATGAGCAGTGTGGACCTTATTGGTCGCTACACCGAAGACGCAGCCGACGAGAAAGTACAGAAGCACGTGGTGCGCATTCGGGCCAAGGTGCGCGAGATGACGGCCATGCTCAACGAGTTCCTCTCGTTGGAAAAGATCGAACAGGGGCAGGTCATCAGCACTCCGGTGGAGATCGATATCGTACACCTGTGCATCGAGCTGATGGAAGAACTGCGACCGCTCGCCAAGCCCGGCCAAACCATCGACTTCGATCACCAAGGCGAAGCACGTACCGTGCGGATGGACCGCCAGATGCTGAGCAACGTGATCAGCAACTTGGTGACCAACGCGCTGAAGTACTCCTTGGAGGGCCAGACTGCCAAGCTGCGCACAAGCATCGCCAACAGCCAACTCACCATACTGGTGAGGGACTGCGGCATTGGCATTCCGAAGGAGGACCAACAACATCTCTTTGAACGTTTCTTCCGCGGTGGGAACACCACCCACATACAAGGCACTGGCCTCGGGTTGAACATCGTGACGCGCTACCTCGATCTGCTCGGTGGCACCATCAACTTCGCGAGCGCACCGGGCAATACCGTGTTCACCGTGGTACTGCCGCAACAACCGTCGGCAGACCATTGATCATCGCAAGACCATGAAGACCATCCTGCTCATCGAAGACAACGAGGACATGCGCGAGAACACCGCGGAGATCCTCGAGTTGGCCAGCTACCGCGTGCTGAAAGCAGAGAACGGACGACGTGGCGTGGAGATCGCGCGCAAGGAGAAACCCGACCTGGTGCTCTGCGACATCATGATGCCGGAACTGGATGGCTACAGCGTGTTGCACCTACTGGGCAAGAACCCCGATACCGCAGAGCTACCCTTCATCTTCCTCAGCGCGAAAGCCGAGCGCGGCGATGTGCGCAAAGGCATGGAGCTCGGCGCCGACGACTACCTCACCAAACCCTTCGAGGAGAGCGAACTGCTCAATGCGGTAGAGGGGCGATTGAAACGCAGTGATCTGTTCCGAAAGGGCTTCGACACCGGCTTCGACGGCCTGAACAATTTTCTGGACCAAGCGCGCGGGCTGGATGCGCTGAAGGACATCGGCCGCGATCGCAAAACGCGGAAAGTCGCGAAGAAAGAAGTGGTCTTCCACGAGGGCGATGAACTTCGGCAGATCCCGTACATGGTTCACGGCAAGGTGCGCACGTTCAAGATCAACAACGATGGAAAAGAGTTCGTGACCGGATTGCATGGTGCCGGTGAGTTCATCGGATACATGGGCTTGTTGGAGAACGGCCGCGCCATGGAAACCGCTGAAGCCTTGGAAGACTGCGAGGTGGCGTTGATACCGCGCGAAGACCTCCTTGCATTGTTGTACAAGGATCGTGATGTGAGCATCCGGTTCATCAAAATGCTTGCGCACAACGTGAAGGAGAACGAGCAGCACCTGTTGCAACTGGCGTATGCCAGCGTTCGACAACGAGTGGCACAAGCCCTCCTCCGCGTGCATGGCCACTATGCCGAAGACCACAACGCGGGCTTGGGCGTTCAGATAAGCCGTGATGATCTTGCCAGCATCGTGGGCACCGCCACGGAATCGTTGATCCGCTGCCTTACCGATCTGAAGGAAGAGGGCCTCATCGACACCAAGGGGCGCGACATCCGTATTCTTGACAAACAACGGCTGGAGAAGCTTGCACACAACTGATCGGGCAGTTTGGCCCAGCCTGTCTTCTTTGCAGATCGAATAAAGAGCATGTCAGATCCGGTCTCTCTTTCCAAACTCTTCTCCTACTACAAGCAGCTTGGCGATAAGGCCATGGCGCAAGTGAACGATGAAGACCTTCACGAAGTGCTCGCGACCGATGCGAACAGCATTGCCATCATCGTCAGGCATATGGCGGGCAATATGCGCTCGCGGTTCACGGAGTTCCTCACCAGCGATGGAGAGAAGCCCTGGCGCGATCGCGACAGTGAGTTCGTGGATGCCAACGGGGATCGCGCTGCGCTATTGGCGGATTGGGAAAGCGGTTGGTCGGTCTTCTTCGCAACGCTGGCCACCCTTACCGATGCCGACCTGGAGCGCACGGTATACATCCGCAACGAAGGGCAATCGGTAATGGACGCCCTGCACCGGCAACTGGCGCACTATGCTTACCATGTTGGCCAGATCGTTCTGTTGGCGCGTGCCTTCGCCGGCGATCAGTGGTCCTCGTTGAGCATTCCGCGCAATGCCTCGAAGGCCTTCAACGACGGGAAGTTCGCGCAGCCGAAAGCGCCCAAGCACTTCACTGACGGCAAGTAGCACGGGCCTGGGGCCCTGCGTTATCTGAACGCGTAGCCCATCTTGAGGTCGATCGCCAGGTTGAGGCGCGTGCCGCCGAAGCATTCCTTGGTGGTGCCGAGCACCATGCTTTCGCCGAAATCGCGGTTCTTCTCTTCCTCCGCGGTGAGCCCGTTGCACGAGACGTTCTTGTAGCGCACGCCCAAGCCCACCGCTCCTTCCAGCCACAGGTTGCCGTTGTTGAACAGGCCGGTGCCATGGAACACTTGCACGTTGGCGATGAAGACATCTTTGTCCAAGGTGTAGTGCTGGTAGTAGTTGGCGGTGTTCGGGCCGCTCCACGTGGAGTCGGCCGTATCGAAGTGCTGTTGCTTGTAGGCGAAGCCCAGGATGATGCCAGTGCGGTCGTACTGGTCGCTCAGGAAAAAGTGGCGTAGCTGCACACCGACGTAATACCCGCGGACATCTTCTTCGTTGAAGCCCTTCGGATACCAGCCGTATTCCACCTGCGTGGAATGGTTGTCGCCGATGGTGTATTCCAACGACAGGCGCACCGACTGGTCGAAGTACCCGTTGAGGAGGTACAAGGGTGCCAACTTCACAATGAACTTCGCAGGGTGGTCAACCACCACGGTGCTGTCCTGTGCATGCGTGTTCTGCGTGAACGCACTGAGCGCGAATAGGAGCAGGCGCGATCGCATGGTCGAACATAGTGTGTCGCGCGCTACGACATCGCTTCACTTGCGCACCGCCGCGAACAGCGTGTCGAACTCGGGCCGCGTATGGCTTGGTACGCCAAGAGCACTGGAGCGCGCGGTTGCGTTGGCAATGCGCTCGTCCGTTAGCGGATGGCTGCTGAGAAAGGCAGGCGGCTCGGCATCCGCACCGTGTGCGCCTTTCAGTTCTTCCAACAGATCGATCATGCCGTGCGGATCCACGCCGTTGGCGTACATGCGTTGCATGCCGATATCGTCCGCTGCCTGTTCCAGATCCCGCGAGTAGCCGAGCCCGCGCAGCTCATCGCCTTTGTTGGCGGCGATCTCGCCCAAGGCACCGGCATCGCCGGCGATCAGCGAGATGAAGAACGAACTGGCGAATTGCCGCACGAGACTACGTGTGCTGTGCCGCTCCTGCACGTGCGTGCCTTCGTGCGCGAGCAGGCCGGCCAATTCCTGCGGTGTGTCCAGTTCGTTGAGCAGGCCGGTGTACACCACGATGTGCCCGCCGGGCATGGCGAAGGCGTTCACTTGTGCATCGGTACACACGTGGTACTTGAGCGCATGGTCCCGGCTGATCTCCAGGGCATCGCCGAACTGTTGCAGCGCTGCGGTGCGCGCCGTGTCGAACACCATGGTGGGCGCCATGGCGTCGAATGAGGCTTCGCCGATCTTATCGTCCACCGAACGCGGTAAGCGCAACGCTAGGTGCTCGGCGACGATGGGCATCAACCAGATGTAGGCCGCGACAAGTCCACCCACGATGATGAGGAAAAGGAACATGGCCCTGCTGAAGAGGATGGGCCCCGCACCGCTGGTCTTGCGGCGGCCCGCATACTGTTTCAAATGTGCGGACATGAGGCGCTGCGCTGTGGCGTCTTTCACGATCAACGCGCGCACACCATGGCTAAGACGTAAGTGGTGCTCGCCGAGGTCCCACCGGAACTGCTTGTCCTGCACGTTCCATTGGTGCGTCTCGTTGCCCACCCGCACTTCCAATATGGTTGGACCGTGCCACGCGAATGTGGCCGGGCGCGTGCTGAGGCCGTCGTAGAGTTCGATGGAGGAGGGTTCGGGCATGGTGGGGTCGGACCTTGCGTGGAAAGGTATCCTCCGCCGCTATCGGCGATCGGCTACAATTGTTGAACGGATGGAGCAGTGGATCGTCGGTATCCTTTTGGGCATTGTACTGCTCACGTTGGTCTTGGCCTTTCTGCTCGCCGTTGGTGGGGAAGTGGCCGGTCTGATCGGCATCGTAGCGCATACCATCGCACCCATGGGGCGGAGGGATGCCGCGTTGATCGGAAGGCACTCTCCCTATTACCGCGGGCTTGGCCCGAAAGCGCAGCGCGAGTTCCGGCACCGCGTGAAGGAGTTCGTGTACGAGAAGGACTGGGTGGGCAAGGACATCAAGCTCACGCGCGAAATGCAGGTCCGTATTTCGGCCGTTGCGGTGCAGGTGAGCTTCGGCTTGGAGCGCATGCTCTTCCTGCACTTCGCCAACATCATCGTTTACCCCGATGTGTACCGCGACCGGCGCAGCGGTGCGCTGTTCAAGGGCGCAACGTACGTGCAGCGCGGAACGATGGCCTTGTCTTGGAAGCACTTCACCGAGGGTGATGCCGACCTTACGGATGCGATCCACCTCGGCTTGCACGAGATGGCCCATGCGCTTTGGTTGGAGAACGTGATCCCGAACGAGGAGGACGACTTCCTGGATCCGATGGCATTGGCCGATTGGAAGCGCTTGGCGCTGGTGGAGATCGAAATGATCCGGGCAGGGGAGTCCCGGCTCTTCCGGCGGTACGCGGGTACCAACGAGGCGGAGTACTTCGCGTGTGCCGTGGAATACTTCTTCGAGCGCACGGCCGATTTCAAGGAGAAGATGCCGGCGGAGTACGATGCGCTCAGCAGGCTGTTGAAGCAGGATCCAGGCGGAGTGGGGTGAAGTGCTAGATATTTTAGTCCGACCAAGGTTTTGTGAGATGTCCGACCCAACGCCGATTCAATACGAGACCGATCCAGATAAGATTGACTGGATGACCGCGTACCAAGATCAACAGTACCGGTGGTATCTGGCTGGCTCGATGGTTGGGTTTGGCGCCATGGAGTTCAAGCGGGCGCGCATCATCGGAGGTTTGTCTGCGCTACAAGCAATTCACGAGCACGTCCGAAAGGGCATAATCTCGATGGATACTGCCGCGAACAGCATGCATCCTTTCATTCTTGACTGGATGAATGACGAGGTCCGGATTTGCACCTTCTTCGAGAACTACATGAAGGCAAAGCTCCTTTCCATGGGTGCTGTGATCCACACGTTCAAGAATTCAGCTAAAGGAACCCCTAGTCATCGTCTGCAGAAAGCCTTGAGGGATGATCCGATGGATGCGAGGAGCTTAGTCGCTAACAACATCACCAATCAAGACTTGAGCTACAAGACAATCTCGATGAGCTTGATGCTATCCGAGAGCTACCAGAAGGCAATCGAGCTGCCGCAGGATGTTCTGCAGATAGTCCGCCAAATGAATCGAAGCCGGAACAAGCTGCACTTGAAGACGGATGCGAGCGGAGAGATGGGGCTAAAGACTCTTGATGACCTTAAGCTCCTTGACGTGTTCGTAGATGCGCAGATAGAGCGTCTAAAGAAGTCGATGAACAGGTAATCCGCCTTGCCCTTTTACTGAGGACAAGCGACCCAAAAAAGAACCCCGCTCATCGCGGGGTTCTCTCAGTTGACCGACTAGGGCTCGAACCTAGACTCTTCTGAACCAAAATCAGACGTGTTGCCAGTTACACCATCGGTCAGTACAGTTCGGAGTTGCTGCCCGGCAAGGGGCTGTTTCTCCGAAAGCGGGGGCGAAAATAGGTTTTTCACGGTCCCGGAGTTACCCGTCGCACGTCATCGCGAACGAGTCTTCGCGTCGCATCCATGAAGCCGCTCGGGATCGCGGCTGGGTGCCGCGCATAGCCATTGACAATAGTTGGGTTGGCCGCTGGCCTTCAGCCGTTAGCGTCGGCGGCTATCTTCGGCCGCCGCTGGCGGAAACCCCTTCCGCAGCGTTGCGATCCGCTGTCAGCATGCAGTTCAAGAAGCTCAACATCGTTACAGGGTGGCTCGTCTTCGTGGTAGCCACCATCACCTACCTGCTCACCATCGAACCGACCGCCAGTTTCTGGGACTGCGGCGAGTTCATCGCCACCGCTTACCGGCTGGAAGTGGGGCACCCGCCCGGCGCACCGCTGTTCATGCTCTTGGCCCGCATCGCCAGTGCCTTCGTGGCACCGGAAACCGTGCCCATGGCCATCAACAGCCTCAGCGCGTTGTGCAGTTCGTTCACCATCCTTTTCCTGTTCTGGAGCATTACCCACCTGGCCCTCAAACTCGCCGTCCGCAAGGGCGATGAAGAGCTGACCACGGGCAAGATCATCGCCGTCATCGGCAGCGGTATCGTGGGGGCGTTGGCCTACACATGGAGCGATTCGTTCTGGTTCAGCGCGGTGGAAGGGGAGGTGTATTCCATGTCGTCGCTCTTCACCGCCGTGGTGTTCTGGGCCATCCTCAAGTGGGAGAGCGAAGCGGACCAGCCGCACAACACGCGTTGGCTCATCCTCATTTCCTACCTCATCGGGCTCAGCATCGGTGTGCAGCTCCTCGGGTTGTTGTGCATTCCCGCCATAGCGCTGGTGTACTACTTCCGCAAATACAAAACCACCACCAAGGGCATCGTGTACACCATGCTCATCGGGGCGGTCATCCTTGGTTCCATCCAAGCGATCATCATTCCGGGCATCGTGAAGGTGGCCGGTTGGTTCGAACTGCTTTTCGTCAACGACTTCGGCCTGCCCTTCAACACCGGCACTATGGTTTACGGGGTGTTGATCGTGGGCCTCATCGTTTGGGCGCTGATGTGGACCCAGCGTACGCAGCGCGTAGTGCTCAACACCGTGGTGCTCTGCGTAAGCGTGATCCTGCTGGGCTATTCCACCTACGCCATGACGGTGGTGCGCAGCCATGCCAATCCGCCCATCGACGAGAACAACCCGGAGAACGTGTTCAATCTGGTGAGCTACCTGAACCGGGAGCAATACGGCGATCGCCCGTTGCTCATCGGCCAGTTCTGGGACAGCCCGCCGGCCGATCAATCGCGCTGGAAGGACGGCACGCCCGTGCATACCGCCACTTGGCTGATCAAGAAGGGCTCGCGCGTGGTGAAGCGTTGCTACGATAGCTGGAGCGCCGATCATTACATGGAGCAGAACCCCGGCCTTACGGTTGAGAATATCTACGAGGTAACCGATAAGCGCGAGCACAGCGAGCCGTCGTACGAGCCGGAATTCACCATGCTCTTCCCGCGCATGTACAGCAGCCAGGGCGGTCATGTGAGCGAGTACAAGAGCTGGGCCGGCTTCCAAGACATTGAAGAACTGCAACTGCAGCAGCGCGAGGCACAAGCGATCGGCGATCAAGGTGCTGTGAAGGATCTGCGCGCCCGGATCAACGAGATGCAGAGCAGGGCCGTGCGCGTGACAGGTCGCGACGGCAAACCTTCCATGATCTACAAGCCCGGCCAGTCCGAGAACATCCGCTTCTTCATGGACTACCAAGTGAACTGGATGTACTGGCGCTACTTCCTCTGGAATTTCGCAGGGCGCCAAAACGATATCCAAGGCACCAGCGGCGGCATCACAGAGGGCAACTGGCTTTCGGGTATCGACGCGATCGACGAAGCGCGCTTGGGCGAGCAGAGCACCTTGCCGCCCAGCATGAAGAACAACAAGGGCTTCAACAAACTCTTTCTGTTGCCCATGATCCTCGGCCTCATCGGCTTGGTGTACCAGCTGACCCGCAACCTCCGCGACTGGAGCGTGGTGATGTTGCTCTTCTTCTTCACCGGCCTTGCGATCGTGATCTACCTGAACCAGACCCCCTTGCAGCCGCGCGAGCGGGACTACGCCTACGTGGGTTCGTTCTACGCTTTCGCGGTCTGGATCGGCTTGGGCGTTTATGCCCTCTTCGATGCGGCACGCAACATCAAGACCAAGGAACTGCTCTACGCCGTGGGCGCCGGTGGCGGCCTGTTCGTGTTGAAGTTCCTGGTGGAATCAATGAGCGGCAGCGATCACAGCGCCAGCTATTCACTGCTCTACATCACCTTGGCCGGTGGGGGGGCTTTGTTCATCTTCCATTTCCTGGGCAAGGCCGTGAAGAGCGATACCGTGCCCGGCGTGCTCGCCACGTTGTTGTGCATCGGTGTCCCCTTGCAGATGCTTCGCATGGAATGGGACGATCACAGCCGCGCCAACCGTGTGCCGGCCCGCGACGTGGCCTCCAACTACCTGAACAGTTGTGCGCCCAACGCGATCCTCTTCACCAATGGCGATAACGACACCTTCCCCTTGTGGTACGCACAGGAAGTGCAAGGCATACGTACCGATGTGCGCGTTGTGAACCTGAGCCTGCTGAACACCGATTGGTACATCGACCAGATGCGCCGCAAGGCTTACGACAGCGATCCCGTGCCGTTCAACATGGCCCCGGAGAAGTACAGGCAAGGCACCCGCGATGCGGTCTATCTCCTGCCCAAAGACCGCAACAACTCGCCGGTCATGGACCTGAAGAAGGCTGTGGAGTATGCTACGAACGATGCCAACCTCCAGCGCCAAGGCGGCGACTCGTACGCCACCATTCCCACCAACCGCTTCAGCGTACCGATCGATAGCGCGAAGGTGATCGCCAACGGCACCGTGAGCGTGGCCGACAGCGCACGCATAGCCAAGGCCATGGTGTGGACCATCGGCAAGCAAGCCGTGTACAAGAACCACTTCCTGGTCATGGACCTGCTCGCGCACAACAACTGGGACCGGCCGATCTATTTCGCCGTTACCACCGGTCCGGACAGCTACATCAACATGCAGGACTGGTTCCAGCTTGAGGGGCTTACCTACCGCATTTCGCCGATCATGCGCAAGAGCCAGACCCCGGGCCAGTACGGCCATGTGGCCGTTGACATGATGCTGGACAATGTGATGAACAAGTTCAAGTGGGGGAACATGGATACGCAGGGGGCTATCTACCTGGACGAGAACATCCTGCGCATGACCATGAACCTGCGCATGCAGATGAGCGCGCTTGCCGATGCGCTTACGGACGAAGGGCGCAAGGAGGAGGCCATCAAGGTGATCGACCTGGCTTTCGAGAAACTGCCCGAGCGCAACGTGCCATACGACCGTGTGATCCTGCCGTTGATCGAAGCGTACTACGACGCCGGTGCCACCGCAAAGGCCAACGTGCTCGCCGAGCGCCTGTTCGACATCATGGACGAGAACATGCAATGGCAACTGAGCCTCGACGACAGGTTCTACGCGAAGCTCGGCCAAGAGACCAGCATAACCCGCGCGGTGATGGCGCGTATGGTGGAGGATGTGAAACTCCATGGTGCCGACGCGGCCCTCATGGAGAAGCTGCAGAACCGGCTCACCGAAGTGGAGGAGGACTACAAGATGAAGAACGGCATGCCGACTTCCTCCGCTCCGGGCGAACGACCGACCACGCGCATCAAGTTCTAAGGCGCTCCCGATTTATCGGGATGAGACACATGTACCTCGCGCGCACACCGTCCATCGCGCGGGCACTTTACGGATCGCGCTTGTGGCGCGTTGACGGTGCGGACAGGTCCGTGTGCCTCACCTTCGATGATGGGCCCATACCGGAGGTGACACCCTGGGTGCTGGACCAGCTACGCGCGTACAACGCGCAGGCCACCTTCTTCTGCATCGGCAAGAACATCGAAGCGCACCCCGGCATCTTCGCTGATGTGAAGGCCGCGGGCCACACGATCGGCAACCACACTTGGGACCATTGCAACGGAAGGCACACACCAACGGCCGAGTACATGGCCAGCGTGGTGCGGTGCCAAGCGCTCACCGGCACGGAGCTCTTCCGGCCGCCGTATGGCCGGTTAACGCGCGAGCAAGCGGGTGCCCTCGCTGCTGACTTCCGTATCGTGATGTGGAGCGTTTTGAGCGGCGATTTCGATGTGCGGATCGATGCCGAGCGTTGCACCCGCAATGTCCTCAAGCACACCGAACCCGGCAGCATCGTTGTGTTCCACGACAGTGTGAAGGCTTGGCCGCGGCTGCGCGATACGTTGCCGAAAGTGCTGGAGCACTTTGCTGCCCTTGGCTACGCGTTCAAGGGTTTGTGAGGGAGCACGCCTCACTCCACCACCCCGGTCACCACGTACTCCACGCGCCGGTTGGCGGCGTGTTCCTCTTCGGAGCATTGCACCCCGGCCACGCAATGATTCACCGGGCGTGTGGCGCCGTAGCCTTTGCCGCTGATGCGATCGCGGCCCACGCCTTTGCTCTTCAACAGGTCCACGATCGCGTCGGCGCGCTTCTGGCTCAGTTTCAATTCGGCATTGGCATCGCCGCGGGCATCGCTATGCACCCCGATCTCCACGATCAACGTCGGGTTGGTCATCAGGCGTTCGGCGAGCAGTTCGAGTTCGGCTTTGGCCTTCGGGTCCAATGCTGCGCTGCCTTGTGCCCAGCGCTGGTGCTTCAACAGGATGGCATTGCCCACGCCGATCGGTTCAAAGCTCAGGTCGTGCGCTTCGTTGAGGTCGATGATGCCTTGCTTCACGCCCACGGTGCTCACGTGCATGCTCGTGCGCCAGAAGCCCTGCTTCTCGATCAGCACTTCGTAATCCTCGTTCGGTGTCAGGTGGAAGTCGAAGTCGCCGCCCTCGCCGGTGAGCTCTGTTTCCGTGAAGAGGGTGCCGATGTTCACCAAGCTCACGTTCATGCCCTGCACGAACCCGAGCTGATCGGCATAGCGCACCACGCCACGCAACCAGATGCCCGCTTCCGGCACCAAGTGGACGTCGCGCGCGAGGATCTGTTGCTCGGCGATGCGCTCGGTGCTCAAGTGCTGTTCGCCGTCGTAATGGCCCGGCATGCGGGCTTTCAGCACGTACTCCTTGTCCTTCTGCACGGTGAAGGTGTACTTGCCGTACTGGTCGGTGGTGGTGCTCTCCAGCACGCTTCCATCCGGTGCCAGCAGTTGTACTTCCACATCGATCACGGGCGATCCGGTCTCGTCGTCGATCACTTCACCGGTACACAGGAAACGGTCTTCCAACGGGCGCTTCATCGTGAACGCGTAGATATCGTCGTCGCCTTTCCCGCCGGGACGGTTACTGCTGAAGAAGCCGCGCACACCCTTGCTGTCAACGATGAACGAGAAGTCGTCCTTTGGTCCGTTCACCGGTGCGCCCACGTTAACCGCAACATTGAACCTCCCTTCCGTGGTCGGTTTCGCTTGGAAAACGTCGAGCCCGCCCAATCCCGGAAGACCATTGCTGGCGAACCACAACGTTCCATCCGCGCCAATGAACGGGAAGGCCTCGTTGTAAGGCGTGTTGATGGCGGGGCCCAGATTTTCGGGTTCACCCCATTGGCCAGAGAGATCGCGGCACACATAGATGTCGGTGCCACCATTTCCACCGGGCATGTCGCTCACGAAGTAGATCCGTTTGCCATCGGGCGACAAGGCGGGATGGCCCACGGAACACTCGCTGTTGTTGTAAGGGAACTGCTCGGTGGTGTTCCACTCGTTGCCGCCCCACTGCGCCTTGTAGATCGCCAACCGCGAAACGCCGCTGTTGCTCTTCTGCGACTTGCCTTTGAAGTAGTTGTTGCGCGTGAACCACAGCGTGCGGATATCGCGGCTGGCCACGGCAGGGCCTTCGTGCAGTTTGCTGTTCACCGAACCTGCCAGTGCGGTCACGTTCGCCAGATCGCCCGCCTCGGTGCGCTGGGCCATGTACAGGTCGAGGAAGGGCTGCGCGTTCCAAGCGGCGGTGCGCTGCAACCCCACGCGCTTGTTGCGTGCGCTCGCGAAGATCACACGGTCATCATCCAGCCACGCCGCACCGAAGTCGCTGAACTCCGTGTTGGTGGACACGGCCTTCACATCCCAGCGATCCGTGTCGTACGTGAATTTCTTGGCGAAGTCGGTGATGTTGCTCCGGCGTGGTGCGCCCTCGCGTTGCGTCACCGACAAGTAGCGGTCCATCCACTCCTCCGCTTCGCGGTACTTCCCGTTGCTCTTCAGCGCTTGTGCGTAGTTGTAGAGGTCCTGGGGTTCGCGGTTCAGGAATTTCACGGTGATCGCGTACCACTTCTCCGCGTGCTCCGTGTCCCCTATGCGCATGTAGCAATCGGCCAGGCGCTTGGTCACATGCTCGTTCACAGCCCCCTTGTCCGCAGCGACCTCGTATTGGCCGATGGCTTCGGCGTAGGCCATCTGCGCGTAGTACTTGTCGCCCGTGCGAATGCGCGCGTCAGCGCTTCCCTGCGCCGCGGCGGCGCTCTGCATGAAGAGCACCATGGCCATTGGCGCGAGCAGTTTGCGGGTTGCGCGGCGTGCCATCATATCAGAAATAGCGTGGGGTGATGGTGCGGCCCTTGACGAAGCGGAAGTCGTAGCTGAGCATCAGTTCGTGCGTGCCGCTGTTGTATGCACCCAAGCGCGTGGTAGTGAGGTCGAAGGCGTAGCCAACGCGTAGTTGCTCGTTGAAGGCGTACTGCGCCATCACGCCGAACGAATCACCGAGCCGCACCATGGCACCGAGCCAGATCCGTTCGCGCAAGAGAAAGTTGGCGTTCAGGTCCAACGATAGCGGCGCGCCTTCCACAGCACGCAGCATGATGCTCGGTTTGAATTTCACTTCCGTACCCATGTCCAACACGGCCCCGGCGATGAAGAAATAGTGCCGTGCTTCTTCCGCCGTGGTGAGGACGCTGGCAGTGGCGGTGTTCAGTTCGTTCGTAAGGAGCTTCGGTGCGCTGAGGCCCACATAGGCGCGGGGCGTGTGCCAGTACAATCCGAACCCGAAGTTGGGCAGGAACTTGCCGCCGAGATTCTGGTTGCTCGGGTCGACTTCCACCGTAGTGAGGCCGGCGAGATCCGCTTGGAACAGGTTGCCACCACCCTTCAACCCGAAGGCCAGCCGCGAGTTTGCACCGGTACGGATGCGGTAGGCCAGATCGATGTAGGCCCCCGTCTGCTTCACAGGCCCCGCTTGATCGTTGAGGATGCTGCCGCCGATGGAGATGCTCTGGTTCCGGAGCGGACTGTGGCCCACCAACGTTTGCGTGCGCGGGGCGCCTTCGAAACCGGTCCATTGGTTGCGCGCCAACGCCATCACCGTCAGCACATCGCCACTACCGGCATAGGCCGGATTGAAGGCCAACGTATTGAACATGTATTGGCTGAAGAGTGGATCCTGTTGCGCGCTGACGGAAAGGGGAAGACAAGCTGCCATCGTGAGCAACGCAATGAGGGAGACGCGCCTGAGCGGGCCGCCGATGGCGAAGTGCGCGTTGGGCACGTTTCTCATCGGTTCAGGTAAACGTATCCGCGGATCGCTTCACTTCCGCTGGTGAGTTCAAGGACGTAGTAGTAGGTACCGGCAGGAAGATCCCCGGGGATCAACGCGTTGTCGCTCGTGCCGTCCCACACCTTGGTCTGGTTGTCGTAGCCAGTGCCGCCATAGACTTTGTTGCCCCAACGGTTGAAGATCACGATGGAGTTGCTGGGGAACCCTTCAATGCCCGGTATGATGAACTGCTCGTTGATGCCGTCGCCGTTCGGAGAGAAGGATTGCGGCACGAACACGTCGTTGTCGTAGTCGCACGGCGAGGTGCCGCTGATGATCGCAGCACCACAACCGTTCTGGTCTTGCACACTGATGCTGTATGCTTGGTTGTCGAACAACGGATCGCTGGTGAACACATAAGGTGCGGTGCTGCTCAGCGTTCCCGTGATCCCCGTAACGGCATAGGTGGCCGGATCCCCGTTCTCGATGGTGAAGCGCACCGTGTAGGTCCGGTCCTGCTCAAAGCACTCCGTGGTGATACCCACCACATCCACGCCTTCCACCACGGTCACCTTCACCAGGGCATCATCGCTGCCGCAGCCTTCCACCGTAACCGTGTAGTTGAAGTCGTATTCGCCCGGTGCACTTCCCGTGGCGTTGAAGTATCCGCCGGTCAGTCCGCCGGTGTTGTCCACGTCATCCCATGCCCCTCCGGGTTGCGGTGCGCCGCTCAGTCCGGTGAAAAGATCGAGCGCCGTAGTGGTGTCGCAGGTGAGCAGCAGGCCGTTCGTACCCGCATCCGCTGGTTGGTTCACTGTGACCATCACTGTGGCAGAGCTATCCACGCACGGCGCTGTACCCGAGACGAAGTACGTATAGGGCCCTGCCGGATCGACACCGGGAATGAAGTTGCCGTTGCTTGGGCCGCCGCCCGGTGCGCTCCACAAACCACCGCTCTGCGGCGAGCCCGCCAAGAAATCGGCCAGTGCGAAAGCAGGTGTGTTGATGCATACCACTGCGCTGCTATCTCCGCCTGGATCCGGGAAGGGAGCAGGTTGCAGGAGCACTGTGGTGCTCACATCGCCGCACGCCGGACTCGTAACGGTATAGGTGAACGGATAAGGACCACCGGGCGGCAAGCCGCTCACGTCAACGGTGCTTCCGGTGAGCGTACCCGTGCCGAACACATCCGCCCATAAACCACCTGCATCGGGATCGCCGCCAAGGGTCGGGAAGAGATCGAAGGCCACATCGCCGCCGCACACGGCGATCGTGTCGCCTTGGCCCGGATCCGCACCGAGCACTACGGTCACGGTCACATAATTCGTGTCCGCACCACAGATCCCAGCGGTCGGCACAACGTAACGGAAGTCGTAAACGCCGAGCGGCACCAGCGTTGCGTTGAAGCAGTTGCCGTTCAGCGCACCGGTGGCGTCAAGATCGGTCCATGAGCCGATGGCATCGGGTGTCCCGCCCAACGCATCGAAGAGATCCACGCAGACATCGCTTGCGCAGGCATCCACTGCTGCGTCATCGCCTGCATCCGGTGCGATGGTGTTCTGAATGAAAAGCGTGGCAGTATCGCTGATGCAGGGTGCGGAACCAACAACGATGTAGGTGTAGGTACCTGTGGTATCCGATGCCGGAACGAACACGGGACCGTGCGGCTGCCCGTCCGGATCCAGCCACGTGCCGCCAACATCGGGTTGGCCGCTGAGTTGGCTCAACAGGGCGAAACCCGGATCATTGGTGCACCACGTCAACGACGTGTTGTTCCCCGCGAAGGGAGAACTGTTCACGTTGACAGTAACAGTGGCGATATCGGCTGCGCAGGGGAACTGGCCGTTCACGCGGTACTCATAAGTGCCCTCCACATCCACACCGGGATTGAAGTTGCCCGAGTGCGGGAAGTTGGAAGGGTCCGTCCACGCACCGTTCGGATCCTCGCCGGTCAATACCGTGCTCAGCGCGAAAGTCGCTTGGTCGTCGCACACCGTGATGCTTCCGCCGGTGCCTGCGTTCGGAGCCGTGCTGATACCCACCGTGGTCATCGACGTGTCCGCTGCGCAACTGCCCACCGCGGGCACCACGTAGATCCAAGTGCCCGCCGGGCCGACCGTCGGATCCAACAAATTGCTGTGCGCGATCAACGTTGGCGTGTACCACTGGCCGTTGCCGTCCGCTCCGGCGCCCAAGCCGTTGTTCAGGTTGTAATCGGCACCATCGCTGCACAATAGCACGTCATCGTTGTTGCCGGCGTTCGGGCCGTCGACCACGGTAACGGTGAGCACCGCGCTATCGGCCGTACACTGCGATGAAGTGCCGAGCACATAACGGAAGTGCCACACGCCCATGCCCGCTTGCGTTGCGTTGAACACGCCGTTGATCATGGCGCCGCTGTTGTCCAGATCCACCCAAGTACCTCCGGATTGCGGGTTGCCGTTCATCAATGCGAAGAGGTCGGAGCTGGTCTCGCTGTCGCAAACGTTCGCTGGGGTATTGTTGCCGGCATCCAGTGCGTTCACGATCTCAACGGTCACCGTTGCGGCATCATCGGCGCATGGGCCGGCACCCTGCAAGGTGTACGTGAAATCGTAGAAGCCCGGTGCGATACCCGATGAATTGAAGACACCGTTGTTCAACTGCCCGGTGGCGTCATCGTCGTTCCATTGCCCACCCAGGACCGGGCTGCCGTTCAGGTGCGCGAACAGGTCGATGCCGGGATCATCCACGCAGGCCGTAACCGAACCGTTGTTCCCGGCATTCGCAGCAGGGATCACCGTTACCTGAACGCTGGCTTGGGCGGTGCCACAAGGGAACACACCGTTAACCGTATAGGTGTACGTACCCGCAGCGCTCACACCCGGGGTGAAAAGACCGTTGCCGGGGCTCCAAATTCCACCTCCCGATGGTGTTCCTGCAAGACTGTCCACGAGCAGGAAAGCAGGTTGATCACTGCACACCAGCACCGCCGCGCTGATACCGGCATCCGGCGCTTCGTTCTCGATGATCCTTACCGTGCTCTGATCGTTGGGGCAGGGTGCATCACCGTCCAAGAAGTAGGTGTACGTGCCTGGGTCGGATGTACCGGGGAGGTATACTCCGCTGAAGGGGTCGTTCCCCGGATCGGTCCATTCACCATCGTTGTCGGGGCTGCCGGTCAATTGCGAGAGCAACTGGAAGGATGCTTGGTTGCTGCAGATGGTTACGATGTTGTCGCCGCCCGCATCCGGTGCGTTGTTCTGGAGAACCGTAACGGTGGCCGATGCTGCGGGGCAAGGTGCCACACCACCGACCGTGTAGGTATACACACCTGGAACGGCCGTTGCCCCGGGTATGTAAAGGCCGGGGTTCGTTACCCCGTTCGGATCCAACCAGTTGCCTCCATTTGCAGGCGTACCACCCAGAAGAGGCAGCAAGGCGAAGCCGGTACCGTTGTCGCATACGGTGGTGTCGCCGTTGGTGCCAGCGTTCGCCGCCGGGTTGATGGTGACGGTTACCGTGCTCTGGTCCGCAGTGCATGGTAATTGGCCAGCAACCGCGTAGGTGTAGACGCCGCTGGGGTTCGACCCGGGCAACAATATCCCGCTGTGGCTTCCACCACCCGGCTTGACCCATGTGCCGCCGCTTTGTTCGCCGACCAGAACCGTGAGCAGGTTCACCGATCCGTTCGTGCTGCAAACGGTAAGGGTGCCGTCCTGTCCTGCGTTAGGTGCGGTGTTCACGTTCACCGTTACCGTGCTCGTTGCTGCCGCGCAGGGCGCTTGCCCCGCTACCGTGTAGGTGTATGTCCCTGGCAAACTGGTACCGGGTACGAACAACCCGGGGAAGGACTGGTTATTGGGACCCGTCCATGTGCCCAGTCCAGGAGTTCCTCCCAACTGGCCCACCAAGAGGAAGCCCGCTTGGTTGCTGCAGACCACCAAGCTGTTGCTGATGCCTGCGTTCGGCGCCGTGTTCACTTCCACGTCGATCGTGCTCACATCGCTGATGCACGGGAATTGCCCGGGCACCGTATACGTGTATGTGCCCGATGCATGCAGGCTTGGTACGAACGTGCCTCCGAAACCTCCACCGCCCGGCGCCGTCCATGTTCCATTGTTGTCCGGTGTGCCACCGAGCGAATCGAGCAGGTTCACGCTGCCGCCATTGCTGCACACGCTGATCGCATTGTTCTGTCCAGCGTCCGCTGCGTCGTTCTCGAAGATCTCAAGTGTGGCGGTGTCGGCGAGACAAGGTGCGAGACCGGAAACGATGTAGGTGTAAACGCCAGGATCATGCAACGCTGGATCGTAAACGCTATTGACGGTTGCACCAAGCGAATCGAGCCATACCCCTCCGATCTGCGGATTGCCACCGAGTTTGAAGACCATGATGAACTGGCTCTCGCTGCTGCACGCGGAATATGTGGCGTCGTTCCCGGCGAAGGGAGCCACTGGAACACTGATGGTGAGCGTGGAAGAAACGTTGCCGCACGGTGCTGTCCCGGCAACCGTATAGGTGTACAAGCCTTGCGGGCTAACGCCCGGCACGAAGGTGCTGCCCACGGCCTGTCCGCCCGGTCCTACCCAAGTTCCGTTGGTGGCCGGTGTTCCTCCCAACGAATCGCGCATGTTGAATGCCGCCGCATTGCTGCATACGGTGATCACATCGCTGATGCCCGCGTTGGGTCCCGCTGTTTCGCTCACTTGCACGGTTGATTGATCGCTCTGGCAGGGGGGCGTTCCATTGACCGTATAGATGTAGGTGCCCGGCACATGGACGGCAGGGTTGTATGTGCCGCTCATCGGGCCACCCGGCCCTACCCATGATCCGCCGCCGTTGGGGTTGTTGCCCAAAAGATTGAACAGCGAAAAGGACCCGTCGTTGCTACACACGCTGGCCACCGCGTTGGAACCTGCGTTGGGTCCCGCAACAACGGTAACCGTGACGACCGCGCTATCCCCATCGCAACTGGCAGTGCCTTGCAACCGGTACCTGAATTGGAAAGAGCCCGCGCCGTTCACTGAGGCGTTGAAGAACCCTCCGCTCACAGCAGGTGTGCCGTTCAGTTGGATCCATGTGCCACCAGCTTGCGGGTCGCCGTTCAGCGCATCGAACAGGTCAACGTTCGTTTCGGTGCTGCAAGCATTGTCCGAACCGTTCGCACCTGCGTCCAACTGCTGCACAACGGTCACTTCAACTTCGGCATGATCAGGACCGCACATACCGCTGCCGGTCACATCGTACCGGAAATGATAGGTGTCCGGGTTCAACTGCCCAGTGGCTAACATGCTGCCTGTGAGTTCCCCGCAATTGTCCAGGTCCTGCCAAGTGCCGCCGACATCGTACGGTGCTACCAGCGCAGTGAAGAGGTCAACGTCGTTCACATCCTCGCAAACGGTCAGGTCGCCATCGCCACCCGCGTTCGGTGCAACATTCACCGTCATGGTGATGGTCGCTTGGTCGTTGCTGCATGGCGCAGTGCCTGCAACCGTGTAGGTATACACCCCAGCGGGGTCGGTTCCGGGGACGAACGTCCCGTTGTTGCTTCCGCCCGGACCGGTCCAAGTGCCGCCCGGATCAGGTGAGCCGTTCAACTCATTGAACAAAGTCACCGGCGGCATGTTGTTGCACACTGTGCGCGTGTCATCACCCCCGGCATCCGGAGCTTCCACTTGCGTTACCGTCACCACCGCACTTTCGTTCGCGCATGGGGCCGTGCCGGTCACCGTATAGGTGTAGATGCCCGGTTGGCTGGTGCCGGGCGCATACGTGCCGCCTGCCACGATCTGATTGTTCGGGTTCCTCCACACGCCTCCGCCTTGCGGCGTTCCGCCCAAAAAATCGGACAACTGTATCGACCCAGCGCTGCTGCAAACGGTCACACTGCCGTTCGTTCCGGGGTTCGGTGGCTGCACCACGTTCACGGTTGCGAACGAGGTGTCGTTCGTGCATGGGAACAACCCCGTCACCACGTAACGGTAAATACCCGCAACACTGGTACCCGGTGTGAAGGTGCCGTTGCTCGCACCACCGCCAGGCACCGTCCAAACACCCGAACCGTTCGGATTCCCCGTCAGCAGGCTCAGGAGATTGAACGTTGAACCATTGGTGCAAACCGTGGTTGTGCCATCATTGCCTGCGCGGGCCGCCGGATTCTCCGTAACCGTAACGGTGGATTGCGCAGCCGCACAAGGGCCGGTACCGTTCAAGATGTAGGTGTAAACACCGGCAGGGTGGTTCACATTGGATGGATCGTAGTTGCCCGGAGGATGTGCCGTGCCGCCCGGTTTCAACCAAGAGCCTCCTGCTGTGGCTCCACCAAGGAAGGGGAGCAGCAGGGTGATCGGCCCATTACTGCAAATGGTCAGAGTGCCATTGGTGCCTGCGTTCGGAGCCGTGGTCTTGTTCACCGTAACGGTGGCAACATCGTTCGTGCACGGGGCAACAGCGGGTACCGTGTAGGTGTATACACCATCAGCGTCCGTGCTTGGATCGAAGGTGCTGCCGTGCGGCACAGCGCCGGGCGCGGTCCAAGTGCCGTTGTTGTCCGGATCCCCGGTAAGGGCATCGAACAAACTGAAAGCAACCCCATTGCTGCACACAGCCACCGTCGCATTCCCACCGGCATCGGGAGCGGTGCTCAGATTCACCGTAACACTGGCGGTGGCGGGTGTGCAAGGCGCGACACCGGTCTTCGTGTAAGTGTAAACACCGGCCAACATGGTGGCCGGGTTGAAGTTACCGGTGGTCGCGCTCGGACCGCTCCAACTGCCACCGTTATCGGGCGTACCGGTTAGCGTGTTGAAGAGGCTGAAGACTGGGTCGTTGCTGCACTTCGATATGCTCGCATTGCCTCCAGCATTGGGCGCAATGTTCAACGTTACGGTTACCGTGCTCACATCATTGGCACAGGGGCTTTGCCCGGGAACCGTGTAGGTATAAACACCACCCGCATCGGTCCCTGGATCGTACGTCCCGCCGAATGCCGTGCCACCGGGTGCGGTCCATGTGCCGTTGATATCCGGGGTTCCCCCGAGTTCATCCAGTAGGATGATATCAGCGCCGGTGCTGCATACGGTCACGGTCCCATTTGAGCCGGCATCGGCCTCCTGGACAACGGTGATCGTGAGCGTTGCGATCGCAGTGGGGCACGGGCCGCTGCCGGTCACGGTGTACGTCCAAACACCCGGCGGGTCAACGCCGGGATCGAAGATCTGCGACGGATGTGCGCCACCACCGGGGACTGTCCAAGCGCCACCGGCTTGTGGTGTGCCACCCAACTTCGTTACCATATTGAAGTTGGCCCCGTTGCTGCATGCGGAGAAATTGGCGTCCAGGCCAGCGTCCGCCGCAGTGGTCTGCACAACCGTAACTGTTGCAGTTGCATCGGCGCACGGTGGCTGGCCTACCACGGTATATGTGTACACGCCCGGTGTGCTGGTGCCGGGTGTATAGATGTTGGTCGCCGGACCTCCGGGACCGGCCCACGTACCGGTGTTATCCGGACTTCCGCCCAGTTGCGCGAACAGATTGAAAGGGGCCGCATTGCTGCACACGGCAATGCTCCCGTTCGTACCGGCACTCACTGCGGCGTTTTCCACCACGGTCACGATCGCGCTCGCGTTGCTGCATGCGCTGCCGCCGCTTACCGTGTAGGTGTAGTCACCGGCCACATCCACGGCAGGGTTGTACGTGGCGCTATGGTTGGCGCCGCCGGGTGCGGTCCAAGAACCACCGGCATCGGGGGAACCACCCAGGAAGGTGAAGAGGTTGAAAGAAACGTTGTTGCTGCAAACCGTGGTGGAGCCGTTCACGCCGGCATCCGGGGCTGTATTGATCGTAGCGTTCCAGCCAGCGCCCGGTATCAATAGATCGCTGATCCAATGGAAGGTGAGACAACCGCTGGGTCCGGTGGCAGTGAAGGTCTGGCCCGCCAGAGACACCAACCCCGAGCCCGTGCCAAGGACGGGTGACCCCGTTGTTGGACCATCGTGAATGACGAGTTGATCGAAGATCCCGAGCAACTGTACGCTCCATGATTGAAAGGTGACCGAAGTGGGCAGCCCACTTCCAGCGCCACCTGTGGGGCAGAGCGTGGTCGTGAAGTTCTCGCTGTTGCCATAGTCCCCGCCCGAACCACCGCTGTCTTGGAAATTGCCGGTGCAGCTATTAATGCTAGGGCCGTCGCTGATCAGGAATGTCTGGGCGTGCACGCCCATCGTGGCCAAAGCCAGCGAAAGGGCCGTTACCAGCCCTTTCAAATGCACCGTCCGATTCCGGTACTTGTTCGCCACGATCACTGCTTATGCCTTGGTAAGAAGGGGGTGCAAGTTAAGTAGCTGCCGCGCCCCGTTGCAGAGGAGACGCGGGGTTCCGGAAAAGGTCTCCTTGTCGCGTCGCGCGCGGGTCTCCACGCGGCTCAAGTCATCTTTCACCCACTGTGTTTCAACTTCCAATATGCCAAGATCATCGTCGACCGGCCCCCTTTGGTCGAAACGATGCAATGGACCGGGTTGAACCCTACAAGCTCTCGTCCAACGATGCTGTGTCGAAGAATTCGCCTGTGGCCGTGTCAAGGGCGCGCAGGCCCAAGTGCCGGACGATACCAGCCACGCACGTTGCGCTTTGGTCACCGCCGTGAACGTGCACCACGATGTATCTGACGTGTTCCGCATCCTCCATCTCGAACGCGATGCTGATATCGATGCCGGGGCGACGAACGAACAACCAACCGTCCTGCTTTTCGGCGAATGGCACTGCAACCCGAACACGCTCGATCAGTTGTTCGCGCGTGCCGATCGGGTTCAGCCGGAAGTCCGGGGGGAGATCCTTCACCGACTTCACATCGGGCAGGTCCTGTATGTAGATGTCCCAAGCCATCACCGCGCGTTGGCAAGGTTGGCGATCCTTGTGGTGTCCTGTTTCTCCATGCACCGGAAGTGCCCCTGCGGACACGTCTCATGGCCGAGCTTGGAGCAAGGCCGGCAATCGAGCCCTTGGACTTCGGCTATGTGCGCCCGTTCTGGGTGCTGCGGTATGTAAGGCCCCATACCGAATTGCGGCACGGTGTTGCCCCAGATGCTCACCACGTTCTTCTTGAACGCGGCGGCCACGTGCATGGCCCCGCTATCGTGCGTGATCACGCTGCGCGCCTGCTTTACGAGCGATGCGCTCCCGAGCAGGCCGTACTTACCAGTGGCGTCGAAAGCGCGCGCACCGATCACGTTCGCGATCCCTGCGGCGACGGCGCAATCGTCTTTTCCGCCGACGATCACGATCGGCCCTTCCAATTGCCTTGCCAGCTCCACCAGCTTGTGCGGCGGCATTCGTTTCGTGGCGTGCCCGCCTCCAATACACAGGGCGATGTATCCGGCGCGGTGCACTTCGGGCAACGCGGTCAATGCAACCTCCCGTTCCGGAGGGATGAACAGATCAAGGCCCTGTCCGTCGTTTTCCACGGCCATGTGCCCCACCGTGCTCATGTAGCGTTCCACGATATGGATACGGGGCAGCCGGTCGCGCTTGAAATTCACCAGCATCCATTTTTCGAAATTCAACTTGCGGAAGCTGCGTGCCGGAATACCGAGCGCACGTTTCACTCGGGCAGTACGCATGTTGTTGTGCAGGTCGATGATCAGATCGAAGCGTTCCCGTTTCAACTGAGGGATCACTTCGCCGAGGTCGTCTTCCAGCGTGTGCACTTTGCGCACATAAGGTGAATGGGCCACGAGGTCGCGGAAACTGTCCTTCGTAAGGAAGTGCACTTCCACACTGGGTACTTGTTGGGCCAAGCACCGCACCACGGGCGAGGTAAGGATGATATCGCCGATGGAGGAAAAGCGGATGACCAGGATCTTCACAGGGGCGAAGTTGCACATCGCACCATCGTCATGCCTTCCACATCCCCACATCTTCTTTCTTCGTCCTCCCGCTGGATCGGGTCTTCAAGCATGTTCATCGACACGCACGCGCACCTTTACCACCGGCAGTTCGAGAGCGATCGTGCCGCCATGGTGCAACGAGCGCTGGACGCGGGAGTCTCGAAACTGTATCTGCCCAACATCGATGGTGAGAGCATTGCGGAAATGCACGCCCTGTGCGACGCTTTCCCCGATGTGTGCATACCCATGATGGGACTGCATCCATGTCATGTGCCGGAGGATCCCGCCTCGGCACTTGCCCAAGTGGAGCAGCTGCTGCGCGAACGCAAATACGCGGCCGTGGGTGAGATCGGTATCGATCTGTATTGGGAGAAGAAGCTGCTCTCCCAACAACAAGATGCTTTCCGCCAACAGGTGCGTTGGGCCAAGGAGCTGAAGCTGCCCATCGTGATCCACTGCCGCGATAGTTTCGCGGAATCGATCGCCATCGTGGAAGAGGAGAAGACCCCCGACCTGCGGGGTGTGTTCCATTGCTTCACCGGTCCGGTGGAGCACGCGCAGCGCATTCTCGACTTGGACGGGTTCCTGCTCGGCATCGGTGGTGTGATCACTTACCCGAAGAGCGGACTGGCGCAGACCATGGCAACCGTGGGGCCGGAACGTTGCGTGTTGGAAACCGATTCACCGTATTTGGCCCCCGTGCCGAATCGCGGCAAGCGCAATGAGAGCGGATACATACCATTGATCGCGCAAGCCCTCGCCACGGCAACAGGAAGGAGCTTGGCGGATATCGCCGGCATCACCACACGCAACGCACAAACACTGTTCGGCTGATGGGCACCCAGCGCAGAGTCCTGCTGATCTATACCGGAGGCACCATCGGCATGATGGCCGATCCGCGCTCCGGCGACCTCCGGCCCATGGACTTGGAACACATGGAGGACCAAGTGCCGGAGTTGGGCCGTATCGGTGTTGCGCTCGCCACCGCTTCGCTCGACCCCGTGATGGACAGCAGCGACATGGGGCCAGCGGAGTGGGTGCGTATTGCGCAGCTCGTCGGTCGGCATAAAGACTATGATGGCTATGTGGTGTTGCACGGTACCGATACCATGGCATACAGCGCCAGCGCGGTGAGTTTTCTTTTGGAAGGCCTGAACAAACCCGTCGTGTTCACCGGGGCGCTTTTGCCTCTGGGTGTTTTGCGCACCGACGGCAAGGAGAACCTGTTGTCGGCGATCGAGATCGCCGCTGCGCATGAGAACGACGCTCCCGTTCTGCAGGAGGTGGCCATTTACTTCGAGTACAGTTTGTACCGGGGCAACCGCAGTGTGAAAACGCACGCGGAACGTTTCGAGGCTTTCCGCAGCCCCAACTGGGGGCGACTGGCGGAGGCCGGCGTTCACATCAGATGGAACCACGCGGCCCTGCTTCCACAACGCAGCGGCCCCCTCAAGGTGCATGATCGGTTCGACGCCAACGTGGGCATCATCCGCCTTTTTCCCGGCATCAGTGGCGATTGGGTTCGGCATTCGTTGGGCACACCGGGCTTGCGGGGCGTGGTGCTCACCACGTTCGGCAGTGGTAACGGACCTCGTTCCGAGGACTTCCTCGGTGCGCTGCGCCAAGCGCGCGACCGCGGCATCGTTCTCGTGAACGCTACGCAATGCTTCGGTGGGCGTGTGGAGCAGGGGCGCTACCAAACAAGTCGCGCGTTCAACGACATGGGGGTGGTGCCCGCGGGCGATATGACCGTTGAAGCGGCCGTTACCAAGCTCATGTTCCTGTTCGGGCAGGGGTTAGCACCTGAGCGGTTCGCCGAACAGTTCCCGCTGCCGATCTGCGGGGAAGTGAGTTGAGCGTCCGGCTTTCGCCGTTGGTTAGTTTCGCCGCCCATCTTGGAGAGATGGCCGAGTGGTTTAAGGCGCGCGCCTGGAAAGTGCGTTTACCTGAAAGGGTAACGGGGGTTCGAATCCCTCTCTCTCCGCGGATCAGCCCCGACTTGTCGGGGCTTTTTCTTTTCGGGAACGTTCACCCCTTCCGCACGAAGTACATCTCCAGTTCCCCTTTCCCCTTCGCCTTCACTTTGCCGCGCGGGGTGAAGGCGAACGCGTTCACCTTCCTTCCTTCCATTACCTCCTTCACCTCCCGAACCAGCGCATACGTCGCCTCGCTGATGTTCACCTGCCCCACTTCACCGGAAGACTCCATTCTGCTCGCGGTGTTCACCGTATCGCCCCAGATGTCGTACTGGAATTTCTTCACGCCTACGATGCCTGCGACCACCGGGCCGGTGTGTATGCCGATGCGGATCTCGAAATAGGGTAGGCCCGCCGCAATCTTCCGTGCCTTGCCCTCGGCGATGAAGTCGCGCATCTCCAGGGCGGCATGGATCACATCGGTGGCGTGCGTGGTGTTGGGCGTTGGCAATCCACCAGCTGCCATGTACGCATCGCCGATGGTCTTGATTTTTTCCAGCCTGTGCTTTTCACAGATGTGGTCGAAGGCGCTGAAGCATTCGTGCAGGTCACGGACAAGGTCCTTTGGTGTCAGCACTTCGCTCATGGCGGTGAAGCCCTTGAAGTCCGTGAAGAGCACCGTGACCTGGTCGATGTGTACGGCTTCAGCCGATCCCTTCGCCTTCAACTCCTCGGCGACCTCTTCCGGAAGGATATTGAGCAGCAGGTCTTCGCTGCGCTTCTTCTCCTTGTTGATACGATTGCGCTGCACGAAGAAGACCCCGGCCAAGAGCACCATCAACCCAAAGCCACCGATGAAAGCATTGCGCTGCACGTTCTTGCGGCGGAGTTCTTCTGCGGCAATGGCATCCTTTTTTTCCTGTTCAGCGGACAAGAGCGCTTCCTTCTTCTCGTATTCGTATTGGAAGCGATGGCTCATGACGGCCTTCTTGTTCTCGTCGTTCGTCATGCTATCGCGCGTGGCGATATAAAGCTCGTGCATCTCCAGCGCCTCGCGTTCGTTGCCCAGTGCCTTCAGCACCTCATAGTTCACCTCCGCTGCATCGCGCACCCCCTCCTGTACACCGCTTTCCCACGCTTTCGCCAGTGCCTGCTGCGCGAACGGCAGGGCTTTGGCATCCTTCCCTTGCAGGTGGTGCGCGTGGGCGATCTCCGCGAGGCCGGATGATTCATATGCGGGGTCGCCGTGTTCGGAAGCGAGCGCCAAGCTGCTGTCCAGATAGGTAAGGCCACGCTGGTAGTCCCCTTCGGCAACATATCCGGTGCCGAGAGCATTCAGGGTCACGTAGATGCTCGTTACGTCACCGATCTCGCGCGCGATCCGGAGGCAGTTGACATAACCTTCCCGCGCCAGGGCCGGTTCGTTGCGCTCGTCGTGCAACATGCCGATGCAGATGTAGGCCTCGAGCGAGCATTGCTTGTCACCGATGGCATCCGCCACCGCTATGCGCCGATGGAAGTAGTCCAGTGCAACGTCGTATTCCTGCTGCTCGAAATGGCAAATGCCGATGTTGCCCAGAGCACGGGCGATCACGGAACTGTCCCCCATCTCCTCGCCCATCCGCAGGCTGTTGGTCAGGTATTCGATCGCCTTGGCTTGATCGCCCTTGTAGCTGGCCACGTTGCCCAGGTTGTTGTAGCAGCCCGCCATGCGTCCGCGCTCATCCAGGGCCTCCCACATGCGCAGGCTGTTCAGGTAGGCCACTTCGGCGCTATCCCATTGGTTCAGGTTGTTGTGGAAGACCCCTGCGAGGTTCCATGCCGTTGCCTCCTGCTTCTTCATTCCGCGGCCATGCGTGAAGGCGATCATTTCCCGAACGAGGGCGAGCAGACTGTCCGGTGGCGCGGTGTACTTCCGTTGGAAGACCACCTCCTGCAAGGCTTTGAAGCGCGTGGTATCCGGGCGCGACACATCCTTCCAGACGGTCCGCAGGCTGTCCATGGACATGATCGGGTCCTTCTGTCCATAAGCCGCTGCGGCGCACAGTACCAAAAGCGCGAATAAGACAATGTTCTTGTTCATGCTTGCGTGACAAAGTACATCTCCATCTCCCCCTTGCCCTTCGCCTGCACTTTGCCGCGCGGGGTGAAGGTGAAACCGGTCGTGTCCTTCACCAATGCGTGGGTCGCTTCGCTGATGTTCACCTGCCCGACTTCTCCGGAAGACTCCATGCGGCTCGCCGTGTTCACCGTATCGCCCCAGATGTCGTAGCTGAACTTCTTTACACCCACGATGCCGGCGACCACAGGGCCGGTGTGGATGCCGATGCGGATCTCGAAATACGGCAGCCCGGCAGCGATCTTCCGCGCCTTGCCCTCGGCGATGAAGTTGCGCATCTCCAGTGCGGCGCGGATCACATCGGTGGCGTGGGTGGTGTTCGGCGTGGGCAATCCGCCTGCAGCCATGTACGCATCACCGATGGTCTTGATCTTCTCGATGCCGTACTTACCGGTGATGTGATCGAAGGCGCTGAAGCACTCGTTGAGATCTCGCACCAGATCGCGTGGACTGAGCACTTCGCTCATCGCCGTGAAGCCCTTGAAGTCTGTGAAGAGCACGGTGACCTGATCGATGTGCACGGCTTCCGCGGATCCCTTCGCCTTCAATTCCTCCGCGACTTCTTCCGGCAGGATGTTCAGCAGCAGTTCTTCGCTCCGCTTCTTCTCTTTGTTGATGCGGTTGCGTTGCACAAAGAAGACACCGGCGAGCAGTACCATCAACCCGAAGCCACCGATGAAGGCGTTGCGCTGGAGGTTCTTGCGGCGGAGTTCCTCAGCGGCAACGGCATCCTTCTTCTCTTGTTCGGCGGACAAGAGGGCCTCCTTCTTTTCGAACTCATATTGGAAGCGTTGCCCCATCACGCCGCGCTTGTTCTCTTCACTGGTCGAACTGTCCTTCATGGTGATGTAGAGCTCGTGCATCTTCAGGGCATCCTCCATTCGACCTTGATCCTTGTACATCTCATAGAGCAGTTCCGCCGCGCCCTGGGTGTTCCTCACCGATCCGGTGCCTTGGGCCAACGCCAGCGCGCGGGTGAACGAAGCCAACGCCTTGCGGTCATCGCCCCTTTCCCGAGCAATGATCCCGATACCCATGAGGCTGTTCGCCATGTTATCGTCGTCGCCGAGCTGCTCGCACAACGCGAAGGCCCGCTGGTAGCCTGCTTCAGCAGCAGCCACGTTCTTCTTGCCCCACTGTAGACCGGCCAGATTGCAGATCGACGCGACCAGTTGTCGGCCATAGTCCAAGCTATCGCACAGCACGATGCTCCGCTCGTACAACGTCATCGCTTGGGCCGTATCCGCTTCCATGATCCGGATGATCGCGATGTTGTTCAGCACTTCCGCAACGATCTTCCACTCCTTGATCACGCTGGCGATGGCCAATCGCTTCTCGTAGTATTCCATGGCGTGCTGGTTGTCGCCGATGTCGAAGTAGATGATGCCGATGTTACCCAAGGTCCGGGCCACCAAGCTGCTGTCACCGAACTGCTCGGCGATCTTCAGACTGCTGGTCAACGCTTCGATGGCCAGCGCTTTCTGCCCAAGGTCGTTGTGTACGAGGCCGATGTTGTTCAGCGCGCTCGCAACTTGCATCGTATCGTGCAGCTCCTTGAACAGGTCTTCGGAAAGCTTGAAGCGGTCCAGCGCGTCGCTCAGGTCACCGCGTATGGCGAGTGAGATCCCTTCCAGGTTCAACGCCAGCCCCATGAATTTCTTCAGCCCTCTGGCCTTTGCGAAAGCGAACTCCTGATGCGCGAAGTACTCAGCACTATCGGGCTGGGAAAAGAGGTACACGTCGTTGCCGAGGTGATGCAGGGCTTTCAAGCGGACCGTGTCGGGCCGTGTGGTGTCGTTCCACACGGTTCGAAGGGAGTCGACATTCCCCTGCGGGATCGCTTGCTGGCCGAATAGGAGACCGGCGACCACCAGAGACAGGTACGCAGCAGCGTGGTGGTATCGTTCGGGGGGCAAGAAGTGCATGCGTTGGTGCTTGGAACGTATCCGGTGAAACTACCGGGCCAGGGCTATCGGCAGCTACCCACAAAGGGTGATATCCAAGCCGACGGGTCCAAGGCCAAGAGTGCTCTACCAGGCTTGTCGAAGGGATCTTTCCACGGACGCTCTGGCCGCAGGCCCCCAGGGGGGCGGGCTCCCTACTTTCGCGCTCCCGAAGGATCGGGACTCTGAAGCATGCCCCGCATCGGCCCGCTCGTACTGCCCGACTTCCCGCTGCTGTTGGCTCCCATGGAGGATGTCAGCGACCCTCCGTTCCGTGCGCTGTGCAAACGGCACGGTGCCGACCTGATGTACACCGAGTTCATCAGCAGCGAGGGCCTGATCCGCAAGGCGGCCAAGGGCATGAAGAAGCTGGACATTTTCCCCGAGGAAAGGCCCATCGGCATCCAGTTGTTCGGTGGAAGCGAGGATGCCATGGAAGAGGCCGCGCGCATAGCGGAAGCCGTTCAGCCGGATCTCATCGACATCAACTACGGTTGCCCGGTGCATAAGGTGGTGAGCAAAGGCGCTGGTGCATGCCTGCTGTTGGATGTGGACAAAATGGTGCGGCTCACCGAGAAGGTCGTCAAGGCGGTGAAATTGCCGGTGACGGTGAAGACCCGCTTGGGCTGGGATGATCGCACGAAAAACATCATCGAGGTGGCCGAGCGTTTGCAGGACGTGGGCATACAAGCCTTGAGCATCCATGGCCGCACCCGCGCGCAACTGTACAAAGGTCCCGCTGATTGGACGCTGATCGCAGAGGTGAAGAACAACCCGCGCATGCACATCCCGATCTTCGGCAACGGCGATATCGACAGCCCGGAGAAGGCAAAGGAATATCGCGAGCGATACGGCGTTGACGGATTGATGATCGGTCGTGCGAGCATCGGACATCCGTGGATCTTCAACGAGATCAAGCACTATTTCAAAACCGGGGAGCACCTTGCGCCTCCATCGATCAACGACCGTGTGGACGCTGCGCAAGAGCACTTGCAACGCAGCATAGCTTGGAAGGGGACCTACGAGGGCGTGGTTGAGATGCGCCGTCATTACAGCAATTATTTCAAGGGCCTTCCTGATTTCAAGCCGATGCGCCTGAAGCTCTGCACCACCAACGAGCCGGAAACGCTCTATGCCCTGTTGGATGAAGTACGTGCGGCCTTCGAACTGGCTGCGTAGGCAACCACCGTTCAGTGGTCGGTGTTGATCTTCGGTCGTTGGACGTGGCACTCGCGTCCCGACCCACAACGCTTCGCTACCCCTTCAACAGGAACCGCTTGCTCAGTCCGCGCAGCGGAACGCGCGATGCGATGAAACCGATGAGCAGCATGGTAACGGGGATGAGCACGAGGTCCCGAGGCAGCACTTTCACCGGGTAAGCATCCACAACGGAATCCTGCATCTCCAACAATCCGAAGCGTTGCTGCGCCCAGCACAGCAAAAGACCCAGGACAAGTCCGGACAATGTGCCGATGAAGGTGATGAGCATTCCTTCAAGGAAGAACACCGCGCGCACGATCCGTGGCGCAGCACCCATGCTCGCCAACGTGCGCATGTCCTTCTGCTTCTCGATCATCAGCATGGTAATGCTGGCAATGAGGTTGAACGCACCGATCAGCGCGATGAAGCACAGCACGGTGAAGGTGACCCACTTCTCCGTTTCGTTCGTGCGGTACATCAGTTCGTTTTTCTGGTAGCGGGTCTTTACCGTGAACTTGTTGCCGATGCGGTCGCGTACCACTTGCGCGATGGCCTCGGCATCGGCGCCGGGCCCCAGTTTCATTTCCAACGCGCTCACTTCGCCATCGCAATGCAGTAGTTGGTCGGCAAGCGCGAGCGGTACCACCACGTACTTGGTGTCGAAGGCAAGGTTGATCGTGAACGAACCGCCCATGGCCACGGACTTGCTTTCGAAAGCACCCTGTTTGTACGTGCTGAGCTTGCGACCGCGCACCGGTGCGCTGATCTCCAACGGTTGGAACACGCCGTCCTTCAACGGCACGTCCAGATCGGTGCGCAGCCCGATGCCGAGCAACGCATAGTCGCCATCGGCCCCATGCAACACGGTATCACCGGCGTAGATGTATTGCGCCATGTTGCTCATGGCCAGATACCGGGGTTCAACCCCCTTCAAGGTTGCGACGGCTTGCCGATCGCCGCAGCGCAATAGCACGTTCTCCTCGATTGTCCAACTCGCGGCGGATACCCCGGGCAGGCGTTCCAAACCAGCACGATCAATGCTGTCGCGTGAGAATGTTTTGCCCTGTGCCGGCGTTATGGTGATGTCCTGGTCGAACGGACTGTAGATGAGGTCCACCAACGCCGAAATGCCGTTCGTTGCGCTCAATACCACCACCATGGCGGCAGTGACGACGGCCAGCACCAGCATACTGATGGCCGTGATGATGTTGATCGCGTTGTGGCTCTTCTTCGCAAAGAGATAACGCCGGGCGAAGAGGAAGGAGAGGTTCATCCGAATGTGAAGATGCGATCCGCGCCGACGCGGGATGTGAAGATGTGGAAATGTGGAGATCAATAGCGGAACGCGGGTGCGGTCACGCCGGCGAAGCCGCTCATCGTCTCATTTCCACATCCCGTTACTTCCAAGCCTTCACGATCAATCCCGTTCCGGTGCGGTGCTCCATGGACACGTCGAGCCAATTGAGCGCATAGGCGAAGGGATAGGTGAGGATGTAGTAGAAGGGAAGGATGATGAAGAAAACCTTGCTGGTGTTGAGCATGAGCAGCGGCCATTTCATGCTGAGGCGCCAGCTGATCTTGCCGGGAGTGCCGTAGCTGTATTTCGCTTCGGTCCTGCTGAAGCCGTTGCGCTTGAGTTTTACCTGAATGTCCGCCAGGTTGTAGCCGTCGCGCACATGCTCCTCGATGAACGAGCCCTCGTCGCCATCGTGCACATCGCTGCCGCCTTGGTCGCTGGGCGTACTGATGATCAGCATGCCGCCGGTTTTCAGCGAAGTGCTGTAACAGCGCATCGCGGCTTCATCCTCCAGGATGTGTTCCATCACGTCCACGCATACCACCAGATCGTAAACACCGGGATCGGTATGCTTGGTCACATCGCCCACGGCGAACTTCACCTGCGGCCTGCCGATGGCGGTGAAGAACACGTTGCAATCGGCCACCTGTTCTTCCTTCACATCGAGCGCCAGGACGTGCGCCTTCGTTACACGGGAACTGAGCCAGAAGCTGTATTGCCCATAACCAGCGCCAGCGTCGTAGACCGAAGCCGTACCTGTCTTCAGCGTGCGCATCCAACCGCGCAACTCCTTGTGTACATGCCATGCGCGCAGCAGCAGCAGGTCGAGCAGGCCATAGAACACTTTGCGCAGGAACGGCGAACGGTTGAAGACGTTGCCGAGGCTGCGTTTAACGGGATCGTACTGCATTTGAAAGCTTCAAGTATCAAGTGTCAAGTACCAAAAGAAAGAAGCGCATGCGCTGGTTGTTGAAAGCTTGACACTTGCCACTTGAGCCCTGTCGCTTGATCGTGCTTCACTTGGTCTTCAGCAGCTTGCTGATCTCCTCCGCGCGGTCCAGTGAATCATCGAGGTAGAACAGCAGCTCAGGCACCACGCGCATCTGCTTCCCGATCCGATGGCCGAGTTTGCCGCGCAACTGGTGTGCATGGTCCTTGATCGCCTCCAGCGCCTTCGGGCGGTCTTTCGGCGGGAAGAGGCTGACATAGACCTTCGCAACACCGAGGTCGGGACTTACGCGCACCACGGTAACCGTGATCATGCCACCGGGGAAAAGGGAGCGGCTCTCCTGCTGCATCACCTCCGCCATCTCGCGCAGGAGCAGGCTATTCACCTTGTTCTGTCTCAAACTGTCCATGGGGCCGCGAATGTATGGGCGCGGTATATCGCGCCCATACATTCGCCCCTGCCCGCAATGCGCAACTTCTTCCGGATCCTCCGCTTCGGCAAGCCATACCGGCATCACGCCCTCCTCAATGCCCTCTTCAACTTGTTGGGCACGGTGTTCCACCTGGCCTCGCTGTTGCTGTTCATCCCCTTCCTGAGGTTGTTGCTCGGACAAGTCCAGCCGGTGCATGTGCGCCCCACCCACCTCTGGACCCGGGAAGGGCTGGAGGGAAGCTTCAACTGGGGCCTTACACAACTGATCGAGGACCGTGGGCAGATGGGTGCGTTGCTGGTGATCAGCATAGCCGTTGTCGTGCTGTTCCTCTTCAAGAACCTGTTCCGGTACTTGGCCTTGGTGGCCATTTGCACGTTCCGCAACCGGATCGTCAAGGACATCAGGTCGCGCATCTATGACAAGTTGCTCGAACTGCCGCTGCGCTACCACACCAACGAGCGCAAGGGCGACATGCTGTCGCTCATCACCAACGACATGCAGGTGATCGAGTATTCGGTGATGTACTACATCGAAATGATCTTCCGCGAGCCGATCGCTGTGCTGCTGTTCCTCGGCACCATGCTCACGCTCAGCACCAAGCTCACGCTGATCTCGCTGTTGCTGCTGCCGGTGAGCGGCCTCATCATAGCGCGGGTAAGCAAGAGTTTGCGGCGGAAGAGCGCCCGCGTGCAGGAGAAGAGCGCCGACCTGTTGGCCCGTGTGGAGGAAACGCTCAGCGGGATCCGCGTGATCAAGGCTTTCAACGGCGAGGCCGATATGCGCCGCCGGTTCGAGCGCGACAATGAACTGCTCACGCGCGGCAGCATCACCATGCTCAATCGGCAGGATATCGCATCGCCGCTGAGCGAGACCTTGGGTGCGGCCGTTATGGCGACCATCGCCTACGTCGGCGGGTCGCTGGTGCTGGGTGAAACGCCATCGCTCACGGGCGATAGTTTTCTCGGCTTCATCATTATCTTCTCGCAATTGCTTGCGCCCATCAAAGGCTTTTCCCAAGGCTGGAGCGGGATCACGCGCGGCGAAGCCAGCGGCCAGCGCATCTTCGACCTGCTCGCCGTGGAGAACACGGTGAAGGAAAGATCGGGAGCGAAGCACATCGCCGATTTCAACGATCGCATCGAATACCGGTCGGTGGCTTTCGCATACGAGAACTCTTCAAAGGCTGGTGGTCCCGAAGGCCGGACCGCTGCTTCGCCTTCGCTCAGTGCGAGCGTTCTTCAGGACATCAACCTTACAGTGCCGAAGGGTAAGAGCGTGGCCTTGGTGGGCACGAGCGGGGGTGGCAAGACCACCATGGCCAACCTGCTGCCGCGGTTCTTCGATGTCACCGATGGGGCGTTGTTGATCGATGGCAATGACATCCGCGACCTGCGCATCACCGACCTGCGGGCGCTCATGGGCATCGTCACGCAGGACAGCATCCTTTTCAACGACACGGTAGCGAACAACATCGCATTCGGCGCTCCTGGGACAAGTCAAGCGGATATCGAGCGTGCGGCCCGCATCGCCAATGCGCATGAGTTCATCATGAAGCTGGAGAACGGCTACCAGACGAACATCGGCGATGGTGGTAACCGCCTGAGCGGGGGACAGAAACAACGCGTGAGCATTGCACGTGCGGTGCTGAAGAATCCTCCCATCCTCATCCTCGACGAAGCAACGAGCGCGCTTGATACGGAGAGCGAGCGCTTGGTGCAGGATGCCTTGATCAAGATGATGGAGGGCCGCACCAGCGTGGTGATCGCGCATCGGCTCAGCACGATCCAGCATTGCGACGAGATCTGTGTGATGCAACAAGGCCGCATCATCGAGCGCGGTACGCACGCGCAATTGTTTGCCGCGGGAGGGCACTACAGGAAGTTGTGCGACATGCAGGCGTTCGCCTGAGGTGGAATGCCATTGGCTGTTGGCCTTTGGCTATTGGCGCTCTCGTAGTTCCGGCCGGGCGTGTGCCGCTGCTCAGATGTTCAGGGTGGCCATGAAGGCTTGGATCTTCTTTTGTTCCAGTTCGATGTCAGCGAGCAACAACGTGAGCCGATCCGCCGGCAACCATCGCCGCATTTCCACCAAGAGAAGTTGCGTTTGGAGTTCGAACGCCGAACCCAAGGCGATCTCTTGGAAACGGTACTTGTCCTTCTCGCTGCGCCGTGAATTGCCTTCCGCGATGTTCGATGGGATCGACACCGCCGCAGAAGTCGCTTGGTCCTTGAGCTTCATCGACGTCTGCCACGGGATCTCCTCGAACACCCCATAGACGCGATCCGCGATGGTCATGCCCAGTTGCCAGATCTCAAGCTTCTTGAAGTCTTTCATCTCGTTGCGTTTTCACCGAATGTCGCGCGAACGACAACACGGCCAACGAGGCATGCCAACGTGCGAACACAGCCCCGCCACTTGCACTATCGGGCCAAAGGCCTGTAGCCAACACCGCACACAACAAACCAACGAATATGCGCCAACACAACCGCTCGCACCACGGAGCCAGAAGCCAAAGGCCAACAGCCAGCAGCGCATTCTACCTTGGCCCCATGTACTCCTTGACCTGTCGCGCACTGAGCATCGCGCTAGCACTTACCACTTTCCTTTTTGTCATCCCGAGCGGAGTCGAGGGACAACGCCCGCCCGCCCAACCCAACGCCGCCGAGATCCTGCACAAAATGCAGAAGCTGCAGGTGCTGGGGAGCGTGCTGTACATCGTTGCGCACCCCGATGATGAGAACACGCGACTGATCACATGGCTGGCCAACGGCAAGAAAGTGCGTACCGCCGATCTCAGCCTTACCCGTGGCGATGGTGGCCAGAACCTGATCGGACCTGAACTCGGTGATGCGCTCGGCATCATCCGCACGCAGGAGTTGTTGGAAGCAAGGCGGATAGATGGCGGCGAACAGTTCTTCACCCGTGCAGTGGACTTCGGCTACAGCAAGAGCGCGGAAGAGAGCTTCGCGAAGTGGGGCAAGCAGGAAGTGCTGAGCGATGTGGTGCGCGTGATCCGCACGTTCCGGCCGGACATCATCATCACGCGCTTCCCACCAACACGCGAGGCGGGGCACGGACACCACGAGGCTTCAGCCATCCTTGCCGCCGAAGCGTTCGACCTTGCCGGGGATCCCAAAGCTTTCCCGGAACAACTGGAGCAAGGTCTTCAAGTTTGGCAGCCGCGTCGCCTGTTCTTCAACGGCAGTACATGGTGGAAGCAGAACCTTGCGGAGATCGCAAAAGCCGACTCGGGTTGGTACACCGTGGATGTTGGTGGATATGACCCATTGCTGGGCCTCAGCTACACCGAGATCGCAGGCCGCAGCCGTAGCATGCACAAGAGCCAAGGTTTCGGTGCTGCGGAAACGCGCGGCGAAATGATCGAGTACCTCCACTTGGAGAAGGGCGATAAGCCGAAGACCAAGGACATTTTCGAGGGGATCGATATGACGTGGGGGAGGTCAACGGACACTGGTGAGGTAACGCAATTGATCGCTGCCTTGGTCGCGGACTATTCAGCTACTACGCCAGCAGCGAGTGCCGTGCAACTGACGGCCTTGTTGAAAGAGATGTATAAACATGGCGCGGTTTGGGACCTGGGAAGGCACAAAATTGAAGAGGTTCAGAAGCTCATTGCGGATTGTCTTGGTCTATCGATCGAGGTTTTGTCCGCGCAGACAGCATTTTGTGGCTGCGACGACAACCCTGTTGAGCTTATCGTCGTCAATCGCAGTCCGAACATTCTCAGACTGCTTGGAGCAGAACCAAGGGTCGATTGGGAGCAGGACTACTCCGAGGTCCGGAACCAGCGCGTGTTGGCAAACAGCTCCGAAAGAGTGCGATTCATTGATTGGAGTGTTGAAGACTATGTTGATGAGCCATACTGGCTTCGACGATCACATGGAAACCTATATGAGGTAGCCAGGACAGGCCTTATTGGTAGTGCCTCGCAAACACGAGACATTGAAGTCGACATTCAGGTCGGCGATGATTCCATTGCCACTTCCAGCAGGACCATTCAACCAATGTACAGATGGGTCGACCGCGTCGATGGCGAGCGCATACGGCCCGTGTACGTAACGCCCGTAGCCTCAGTGATCCCGAAGGACAACATCCTCATCGCGCGCGGTGGCCCGCAACAAGTTGTCGTGGAAGTCGAGGCGCTTACGGATAGTCTCACAGGCCAAATCAACATTTCGCTGCCGGAAGGCTGGGCCACGACGAAGGACCTGAAAGTGGTGAACATCGCCAAACGCAACACGCGTCAGAGCTTCACTTTCCAATTGACGCCGATGGAAGGCGCCAAACCCGGTGCAGTGAAGTTCGAATTCACCGGACCGAAGGGAAAGGCCGACCGCACGTTGCACGAGATCGACTATCCGCACATCATGCCGCAGGTGTACTACACACCCGCCGAGGTGAAGTTGATCCCGTTGGATGTGAAGGTGAACGCCAAGCATGTCGGTTACATCAAGGGCGCCGGTGATGATGTTCCAAAGGCGATCGAGGAGTTGGGCGTTTCCGTTGAGATGGTCGATCCGGCCAGCGCGAAACTGGAAGACCTCTCGAAGTACGACGCCATCGTTACCGGTATCCGCGCCTATAACACGGTAGAGGCGATGAAGACGTTCAACGCCGTGCTGATGAAGTACGTGGAGAACGGCGGCACATTGGTGTGCCAGTACAATACCCGCAGCAGCGACATGATGGTGCCCGATTCGCTCTTCGGCCCATACCCGTTCAAACTCACGCGCGATCGCGTCACCGTTGAGGAAGCGCCGCCGACTTTCCTCGCCAAGGACCACCCGCTGCTGAACACGCCGAACAAGATCACCCTTGCCGACTTCGACGGGTGGGTGCAGGAACGCGGCCTCTATTTCTGCGGAAGCCTGGACAAGCACTACACCCCGCTCATCGCTTGGAACGACCCCGGCGAACAACCGCTCAACGGCGGCCTCATCACCTGCGACTATGGCAAGGGGCGCTACGTGTACACGGGCATCAGCTTCTTCCGAGAGCTGCCTGCGGGTGTGCCCGGGGCGTATCGCTTGTTCGCGAACTTGATCTCGAAGAGAACCGAAGAATGAAGCTGCAACATCCAAGCTCCGCGTTCAAAGCTTCGAACCGGGGTCGGCATTTCTTGATACTTGAAACTTGCACCTTGTGACTTGACACTTGGACTTGTTCACATGGACGATCGCCCGCCCTTCCTGAAGACTTGGCGCAACGTGTACATACTGCTCGCAACGGTATTGGCACTTGAGATCACGTTCATGTATTGGATCACACTGCATTTCGGTTGACATGAGCGCGCTCGATTGGGTCGTCCTCCTCGGAACGCTGCTGCTGATCGTGGCGTACGGCACTTGGAAGACGCGGCGCGATCACACGCGCGAGAATTATCTGCGTGGCGGGAATACGGATCGTTGGTGGGTGGTCGGCTTCAGCGTGGTTGCCACGCAGCTCAGCGCCGTCACTTTCCTCAGTACACCGGGGCAAGGCTACTTGGACGGTATGCGGTTCGTGCAGTTCTACTTCGGCCTGCCGCTGGCCATGATCGTCATCTGCCTCGTGTTCATCCCGCTTTATTACAAGTGGAACGTGTTCACGGCTTACGAGTTCATCGGCAAACGGTTCGGGCCGCGCATGCGCGGGTTCACGGCGGTGCTGTTCCTCATCCAGCGCAGTCTTGCTGCGGGCATCACCATTTACGCGCCGAGCATCATCCTCAGCAAAGTGTTGGGTGTTCCGTTCGCGTGGACGTTCGCGATCAGCGCGCTGGTGATCTTATACACCACGATCGGCGGTGCGAAAGCCGTGAGCGCCACGCAGACGCAGCAGATGACGGTGATCTTCGTCGGTATGCTGGTGGTGATGGCGCTGGTGGTGGCCCAATTGGGGGAGCGGATGTCGTTCGTGGAAAGTCTGCATGTGGCTGGTGCAATGGGCCATATGAACGTGATCACCACCGGGTTCGACCCGAACGACAAGTACACGTTGTGGAGCGGATTGCTCGGCGGCTTTTTCCTGCAACTGGCATACTTCGGGACTGATCAGAGCCAGGTGGGACGTTACTTGAGCGGGCGCAATAGCCGCGACGCGAAGCTCGGCCTGATCTTCAACGCGCTCGTGAAGATCCCGATGCAGTTCCTTGTGCTGCTCACGGGAGTGCTGGTGTTCGTGTTCCATCTCTTCAACGCAAGCCCGGTGCATTGGAATGCCGAGAACTTGGAGCGCTTGAAGACCGGCGTGATCGGTCATAATGGCGATGAGGCCGTTGCCATCGAGGCGATGCATGCGCAGAACGATGTGGCCATCACGGAACGCTCCACCGCGCTGTTGGAAGCCATCCGCGCGCACAACGATGCGGCGGTGGAAGTCAGCACCGCTGAGCTGGAGGTTGCCATGACCCGCGACGGTGCTTTGCGCGATGAGCTGAAGGCCCTTTTGCCCGAGGGCGAGCGGCGCGACGATGATCACATCTTCCTTTCGTATGCGGTAGCGAACTTGCCGAAGGGGATCATCGGGTTATTGCTGGCGGTCATGCTGTGCGCCAGCATGAGCACGACCAGCGCCGAATTGAACGCCTTGGCGAGCACCACGGTGCTCGATGTGATGAAGTCCGATGCCAACGGTGCGGGCCAAGTGCGCGCCACGCAATGGGCAACGCTTGCTTACGGGGGCTTGGCCATGCTTTTCGCCGCGAGTGTCGCCACTTGGTTCGGCAACTTGATCCAAGCCGTGAACGAGATCGGATCGCTGTTCTATGGCACTATCCTCGGGATCTTCCTGGTGGCTTTCTTCCTGAAACGTGTGCATGGAAGCGCGGTGTTCCTTGCCGCGATCATTTCGGAAACGGTGATCATCAGCCTATATGCCCTGCAGAAGATGGAAGTGATCGGAACCATCGGTTTCCTGTGGTACAACCTCATAGCCCCGGCGATCGTGGTTTCGCTGTCGCTCTTGTTCCAAGCCGCGCTGCCGAAGCGGGACGGACCCGAGCCGGAGTTCATTTCGTAACAGGGACCAAGGCGAACGCATCGCCGTCGAACAATCCCTTGTCGCTCAGCTTCAGGTGCGGGATCACAAGCAAGGCCATGAACGAAAGTGTCATGTACGGCGCACTGAGCGTTGAGCCCAGGTCTTCCTTCGCACTGCGATCCATTGCGCTGTACGCGTCGGCAACGGTGTACGCGTCGGCATCGCTCATGATACCAGCGATGGGCAGGGGCAACACGCGGTGTTCATTGCCGTCGGCAAGGCTCACGCCGCCTTGGTGCGCGATCACCAGGTTCACCGCTGCGCAGAGGTCCTCATCGTTCGTTCCCACCGCCACAATGTTGTGACTATCGTGGGCCACGCTGCTCGCAATGGCACCGCGCTTCAGCCCGAAGTTCTTGATCCAGGCGGTGGCTACCGGCGCATCGTGGTAGCGGTTCACCACGGCGATCTTCAGGATGTCTTTGCTCACGTCAGGCTGGCTCAGGCCTTCGTGAACCTTGTCGGGCATCGAGAGCTTGTTGGTGATGAGCTGCCCGTCGAGCGCTTCGATCACCAGACGGTTGGTGCCACAGGACGGTGCACGAAAGTCAGCGGGTACGCGTGCTGAACAATTGAAGTTGTTCGGCCGTTGCTCGTTCACTCTTTGGATCAGCGTTTCGCCATGGGCGGCCACCATCTGGCCGTCGATGTAGGTGCGGCGTACGCGGAAGGAAGTGAGGTCATGGACCAGGATGAGATCGGCCGGATCGCCGGTGCGCAACTGCCCGACGGGCAAACCGTAGTGCGCAACCGTATTGATGCTGGCCGCGCGCAGAACGTTGAACACATCGTGGCCCAATTCCACGGCCCGCGCGCATAGATCGTTGATGTGCCCCGCCACCAGCCCATCGGGATGCTTGTCATCGCTGCAGAGCATCACGTGTTCTGGGTGCGACGACAAAAGCGGGTGCAGTGCATTGAAATTCTTCGCTGCACTGCCCTCCCGGATCTGGATGTGCATGCCGCAAACGAGTTTGTCCAGCGCCTCTTCGATCGTGAAACACTCGTGATCGGTGCTGATGCCCGCAGCCGCATATCGAGCCGCATCATCCCCCCGCAGGCCGGGAGCGTGGCCATCAACGGGTTTGCCAAGACGCTTGGCGTGAGCGATTTTCTTCATCACTTCATCCGCGCCATGCAGCACGCCGGGGAAATCCATCACCTCGCTCAGGTACCAAACATCGTCGCGTTCCAACAGCGCGCCCACTTCTTCCGCGTCGAGCCGCGCACCGGCCGTTTCGAACACAGTGGCAGGCACGCAGCTCGGCGCCCCGAAGAAGAACTTGAAGGGCACTTTCTTCCCGTTGGCGATCATGAGATCCACTCCTGGCACGCCAAGCACATTGGCGATCTCGTGCGGGTCGCTGACCGTCGCCACCGTTCCGTGCGTCACCGCCAGTCGCGCGAATTCGCTGGGCAGGAGCATGCTGCTCTCCACGTGTACATGCGCATCCACGAAACCCGGCATCAGGAAACCCTCGACCGGCCCAGCGATCTCCTTGATCGAAGCGATGCGGCAATCGCGCACGGTGACTTCCGCAGGGAAGATCCTTCGCGCAAGGATGTCGACGAGGTTGCCGGAAATGGTGAAGTCGGCAGGTGCTTTCATGACCGGCGCAAGGTATCCGCTGCTATTTGGCCATGGCCGTGGAAGGCCTGGGTTAACCATGACGGGGTGAAAGGTGGCACGTCCTTGCCGCTCCCTTAGCAATGCGTTGACCTGAGCACTCTCCCTTTGTGCCCATCAAAAACAAAGAGATGAAGACCGAGAAGAAACTCCGATCGCTCACGGCCTTCGCGTCGTTGGGCATAGCGAGCTTGATGAACGGGCAGAGCGGCGGACGTATCATGAAGTTGCAGGAGGACGGCCTGCTCGTTGACATGGACAGAACAGAGCGCAATGCTCCGGGAAGGACCGCATCGCGTAACGCACCAACAGTGGTGCCCATCACCGACGATGGCCGCAATGAGGACTACTCGCCCACGGCGCAGTTCATCGTGTCGTTGACGCGTGGCGTTGCCGGTACAGTGGCGGTGGACGTGCTGAGCGAAACCGGCGAAGTGCTGCGCATGCAGTCCTTCACCACGAAGGCTGGGCACAACACCATCGCTATCGATGTCTCGCTGTTCCCGCAAGGGCGCTATGCGCTGCGTGTTCTGAG
>JBDTSG010000121.1:0-17711 GCA_039931265.1 Flavobacteriales bacterium
CGTCCATCATCTTCTCGTCGATCGCCAAGCGACCAGCGGTATCCACGATCACGGCCGTGAAGCCATGCTGCTTCGCATAGGCGATCGCGTTCTGCGCGATGCTCACGGGGCTCTTGTTCTCGCGCTCGCTATAGACCTCGATCTCCAGCTGCTTGCCCAGCGTCTCCAACTGGTCGATGGCAGCAGGGCGGTACACGTCGCAGGCAACCAGCAATGGGCGCTTGCCCTTTTTGCGGATGTAGTTGGCCAGCTTGCCGCTGAAAGTGGTCTTACCCGAACCCTGCAAGCCGCTCATGAGCACCACCGTGGGGTTGCCGCCCATGTTGAGTCCCTGGCTCTGCCCGCCCATCAACTCGGTGAGCTCGTCGTGCGTGATCTTGGTGAGCAACTGGCCGGGACTCACGGTGGTGAGCACGTTCTGGCCGAGGGCCTTGGTCTTCACGCGATCGGTGAAATCCTTGGCCGTCTTGAAGTTCACGTCGGCATCGAGGAGGGCGCGGCGGATCTCCTTGGTGGTCTCGGCCACGTTGATCTCGGTGATCTGGCCTTGGCCTTTGAGGACTTTGAAGGCTCTTTCGAGCTTGTCGCTGAGGTTCTCGAACATGTCTTGAAAATGAGGAGCGCGAAAGTAGAGGGATGAGGGAAGAATCGGGCGGAGCGGGTGGAGACGCGGTGGAGCGGGTGCGTGGCCGCAGGGGCGGGCTGAAGGTTATTGGCCGTTGGTGGTTTCGGCGGGTGGCTTTTGGTATCGGGCCTGAAGTTCGGCGGAGATGTTGAGGATCTCCTCCGGAGGTAGTTCGGCGATGAGTGTTCGGAGGTCTTTGGTGGCGACGGGCTGTTTTCGGAGCGGAGCGAGGACATCGTTGGCCGGGTTGAGCCCCCGCCCGTTGGGTTTATAGTCCAAAAGTTCTTGCGGCATGCAGTGGTAGATGCGGCATAGCTTTTCAAGGTGATCGAAGCGGAGGCCTTTGACCGCACCATTGGCGAGACTGTGCGCATGGTGATGGGAGAAGCCGTTCGCGGCCAAAAAGGCGTACGGCTTGGCTATTCCTTTGAGTTTGCACAGGCGTTGGAGGTTGAGCTGGATCATTTTGCGGGGGGGTGTCAGGTATTGATCGATCACGGGTAGCAGTGGATCGATCGGACGTTGGAATGATGCGATCATGATCGGGAAAAAGAAAGTTGAGGATCTTAATGGATCGATCAACGTGCGGAACGGATCGATCGGTCTGCGGTATGCGACCGGTCGGGGTTGAACGGGATCAATCGAGGTGCGTAACGGATCGATCATCGGTTGCAGAGATCCGATCGCAGTGCGCTGGGAAAGGATAACGGACTTCACGGGAGGGCACGGGCTTTTGAGCGTTCGGTGGACGTGGTGGACACTGTGGAACGGTGAGATAGCGCGGGAAGGAAAATGATGGCGGGATCAGTGACCAGTGGCCCCATTATTTGGTTGGTGTCGGCGCATTCCGCGCTGAACGGCCGAGCAGAAGGCCGCAACAAAAACCCCCAATCACGATGAGAAAGGATCTAGAAGACCGGTTCACGATGTTCTATTCGGCGAGCACGGCGTGCGACAACCACAACGCGGTGTGGGCGGCATTGGTGCCGTTCGCGAACGCGGTGACGGCGTTCCAAGCGAAGATCACGGAGATCGAGCAGGAAATAGAAACGCAAGGGCTGGATCTGGACGGCTACGCGATAAACAAGGGCAAGCGCAAGGAGCAGATGGTGCGCAAGACGCTGACGACGGCGAACCAGGTGTTCGCTTTCGCGGAGGACACGGATGCGACGGTGCTGCGCGAGAAGATGGATGTGAGCTACAGCGACCTGATAGCACCGCGCGATGCCGTGGTGGCGCAGAAGTGCCAAGGGATACACGACGAGGCGAACGCGGTGATAGCACTGCTGGCTCCTTATGGTGTTGTGGCCGCTGACCTGACGGCATTGCAAACGCTGATCGATGCGTACGAGGCGGTGATCAGCGCGCCGCGTACGGCGATAACGGTGCGCAAGGGCGCGACGGGAAACATTGAGACGTTGATCCGCGAGGGGACGACGATCCTGACGAACCGGTTGGATAAGCTGATGAGCGAGTTCAAGGACAGCAGCCCTGCGTTCCACCAAGAGTATTTCGATGCGCGGATCGTGGTGAATACGGGTGCGAAGGCGGAGGTGCCGGTGCCGCCGGGGCCGTAGACCTCACCCCTGCCCCTCTCCCAAGGAGAGGGGAATGCAAAAAAGCCCTGCTGGATGACGGCGGGGCTTTTTGCTGGGGCATGGGACCGGAACCGGAATACGGCGGTATGCGTTCCAAGCGTTCTTAACGCAGAGCAAAGACCATGGAAGCGCATTTCCCGGAGGAGGCGAACAACCGCCTGATGAACTTGATGACGATAGCGCGCAATGACCAGAGCGCCGCGAACGATGCGGCGTTGGTAAGGGAACTGAAGGAGGGCAAGGTGATGCTGTTGGTGCCGGCCGAGCCACCGACGTCGCGACGGGAAGGGGTTGACGCGCCCGTGGTGTTCACGCATGTGGTGGAGCGCGATGGCGAGCGTTGTTTGCTGGCCTTTACCAGCGAGGCGGCGGTGCGGCGTTTCGCTGCGGAGGACCTGGTGTGCCTTGGGGTGCCCGCCAATGACTTGCTGCGTGTGTGCATGGGCGGCATTGATGTGATCGTGCTGGACCCGAACACGCCCAATGAGGTGTGTGTTTGCTTGACGCCGGATGAGAAGTAGAACGCAGCGTGATGACGACGGGCTGGAAGCCCTAGACTGAGGGCCACTCGCCGAAAAGGCGAGCGGCTGCGCACGAGGGGGAGCCGAGGTGGTGCGGGGATGGGTTCAATGAGCGCTTGTACAAGGTGCGCACCGAAACCCGCAAGGCCGGCAAGGAGCAGGGGAAGTGAGGGGTGGCAGATCTACCCGCTGTTCCTTCTTGGCCCGAGACGGGATGCCGGCGCCAAATGCGCGCCGTCGGATGCGTAGTTTCTACCGACCTGCGCCTGGCTCTACTCCTCGCTATCTTCCATGCGTCAGCGGTTTGCGGTACCCCCGCATTGGCCATGAACTCCATCACCACCGACGCATCCTATGCGATCATCAACGAAGCTACTTTCGCTGGGCATCACCCATGGAACGTCGCTTCGCTGCCCTAGCCCTGATCAGCCTCGTTCACGGAGCGGGGGCGCAGAGCATCATGTATTCGCCCGTGGCTGCTTCCTCACCCGATCTCGTTGTTTCGATGGCCGCTACGGACTTTGTCCGCCTGTTGGATCATAGCGGGCTTACACCGGATTTCACCTCGGGGGTGACACCATGGGGGGCATACAACAACCTGGACCTATGCGCATCCCTACATGTCCCCGGCGCGGGTGACCTGGAGTTCTGGGGGCTTGTGCAAGCGGACCTTGGGCATGTGATACTCGACATGGGCTTCGAAGGCACCTGGGATCGTATGGCCATTTACAACGAGGAGACCACGGGGCTTGGGACCGAGCCGACCACGCTTTCTTTCGGCCCCACCGCTAACGGGCCTTGGGAGGATTTGTGCAGACCAACATTGACGGACAATCCGCCAAGCACCAGCTATGGTCCGGATGTGCTGTCTTTCCCACCGGTAACGACGCGCTATTTCCGCGTCACCGGCGCGGGATCGACCTTCATCCTTCAAGGCCAGTACGCGTTCGCGGTAGCTGAGGTCTTCGTGGGTACGGCGGACGGTGGCGGGCCAACAGGTACTTGCGTACAGCCCTGCGGACCGACCTCGATCGGGTCTCAACACGAAGCTGTGGTGAATGCCATGCAAGTGACCGTGGATCCGTCCTTCGGCACTGTCTCGATCAACAGTGGTCGTACTCTGCGAAGTGTGGCGTGCTATAATGCGCTTGGGCAATTGATGGCCGCGCGCACGGGTGCAGGCACACTGGATATTTCGGGGTGGATGGACGGGATCTATGTGGTCCATGCACTGACCACGGACGGTGCGCAGAGCCAGACCTTTTTGAAGGCTGCGTGGCCTTGAGACACCGAGTGTAAGGAGCGGAGATCGGCGTGGCATGGGTTCCGGTTCCTTCGATCCTTCGCCCGGCGCACCGCTACACGCGCATCTCGTCCGGCTTGTCGACGGGCGCCTCGCCCATGGCCTTCTTGAAGGCATCGAGCATGGTGTTCCAGTTCTTCTGCGACTTGGCGCAGGCCTCTGCATCGGCGTTGTTGTCCTGGGTGACGCGGACATGGGTGATGCCCGCCACTTCTTTCAGTTCGATGACGACGGTATGCTGCTGGCCGGGGTTGTCGCCGCTGCCGCTGTTGTGCGTGTACTTGAGCATATCAGGTTCGCGCACAGCGATCACGGTGCCCCGATCCTCGTAGGGCTTGCCCTGCCATTCCCCCTTCCAGATGATCGAACTGCCTTCCTTCCAATCGGTGATCACCCGTGCGCCCATCATGAACTTGGCATTCATATCGGGATCCAACAGTGCTTTCCAGACGGTCTCGATGGGTTCGTGTATGACCGTGGTGGCTTTTGCGATGTGCGTGATGCTCATGGTGTGAGGTGCTTTGTTGAACGCACAGCTGCCAGTTCCGGGCCGTTCGCTCCACCGCATGGCCGGTTCCCGTTAGCGTAGCGGATGCGCCCGGAAGCGTGGAAGGATCTCCGCGGAAGTGATCGTAAGATCCCACTTGCACGGCCATCAGCAATAACACCCAAGGACCAGTGCGCTGTGTGTGGAATTCCACGACCGCTGGCCGTACCCGGGGTCTACTTCCTTGTTCCCAGCAATGCGGTGGGTGAAGCAATACGTATCTTGATCATTGGACCTTAGGAGTGAAGCTGAACGATCCGTCCCCTGAAGATGATGGCACTTGTCCGTTCCTTTAGGGCGAAGACAACGTGAACGGCCAAACGCGCGCGGGTGCTGCGGTGTTCACGACTTCATTCACATGCATGGTTGTTCCATGAAGATCGCGCGCACCAACATCCGGATGCAGGCCCTGGTGCTCGCCACAGGTTGTGTGCTCATGGCGATGAAGTTCATCGCATGGCGCATCACGCACAGCAACACCATCCTCAGCGATGCTTTGGAGAGCATCGTGAACGTGACCGCCGGGGCCTTCGCGCTGTACAGCCTCTGGCTCGCCGCCAAGCCCCGCGATCGGGAGCATCCATACGGGCACGGGAAAGTGGAATTCATCAGTGCGGGGATCGAAGGTGGGCTGGTCGTGCTGGCCGGTGGGTTCATCATCTGGCGCTCGGTGCAGGCGCTGCTCGCGCACCAGCACTTGAGCGATCTGGATACCGGGATCCTGCTCACCGCTGGTGCCGGTGCCGTGAACCTGTTCATGGGCTTGGCCTTGAAGCGGCGAGGCAAGCGTGCGCATTCGATCACCATGGAGGCGAGCGGGGCGCATCTGCTCAGCGATGCGTGGAGCACCGTGGCCATGATCTGCGGCTTGATACTGATCCGCATCACCGCCTTGCTGTGGCTCGATCAACTGTTCGCGATGATCTTCGCCGTGTACATCATCTACACTGGCCTGCGCGTCTTCCGGCGTTCGGTGGCCGGCATAATGGACGAAGCCGACCTGGATCTGGCGCGGGAAGTGATCTCAACCCTCGAAGAATACCGACCACCGCAATGGGTCGACGTGCACAACTTCCGCATGATCAAGTACGGCGCGGTGCTGCATATTGATTGTCATGTGACCCTCCCATGGTACTTCAGTTTGGAACGCGCGCACCGCGAGATCGCCGCGATCGAGCAATTGACCAACGATCGCAGTAGCCACGAAGTTGAGCTCTTCATCCATATGGACCCTTGCGTGCCCAAGTCGTGTTCAGTTTGCGCACTCGGTGATTGCCCTGAGAGGCAGGCGCCATTCAAAGAACGCGTGACCTGGACATTGGATACCGTACTGACCAACAGTAAGCATGGTTTGAGCCAGGTTGACGGCAGCGTTCCGCGTGACCATTTCTGAAATTGAAGGCCCCACGCTGAACATTGTGATAGTGGTGTGATGAGGCAAGCATCCGAAGACCCCGCCACGGTCCGGCGAAGTGGCTGCGCAGTTGCGGTCAATAGGGATGCGATGATCACTGCGATCACTGGCGGGTTTCGTGGTAAGGTCCATCGTCGCGGCGCGAAGTGCGGGATCGACCACCTGCGATAAGGAAGACAACGTTTACAAGGCAACGAGGCTCTTTGCCGCAGCCGTGAGGTGCGTTGTGGGAAACGCTCTTCCACAATTGCCCGGTCGTTCGGCACCGGTCCATTTCTACATTGTCCGCATGAGCAGCTCACGGATCAACAGCCTTGACCTGTTGCGCGGCGTAGTGATGGTGGTGATGGCATTGGACCATGTGCGCGACTTCTTCCACCATGGCCTGCTCTTCGGAGCCGACCCCACGGACATGGCAACCACCACACCCGTGCTGTTCTTCACGCGCTGGATCACTCACTTCTGCGCGCCGGTCTTCGTTTTCCTCGCAGGCACCAGCGCATTCCTTTATGGGCGCACGCGCACCAAAGCGCAGTTGAGCCGCTTCCTTTGGACACGTGGACTCTGGATGATCTTCGTGGAAGTGATCATCGTGGCGTTCGGCTGGCAGTTCGATCCACGGTTCACCTTCACCATGCTCGCCGTGTTCTGGGCCATCGGTGTAAGCATGCTTGCACTGGCTCTGCTCGTGCGGCTGCCCTACAGGGCCGTCCTTTTCATCGGGCTGGCGATCGTGCTGCTGCACAACCTGCTGGACCATGTGCCTGTGCCGCAAGGAGGTGTGGTCGGGACGCTCTTCGACGCCTTGCACCGGGGTGGTGAAGTACACCTTGGCGTTGGCCGTGTGATCGTCTTCGCGTACCCCGTGCTGCCGTGGATCGGCACAATGGCCCTCGGATATTGCTTGGGCCGCCTCTTCACCAGCGAAGTTTCCAGCGCGCAGCGCAAGCGCGCGCTGCTTTGGCTTGGGTCGGGCGCGATCATGCTCTTCATCGCCTTGCGCGCCCTTAACGTGTATGGCGACTTCGCACCTTGGGTGGATCAGCCCACGAACGTGTACGACCTGCTCTCCTTCCTGAACGTTTGGAAGTATCCGCCATCGCTCTTGTACCTGTGCATGACGCTCGGTCCTGCATTGCTCTTCCTCGCATGGGCCGAGGGGCGAGAGCTGGGATGGAGCAAGTACTTCGTGGTGTTCGGGCGTGTACCGTTCTTCTACTACATGCTGCACATCTACCTGATCCACGCACTCGCCACCGTGGCCATGGTGATGCAAGGACAACCTTGGTCGGAAACGATCCTGACCGCGACCATCGATGTCAAGAATTACGCCGACAATGGCTTCCCGCTAGGGGTGGTTTATGCGGTGTGGGCGAGCGTCGTATTCGTTCTGTACTTCCCGTGCCGTTGGTATGCGCGGTACCGCGCAACGCATAAAGAGAAGTGGTGGCTCAGCTATTTCTAAGGCCGGGTGGCTTGACTTTCCCGGCGCGTTGAAGGCATCCAAGGGCGGCGTGGTGAACGATCGAAGACCACAGCGGACGCCAACGCCTCAGTGTTCGTCGTATTGCCGAACATCAGCTACATTTTCCGCATCATGTACCGAAGCTTGGTCCTCCCTCTCGCCGTCACGCTCCTCTCCACGGTATGCGTTGCCCACGGTCCGGCCGAACACCCGTTCACGTTGAACCAAGGCCAATGGCCGCAGCAGGTGCTGTATCGCACCCTCACCGGCCAAGGCGCGCTCTTCGTTGAGCGCGATGCGTTCACCTACGTGTTACGCGCCGGCCACGGCCATCACGACCACGCGAAGAACGGTGCAACGCAAGAGCCCATCAAGGAACACGCCTATCGCATGCGTTTCGAGGGTGGCCGGGCTGGTTCGCACGAGGGTTTGGAGACGCTACCGTATTACGAGAACTACTTCATCGGTAACGACCGCACGAAGTGGGCCAGTCGCGTACCTGTGCACGGTGCCGTGCGCCTTAACCACCTCTATCCCGGTATCGATCTCGTGTTCCACGGGCAGCAGCAGTTGGAGTACGACCTGCTCTTGGCGCCCGGAGCCGACGCTGATCTCGTTGCCATGCGTTACGAAGGCCAAGACAACATCGCTTTGCGCAATGGCCGCTTGGTGATCGGCACCACGGCCGGTGAAGTATTGGAGAACGCTCCAGTGGCATGGCAGGAGATCGATGGCCAGCGCAAGGCAGTGCGGTGCGACTATGTTCTCAATGGCGATCTGGTGCGTTTTTCATTTCCCGACGGCTACGACCATGGCCGGGCGCTGGTGATCGACCCGATCCTGACCTTCTCCAGCTTCACCGGCAGCACTGCCGACAACTTCGGTTTCACAGCCACCTACGATGCGGCCGGCAACCTCTACGGCGGTGGCATCGTGTTCGGCGTGGGTTATCCGGTAACCCTCGGCGTGCAGCAGCCGACTTTCGCCGGAAACACCATCGATATGGGCCTTACCAAGTTCAGCTCCGATGGCACGCAACTGATCTGGAGCACCTACCTCGGTGGCGCAACGGGGAACGAAAGCCCACACAGCTTAGTGGTGAACAGCCTGGATGAGCTCTACGTGATGGGGATCACAGGGTCGGCCGACTTCCCGACCACTGTTGGTTGCTTCGACAATTCGTTCGGGGCAGGACCCGCTGTCTTCTTCGCGGTAGGCGAAGGCTATACCCACGACAACGGAACGGATATCTGCGTAGCGCACTTCAACGCGGACGCCACGGCATTGTTGGGCAGCACCTACGTGGGCGGATCGCAGGCCGATGGATTGAACAACTCCTTCAATACCGCATACAACTACGGTGATCCTTTCCGCGGCGAGATCGTGCTCGACAGCCAAGAACGACCGGTGGTGGCCAGTTGCACCATGAGCACGGACATCCCGACCACGGCAAGCGCGCCGTTCACGACTTTCCAAGGAGGCGATCAAGATGGATACGTCTTCGCCATGAACCCTACCCTATCGACCGAACTGTGGGCGACGTACTACGGCGGCTCGGGAACGGATGCCTGCTACAGCGCCCAGCTCGATGAGAACGATGAAGTCTTCGTCACCGGCGGTACGAGCAGTCCTGATCTCGACATGGCCGGATCGCCATACATCGGGGCCGCCGTGGGCGGTATAGATGGTTTCGTGGCGCGGTTCTCGGCTGCGGGTGATGCACTCCTCTCTGCGACATACTTGGGCACCACGCTCTACGACCAAGGATACTTCGTGCAGCTCGACGTGGACGACGATGTGTTCATCGTTGGCCAGACGCACGGCGCTTACCCTATAACCATAGGTAAGTACAACAACCCGAACAGCACACAGTTCATCCAGAAACTCGATCACGACCTCACCACTTCTTTGTGGAGCACGGTGATCGGCAGCGGCGCGGGAAGTGAGGACATCAGCCCATCCGCTTTTCTCGTGAGCGACTGCGGGCAGATCTACTTCAGCGGTTGGGGCGGCACCGTGAACCAGTTCCAACAGGCGTTCGCCAGCACCACGTTCGGTCTTCCTACCACCAGCGATGCGTTCCAACCGAACACGGATGGCAGCGACTTCTACCTGATGGTGCTGGACCAGGAAGCGGTGAGCCTGCACTATGCCACCTTCTTCGGGGGCAACATCAGCCCTGAACATGTCGATGGTGGCACATCGCGTTTCAACAAGGCCGGTGTCGTTTACCAAGCCGTGTGTGCGGGCTGCGGCGGCAACAGCGATATGCCAACGACCCCGGGTGCATGGAGCCAGACCAACAACAGCTTCAATTGCAATCTCGGCGTGTTCAAGATCGATTTCGAACTCGCCGTGAGCGCAAGCTTCACTGCAACACCATTCTTCGGCTGTGTCAACGATACCATCCAGTTCATCAGCACCGGCACGGGCACTTCCTGGCTTTGGGATTTCGGTGATGGCTCGAACACCAGCACACTGCAGAACCCGCCCCACGTCTACACATCCGCTGGCACCTACCCGGTAACACTGATCGCGATCGACAGCAACGCGTGCAACCTGTCGGATACGCTGGTGCTCAATATCCTGATACAATCACCCGCAACGCTCGCACCGGCTTTCACCGTGCAGCAAGGGCCGTGTGGCGAGGACTTGGTGACCGCGACGAATACCACCCCGGGAACCGGCCTCGTGTTCCAATGGAACATGGGCGACAACAACACATACAACAGCACCAATGTAACGCACACGTACGCTGGGCCGGGCACGTACACGATCACCCTCAATGCCACCGATACGCTTTGTGGTGGCACCGCCTCCTTCTCGCAGGATGTCACCCTCTCGGAGCCGGTGGATGTCGAAGCGTTCTTCGTCATCTCCACCGCCGACCTCTGCTCCGGCTTGAGCGTGAGCGGCGTGGACCAGAGCACCGGACCTGCAGGGCTCACGATCACATGGAACATGGGCGATGGCACGGTGCTGACGGGCACGAGCATCACACACCTGTACGATGAGCCGGGTACCTACACGATCACACTTACCGCGTTCGATCCCGATTGCTTGGGCAACGACACTTTCACCCAGGAGATCACCGTCGAAGCCACGGGCCAGAGCCCGGGCGAGTTCATCGTGCCCAACGTTTTCTCCCCGAACGGCGATGGAAAGAACGAAACGTTCTTCCCGATCCCGGAAGTGAGCGGCTCCTACGTGAGCTTGCAGATCTACAACCGTTGGGGCATGAAGCTTTACGAAACCACGAGCAACTACGTGCCTTGGAACGGCAATGCAGCGCCCTTCGATCACGCGCCCGATGGCGTGTACTACTACTTGCTCAATTACCGTGTGCCTTGCTTCGGCGAGGTGTTGCAAGGCGAACGCAAAGGCGTGGTGCAGTTGCTGCGGTGAACCAGCCCGACGATCCTTTCGAAGTTTTCCTTTTGGCGCCTCTCGAAGGCTTGGGTCCGGCATTCTGCTCCAAGTCCCCGCCATGATCACAGGGCTTGCGGGCTTTCCGCTGCGATCCGTCACGCGAAATGCCGATCATGTTCGCGGTGGGACCTCGTCGATCCACTACCACGCCTGAGCCGAACGGCTCGACCCGCCATCGCACGCGCCTCAGAGCCACGATAGCATAGCGCAACTGATCACATAGGCCTGATCGCCGGTCATGCTCCAGCGCGAGCGATCGCATCACATTGCACTTTTCGTCCCCCATGCACTCGGCCGTGCATGCCCACTGAGTAACCTTGATCATGAGATCTCTGCTGCTCTTCGTCCTGTTGGCCGCCTGTGCTGGTGCGTCCCCAACAAAGGATGAGGGAGGGCTCTCCCAACAACAGACGGCCATCGCACACGCCTGCGACAGCCTGCTTACCGGCCTGGTCGGCGATGCGTATGGTGCTGCTGTGCTGATCGCCATGAACGACACGGTGATCCTCAGCAACGGCTACGGCCCTATCGACAGCACAAGCAGCGTGCGCCCATCGGACAAGACGCTGTTCAACCTCGCGTCGATCAGCAAGAGTTTCACGGCGGTGTGCATCGCGCAATTGGAAGCGGAGGGAAAGCTGCGCCGCTCTGATCCACTCGTGCAGTTCTTCCCGGACCTTCCAGCGGACAAGCGCGCCATCACCATCGAGCAATGCCTCACCCACACCAGCGGCCTTGGCCAGAACTACGCCGCCGATGGCACACGCACCCTGGCCGACGCGGTGGCAGCGATCGGGCGTGACACGCTGGACACGATACCGGGCGCACGCTTCGGCTACACGAACGAGAACTTCGAACTGCTCGCGGCCGTTGTGGAAAAGGTGAGCGGCACACCGTACGAAGCCTATGTGCGTGCGCACGAACTCCTGCCAGCCGGAATGATGAACACCAAGGTCTGGAGCGACCTGCCCGCACCCGCACCGCCGCAAGTCGCGGCCTTCACCCGGAAGTTGGAACCCGAAGTGTTCGGCATCAACTGGGGCTATATCGGTTCCGGCGGGCTTTACAGTTGCACGCGCGATCTCCACAACTGGTTCCACGCGCTGCGCGACGGGCGGCTCCTTTCTCCCGCGCTGCTCGACACACTTTGGGCCCCGCGTGTGAACGTTTCGGTCGGCAGCATCGGACGCGGCTGGTTCGTCTCCGAGACCAACGGCACGCGAGAGATCTGGACGCGCGGTAATGAGGACTGGGGTCACAACGGCGTGGTGCGTTGGTTCCCCGAACGCGGGCTGCTGATCATCATCCTCACAAACTCAGGCGAGCGCGGTGACAAGAACATCACCGGCAACAGGCTGCTCGGTGATGCGCTGGTGGAGAAGTTGGTGCGGTAGAGCGCCATCCGCGGCACTGCGATACGGGCGCCCGCCTTCGACGTGACCCAGCGATCGGTGTCCCCTCCCATATGCAACGGCTCGACACGCTTCGGCGCCGGTGCGTTCGTGGTCCGGCTAGCTTTCTTCACTACTACCCTGCCATGATGAAACAACTACTCGTCGGCTCGTTCCTGTTCACCACTGCCCTGACGCACGCCCAAGTTGATGGGATCTACGTGAGCGATGCGGGCAACTTCAACAACCCACCCTGGCAGATCCTGCGCTTCGATGCGAACGGTACGAACCCGCTCGCGTTCATCACCACGAACTTGAACTGGCCTCAGGACATTGTCTTTCTGGAGGACAGTAACCGGGTATTGATCTCGAACCTCGGCACGAACAAGATCACGAAGTACGATGCGACGACCGGTGTGTACGTCAGTGATTTCGCCACAGGCATAGCCGGTCCTACCCGAATGAAGATCGGCCCCGATGGCCTCCTGTATGTGCTACAATGGAACGGCACCGGAACCGTGCGGCGGTACATGCTGAACGGCACCTATGTGGGGGAATTCACAACGGTTGGCGTACCGCAAAGCATCGGTCTGGATTGGGATGGCGCGGGGAACTTGTACGTGTCCTCATACACCAGTGATCTCGTGCGGAAGTTCGACCCCGATGGCAATGATCTGGGAGCGTTCATCAGTGCCGACCTCGTTGGCCCGACGAACATCTGGTTCGACCTCAACGGCGACCTGATCGTGTCCGACTATGATGGCGCAGCGATCAAACGGTTCGACGCCGCCGGAACGTTCCTCAGCACATTCATCACGGGTGTTTCTTATACCGAAGGCATCGCCCATTACCCGAACGGCAATTTCCTCATCGGCAATGGAGCCACCAGTTCGGTGAAGCAGTTCGACGCGGGCGGAACGTACTTGCAGGACCTCATCCCCAGTGGCTCGGGAGGATTGATCAACCCCAACGCCATCGTGATACGCGGTGCGCAGGTAGGTGTGCCCGAGCGGACAAAGGAGCCGGAGGTCGCGATCTTCTACCCCAGCGTTGGAAGCATCTTCCACCTGGCTCCGTCCTTGGCGGGGGTGCGGTCCATCACCATCCGTTCCGTGCAAGGGGAATTGACGGAGCGCGTTGTCCAAGGGGTTTGGAACGCCGACCACCTTGCTGCGGGCATGTACATGGTGATGGCCGAACGGAACGACCGCAGCGTGATCCGGCAAAGGATCGAGGTGGTGCATGACTGAACGCTGAGTCCCTGCCCGCTTCGGGCGGTATCAATGAGCGCTTGTACACCGTGCGCACCGAAACCCGCAAGGCCGGCAAGGAGCAAGGGAAGTAGGGTTGGCGGGCGAAGGACCTGCTGAACAGAAGGACAGCGGGCCGACAGTGAGGAGGAGGAAGAGCTGAGAGCGCGATGCGTGGTGCCGCTACGATCGGTCGCAAAGCAACCCTATCTCATTGCTGGTGGACGGGGTGACGGGGTGGCCGCACCATGTGCAACCCCGTCACCCCGTCCACCCGAACACAACGCCATTTACTTTTAGAGCAATGGAAGAGCGCCCGCCCAACACCAAGGTCTTTGGCAAGAGCGGTGGCTACGAAAAGCTGAAGAGCTACCAAGTGGCCGAACTGCTTTACGACGTCACCGTGCGGTTCTGTGATCGGTACATCGACCTGAAGAGCCGCACCCACGATCAGATGGTGCAAGCCGCGCGTAGCGGCTCCCGGAATATTGCTGAAGGCAGCGTGTTCAGTGCCACCTCGAAGAAGATCGAGATGAACCTGACCAATGTGGCGCGTGCAAGTTTGGCCGAACTCAAGGGCGACCTCGAGTCCTTCCTGAGGCAGCGCGGCCTACCTCTTTGGGAAGAGACCGACCCACGCCGTCAGTTGCTCATTACCCGCCGCTGCAAGACCGCCGCCGAAGTGGCGCATTGGGTAAAGGAGCTGTGGCTGCAAGAACAAGCCGCCCGCACTACCACGCATGGACCCGATGGACGGGATGGACCTGCCTCCGACCAGGCAGGGTCCATCCCGTCCATGCAGTCCACCCGAATTGCAGCCTACCAGGAGCTGAGTGCTAACGCGGCCCATGTGCTTTGCGGCGTGGCCATGGCCCTGTTGGACCGCCAACTGCAAAGCCTCGGCCGCGACTTCGAGCAGAACGGCGGCTTCAATGAGCGCTTGTATAAGGTGCGCACCGAAACCCGCAAGGCCGGCAAGGACCAAGGGAAGTGAGGGTTGGCAGGCCATAGGAACGAGGATAGCGGATCCTCCTATGGACCTCCGCAGGCACTCCGGCTTGGGGCCCTGCACTCAAAGCCGTGATCTCCCTCCATGCATCAGCGCGTGAGGGATCGCAGCGGCACCCCGCAGCGAGGAACGAGCGAGGAGTATAGCGAAGAGCGCGACGGTGTAATCACCGGCACGCCCCAACCTCCACCTAGCTCTTCACCCGCAGCTTCGTCTTGATCTCTTCCACCAGCTTCTTGGCGTTGGCGTTCTCCGGGTTCATGGCGTACGCGGTGGTGTAATTCTTCAGGGCCAGTTCGAGTTCACCGTTCTTGAGGCAGGCTTCGGCGTAGCTGTCGTAGGTGTTGGCGCTCTTGGGGTAGAGTTGCACGTTCACGTGGAAGAAGTCGCGGGCTTGCACGGTCTTGCCTTCGTTGAGGAGTTGGTAGCCGAGGTCGTTGATCGCCTGCTCGCTCACGGAGCCGTCGTTGGGATCGGCGGCGAGCAGGGCTTTGCAGGCGGCCACGGCTTCGGGCACTTTGCCTTCCTGCACCAGTTCGAAGGGGATGCGCTCATCGTCCGTCATGCGCGGTGCGGTGGAACGTGTTGTGCCCTTCTTCTCATCCACCACGATCATTGCCGTAACGCTGTTCGCACCCACCAACTGGAACCGGATGGGGTGTCGATCGCTGCGGCGGACGTAGGTACTGTCCGAGATGCGGAAGAGTTCTTCTTGTTCGGCGCCATCGGTGGCCATGAACAAGCGACCGGCGGATCCGCTGATGGTCACGAGGGAATTGCCGGCTTTGCGGTAGCGCCCTGTCACGGCCGCGATGGTGGCATCGTTGATCGGCTGCTTGGTGTATTCCGGCACATAGTCCTTCCAGTGGTAGGCGCGTGCCACGGAGCGAATGAGCTCGTACAGGAACATCGGTTGGTTGGCGTTGAGCAGCACCACTACCCCATCGCCGTTGTCGCGGTGCGACTCCAGTTGCGTGCTGAAGCCTTCGTCCCACCCACCGTGTTCGAAGTAGGTCTTGTCACCATCCTCGTGTACGAAGATGCCCAAGCCATTGTCCTCACCGGCCGGGGTGAGCATGGCAGTTGCCATCTGTTGGTTGAGCACATGACCGGCCTCGCCTTTGTATGCGAGCTGCAGGTCGATGGCGAATTTGGCGAGGTCCTCGGCGGTGGTCCACAGGCCGGCGGCGGCCATTTCCGGATAGGTGTGTCGCTTGCCTTTGGTCATGGAACCATCGGGCAGGTAGCCGGTTGCGGCCATGCCGATGCGATCGGCACCCAAGGGTTGTTGGTAGGTGCTGCGCGACATGCCAGTAGGACCGAGCACGAGTTCCTGCATGATGGCCGGGAACTCCGCGCCCTTCGCATCGATCATGATCTGCTGAAGTATGCAGTACCCACCGCCGGAATAGCGGAAGTCTTGGCCCGGCAGCTTGTCCACGCGGATGGGTGGTGAGTTCGCGGGCGGTTCGCCGTTGAGCACTTGCACCAACGAGGGCACTGGAAGATCCGGGCTGTAGCCGAGGAAACCATGAACCGTGATACCGCCCGTATGGTTCAGCAAGTGGCGCACGGCCACCTTCCGCTGCGCGGTGAATGCGTTGTCCGGCAAGGTCCACGAGCGGAGGTAGTTGTTGACGTTGGAATCCAGATGCACTTGCCCCAGTTGCGCGAGCTTCATGGCACCGTAGGCGGCTACTGGCTTGCTGATGGAACCGGCCTGGAAGAGCGTGCTGTCCGTGACGGGCTGCTTGGTGTCGCGGTCCATGACGCCATAGCTCTTGAGCAACACGATCTTGTGGTCCTTGATCACCGCGAAGCTCATGCCCGGAATGCCGTAGTGCTTCATGCGCTCTTCAATGGACCACGTCGAGTCCCCAACGATGTACACGTGTTCGCACAATCCGTTCTCGACCTGCCTGACGGTCTCGGCCGTTTGATCCACGGGCGGCGTAGAGGTGCAGGAGAAGAAGAACGGGATGAGGAGGGCGAATAGGAGGAAGTGCTTGAGCATGGAGGCCAAGGTAGATGTGGCTTGCGGGAGGAGGAGGAGACTATCCCTCGCTAGGGTCTCTGTATTCAGCCGCTAAACTGCGGGTCCCTGCGTTCGAACCTGATCGCGGGAAGAATGCCCGCCTCCTTCCTACTGCATCATCGTCGCCTTCATGATCACCAACGTGATGACGGAGATCACCGCCAAAACACTGGTCCACCAAGGTCGCTTGAAGACATATGCCGCCACAGCGGCTGCGGTGAAGAAGGCCATCACTAAGGCAGCAAGGATGAAGATCTCGGCATCCGCCGCGATGAAGGCCGGGCCTTGCACGTGCTTCAAGCGGAAGTACTCGCCGAGACAGCGGATCAGTGCCAGGAACTGCACCGCCATGCCTATGCGCGCCCAAGGTTCTGCGCTTCGCCAAGAAAGACCCATGGCGCAAAGGTGGTCGCTTGAGCGGTGCCCTGCGCTACCTGCAGACCTCGCCGCTGAAGGCACATGAGCATTCGCAACAGCGGCTCGGTGCAAAAGGGAAGTGAGCGCGTTCAGGGCTCATCGACCCGCTGGTGGATGAACTGGCGAAGACCAGGGCGATGGAGAAGATCCTGAGGAAGTGAGCAGTGGTACTGCACCACCTGCCGATCACTTGTTCGAATGCATCGCCATTTGGTTCCCTTCGGTGTCCACGAAGAAGGCCATGAAACCGTTGGGGCCGATGCCGGTCTTGGGCATGGTCACCTTGCCGCCGGCCTTTTCCACGCGGCCCAAAGCATCTCTCAGGTCGGGGTCCGCGTTGAGGTAGATAACGCAACCGGTCATGCTGGGTGTGTGCATGGGGCTTTGGCTGATGGAGCCATTGGCTTTGCCACTGCCACCTTCCATCGGGAACATGGCCGACTTCATCGGTCCCATTTCCATGTCCTCCATGGATATGCTGAACACGGTCTCGTAGAACTTCTTCGCGCGTTGGATGTCCGTGGCCGGGATCTCGAACCAGTTGAGGCTGTTGGTCTTGCTGTTCATGGGAGTTTGGGTTAGTGGTTGGGTGTTCGAAGGTAGAGGCGCTTGGTGTGTGCTTTTCGGCGGTGACAGAGTTCCTCAGGCTTTCCGCTCCGCGTGCGCTTTGAGTCCAGAGAAGAACTTCGTGATCCCCGCAGACGTCT
>JBDTSG010000122.1:0-23531 GCA_039931265.1 Flavobacteriales bacterium
TGGTGTACCGGAGCGTTAACGGCGGCACGAACTGGACGAACATCACCGACGCTTCGCTCAACAACGAATGGCCTACGAACATCGCGCACCAGCTCGGAAGCAACGGTGCGCTTTACGTAGGCACGCGGCGCGCGGTTTATTACCGCAGCGATGCAGCGCCGGCTTGGTCGCTGTGGAACGCCGGTCTGCCTGCGCGCATTTTCAGTACGCGCATGCTGATCAACTACCGCGAGGGCAAGATCCGCAACGCCACCGACCGCAGTGTTTGGGAAAGTGCCGTCGAATCGCCCAGTGCGCCCTTGGCCAACTTCAGTGCGGACCGGCAGCAAGTCACCTGTCTCGCTCCCGCAGTGCAGTTCTGGGACAACAGTGCGTTGAACGCGAGCGGCGCTACGTGGAGCTGGTCCTTCCCCGGTGGAAGTCCGATCACCAGCACCATCCGCAACCCGCTCGTCACCTACGGCACACCGGGCGTTTACACCGTGTCGCTCACTGTTACGGATGTGAACGGGACCAGCAGCAAGACGATCAACTCCTTCATTACCGTTGGCAGCAGTGGCGCCACAACACCCTTGCTCGCCGATGCCGAGGACCAGGCGGCAGCGCCCGCTGGTTGGAGCTTGCAGAACCCCGATGCATTGGATACGTGGGGCAATGTGGCCGTTGCCGTGGCGAGCAACGGTGGCGCCGGCCGGGCTTGGCGCTTGGACAACTATTACTACCAAGCGCCCGGGCAGGAGGACCGGTTGGTGACACCCGTCGTTACGCTCGCCGGTAGCGCAGGAACGCACTTGAAATTCCACCATGCTTATGCGCCTTACGGCGGTGGCTACGATGATGCGTTGCGTGTGGAGATCAGCACCAACTGCGGTGGCAACTGGACGCAGCTGTACTACGCCGCAGGTGCGGCGCTCGGTACCGCCCCGCAGAACGGAAACGCTTGGGAACCTTCCGCCGCCAACCAGTGGTTGTTGCACGACATCGATCTGAGCGCATACGATGGTCAGTCCGTTGTGATCCGCTTCGTGAACATCAACGACTACGGGAACCGGTTGTACCTGGACAACATCAACATCACCAACAGCGGCTTGCGGTTGGCGTTGAAGGTGATGCTGGAAGGGCCGTACGATGCAGGAACGCAGAAGATGCGCGATGATCTCCGTGTGGCAGCGCTGATCCCGAACGCGGAGCCATACTCGGTTGCCGGGTTCGTGCAAGCCGCCGATGGCGGCGGTGAAGTGCTGCAAGCGGGCGTAACGTCCACAACGGGCGACAATGCCATAGTGGATTGGATATTGGTGGAACTGCGCAGCAATGGCAACCCCACGAACATCGTGGCCACGCGCGCTGCGTTGGTGCAACGAGATGGCGACGTAGTGGCCGAAGACGGCATGTCACCGATCGCCCTGCTCACATCCGCGGGCACCTACCGCGTGGCCGTGCGGCACCGCAACCACCTCGGTTGCATGACTTCCGTCGGTATTGCATTGAGCACCACCGCCACCGCGCTCGACTTCACCAACGGAAGCGTGGTCACCTACGGCACGAACGCACAAGCGATCAACGGTACCAAGCGTTTGCTGTGGACAGGCAATGCGGTGCGCGACAACGTGCTCAAGTACACCGGGACCAACAACGATCGCGACCCGATCCTCACACGCGTAGGTGGTACAGTACCCACGGCCACGGCCATCGGCTACCATCCCGAGGATCACACGCTCGATGGCGTTGTGAAGTACACCGGCACCAACAACGACCGCGATCCTATCCTGGTGAACATAGGCGGCTCGGTACCTACTGCTACGCGAACGGAGCAGTTGCCATGACGCCTCTGCGCTACTTCCACACCAGCACCACCAACCCGGCCAGCACCAGTCCTCCACCCGCGAGCACCTTCGCTGTTACCGGTTCGCGCAGCAGTAGGAAGGAGAGTACGAGTGTGATCACGATGCTGCCTTTGTCGATCGCGGCAACATAGCTCACGGGGCCATCCTTCATCGCGCGGTAGTAGTAGAGCCAGCTCAGTGTGGTAGTGACACCGGATGCAATGAGCAACCAGAGCTGCACCGTTGTGAGCGCCGCCCATTCTTTGAAGCGCGCACCCGCCAAGTTCACCGCCAATACCAAGGCGAAGATCACTGTGGTGCGGATGCCGAGCGCGAAGTCGGGGTGAACGTTCTTCAAACCGTACTTCGCAAGAACAGCGGTGATGCCCGCGAATAACATCGCGAGCAGGGCATTGATGATCCAGGGTTGCATGGTTAATGGTTGTGCTCCCCGCTCCCCTTTGTCAACTCGCTCAACAAATAGTATGCGCCCTTCACTACCACTTTCGCATCGGCTGCCAAGGGTTGCATGGGTGTGATCTCTGTGAACCCCAATTCGCTCGCACCCGTGCGCACCTGTACTTGCATGAAGACATTGGGTTCATCCTCCACGAAAATGAAGTGATCGTCGCCATTGTTCACGATCGCTTCATTGGGTAGCGAAAGCGCCGTGGTGCTGTCTATGCCGATGAGCGCCTGCACGAACATGCCCGGCAGTAGATCATGGGTCCTCTCATCAATGCGTGCGTGTACCATTACAGCCTGCTGGTCGTTCTCGAACGCGCGGTTCACACCGAAGATCGTGGCGGTGTGCAGCACCTCGGGATCGTGCGCATCGGTGATGGTCACCTTCTGGCCCTCCTTCACCTTGTGTACGTCCTGCTCGAAGACGGTGAGGTCCACATGCAGGAAGCGATTATCCACAATGCTGAAGAGCGCCTTGTTCGGTTCGGCGTACTGGCCGGTGTTCACGCCGATGTGCTTGATGAAACCAGCGATGGGGGCTTGCACAGGATAGGCGGATCGGATGTTCGCGGCAGTGAGCTTCGCCGGGTCGGTGCCGAAGAGTTTCAGCTTCTGCTCCAAGGTGCTGAAGCGTGCGGAGGTGCCGTCGAGATCCGCTTGCGCTTGTTGCAATGTCTTGGTCGCATTAATGCGATCGGTGGCCAAGGACTGTTGACGCTCCAACTCGGCGCGTTGCAGGGTGAGCATCGCCATTGCTTCCAGATAGTCTTGCTGCAGTTGGAGGAAGTCGAGGTTCTCCAGCAGCGCCAGCGTTTGGCCTTGCGTCACGGCTTCGCCTTCCTGTACCATCACCTGTTTCACCAAGCCACCCATCAGCACGCTCACATCGGCCATGTTCTGCGGGGGCAGCACGAGGCGGCCGTTAGCCTTCAAGCCGGTGTTGAGCGTTTGCGATGAAGTAGAACCGAGCGTGAGCCCGATGGCGGTGATCTGCTCGGCGGTCAGCGTGACCTCCGCGCCGTGCTCTGCGCTGTGTTCGTCGTGACCGGCTTCCTTATCAGTGGGTGCATCGGAGCCGCAAGAGGCCATCAGCAGTGCAGTGATGGCGAGGAAATAGAGGAATGGGATGCGTGGCATCGTTGTTCCGGTTTTGAAAGAGAGTTGCATGATCATTCGCTATTGCCCGAGCAAGGCCCGGAGTTGAAAGAGCGCCACTGCGCGCTCATACCGTGTGGTGAGGTGTTCGGTTCGAATGCGATACGCCTGGTCCACGCCCTGTATGTAGGCGAGGTAGTCCGTGTCCCCGCTTTCGTAGCCGCGTTGTGCGCTGGTGAGCAAGGAGGTGGCGAGCGCTTCGCCTTGACCTTCGTAGTACGCGAGCAGTTGTTCGCGCTGTTGCACTTGCGCGGCGGCTTGCACGTAAGCACTGTTCAATGCGAGCTGTGTGTTCGCCAGTTCGTTCGCGGCGATTTCGGTGCCTAGGCGCGATGCCTTCGTGCGCGCACCTTGTCCGCTACCGGGCAGTGGAATACCAACACCGATCTGGTATCCCCAGAAGGGTTGCACCTGATCCAGTGTCTGATAGAAGCCGCCCGCTTGCAACGAAGGCGCCCATTGGCTGCGCTCCAACTTCCATTGCGCTTGGGCCACTTCGGTCTGTTGTTGCGCGTATTGCAACAGCGGACTTTGCGCAAGCATCGCGTTGGTGGATGCCAGCGTCGGCAATGTGGTCAGCGCATCCTTCGCCGGGGTCACCAGCGTATCGCTTCCCAGCCAACGTTGCAGGTCGGCTTGGTAGGTGTTGCGATCGGCTTCGGCCTTGGCCAGTTCCAAGCGCAGTCGGTCGTGTTGGGCTTGCGCCGCATCCCGCTCCAAGCGCCCGCTCGCACCCGCGTTGAACTTCCGGTCCGCGTACACGGCGAAGTCAGCGTAAGTGCTGTCCAACGCATGCAACAGTGCAACGAGCTCGTTGCCATAGGCCAGTTGCATGTAGGCCGTGCTCACGCGCTGCTTCAGTTCGGTGGAAGTCAGAGCGCGTTGGCTTTCGGCAAGTGCGGTGTTCTCCTTCAGCAATTGGCTGCGCCGCGCGATCACCGTGGGGAAGTCGAAGCCCTCGGTCAGTTGGATGTTCCTGTCCTGCAAGCCGCTGTTGATCTGGCCGCCCATGTAGGTCGCGCTCAGCGGCGACAGTCCCAAAGCTGTCTTCTGTAACGCCTGCTGTTGCTCCACGCCAAGTTCAGCAGCGTTCATCACGGGGTGGTCCCGCAGCGCCATCTGCACCGCTTGCTCCAGCGTTAGCGGACGAGCGGGCGATTGCGCCACAGCATTTCCGCCGAGCAGCAAGAAGGGAAGTAGGAGAGTAGCTGCGGCCAGCCCGCCTTTCGGCTTGCGCTTGCGACGGGGCACATGAAAGAGGTGGTAGAGCACGGGCAACACCACCAATGTGAGCAGGGTGGAACTGATCAAGCCGCCGATCACCACAGTCGCCAGTGGCCGTTGCACTTCACTGCCTTCGCTGTTGCTCAATGCCATGGGCAGGAAACCGAGCGAGGCCACCGCTGCCGTGGCCAGCACCGGACGCAAGCGTGCCGCCGTGCCTTTCAGGATGCGTCGTGTTACGTCATCTTCACCTTCGGCCTGCAGGCGGTTGAAGTAGCTGATGAGCACGATGCCGTTCAGCACCGCCACACCGAACAGTGCGATGAAACCGATGCCCGCGCTGATGCTGAAGTTCATGTCGCGGATCCACAGCGCGTACACGCCGCCGATCGCTGCCATGGGAATGGCGCTGAAGATGATGAGGGCTTCTTTCATGGATCGGAACGTGAGGAAGAGCATGATGAGGATGAGCAGCAACGCAACGGGCACCGCAATGCTCAAGCGCTTGCTGGCTTCTTGCAGGTTCTTGAAGGTGCCGCCCATCTCGGTGAAGTAGCCTGCGGGTAGTTTCACTTCAGCATCCACACGCTCTTGGATCTCTTCGGCAACCGACTGGATGTCGCGGCCGCGCACGTTGGCTTCGATCACGATCCGGCGGTCGCCGTTCTCGCGACTTACCTGCGCAGGCGCGCTCTTGAACGACACCGATGCGAGTTGTCCCACGGGCACCTGTGTTCCGTTCGGCAGCGGCACCATGATGTTGCTCACCTTCTGTATGTCGGCATCGCGGTAGCCCGCGAGGCGCACCACGAGGTCGAACTTGCGTTCACCCTCGTACACCACGCCCGCCACGCCACCGGCCAGCGCGGTGTTGAGGATACGGTTCACCTCGGCGATGTTCAAGCCGAATTGCGCGATGCGTTCGCGGTCGTACTTCACAACGAGCTGTGGCTGGCCCACCACTTGCTCCACCTTCACATCGGTGGCACCTTCCACTTTGGCGATCAAGGCGGCCACTTCATTGCCCTTCTTGAACAGCAGGTCCAGATCGTCGCCGTAGATCTTCACGGCGATGTCGCTCTTCACACCGGCGATCAACTCGTTGAACCGCATTTGGATCGGCTGCTCGAAGCTGAGGTTCATGCCGGGGATCACGCTCATCTTCTCGTTCATCAGTTCGGCCATTTCCTCGCGGTCCTGCGTCGTGGTCCACTCGTCCTTGTCCTTCATCACGATGATCAGGTCTTGGCTCTCGATGGGCATGGGGTCGGTGGGGATCTCGCTCGATCCGATCTTGCCCACCACCTCGATCACTTCCGGAAAGTCGCGCAACAGGATCTTCTCCAGTTCCAGCCCCACCTTGATGCTCTCTTGCAAATTGCTGCCCTGTCGTATGGTGACGTTCGTTGCGAAGTCCCCTTCGTCCAGTTCGGGAATGAACTCACCACCAAGGCGATCGAACACCACCAGCGACGACACCAGCAAGGCCAGCGCCACACTGATCACCAATGCACGACGCTGCAACAGCTTCTCAAGTTTCGGTGTGTACCACTTCTGCAAGCGGTGGATCATGCGTTCCGCGAAGCCTTCCTCATCCTTCACCTTCTTGCTCAGGAACAGCGAGGCCATCAGCGGTACATAGGTGAGCGAGAGCAACAGCGCGCCGATGATCGCGAAGCTCACCGTCTGCGCCATCGGGCGGAACATCTTACCCTCGATGCCGACCAGCGCGAAAATGGGCACGTACACCACCAGGATGATCAGCTGCCCGAACACTGCGCCGTTCATGATCTTGCCGCTGCTGGCGATCACCTCTGCGTCCATCTCTTTTTGGGTGAGCACCTTGTTCGCAAAGCGGCTGTGCAGCACGAAGAGCATGCTCTCCACAATGATCACCGCACCGTCCACGACGAGACCGAAGTCCAGGGCGCCCATGCTCATCAGGTTCGCGCTCACGCCGAACTGCACCATCATGCCCACCGCGAACAGCATGCTCAACGGGATCACGCTTGCCACGATCAGGCCCGCGCGCCAATTGCCCAGCAGGAACACGAGGACGAGCACCACGATCAGTGCCCCCAGCAGCAGGTTCTCTTCCACCGTGCCGATCGTCTTGCCGATCAGTTTCGTGCGATCCACGAACGTGTCGATGTGGACGCCTTCGGGCAGGCTCTTCTCCACCGTGGCCATGCGCTCCTTTACCGCCTCGGTGACTTCCACGGCGTTGGCGCCCTTCAGCATAAGCACAACACCGCCCACGGTCTCGCCTTCGCCATTGCGCGTGAGCGCCCCATAGCGTGGCGTGAAACCGAAGCGCACTTCGCCCACGTCGCGGATGCGCACCGGCGATCCATGCGCCGCCGTGATCACGATGTTCTCGATGTCCTTCAACGAGGTCACCAATCCTTCGCCGCGGATGAAGTAGATGTTCGGCCCTTTCTCGATGTAGCTGCCGCCGGTGTTCTCGTTGTTGTTCTGGAGGGCCGCATACACGTCGAGCAGCGAAAGCCCCATGCCTTGCAGCTTCGGTGCATCCACCGCCACTTCATACTGTTTCAGGAAACCGCCGAAGCTGCTTACGTCCACTACGCCCGGTACGCCGAGCAGTTGGCGCCGCACGATCCAATCCTGCACCGTGCGCAGGTCCATGGCCGTGAACTGGTCGGTGTGCGCACTGTCCACCGCAAGACAGTATTGGTAGATCTCGCCCAGCCCCGTGGTGGGCGGGGCGACTTCCGGCACGCCATAGCCAGCCGGGATATTGGCCTGCGCCATGGCGATGCGTTCGTTCACCAGTTGTCGCGCGATGTTCACCGGCACCTTGTCGTCGAACACGATGGTGATCACGCTCAGGCCGCTGCGCGAAACGCTGCGCAGTTCCACCAGGTCCGGCAGGTTCTTGAAGGCCAGTTCCAAAGGGAAGGTGATGAACTGCTCCACTTCCGGCGTGGCCAGGTTGGGCGCAATGGTGTTCACCAGCACCTGGTTGTTGGTCACGTCCGGCAGTGCATCTATGGGCAGCCGGGTGAAGCTGTAAGCGCCCCACGCCACGAACACGAGCAGTCCTAGCCCCGTGATGAGCTTGTTGGTTACGCTGAATTGGATGATGCGGGAGATCATGTGCGGCTTGTAAAGGCGATGCACGCACCGCCGGTAACGGGGAACGTAAAGGCGATGCGTGCATCGCAGGTATCGGAAGTGAAGGGTTGTGCCGCCGCCGGTGGGCGGACGCGGTCACATCAGGACGCAGCGCGTCCGATCAGGCTTTGGGCGGCTGCCACACGTCCCTGCTCAACAGGAAGGAGTAGGACGAGGCATCGAGCGCATGTGGCTCGGCAGGAGAAGAAGGGATGTTCACTACCAACTCACCGTAGAGCGATGGGGCGATCACCTGCAACGAATGCGAGGTGCAGTCCTGCTGGTTATGGAAAGGAAGGTCGCCATGGTCCTCATGTCCTTCCGCCTCGCGGTGCATGCCATCGAAGTAGTGGTCGGCGAGGAAGCACATGAAACCCTCATTGGGCCGCTCACCAAGATCCTCGGCGAAGTGCGCGAAGAGCGCGGGCAACTTGAACAACTGATGCAACTCAGTGGCCGAGCACAAGTAGGTGCTCATAAAGAGGATGGCGAGCCAGCGGTTCATTGCGGGGCGAATATAGCGGCGGGGTTTCGAGGGTTCGTTCCTTCCACAAGCCGGAGCCCATCGCTCCGGCTTGTGACAGGAATGTTCATCAGTCCTTCTCCTCTTTTTCGCCCTTCTCCTCGTCGCCTTCCTTATCCTCTTCCACCGTGGTTTTCAGCACCCGCCCATCGGCACTGAGCCTTATCTCCGTGGTCTTCTCTCCTTGTTCGGTATCCAGTTCGTAGGCGATGCCATCAGCCGGGGTTTCCACGCGCTCGAACTTCGAGAACTTGTGGCTCGCATAGTCTTTGGCCAGTGTGGCGCGCACAGCTGCGGGAAGGTCGGCTTCTGTGATCCCGGTCTCGGTTTCCATCCACGTTCCTTTTGGATCGAACGAGGCGGAGCTTCTTCCGCCGATCTGGTGAAAGACCACTTCGTAGGTGGTGGTGTTTTCCATTTCCCACTTCGCCTTTTGTGCCTTTGGGAAGCGTTTCGCGAAAGCGGACTTCACTTCTTGTGGCACTTTATCGTCGGCCAGACGCTGTCCTTGGCTGCTGTTGCAGGCCAATAGTGCTGAGAACAGCAGCAAGGCTGTTCCGAAAATGTTCTTCATGGTGGCGGTATTGCCCGGCGGAACGCGACGCGCACCGGCGGAGGTTGATGTTCAATGAAATGATCAGGGTGCCAGTGGCACCGCTGGAACTCACCAGCGCGCTATGCGCACGGCGGCCTGAACACCAACGCTGAAAATTCGAATCGGTAACAGTCCGGCACCTCCCCACGCAACATCAACGAGGGCGTGAAGAGCGTGGCCGCAACACGGGTGATCGGCTTGTTCAACGCCGTGTATGACTGAATGCTCGTGTAGTGCTGGTTCTTCCCCGAATGCGGCCGCTGCTCATCGCCGGGCGGGTGGCTGTCGAAGAGTGCATCGATGCAGACCAGGTGATCGGTGATGAAGTCGAGCGGCCCCAGGTCCTTGTCCTCGTTGGCCTTGCAATGCGCGTACATGGAAGGCAGGCCCACCAACATGCCGAAGTTGCCACCGAGCAGCAAGGCGCCCAACGAATAGTAGGCGAGGAGCAGGGTGGCGAAGGGCCTTAGCATGGAGGTGTTGAATGCAACGAAGGAACGACAAAGGATGGAGGGTATTGCCACACCCCGTCGTTAGCAGTCAGCACAGGGTCCGCTTGAACGAACAGAACAGGAAGTTCTGCTTGGTATGGAAGGGCGTTTCGTGGTCCTCGGTGAGGCATTTGAGTTTCGCGAAGCCATCGCTCACTTCATGCGTCAGTGCCTCTTCGCTGTACTGCTTTATCGGTAGGCCGCTGCACTTGGTCGGTCCATCGGTGCTGAAGGTGCCGATGGTGAGGTATCCCTCACCGCTCAACGAACCGCGCGCGATGGTCATGTACGCTGCGATCTCCTTTTCGGTGGTGAGGAAGTGGAAGGCCGCGCGATCATGCCAGAGGTCGTAAATGGTGTCCGGTTCGAACGAGGTGATGTCGCTTACCACCCATTGCACGCGATCAGCCTTCGCCCCCAGCCGTTCTCTTGCCCGTTGCAACGCGCTGGCCGAAATATCCAGGACGGTAATGTGCTCGTAGCCTTCATCCAAAAGAAAGTCCACCAGTTTGCTGTCGCCACCACCGATGTCGATGACGTGTGCGCTCTTCGGCAAGTTGAAGCCGCGGATGAAGGCCAGGGAAGTCGATGGGACGTCCTGTGTCCAACTCACTTCGTGCGGCTGCTTGGTTCGGTAGATGCGGTCCCAATGGGCTTGTGCGTCGCGGTGATCCATGCAGGTGCGGGTTGGTCAGGTGTATTATCCCGATGCTATCGGGTGGATGTGCTGGCAGACGGATGAAGCCACTTCCATGTGATCGTTGCTGCCATAGCGCCGATGATGGGTGCGACGATGTAGATCCACAGATGCCCCATGTTCCCGGAGACCATAGCCGGTGCAATACTGCGCGCCGGGTTCATGCTGGCGCCGCATATGGGTCCGGCGAAGAGCGCTTCGAGTCCGACCGTAGCTCCAATGGCGATGCCGGCCATTACGCCGGTCTCCTTCGACCCCTGCGAAACGTGCAGGATCACCAACATGAGGAAGTACGTGAGGATGATCTCCAGCGCGAACGACTGCATATCGCTTCCCGCAGGAAGCGATGCGCCCAAAGCCGTATCGGCCGGAAAGAGCAGGTGCAGGGTGAACGATGCGGCCAACGCGCCAGCGAGTTGCGCAACGATGTACGGCACCACTTCCTTCCACGGGAACAAACGGGCTGCGGAAAACGCGAGCGTAACGGCCGGGTTGAAGTGCGCGCCAGAGGTGGAACCGAAGGTGTAGATCATCGCCAGCACGATTAGCCCGAAGGTGAAGGCCATACCCACATGACCAAGCGCACCGGTCTGATCGTCGATCACGATCGCGCCGGTGCCGCAGAATACCAGCGCGTATGTGCCCAGCAGTTCAGCGACGTATTTCCTCATGGACGATCGGCAACGAACCGTCGGCAGTATTCCTTGATCTCTTCACGCGTTTTGCGGAAGGCGGCGCTCACTTCTTCCGCCGTGCCCGTGACTTTCGCCGGGTCGGGAAAGCTGTGGTGGTGGTGTTCAGCGTTCGTTGGGAACCAAGGACACGCCTCACGCGCGTTGTCGCACACGGTGATCACATGATCGAACGCCATATCGCGGTACTCGTCCAAGTGGTTGCTCGTGTGGTGGCTAATGTCGATGCCGTCTTCGTGCATTGTGGCAATGGCATGCTGGTTCACGCCATGCATCTCGATGCCTGCGCTGTAAACTTCATGACCATTGCCGAGCAGATGTTGCAAGTAGCCGTGGGCCATCTGGCTGCGGCAACTGTTACCGGTACAGAGAACGAGGATGCGCATCAGCAGCAGGTGCTATCGATCCCACAACCGCAGGTCTCGCCGGTGGCCAGCTTCACCTTTTCGGTGCCTTCGGCGTTCGGTGCGCAGCAAGCGGCTTTTGCGTCAGCGGTCGTGTCCACCGATGCGGCCTTCGCGCCGGGCTTGCTCGCGGAAACGGTGACACTGAACGTACCCGCACCACTGGCCTTGTAAGCAGCGATCTCTTCGGCACTGATGTACTTCGCAAGGATGTCATCGGGTACGATGATCGGCTTGCGCTTCTGTATGGTCACGTTCTCGAATCCGAGATCGTGGATGATGCCGAGGTACTCGCTCTCAGGCAAAGCACCCGCAACACAACCGGCATACATCTCAGCGCTCTCCTTCAGCTTCGCCGGGATCTCGCCACGCAGCACCACATCACTGATGCTGAAGTGTCCGCCGGGTTTCAGCACGCGCAGCACTTCGCTGAAGGCCTTGCGTTTGTCGGGCACCAGGTTCAGCACGCAGTTGCTCACCACCACGTCCACCACATTGCTCGTAAGCGGCAGCGCTTCGATGTCGCCTTGACGGAACTCCACGTTCTGGTAGCCGAGCTTCGCCGCGTCGGCCTTCGCCTTGGCGATCATCTCCGGTGTGAAGTCCACACCGATCACACGCCCGTCCTCACCGGTCTCGTGCCGTGCTACGAAGCAATCGTTGCCCGCACCCGAGCCGAGGTCGAGCACCGTATCGCCCCGCTTGATGCCCGCGAACTGCGTGGGCAGGCCACAGCCCAAGCCGAGGTCAGCGTCCGGGTTGTAGCCTTTCACCTTCGTGTAGTCATCGGTCATGATGTTGTACACCTCCGAGCTACATCCACCGGCACCACAGCACGAGCTGGCGTTGGTATCCTTGTCCTGCAGGGCGATCTCCGCGTACTTGGCGCGGACCATGTCTTTGGTTTCTTGTGCTCTCATGTTGTTTGGGCGATGCATGCATCGCCCTTGCGTTGTTGTTGTGTTCGATCGCGATCGACCTGTACGATGATGTTAGCAGCAGTTGTCGCTCACGCTGGTGAGCAGTTTGTCCAGGTCCTTTTTCAGCGCGTTCCATCCCTTGGTATCGATGCAATAGCAGATGCTCGTGCCTTCCACGGTGCCTTGGATCAGTCCGGCGTTCTTCAGCTCCCACAGGTGCTGGCTGATGGTGGCTTGGGCCAGGCCCAGTTCCTCCACGAGCGAGCCGTTCACGCAGGTACCCTTCTTTACGAGGTACTGCAGGATGGCGATGCGCGCCGGATGGCCCAGCACCTTGGCCATGGTGGCGATGCGGTTCTGTTGGTCGGTGAAGAGGTGGTCTTTGACGAGTCCCATGCTTGAGCGCCGAAGCCTCGGCGTAGGCGTTGATGATCAATAGAACGCAATGATACGATGATAGAGGGTACATCGCAATATAACGATGTAAAGGTCGTGATGGAACGTTCGGCCAAGGATGCCGCTCGACGACTACAAGTGGTCATGAACGAAGAAGCCCCCCGACTTGTCGGGGGGCTTCTTCGTTGTGTGTGGTTGAACTCAATGTGAGACCACCAGCGTGCGCGCGGCGCTCGCACCGGTTGCGCCGAGCAGTTGGTAGCTGTACACACCGTTGGGCAACTGTTCGGTCGTGATCACGGCTTGCGCGCTGTGCGCCACGATGCGCTGCTCCCCGACCAAGTCACCGCGTGCATCGTGCACACGGAGAACGGCTGCATCATTGAGCGAGTTCAACGGAACGATAGCCTGTAGGTCGGCAGGGACCGGGTAAGCTTTCCCGAGCGCTGCTGCCATGGCCGCATCGAACTCTTCCACGCCAACAAGACCATGGAACCAGTCGTGGCTCAAACGCACCATCTGCTCGCCCACAGCGGCATCGGCCAATTGCTCGGGCCCGATACCGAAGTACACCACTTTGTAGTTGGTGGTCTGGGCACGTAGGCCGCCGATCTTGGCCGCTGTATTGTAATTCAGGATCGCGGTTGCAGGTGCGATCGGTGTGATCTGGTCGGGGTACTGGTTCACCCCCCCGAACACGTTCGCGATGGCTCCGTCTGTCAGTCCGCCGAACACAAGATCCGCATCAATGAAGTTGGCTTGGTTGTCGGCAGTGGTGCCGTCATCCACGAATGTTGCGTGCATGTAGTTCTCGTAGAAGGCCTGTGTGGCAGCCGTGCCGTTGCTGCCCGTCTGGCCGCTCTGGTCCCAGCCGATGTCTTGGCCCGCGATCATCAAGTTGCCACCGGCGTCCATGAAAGATCCCAGCTCTGCAACCACCGCATCGGTGAGGCAGGGGAATGTCCAGCTAACGTTGAAGTAGAGGTTCTGCACGCCCGTTAGCGCGTTCGCCGCCCCGAAATTGATGAACGTGTTTCGGCTTGTGGTTGCGCGGTTCGCCTGGCCTGCTGTCACGAGGCCACCTTCATAGCGGGTCACATAGGTCTCGGCAGTGGGGTTGTTGATGATGAGGTCGGTAACGCCGCTGATGACGTGGAATTCCTGTTCGATGGCCGGTGCTCCCGGGTTGCTCGCGCTGCGGATGCTCAGCAGGTAGTCGCCGATGCCCGGCGCTGCATCCGGTGTAATGCTGACGGAGATCGCTTCCGCAACGCCGTCGGCGAAGGCCACGTTCGCCACCGACATGTAGTCGTTGCCTTGTATGGTCATGTGCGCCGCCCAGCTCGCTGGAGCGTTCACGGCCGTCAGTTCAACGATGTAATCAGCAGGTGCGCCGAGCGCATTGGAGAATTCGCTTTCGAACAGGGTTGCGGTGCCATTGCTGCCAGCGGCATGATCGCTGGCGGAGGTGAGCGTTACGTTACCGATGATCAGCGTGCTGCCTCCATCGGCGGCCACTTCGCGTGCTTGGTACACGTCGGTCTGGTATTCGCCCACGTGCGCCACCACTTCGCAGTTCGCGATGTTGAGATCGACGGGAACGTTCCAGGTGTAGCTACGCGTAACGGTGGTGCCCTGCGTGGTCGTGGTCACTTCATCGCCCCACACATCGGTGAGGTAATGGCGCAGCACATCCGTGTGGTTGTAGTTGGCATTGTTCCCGTTCGGTCCGTAATCCGTTTGCCAGCCGATGATGTTGCTCTCTTTCAGGAGGACCCCGATATAGTCGTTGCCACCGGGGCTATTGTCCGTGTAATAGAGGACAACGTTCACCGTCAGGTCGCGCGTGCCCGCATCGAAGCTGCTTTCCACGCCCACGTTCACCGGGCTGGTGAAGCCGAGGGCTTCGGTGGTTGCGCCATCCCAAGCACCACGACCCAAGGAGGTCCCCGCGGCGAAGGTGTGCCGGTCGATGACGCCGTTGGGGTAACCCGTCGGTGCGAAGTGGGCATCGATCGCAGTGCCTTCAGGTGTGCGGAAGTCGGGCTCACCGGTGTTCGGCACCGCGAAGCCCCCGGCATGCACGCCAACGAACACGAACTGGTCGGTGTGCATATCCTCGAGGTTGTCGCCGATCACATGCCCTTCAGGGCAGTAGCCGCAGTGGATGCCGGTGAAATCCTCGAGCAGCACAGTACGCAACTGCGGGTCGGTACTCACGAGGCTTTGTGCCATGGCCAGCGTTGGGCCCATGGCGATCAGGGTAAGGGTCTTCTTCATGCGATCCGGTTTAAGGACGGCAAAGTATCCCGGGATCCATTCGGAAGAAGCACTAGGGCCTCCCATGCTTGGAACGCTGTCGGTCAATCTCCGGCCAGCAGCCATTTGGCGCGGTACCCCGCTATCTCCTCCGCGCTGAAGAAGTGCTGCATGTACTTCGAGCCGTACACCGCATCGAGTTCCGCTGGTGTGAAGCGGATCTCGGCGGCGAGCGAACGGTACTTGTCGCGGCTCAGTTTCTCTTCGCCGATGTTGGCCAGTTCCAAACGCGACAGGTCGAGCCCGATGAATTCGCGCATCGCCGGGCCGGAACAGTCGTTGAGCTTTTCCAGCTTCAAGACCAGGATGTCGTACAGATCGGTACGGTACACGCTGTACCCACGTTCCTTGTCGAAGGGCAGTGAGTGGATGTCAACACCGGTCCATGCTTGGAATTCCTCGGTGAACCAAGAGAGCGTATGGTGGAAGTTGCGCCCCTTCAGGTCGGCGATCAGGTCGGCGTTGCTCTTGGCATCGAAGGGGACATCGCCGAAGCGGCCGCGCCATGTCTGGAACAGTGCGCTCACGTCGCGCGCCACCGGCTCGCGCACCATGGTGATGATCTTGATGCGCTTGCCCTTGTGCTTGTCGAGTTCGGCCAATACGCGCCGACCCAGCGCGATGTGTTTCTTGAAATAGTCGTTGAGCTTCGGGAGCCGAACGTCCAAATACTCGCTGCTGAGGAAATGAACGTGGTGGAGGGGCACTCCCGGCAGCCTCTTCTTCAATGTGGCGTAGATGGTACTACTGCCAACCTTGCCCAAGGTGTAAACCAGGAAAAAGCTGTTGCGCTGCCGCCATGCGTTGGGCATGTTCAGCAGGCGGTGCTTCAGCTTGCCAAGAGCGTGTTTTGCTTGCGTTACGAACGGCATCCTCTGCTATGCAGGTGGCGAAAGTAGACCCGTCGAAGAGGCCACCGATATCTTCGGCGCCCTCCTGCAACAGTGCGGGACGAACGAGCAACATGTACGGCGCCCTCCAACAACACCTTCAGAAGGAACTGGAAACGATCCGTGAGGCAGGCCTCTTCAAGCGCGAGCGCATCATCAGCAGCGAACAAGGCGCGGAGATCACCGTCAACGGGAAGCAAGTGCTCAATTTCTGCGCGAACAACTACCTCGGTCTTTCGAGCCACCCGGACGTTGTTGCCGCTGCGCACCGGACCCTCGATTCGCATGGCTATGGCATGAGCAGTGTCCGCTTCATCTGTGGTACGCAGGACATCCACAAGGAATTGGAAGAGAAGCTCGCCCGGTTCCACGGTTGCGAGGACACCATTCTTTATGCTGCATGTTTCGATGCCAATGGCGGCGTGTTCGAACCATTGCTCGCTGAGATGGATTGTGTGATCAGTGATGCACTGAACCATGCGAGCATCATCGACGGTGTGCGCTTGTGCAAAGCGGCCCGCTTCCGCTACGCCAACAACGACATGGCGGATCTGGAAGTGCAATTGAAAGCGGCGGAGGCCGCAGGCCATCGCTTCAAGCTGATCGTAACCGATGGTGTGTTCAGCATGGACGGGATCGTGGCCGATCTGAAAGGCGTGTGCGACCTGGCCGACAAATACGATGCGCTCGTGATGGTGGACGAGTGTCATGCGGCGGGCTTCATCGGCATGACCGGTCGTGGTGCGGTGGAGGCGAACGGGGTAACGGGTCGTGTGGACATCATCACCGGCACGTTGGGCAAAGCACTCGGTGGCGCTATGGGCGGCTACACCACGGGCCGCAAGGAGATCATCGAGATGCTCCGGCAGCGTTCTCGACCCTACCTCTTCAGCAATTCACTGGCGCCGAACATCGTGGGCGCGTCAATTGCGGTGCTGGACTTGTTGAGCAAGAGCACTGCGTTGCGCGACCGGTTGGAAGCGAACGTTGCGCGTTTCAAGACAGGCATCGAAGCGCTCGGGTTCAAGACCCGTGGCGATCGCAGCGCCATTGTGCCGGTCATGCTCGGCGATGCCAAGTTGAGCCAGACCATGGCCGACAAGCTGTTGGAGGAGGGGATCTACGTGATCGGCTTCTTCTTTCCCGTAGTGCCGAAAGACACCGCGCGCATACGGGTGCAGTTGAGCGCGGGGCATACCCCGGCGCACATCGACAAAGCGCTCGCAGCCTTCGCGAAAGTGGGCAAGGAGCTGGCCGTGATCGCTTAGCACAGCGCCTCGGACTTGTCGTGCGAGCGTATGTTCGAGCACATGCCTTGCAGCCCGATCCGTCTATCTTCCCGGACCCAAAACCACCCCGACCGTGTCGGGGAGAACCCCTCCGGATCATGGCAAGTTGGTTTACCCGCAGCACCACGTATGTCCCCTTGGTGCTTATTGGAACCGTGGTAGTGGTGAGCGCCTTCAACGCGCTGGATCTGCCCAACGTTGGATCGGCAACGCCCACAACGCAGTTCGTGAATTTCGAAAGCGCGCATGTTCATCCGATCGACATGACCCCGGATGGCACCAAGCTGCTTGCGGTGAACACCGCGAACAACACGCTTGAGGTCTTCAGCATCACCAATAGCACCCTGCTCAATATCGCCAGCATTCCTGTCGGGCTCGATCCTGTTACGGTGCGTGTGCGCAGCAATACGGAGGCTTGGGTGGTGTGCCAAGTGAGCGACGTGGTGAGCATCGTCGATCTGGGAACGAACCTCGTGGTAAGGAGCCTGGCAACGGAGAACGAACCGGCCGATGTGGTCTTTGCAGGTGGGGTGGCGCCGACCAAGGCGTTCGTCAGTTGCGCGGAGCGCGAGAGCATACAGGTCTTCGATCTCTCCAACCTCAGCAACGCGCCAACGGAAGTTCTGCTGAAGGGTGAGCAACCGCGGGCCATGGCGGTAAGCCCGAACGGCATGACGGTGTACACGGCCTTCTTCGAAAGCGGCAACCAGACCACCGTGGTAAGTGGCAATCCCTTCATGGCCGCTGGCATCTGTTCGGTGCAAGGGGGGGCCTGCACCGTTATCCCAAGCGACGTAACGAAACCGGCCGGGCCTTACGGCGGCATCGTACCCGTGCCCAACGCCGGCACCGGTTTCCAGCCACCGCTGAACACCAACAATCCGGCAACGAACGCCAGTCACAGCCTCATTGTGCGGAAGAATGCTGCGGGCCAATGGATGGATGACAACAACCACAACTGGACGAACATCGTAGCGGGCGGCGCTGGTGTCCGTGCAGCCGGTTGGGACATGCCCGATCGGGATGTGGCGGTAATGGATGCGTCTTCATTGGCCGTCACTTACCAAGCCCATCTCGGCAACATCCTCATGGCCATGGCCGTGAACCCCGCCAGCGGCCAGGTGAACGTGGTGGGTACCGATGCCACCAACGAGATACGCTTCGAGCCCAACCTCAACGGCAAGTTCCTGCGCGTGAACCTGAGCAGGTTCACGCCCGGCGGAAGTAACACCATCACCGACCTTAACCCGCACATCAACTATGCGAACTCATCGTTGCCCATCGGCCAACGCCAACTGAGCATCGGTGACCCGCGCGGGATCGCATGGACCGCGGATGGAACCAAGGCGTACGTAACCGGCATGGGGAGCAACAACGTGGTGACGATCAATGCGAGCGGTGTTCGCTTGGGCGCCGCACCCATCGTTGTTGGAGAAGGCCCTACCGGGATAGTCCTCGATCCAACACGGAACAAGGCCTATGTGCTGAACAAGTTCGAAGGCACCATCAGTACCATCGATATGTCCACCGATAAAGAGGTGGCACGCGCGAACTTCTTCGACCCCACCCCGATGGTGATCAAGGCCGGGCGCAAGCACTTGTACAATACACAGCTCGGCTCCGGTAATGGCCACATCGCCTGTGCCAGTTGCCACGTGGACACCCGCTGGGACCGCTTGGGTTGGGACCTTGGTGATCCGGCGGCCCCGATGACCACGGTGGATGGCAAGACGTTCCATCCGATGAAGGGGGTGAAGACCACGCAATTCCTCATCGACATCATCGGGCGCGGGCGTGGCAATCTCCATTGGCGCGGTGACAAACACGGGTTCGAGGATTTCGCCGGGGCGTTCCAAAGCCTGCAAGGTGCCGATGCACCGAAGGATGCTGCCGGGATGCAAGAGTTCAAGGATTTCTTGGCCGCATCGTGGTATGTGCCCAACCCGTATCGGACATACAAGCCCGAAACCACCGTTGCCGCCGCAACGGAACGCTGCAACCCGAACAGGGTGCGCGGTATCGGCAACACCTTCCAGAACATTCCGAGCGCAGGGGTGAAACTCTGGGTATCGGTACAGATCAACTGCTCCCATTGCCACAACGCGCAGACCGGCAGGGGTGAACTGGCGGGTAACGGTAACGTAGCGGGCACAGGGAATACAGCAGGGTTCGCCGCGAACGTGGACATGGCACCCGACCTCCGCTCGGTATACCGCAAGACGGGTTTCTTCTACAATACCACGGAGTGCACTTCCGGGTTCGGTCTCATGAGCGACGGGATCATGGAAACCATTTACGATCAGCCGGGAACGAACACGTACATGGGGGACTATGAGCCGGAGTTGCTCTCCTGGTCAGGTGGCATTACGCAAGCCAATAGCCCGGGGAGTTTTGCATTCCCCTTGTCGAGCACCGCTGTACAGGATGCCATGCCAGCGGTCGGGCTATGCCAAACGATCAACGCCGCCATCGGCAACCCTGCGCAGGTCACCAGCATGAAAGCACTGGTGGACGATGTGAACCACACGAGCGAGTACGGCATGATCGTAAAGGGGAAGTACGGTGGCGAGATGCGCGGCTTCTATTACCTGGGCAATAGCAATTACCAGAGCGACATTGCCGTGCAGACCGTTACGCACACGCAGCTCATGGCTTCGGCGCAAGGCGCTGGCGGGCCGCTCACTTGGACGCTGGTGCAACCCACTACCAAGGTGCGCTTGGGGATCGATGCTGACGCCGATGGTGTGTTCGATCACGACGACCAGATCGCCAGGGTGAATGCGCGCGCCATTTTGGAAGGCCCTTACGATGGCACGGCCATGAAGAGCGACCTGCGCACGAACAACCAGTTGCCCAGCACGGATCCTTACGGCATGGGTGTTACCGCAAGTCCCTTGGTAATGTCCTACACCGGCTTGGCAACGCCCGTGGATTGGGCGCAGCTGGAATTGCGCAGCAACGGCAACCCGGCGACGGTGGTCGCCACCAAGGCGGTCCTGGTACAACGCAGCGGGAACCTCATGATGCCCACCGGCGAGCAGACGATCACCTTCCCCGGTGTTGCTTCGGGCAACTACCATGTGGCCGTGCGCCACCGCAACCACCTTGGTGCCATGACCTTGGCTCCGCTGCTGCTGCGCGATCCCGGTACCATGGTCGATTTCACCACGGCCAGCTTGGTGACCTGGGGTACCGAGGCGCGGAAAACAATGGGGGCCGTTACGGTGCTCTGGAGCGGGGATGTGAACGGCGATGGTGTCATCAAGTACACCGGTTCCGTGAACGATCGCGATCCGATCCTGGTGAGCATCGGTGGGAACATACCGACCAACACCCTCGCCGGCTATAACGTGGAGGATGTGAACCTCGACGGTACCGTTAAGTACACCGGAACCACCAACGACCGCGATCCGATCCTTGTGAACGTAGGGGGTACGTTACCGACCGCCACCCGTGTGGAGCAGGTACCGTGACCCAAGGTCGGGGCTTCGGGTCGGAATGTGGAGGCCGCCACTGGCATACGGCTGAGGAAGGCGATAGTATTACGGCCCGAACCATCATATGGGATCCATGCTCCGCACCATCGCATCCGCATTGCTCAGTGCCTTCACCGTTCTCGTTCATGCGCAGACCTACACGCTGAACACCACCCCGCTCACCAACGAAGCCGCCCGCTCCGGTGGTTGTGTTGGGATAACGGATATGGATGGCGATGGATACGACGATCTCATCCTGCTCGACCAGAGCAAAACGCTTTCCATCGACTACCAGAACGCGAACGGCACCTTCACTTCATTCGCTTATGGTACCGTTTCGGGATCCAGCCAATGGGGCATGGCCGTGGGCGATGTGGAGAACGATGGCCACAAGGATTTCGTTAGCGGTGGTAACGGCGATGGTGTCCACTTCATAGAGATCAGTAGCCGTGGGGTGTTCACCACGTCGAGCCTCAACAACGGCGTCATGTTCATGCAGTGCATGAACATGATGGACGTCAACAACGATGGTGACCTTGATGTGTTCGGTTGCCACGACAATGCAGCGCCCCGGATCTGGCTCAACAACGGTAGTGGTGCGTTGAGCTACAACAGCTACATCAATTTCGCCACGGTGCCGGTGAGCGACATGAGCGGGAATTATGGGAGCACCTGGACCGACTTCGATAACGATGGGGACATCGATCTGTACATCACCAAGTGCCGACAAGGCGTGAACGACCCCAACGATCCGCGGCGCTGGAACCGCCTGTTCGTGAACAACGGGAGCAACAGCTACTCCGACTTGGCGGCTACCTATGGCGTCCAGAACACGGAGCAATCCTGGTCGTCCGATTTCGCCGACATCGACAACGATGGTGATCTCGATCAGGTGACCACCAACCACAGTACAACGGCGCAGCTCTTCATGAACGACGGCACCGGGCACTTCTCGAACGCTACGACCGGGAGCGGTTTGGAGTACACCAATTTCTTCCTCCAGAGCAAGATGGAAGACTTGGACAACGACGGGTTCATAGACCTGCTCTGCGTGGAGGGCAACTACTACTTCCACAACGATGGGGACGGGACCTTCACCCGGATCGCCAACCTGCTGCCGCATCCCTCGGCCAATCACGTTTTGCACTCATTCGCCTTGGGCGACATGAACCACGATGGTGCGATCGATGTGTACGCGAGTTATGGCACCGGCTATGTGACCCCCAGCACTTCGCGCGATGACGAGCTCTACTTCAACAACGGCAACGCGAACCACTTCCTCAACTTCAACCTGACCGGAAGCACGAGCAACCGCGATGGCGTGGGCGCCCGCGTTACGCTCTATGGTCCTTGGGGCAAGCAGATCCGGGAGATCCGGGCGGGCGAGAGCTACGGCATCGTGTGTTCGTCCACCTGCCACTTCGGCTTGGGTGCACAAGTGGTGGCCGATTCCGCCGTTGTGCGTTGGCCGAGCGGAACCGTGGACCGGTTCTATGACCTGGCCGCCGATCAATGGGTGTCCGTTGAAGAGGGCCGGACGAACCGATCGAAGTTGGCCATGAAGGCGATGCTCGAAGGCCCCTATGTTCAATTGGACGGCCTCATGTCCGATGCACTGCGCACACAGGGCCTCGTGCCTTTGTCGGAGCCATATTCTGCGCTCGGCTTCGTGATCTCGGGTGGAAGCGCGATCCGGAAGATCCCGCAAGTGGTGTTGAACACCACGGGCAACAACGCCATTGTGGACTGGGTGTGGCTCGAGCTGAGGGATGGTTCCAATGCCGGTGTGGTCGTTCGCGCTCGACCGGCCTTGCTGCAACGCGATGGGGACGTGGTGGAACTCGACGGGACCCGACCGGTTGCCATGGGCTCGGCGAACGCGGCGTACTACGTGGTGATCCAGCACAGGAACCATTTGGGTGCGATGACGCTCGCATCGGTCCCCCTTGGAGCGCTCCCGGCAGTGGTCGATCTCAGCGATCCCGTCACGAACACTTACGGTACCAACGCGCGCAAACCGATCGGCGCCATTGCCGCATTGTGGGCCGGCGATGTTACCCACGAGGGTACGCTCAAGTACACCGGTTCCTTGAACGACCGCGACCCGATACTTGTCGCGGTTGGTGGCACCGTACCGACGAACACTTTGGTGGGCTATCGTTCGGAGGACATCAACTTGGACGGCATCGTGAAATACACGGGTAGCCTGAACGACCGGGATCCGATCCTTGTGAATGTTGGCGGAAGCGTGCCAACGGCCACGCGCGTGGAGCAAGTGCCTTGATGAACAGTGATCAGGGACCGGCGCTGCCGGAACCAGTGGTTGGTGCCTTTCTTTGGGCATTGCGCCCGTGATCCATCCAACCTTGCCATTCTTCCGAGACTCTCTTAGTGCGCGGCGCATTGCTTTGCACAAGTGGACCGATAGACAGAGCCGCATGATCTTCCGCTTCACCGGCCCTCGTTGCAGAATGCTGCTTGCTGGCGCGATTGCGTGGTGTTCACTGTTTCTCTGCAGCAGCTCGAGCGTGGCTTCGACCCCCCCATCGCCGCATTCAACACTTGGCTTGGTCCGCGCAGGTGGCGTGAACCTTCCTCCCGTCATCACGGGTGATACCCTCTACTTCAGTACGGATGAGGATCTCGGTGCGCTGTTCTGCATACCTGCTACCGATGCGGATGGCGACACCTTGGATGTGATCGGTGTGGCCAGTGGGCCTGCCCATGGCACCGTGACAAGTCTGGCCAATGACGATACCTGTTTTGCCTATACACCCGATCCGGACTTCTTCGGCAGCGATACGTTGGTGGTTACCGTATGCGACAACCATGGCGGATGCGACGATGCGGTAGTAGTGATCACCGTGATCCCTATCAATGACCCACCCGACGTGTTGGATGACGCGGATCTTCCCACGGATACGGTGGCAGGAACAGCTTCCGAGGAAGTACCGGTGACCATCTGCCTGAACGCACTGGATGTCGACGGTGATCCCTTGCAGGTCGTCGACTTCTACAATGGCCCCTTGCA
>JBDTSG010000123.1:0-15773 GCA_039931265.1 Flavobacteriales bacterium
GATCAACCGCGGCGATGTGAGCGAGATCAGCACCTACATACAGGACGCGATCGAGAACGACTTCAGCGGCAACATGATCGATGTGTGCCCGGTGGGTGCGCTCACCGACCGCACCTTCCGTTTCGCCAGCCGCGTGTGGTTCACCAATCCCATGGACGCGCACCGCAACTGCGACAAGTGCTCGGGGAAAGTTGTGCTCTGGTTGAAGGGCGCGGAGGTGCTCCGCGTTACCGGTCGCAAAGACCAGTGGGGCGAGGTGGAGGAATTCATCTGCAACACCTGCCGCTTCGACAAGAAAGACGTGAAGCATTGGACGGTTGAAGGTCCGCGCAACATCGACCGGCACAGTGTGATCGCGCAGGGGCACTACACCGACAAGCTGAAGCAAAAGCTGCTCACCACGTCGGCACCCGATGCACCGTCCATCGAACCGTTCAACATCATGGACCGCTCATGATCCTCACCACGCTCATCTTCCTCAGCGTGCTGCTGCTGGTAACGCTCGGCGTTGCGGCGTACGAGACCTATGGTGAGCGGAAAGTCGCGGCGTTCATGCAGGACCGCGTCGGTCCCGATCGCGCGGGCCCCTTCGGCATCCTGCAGCCGATCGCCGATGGCGTGAAGATGTTCATGAAGGAAGACTTCGTGCCCGCCACCGCGAACAAGCGTTTGTACTTCCTCGGCCCCGCGATAGCGATGACCACTGCCTTGCTCACGGGCTGCGTGATCCCTTGGGGCGGCACGATGGTCATCGGCGACTTCACGCTCAACTTCCAGGCGGCCGATCCGGAGATCGGCATCCTGTACGTGTTCGCGATGGTGAGCATCGGTGTTTACGGCATCATGCTCGGCGGCTGGGCCAGCAACAACAAGTTCGCGCTGTACGGCGCCATCCGCGCGGCCAGCCAGATGGTGAGCTACGAGTTGGCCATGGGCCTCAGCATCGTGGCGCTCATCATCGGTACGGGCACATTGAGTTTGAGCGGGATCGTGAGCGGCCAGCTCGATGGGTGGTGGAACATAGCAGCGCAACCGCTGGGCTTCCTGCTCTTCCTGGTCTGCGCGTTCGCCGAAACCAACCGTGCGCCCTTCGACCTGCCGGAGTGCGAAACCGAACTCGTTGGCGGCTACCACACGGAGTTCAGCAGTATGAAGCTGGGATTCTACCTCTTCGCCGAGTACGTCAACATGTTCATCAGCAGCGCGGTGATCAGCACGCTTTACTTCGGCGGCTACGACATCCCCTTCGTGGATCAGGCGGGCCTCACCGGTTTCTGGATCACGGTGCTGGGCACAGGGATGCTCTTCGCCAAGATCATCTTCTTCATCTTCTTCTTCATGTGGATCCGCTGGACACTCCCGCGCTTCCGCTACGACCAGTTGATGAACCTCGGCTGGAAGACATTGATCCCGCTGGCGATCCTCAACATCCTGATCACGGGTCTCTGGAACTTCCGCACGGAGCTGCTCGCGCTCTTCTGAACCATGGCCACCGCAATGCAACCACTTACGCAGCGCAGCCGACAGGTGAGCAACAAGAAGATGACGTTCATGGAACGCATCTACTTGCCAGCGATCCTGAAGGGCATGGCGATCACGCTGAAGCACTTCTTCTTCGTGAAGGCGGCCACCGTGAAGTACCCCGAGCAGAAGCGACCGTTCAGCGCGATTTATCGCGGCCTGCACGTATTGAAGCGCGATGACCAAGGACGCGAACGCTGTACCGCCTGCGGCCTGTGCGCCGTTGCCTGCCCCGCTGAAGCGATCACCATGGTGAGCGCCGAGCGCAAGAAGGGGGAGGAGAAGATGTACCGCGAGGAGAAGTACGCGAGCGTTTACGAGATCAACATGTTGCGCTGCATTTTCTGTGGCGACTGCGAGGATGCCTGTCCGAAAGAAGCGATCTTCCTCACGGACCGGCTGGTGCCGAGCGATTACACACGCAACCCCTTCGTGTACGGCAAGGAATGGTTGGTGGAGCCGCTGGATCCCGCATTGCGTGTGGACGTGAGCAAGAGGCAAACGCCGGAGGTGCTGAAGTTCAAGGGGCAGAAACAATATTCGCACAACCGCTGAGCGGATGCAGGTCCTCTTCTACATTTTCGCGGCGATCTCCATCCTCAGCGCGCTTTTCGTGGTGGCGGCGAAGAGCCCCATCAACAGCGTGATCGCGTTGATCGTCTGCTTCCTCAGCATCGCCGGGCACTACATCCTGTTGAACGCGCAGTTCCTGGCCGTGGTGCACATCATCGTGTACACGGGTGCCATCATGGTGCTGTTCCTCTTCGTGATCATGCTGCTCAACCTGAACAAGAGCACCGAGCCACAGAAGTCGTTGGCCACGCGCGTCGCTGCGGTGATCGCCGGCGGTGTGTTCCTGCTTACCCTGTTGGGCGCGATCAAGGACGGTATCGGCATAGCGCCGCCCGCTGCTTACGATGGCTCCGTTGGCCTGGTGAAGAGCGTCGGCGTTTCGTTGTTCACGGATTACCTGCTGCCCTTCGAAGTGAGCAGCGTGTTGTTCCTCTCCGCCATGATCGGTGCCGTTATGCTCGGCAAGAAAGACACCTCACCCCAACCCCTCTCCGGTGGAAAGGTGCTCACAAAGGGGGCAGGCACCAACGCGTAAGCGATGAACGATATCGTCACCGTCATCCGCAGTGTGCCGCTGGAGCATTATGTGTTCCTGAGCTTCACGCTGTTCAGCATCGGGCTGGCTGGCGCGTTGTTCCGGCGCAACACCATCATCATCCTCATGTGTCTGGAGCTGATGTTCAACAGCGTGAACCTATTGCTCGCGGCCTTCAGCGCGCACCACGGTGATCCGGGCGGGCAGGTGTTCGTGTTCTTCATCATGCTGGTGGCCGCTGCGGAAGTCACCGTGGGCCTGGCGATCCTGGTGATGATGAAGCGCAACGTGGACAGCATCGACATCAACCAGTTGAACCGTTTGAAATGGTGAAGACGGATCTACTGGCCATGCTGGTACCGGCCTTTCCATTGGTCGGGGCTATCGTTATCGCTTCGTTGCGAGGCAAGCTGAAAGGGAATACCGCTGGGATCCTGGCCACAGCGATGGTCGTCCTGTCCTTCCTGTGCAGTGGGGTGCTCTTCGTTGGCCACGAAGTTGTGAATGCCTTGCACGCTGCGGGGATGCACCAGGAGTCCCCGCCGGAAGGAGCGATGCATGTAGTGAAGCTCTTCAACTGGATCAGCGTGGGAAGCATGCACATCCCGTTCGCGTTCCAGATCGATGCGCTCTCGTTGACAATGATGCTGATCGTAACGGGTGTGGGCTCATTGATCCACCTGTACTCGATCGGCTACATGCACGACGACAAACGAGTGAACACCTTCTTCTCGTTGCTGAACCTCTTCAGTTTCGCCATGCTGATGCTGGTCATGGGCGGCAACTTCCTGGTCACCTTCATCGGTTGGGAAGGCGTGGGCCTGTGCAGCTACTTGCTCATCGGCTTCTGGTACACGGTGCCGGCCTACAACTACGCCGCCCGCAAAGCCTTCGTCATGAACCGCATCGGCGACTTGGGCTTTCTGATCGCGTTGGTGATGATCATGCAGCAGTTCGGCACGCTCGATTACGGCACCGTCATGGACAAGTCGGCCGGTATTAGTACGGGGTCCCCATGGATAACCACCGTTACGCTGCTCCTCTTCGTTGGTGCCATTGGCAAGAGCGCCCAGCTACCGTTGTTCACTTGGTTGCCCGATGCCATGGCGGGTCCCACGCCGGTGAGCGCGCTGATCCACGCCGCGACGATGGTGACGGCGGGCATCTTCCTGTTGGTGCGCAGCAGTTCACTGTTCGTGTTGGCGCCCATCACCATGGACGTGGTGCTGACCGTCGGACTTGTCACGGCGCTGATCACGGCCACGATCGGTGTTTTCCAGAACGACATCAAGAAAGTGCTTGCATACTCCACCGTTTCGCAGCTCGGGTTGATGTTCGTGGCGTTGGGCCTGGGAGCGTTCAGCTCGGCCATGTTCCACGTTACCACGCACGCCTTCTTCAAGGCATTGTTGTTCCTCGGTGCGGGCAGTGTGATCCACGCGCTGGGGGGCGAGCAGGACATCCGCAAAATGGGCGGGTTGAAAGGCGTAACGAAGATCACCTACTTCACCTTCCTGATGGGCACCTTGGCCATCGCGGGCATACCGGGCTTCAGCGGTTTCTTCAGCAAGGATGCGATCCTCATGGCCGCTTACGAGAAGCATCCGTTGCTCTACGCCGCCACGCTCGGTGTGAGTTTGCTCACGGTCTTCTACATGTTCCGGTTGCTCTTCCTCACCTTCTTCGGCACGTACCGCGGCAAGGCGCATCCGCACGAAAGCCCGCGCGTGATGACGGTGCCCTTGATCATCCTCGCGGTGCTGAGCGTGGTCGGTGGTGTGCTCAACCTGCCGCACTTGCTGGGTGGGCACGAGACCATGAAGCACTACCTGGGAACGGCCGCGGACGGTATCGCCGGGGAGCACATGCACTTGGCTCCTGCGACGGAGTGGATGCTGATGGGTATCACGGTCGGTTCGATCGCGTTGGTCATCTGGCTTGCGTACAACCGCTTCGCGAAGAAGACCACGTTGGATCCGGAAGCGGAAGAGCTGTCGTTCTTCAAGCGCCTCATCGCGCGCAAGTGGTACATCGACGAACTGTACGCTGCGCTGTTCGAGAAGCCCTACGGTTGGTTGAGCGCCCAGCTCGATGCGATCATGGAGAAGCGGGTGATCGATGGCGCGGTGAATTTCACCGGCAATACCACCTTGCGGCTCGGCAAAGTGTTGCGGCGTGTGCAGACAGGCAACATGAGCTTCTATCTGTTCGCCATGGTGGTCGGCATCATCGGCTTCCTCCTCCTAACGATCTGGAGCGCATGATGCTGATGACCCTCGCCATCATCCTGCTCCCGCTGCTCGCCGGGCTGGTGCTCATGGTCGCAAGACCGCATGTGCAGGCGCGCTCCATTGCGTTGCTCACCTCGTTGTTGTGCCTCGGGTTGGCGATCGCCATGTATGCCGGATACGACCGCAACAGCGGCATGCTCATCGCCTACGCGCACGATTGGGTACCCGCGTGGGGCATGCGCATCGTGTTCGGCTTCGACGGTATCAGCTTGTTGATGGTGTTGCTCACCGCCATCGTGTTCCCCTTCATCGTGGGCGCGGGTTGGAAACAGCAACTGAGCAACCCCTCGTTGGTGAACGCGCTGATCCTGTTCACGCAGTCCTCGTTGTTCGGCGTGTTCCTGGCACAGAACGCTTTCCTGTTCTATGTGTTCTACGAACTGGCCTTGGTGCCGGTCTTCTTCCTGCTCATCTATTGGGGCGGTGAACGTCGTCGTGCGATCACGTTGAAGTTCTTCATCTACACTGTGCTCGGCGGCCTCACATTGCTCTTCGGCCTCGTGTACAGCTACTTGCAACTGCCCGAGCCGCGCAGCGCCGACATCAGCGCATTGCAAGCCGTTACCATCGCACCGGATGTGCAGCGGTGGTTGTTCTGGGTGCTCTTTATCGCCTTCGCGATCAAGATGCCCATGTTCCCTTTCCACAGTTGGCAGCCGGATACCTACACCATGGCACCCTTGCAAGGCACCATGATCCTCGGCGGCGTTATGCTGAAGATGGGCCTGTACGGTGTGGTGCGTTTCGTGCTGCCGATCGTCCCCGACGGTGTTGCGCATTGGCGCGATGTGGTGATCGCGCTCAGCCTCGTGGGTTGCTTGTACGCCGGGTGGATCGCATTCCGCCAACGCGACCTGAAGCGCTTGGTCGCATGGAGTTCGTTGAGCCACGTCGGCCTCATGTGCGCTGCGCTCTTCGTGGGGAACACGGCCGGCATCACCGGCTCGCTCTATCAAACACTGGCGCACGCCATCATCGTGGTGGCGTTGCTCTATCTCGTCGGTGGTTTGAAGGAGCGCATCGGCACGACGGAACTGGCGGCCATGGGCGGATTGAAGGTGAAAGCCCCACGACTTGCGGCCCTCTTCCTGCTGGTCATGCTCGGGTCCATTGCGTTGCCGCTTACGCAGGGGTTCGTTGGTGAATGGCTCATGTTCAACGGCCTGCTGGAAGTATCGCCATGGTGGACTTTCCTCGGCGTGATCTCGATCGTGCTCGGCGCCATCTACATGCTTTACGCCTACCAGCGCAGCATGCTGGGCGAAGACCGCTGGAAGATGGAGATCGCCGATGCGGACGGGATCGATCATTGGGTGCTCGTGCCGTTGATCGCCGCCACCTTCATCATCGGCGTGTATCCACAACCCGTGCTTGATCTGCTCGACGCACCGGTGCAGCAGTTGCTCACCCTCATCAACACGGCCCACTGATGAGCGCGATCATCCTCCTTTCGATCCTGGGCGTTGTGCTGTTGTATTTGGGCTTGGGCAAGAACAACAAGCGCTTCCTTGCACCGGTCGGCATGCTGGGCTTGGCCGGCGTTATCGCGCTCACTTTCCTTGACCGCCGTCCGCTGCCCGCATGGGGTAACGGGGCCTTGGCGTTCGATGACCTGAGCATTGCGTTCAACGCGGGCATGGCCGCGATCACGCTCCTCATTTTCCTGTTCGGCAGCGACTATTACGCGCGCATGGAACAGAACGTGGCGGAACACTATGCACTGTTGATCTTCAGCCTGTGCGGCACCTTCCTGCTCACCAGCTACCAGAACTTGTTGATGCTCTTCCTGGGCATCGAGGTGCTGAGCATACCGCTCTACATACTCGCTGGCGGCAAGAAGCGGAGCTACCGCAGCAGCGAAGCCAGCTTCAAGTATTTCCTGCTCGGCTCATTCGCCACCGCGTTCTTCTTAATGGGCATCGCATTGGTTTACGGCGTCTCCGGCTCGTTCGACCTGGCCACGATCGGCGCGTATGCCCAAGCCCATGTCGGACAGCACGACATTCTCTTCCTGCTCGGCTTGTTCTTCATTACCGTCGGCCTTGGGTTCAAGGTGGCTGCTGTGCCGTTCCACTTCTGGAGCCCCGATGTGTACGAGGGCGCTCCCACGCTGGTGACCGCCTTCATGAGCACCGTAGTGAAGATGGGCAGCTTCGCAGCGGTATATCGCCTGATCGGGACGCACATCATCGTACTGCCGCCCGCGCTGGAACGCACGCTGTGGGTCATGACGTTCCTTACGCTCATCGTGGGCAATTTGGTGGCGTTGCGCCAGAGCCAGTTCAAGCGGCTCATGGCATACAGCAGCATTGCGCACAGCGGCTTCCTCCTGCTTGCGGTGTTGAGCCACCACGCCATGGCCGGGCGCGCCATCTTCTACTACACGTTCACGTATTCACTCGCCACGGTTGGGCTCTTCGTGATCCTCACACTGGCAAAGCGTGCCGCCAACGGCGACGAGAACATCCGGATTTTCCGTGGGCTCTTCCGAACGAAGCCTTGGCTGGCGATCACTACGCTGGTGCTGTTGCTTTCGCTGGCAGGGATCCCACCTACGGCTGGCTTCCTGGCCAAGTACCAGGTCTTCTTCATGGCCGTGGACAATGGCTACGTGAAGACCACTCTGTTCGCCGTTGTTATGGCCGTGATAGGTATCTACTACTACCTGCTGGTGATCCGGGAGGCGTTCACGCCCAACGATGAAGGCACCGTGGTGCAGTTGAACACGACCAACGCGGTCGTGATAGCCGTTTGTGGGCTCGGTGTGCTCGGCCTGGGGCTATGGCCCATGGGGCTGCTCTGAGCCCCGAGTCCTTATTTCTTCTTGCCGGTGCCCGTGCGGGCAGCCATCAGCAATACCGAGCCATTGGCCCGTGCCATGCCCATCGTGTAGTCGTAGTCCATGGCGAAAGCACCTTGGGTCTTGTTCCAACGGACGATCGCACTGGGGAAATCCAACACGTCGGTATCCGCGCCCTCGTAGTACTGCTCATCCAGCAAGGTCACGTCCATATCGATGGGCGCCACCACCAGTTCCTGCCCGGGCCTGGCCTTCACGCGCAGATCGATGAGCATGCGCTTCACCACATAGCCCTCCTTCTTGAACTCCAGCATGTGCTCCTTCTGGAGGTCGAGCAGCATACCGAATTTGCCGTTCCCGGTGGTCTTGAGCGAGTCCACGCGCACGTTATCGATCATAGCATACACGAGCACACCCTCCAGGTTCTTCTCGCCATCGGTAATACGGCCGGCGACCTCCAATGCGGTCACCGCTTCTTCATCCTGGGCGAGGACAGGGATGCTTGCGGACGAGAGGAGCAGGAAGAGGATGGGGAGGCGCATGATCTTGGATTTGGACGCCTTTTACCCCCGTAACCGCAGGAAGGTTCCCAACGCAAAGGGGCGGGCCACACGGCCCGCCCCTTTGCGTTACGGAAGTCAGAGATCACTTCACCATGAGGCGCTCCTCGTGGCGCTGGTCGCCATTGGTGATGCGCAACGTGTAGCTGCCCTGTGCCAAGGTGCCGGCCAGCGGCAATACAAGGCCTTGGCCGGAAGCCATCTGCGCCGTGCTCGCATACACCGAACGACCGCCCAGATCGAACACCTCCATGGTGATCAGGCCGGCAGTGCCACCGTTGCGCACAGTGAAGTCGCCGTTGCCGGGGTTCGGGAACACGCTCCAAACGTTTGCGGTCTGCCCTGACAAGCCTTGGCAGATATCCACGTCCACGGTAACGAAGTTGGTGCTCACGTCGAAGCACGTTCCGTTGCTGCTGATCCCGCTCACCGGTGCGCCCGGGATGACGTTGGTGAGAACACCATTGTAGCTGACACCCCACACATGATAGATGCCCAAAGCGGCGGTTTCGAAATCGAAGCTGCCACCGGCCAACAGGGAAATGATGTTGTTGTTGGCATCCGTGAGGATGTAGTCATAGCTCTCCGTGCTGGTGCTGGTATTGATGAAGGAGATCACATCGGCTTGGCCATTGGAGCATACGACCTCGCTGGTGGTGAAGGTGCTTGTGAGCACCAGTCCGCCATCGCAGGTACCCACACCGGCGCATGCCGTTGCGTTCACCGTAACGGTGTAAGGGCCGAACGAACCCGTCTCGCTGAGAACAGGCAGGTAGTAAGTGCCCGCTGGAACATCGTCGTAGAACACCGTATAGTTCCCATCCCCGCAGGAGGTATTGTCGAAGGTGCCGGGTCCAACGATGTTGTCATCGCCGGGGCAGCTCGTGGCAAGGATGATCCACACGTTACCGAAAGCCGGTGTGGTGCCGCAGAGTTCAACGGTGATATCGGCGCAAGCGCTGATCGTGAACGCATGCCATACGCTGGGCAGGATCGGCGGTGGGATCTCCCATGTGCTGCCGGGTACGTAATCGTTGGTGGTGGTCGCTCCGGTGTTGTCGCCGGAGAAGATGGCAGTACCACCGATGCTCAGGCTCTGGGGAATGATGTTGGCGCACTGATCATTGATCGGTGCCACCGATACGCAAGGCACGGTGGTCACCGTAACGTTGTATGGCCCTACCGAGCCGGGCTCCGACAGCACGGGCAGGTAGTAGGTACCAGCGGGCACATCCTCGAAGTACACGGTCCAGTTGCCATTGCCGCAGTCCACATCGTTGAATACGGCGGATTCGATATATGTGGTCACCGGGCATTGTTCGGCCAATTGGATCCACACATTGCCGAAAGCCGGGCTGGTGCCGCAGTAGCTCAAAGCGATATCGGCGCAGGCCGTGGTGGTGAAGGCGTGCCACACGGTCGCGGTGGTGAACGGTCCATCATCGGTGATGGTGGCACCGGTGTTATCGCCACTGAAGCCGAACGAGCCGGGTACTGCGATCGCTTGTGGCGTTACGCTGCTGCACAGGTCGTTTGCCGGACCACCGCCAGTGAAGTTGTACACGCAGATCGTGAAGGTGGGATCGGCCGGCGCTGCTGCTGCGTAGTGGTAAACGCGGATGTAGTAAACCGCACCGATCGACAAACCGGTCGCGCTGATCACTTCCAGTCCATCTTCCACCGTTGCGTCAGCGCAGGCGATGTTGGCTCCGGTGCAAGCCCCGCTGCGCAGGTCAACGACTGCATCGAACGTGGCACTGCCATCCACCTCGATCATCGCCGTGGTGGCTGTTGCGGTAAAGGCATACCACACATCGTCGTTCGCATCGCCGGTGAAGGTTGCGCAGGTAAGCGCAGCGATCGATTGCGTGGCACCGGCCGTGGTGCCGCTCGTCCCCACGCACGATTGGTTCACAGGCAGGGTGATGGCGCCGGCGCAATCGTTGTTCGCGGGCGCAGCGCCCGGGGAGCTCACACAGATCGTGAATGGGCCCGGGTCGCCGTATTGCGTGTTGGAGTAGATGCGGATGATGTAGTTCGTATTGGTGTTCACCGCAACCGATTGTGGGCCTACGGGCAACACGAAGCACAAGAGTTCGGTGCCTGTGCAGCCGTCCAGCACCACCAGCACATTGTCCGTCATGGTAATGCCGGGCACCAGGTCCACCAGCACGGAGGTGTTGTTACCGCTGTTGAAGCTGTACCAGACATCGGCGTAGATCCCCGTGGTGGTCGGATCGCACGCCGGGCCCACCACGCTCTGGGTGGCTTGGGAGTTGTCGCCAGCAGTTGGGGCTGAGCAGTTCGTGCCAACGGTCAAGGATTGGGCGTTCGCACAGTTGTCGTTCGTGGGGGGTCCGCCGCGGAATTCCTGAATGACATTGGTCGTCCCTTGTGGGTTCGCGGTCAACGATGCCACGCGCTGATGGTTGACCGATTGAACGGTTTTCGGCTGGGGAACATGAGGCCGGGCTTGGCCGGGTTGCTGTGCGCTCAGGTGAACGAACAGCAGTGCCGCAAAGGACACGGATATGGATCGTAATAGTGCTTTCATGTGTGGTGTGGTAGAGGGTTCGTAGGGTTGCAAATGTCATTGCATAGCGTTGTTCCAACACATTCAGCCATACGCTACTTATGCACGATCGGCTACAGCGTTGGCCCGCTACCTTGGCCGCCCCCCGATACTTCCGCAGCGGTGTGGGACCAGAAGAGAACGCATGGACCTTCGGCTTGATGGACAGCACGCCTTGGTGTGCGGCAGCACCCAAGGCATCGGCTTGGCGGCCGCGCAGGAACTGGCACTGCTGGGTGCACGGGTAACGTTGCTTGCGCGCAAAGCCGATGGGCTTACGAAGGCGCTTACCACCTTGGACCGGTCAACGGGCCAGCAGCACATGTTCCTTGCTGTGGACATGAGCGATACGCCGGGACTTCAGCGTGCCGTTGAAGCGCACGTTCAGGCCCAAGGACCGATCACCGTTCTCATCAACAACACCGGTGGCCCGCCACCTGGACTTGCCCACGAGGCATCCACAGCTGCTTTCGAAAGTGCCTTCCGCTTGCACCTGCTGGCCTTCCAGACCTTGGTGTTGGCGCTGCTGCCGGGTATGAAGGAAGCGGGCCGCGGCCGGATCATCAACGTTATCAGCACCAGCGTTAAGGTGCCTTTGCACGGGCTCGGGGTCAGCAATACGATCCGTGGCGCGGTGGCGAACTGGAGCAAGACCTTGGCGAATGAACTTGGGCGTTACAACATCACCGTGAACAACGTGCTGCCGGGCGCCACGGAGACGGAGCGCCTCGGTGCGATATTGAAGGGCAAGGCCGAGAAAGGCGGTGTTACCATCGATGCCGCTGCGCAGGAGATGAAGAACGAAGTGCCCATGCGTCGGTTCGCGCAACCGGGGGAAGTCGCCAATGCGATCGCGTTCTTGGCCTCGCCGGCAGCGGGCTACATCACCGGCATCAATTTGCCCGTTGATGGTGGCAGGACCGGATCCCTCTGATCCGGCGAAGCCTCACGCTGATTCACCGCCGCCATCCGTAAGCCTGAAACCCTTGCCGTGCACGTTCACGATCTCAACGCCGGGATCGTCCTTGAAGTACTTGCGCAACTTGGCGATGTACACGTCCATGCTGCGACCGTTGAAGTAGCTGTCATCGCCCCAGATCTCGCGCAGGGCATCGGAGCGTTGCAGCACGCTGTTGCGGTGTACGCATAACATACGCAAGAGCTCGGTTTCCTTGGTGGTGAGTTTGCGCTGCTCTTCGTCGAGGATGAGCGTTTGTTTGCGCACATCGAAAGCATACTTGCCGACGTCGTAATGCGTGGGCGCTTCCTCCTTTTCAGCAACTCCCCGCACGCGCCGCAGCACCGCGTGTATCCGGAGCTGCAGCTCTTCCATTAGGAAGGGCTTGTTTATGTAATCATCCGCGCCGCTGAGGAAACCGTTGATGGCATCCTGTCGCATGCTCTTCGCCGTAAGGAAGATGATGGGGACATGCTTGTCCTCGTTCCGGATCTCACGCGCCAGTGTGAGACCGTCTTTCACGGGCATCATCACATCGAGCAACAGAAGGTCATGCCCCCCGCGCTTGTATGCGGCGTAGCCTTGTTGGCCATCCCTCTGCAGCTCCACGGTATAGCCCTTGGCCCCGAGGTATTCGGTGAGGAGTGCGCCCAAGTTGGGGTCGTCTTCAACCACCAACAGGCGAAGCTGTGCGTCCATGTTCAAAGGGGATATTGATGCGGAAGGTGCTGCCCATGCCGGGTTCGCTCTCCACGGAAATGCGTCCGCCGTGCCCTTCCACCACGCTTTTCACGTAGCTGAGGCCGAGACCGAAGCCTTTCACGTTGTGCAGGTTGCCGGTGGGTACCCGGTACAAGCGATCGAAGATGCGTTTGAGTTCCGCTTTCGCGATCCCGATCCCATTGTCCTGCACGGAAATGGCGAGGCCTGCATTGTTGCTCGTGGTGCTGATGATGATGCGCGGTTCCTTCTCGCAATACTTCACCGCATTGTCCACCAGATTGTAGAGCACGTTCGCCAAGTGGATGCGATCGCCCTTCACGTTCGCGAGATCGGCTTTCAGGTCGGTGCTGATGCGGCCATTGCGGCGCTCGGCCAGGATGTTGGTGTTGCGCGCGACTTCCGCGATCACCGCGTGCATGTCCAGGTCCACGGGCCTTAGCCGCATGCGTCCGCTGTCCAGCACAGCGCTCTGCAGCACGCTTTCCACCAGAACGCCCAGTCGCTTGTTCTCGTCGCGGATCATGTTGGTGAAAGTCTTGGTGCGCTCCTCGTTCTTGGGCAGCGAGGGATCGGTGAGCGCTTCGCATGCCAAGGCGATCGTGGCGATGGGCGTCTTCAGTTCGTGGGTGAGGTTGTTCACCAGGTCGTTCTTGATCTGCCCCATGCGCCGTTGGCGCACAATGGTCACCAGCGTGAACACGAACATCCCCGCGATGATCAGCACCAACAATCCACCTATAGCAAGCTGCCAACCCATGCCGCGCAGGATGTGCGAACGCTGGCCCGGAACGAAGACCAGGAGCCAATGCGGTTCGCTGATCGGATCGGCCCGGAACAGTCGTGTGCGGTGCGCGGTCGACAGCAATCCGCCGGCTTCGTTCTTTTCGTCGGCGAGGTGAAGGATCATCGGAGCTCCGGTGTCGGCCACGACGGCGAAGACCGCCGGCTCCAGAATACCTCGGGCCCGCAACTCTTCCCGGACCAGAGAATCCAGCAGGTTCTCATCCAGTCGTTCGGAAATGGGACGCTGCGTGTTGCCGAACAGGATCCCGCGCACCATGTCGTCCACGAGCGCCTCGCGCAACACGGCACCGTCCGATGCATCGGACGCACCGTTGGCGATCGCGATGCCTCCCTTGGCCGGGCCCTGCACAGCCGCCTGCATACTATCGATCATGGCCAGCATCCTCCCGCCATCGGAATGCTGCTTGATACCGGCCAAGGCATCCGCGCGCTCGATGCGTTCGCTCACCTCGTTCATCGCATCATCGATGCTCTGTCCGAATTGCGCATCGCGCAACGTGATGACCCCTCGGATCCACTGCACCTGAATGATGGTCAGTCCGGCAAGCGCCAGGGTGATCCCAACGAGCAGGGCGGCGATCCAGCGTTTGTCCACGAGTGCCACCGCTCCAACACGATCCGGTGGGTGGCCAAAGTATCGCGGTGCCTAGGGAGACAAGGTCACTTAACGTTCTTTAACCGGTGTTGGCGGGGCTTTAACAGCTGTCCGAAAATGGCTCCGATACGTTCGCACCGTCCAACTCCTCCCACCATGTTCATACCACGTCACCTGTTGTTGTATGCCGCTATAGCGGCAACGTTCACAGCCACCGCCCAAGAGATGCTGGAGCGCCGCGGAACGCGCACTGTGGAGGTGCGTGAGGTAGAGGGTACGACCGTCGTTACTATCGTTACCAATGCGGACGAAGCCACCAACACGCAAGTGATGGCGGGCGACGAAGCCTTGGCATGGTTAGCTGCCAACGATGAAGATGTGGTTGGTGTTAAGGAGGCGCACGTTCGTACCTCGCCATGCGATCCCGGATCCGCTCTTGCCGTTCCTGCATTATGTCAGGTGATCATTCGGACCAACCACAAAGAGGCCGGACAGGACGGAGGACAGAAGGCGGAAGTGTTCCGCTACCGTTACAAGCCGAAGCCCAACAACGCTAACGTTCACACGATGGTCGGCAACCCCGATGATGGAGGGGTGGATAAACTCGCAACGGCGAACGACGCACAAGCCGGGAGCGACCGTCGTGGTGCGCTTTCATCCGACGATCTCCGCGTTCTTCCGAATCCGAGCAGTGGACTGTTCACGCTGGCGTTCCCGTTACCCGATGAAGGTGGCAGCGGCGAATTGTACATCACGGATGCTGCGGGCCGGGTCGTTTACCGCGAGACCGTGATGGGCAGTGGCGGGCAGGCCCGCACCGTGGATCTGCGTAACAGAGGAAAAGGAACATACGTCGCCACCGTTGTACTGGGCGAGAATACGATATCAAAGAGGCTTGTCATCGAGTAGGCCGCTGCCGCCGCAACACGGCAGCCGGACCAGGGGCAAGTGCAACAAGGCGTCGGAGGGCTCGCGAAAGCGGGCCCTTCGGCGTTGGGAGGTTTCGCTGGCAACGCGATGGATAACTTCGCTCCGAGCATGGGATCCCCGATCCTCAATTTCATCAACGGCAAACACCAGGCTGCTGCATCCGGCCAGTGGTTGGTGAGCCACGCCCCCGCCACAGGCGAGGCCTATGTGCAACTGCCCGATAGCGACGAGCGCGATGTGGAGAGCGCAGTTGAAGCTGCGCATGCGGCATTCCCCGGATGGAACGCTTTGGGGCGCGAGGGCCGGAGCGACAAGCTGCTTGCGCTGGCCGCCTTGATCGAGCGCGACCTGGAGAAATTCGTAGCCGCCGAAAGTCGCGACAACGGCAAGCCGCTCTCGTTGGCACGCCGCGTTGACATCCCGCGCGCGATCAGCAACTTCAGGTTCTTCGCAACGGGCATTCTGCACTTCGCCAGCGAGAGCCATATGATGGACGATGTGGCGATCAACTACACCGATCGGCAACCGTTCGGTGTGGCAGGATGCATAAGTCCATGGAACCTGCCGCTGTATCTCTTCACTTGGAAGATCGCACCGGCGCTGGCGGCCGGTAACTGCGTGGTGGCCAAACCGAGCGAGGTTACACCGATGACCGCGTACATGTTGAGCGCGTTGTGCAACGAAGCGGGTATTCCTCCGGGCGTGTTGAACATCGTACACGGCCTTGGTCCCAAGGTCGGCAGCGCGATCGTCGCGCACCCACGCATACCGGCGATCAGCTTCACGGGCGGAACAAAGACCGGCGCGGAGATCGCGCGCGTGGCAGCGCCCATGTTCAAGAAGTTGAGCTTGGAATTGGGCGGCAAGAACCCGGTGCTCGTATTCGCCGATTGCGATTTCGAGAACATGCT
>JBDTSG010000124.1:0-4281 GCA_039931265.1 Flavobacteriales bacterium
CCGCACGGACCTGAAGATCGGCGGCGACCACCACTGGACCCTTCGCGCTCGGATGGAAAACCGGGACGGGTTCCTCTACTTGCCCGAAGTGCTTGCGAACTTCAGCGCGGGTGGTGCCAGCATGACGATCCCGTTGAAGAAAACACTGGACGAGCGCAGGAAGCTGAGCGACGCGGTCGGCATGAACGCGTTTCAAGCCTTGTTAGCGCAAGGGGTCACGATAGCCTTGCACATCCCCAAGCTCTTGAAGTTGATGTTCAACCGGAGGGTATCATCTTCGCCGCTGCAGCAATGACCATGGCCAGCGCTTGGAACATCTCACAGGATTGGCGAGCCAACGCGCGCAATCCGAAGGGCCGGTTCGTGATGTTGTGGTTCAGGACCTTGCATTTGCTGCGCCTGAACGTCGTCAGCTTCATCCTATTCCTCCCGCTTTTCATCCTCTACCGATTGACAGTGGAGTGGTTCATGTGCATCGAACTGCCTTGGAAGACAAGCATTGGTCCCGGTTTCCGGATCGATCACGGCCAAGCGTTGGTCGTCAACGATGGTACCCGGTTCGGATCGGGTTGCACGGTGCGCAACAGCACCACCATAGGTAATCGGAAATTGAAGGATGGCGGATACAGTCGCAGCCCGCGGTTCGGGGATCGAGTTGATATCGGCGCGAATGCCGTGATCATCGGTCCGATCACTATTGGGGATGATGTTGCCATCGGCGCTGGCGCTGTCGTCCTGAAGGATGTCCCATCCCGGCACATTGCCGTTGGCAATCCGGCACGCATCCTCCCGCGGCCTATCGGTCCGGCGTAAGCTCAGCAAAGCGGAATTCCCCGACATGTCGGGGAATTCCGCTTTGAATGGAGGATGATCTACTGTACGACCAACCGGTCATGCTTGCTGCCGTCGGCAGTGGCGAGCAGCAAGGTGTAAGCGCCACGGGCAACGCTGTTGTCGATCTTCATTTCCTGGGTCCCGGCTTCAAGTTGTTCGCTCATTACCGCACGACCTTGGGCATCGATCAATCGGAAGGTGGTTTCCTGTGCCAAGGGCTGCGTGAAATGAACGGCGCTACCTGATGCCACTGGGTTGGGGAAGATCCGCAGATCCGTCGCCGCGCTGTTGCCCCCCTCTTCTTCCACTCCGGTGCTCAAGCCGCAGACGCTGTCGTCCTGGCGCACCAGCACGGTCCCTTGGAAGGCGCCGAGCGTGATCGAACCGCTGTGCAACGTGCCGTCCACTTCGGCCCAACAACCGGTGAGCGGGAAGTCCTGCGCCGTTGTCTGGTTGTTGAAGAACAGCACGTGGTTCTGGTATGGATCCACCTCCTGCACGGTGACGCGTTCCATCTTCACATTGTCCAACCAGTAGACGGGTTCCTGCCAGATATTGTCGAAGCGGCTGTAGCCGGCTTCGCTCTGGGTGCACTGGAAGATGAGTTCCACATCGCGGCGTGCCGGGCCGAAGGGGATGAACTTGTCACCGTACATCTGCGGTCCCACCTCTTGGCTGAGCGTTTTGAAGCCGGCCTTCACCTCGCCGTTGGTGTTGCTCTGCAAACTGAACTTCATGCGGTACCAGTTCCCGTTGGTGATGTTGATCGTGGTCGTATGGCGCAGCCCGAAAGTGGGGTAGAGGCTGCCATCGGGGAAGTTGATCTTGCACGCTCCGTTGTCCAGGTGGGTGTAGTCCTGCGAGAGCTGCGCATTGGTGGGCCAACCGCCCCAGCCGTTCACGTTGTTGTCGAAGTTGCCGTTCGGAGTGAGGTTATTGCCGACCACGCTCTGCACTTCGTACTTGTTCAGGTGCAAGGGGCTGATGGTGCTACCGGCGTCCTCTCCGCGTTCCACCTGCCAGCGGTCCAAGCTGAACCGCTTTTGCCAACCGCTGAAGGTGTTGTGGATGAGGACCGCCATCTCGTCCCATGGGTTGAAATAGTGGTTGTTGGTGAAGGTGCCGAAGTCCACGGGGCCGGCGGCGTGCGTGTTGTACATCCACATGCACAATTGCTCGTCCTTCAAACAGTACATGATGTTCCCGCTGTACACGTCGTTGAAGTTGGGTACGTAGAACGGTGGTGTTGCGCCGGCGCTGTTGTAATTGCTGGCATCGCTGATGCTCAGTTGGATCTGGTTGTCGTAGAGCACGTTGTCGCGCACCTCGTTGTTCACGCTCAACATGGTATGGTCCACGTGGATGCCACTGCCCGCGCAGTGGGCCACCGTATTGCGCCGTACAATGGTGTTCTTGATCGAAGTGTTCCCGAAGTAGATGCCGTGGTTGATGGGAACGTAGTTCTCGAAATCCGGCGCGCTGCTTTCCAGGCTGCCGATCAGGTCGGTGACGATGTTATCCTGGATGATGAGCCCGTCCGCATTGTCGAAGGCGATGCCGCCGCCGTCGTTCAGTGTGGCCATCGCTCCGCTGATGAAATTCTTCTCGACCACCCCGCTGCCCTCAGGAGCGATGGCGATGTATCCGATGTTGTCGAAAGTGTTGTTCGCTACCGTGTAGTTCTGGCCGTTCACGCGAAGGCCCATGTAACCCCATGTCGTTTCACCTAAGCCCGGCCATAGCGCAACGTCCTGGAAAGTGTTGTTGGAGATCGTGCAATTGTCCTCCATGATATGCGCTGCCGTACCGAACGTCTTGGTGATGGTATTGCCGGTGAACAGACCGTCATGGCCATAGCTGTGGATGGCCTTGTAGGTATCAGCGAACGAGCAGTCCTGGACGGTTACGCTGTATCCACCGCTGTTCATTACGCTGGCTTCGGTCTGGTAACGGAAATCAAGGTCTTGGATCTTCACATGGTGCACGTTCCAGTGCACGTAAATGCCGTGCAGTTTGACAGCAGCCTGTACGTTCAGGGTGTTGGGATCGGCATTGTTCGGTGCGCGGAAATACAACTGATCATCACCGGCGCTGTAGTACCACTCGCCGGGGGCGTCCAATTCGCTGAGCTTGTTCTGGATGAAGTAGCCCCAATCGTATTGAGCCAGGTTGCTGAACACGCTGGGGAAGGTGATCGTCGTCCCGGTGTGCCCACCGATGATCGGTGTATCGTAGCTCCAATTGCTGCTGCGCAGAACCAGTTGTGCGCCCACCCAGTAGCCGTCCGGCTGGGTCAATGCCGCATCGGTGATCTGGGTTGCGTTCCCGTTGTCGTTGCGCAGCCAACCGGTATTCGGGTAACGCGCAAGGGTTTGCAATTGCCCGCCGCTGAAGAGGAATTTGACGTCTTCGGTAACTGTCGTTTTCCAGATGTTCCCTTGGTACACGGTCCAGTTGGTGGTAGCCACCGCACCGCTGATGATGGGGTCGTTCCCCGATCCGAAGGCCCCGATGGTGATGGGCTGCGATGCCGAGCCGCTCAGGGGTATTTCCAAACGACCCGAGTATGTGCCACCGCGCTTGAAGAGGATCTGGTCGCCGGGTTGCAGGCTGAAGATGCTCTGGGTCATTCGTCCGATCGTTTTCCAAGCCTGTGCTTGGCTGGTGCCGCTATTGGCATCATTGCCATCCGTACTGATGTAGTAGCTGGTGGCATTGGCGGGGAACGACGCAGCCCATGTGAGGCTGGCCAACAGGAGTGCGCGGGTAGTTTTCAGGAGCATGTTCTTGAGCATCTTGGGCCTTCAACCCCGCCAAGCACCTCCCGGTTCAATATTCTCGACGAACGGCTGCGATGCTTCGATGGAATGGCGGAGAAACCGCTGGGGCGACCTGCACGGTCTTAGCACGCGCATGGCAATGTGGGCCGCGCCGATGCGTTAGGCAACCGATTCTCGTTTTGTCGATGAAACTCTATTGAGGTAGGACGAAACGCCTATTTTCAACACCGAGACCTAAAACCCCACTAACGGTCATGAAAGAAGATGAACGCACTGAGTTGATCGCGATCGGTCATTTGTCGCTGCGCGATTGGGCTGCGATCAGGGGTATAACGCCCGTAGAAGGGATCAACGTCTTGAAACAACTGGCCCAGTTGGTCTATAGCGACCGCCCGGCGTTGCTCGATCGCGCCTTAAGGTCCAACTACATGGCCATTCAGGGGATGATCAATGTTCTCGGCCAGTTAAGCCTGCTCCAGAATCGCGATGTCTTTGCGTTGGGTCAACGTTGTCCGGAACGCTTGCGTACCTACAACAGGGCGCTAATCTTCACAGCCGAACTTGCCCGGACGAGGTATGCCGACGCGGATCTGTTGCGCCAACTGGACATCATTATCGACATGCACAAGGAGGTACTGACCGAAGTCAACGCTTTGTATTTCCGGGC
>JBDTSG010000125.1:0-13659 GCA_039931265.1 Flavobacteriales bacterium
TCCGGGCTTCTTGATGCCGACAACCTCCTTCTCCAAGGCTTGGACGCGCTCGGCCAGATCGGAAATCGTTTCATCCTCGATCACTGTCCTTTCCAATTGTGTATGGAGGGACTTCTTGATCAATTGTTCCAGACTCTCCAAGCGTCTGTCAACGCGTGCGAGCAGGTCCCCCCTCTTAACACCCTTGCGTTCAGCGGGATCCGCCTCTCCCTTGTCCCGCAGCATCTGGCCGCGACCGAAAAGGAGCCAGTCCGGGTCCAACGCTAAATGCTTGTCAAGTAAATCGCGGACCAACAATATGTTAGGGGGGTTCTTGCGGTTGCGGATGTTGCTGATCACCGCCTCCGAAGTACCCAATGCCTTACTAAGGCTGTAGCCTGTATAGCCCAGTTCCTCCATGGCCGCAATGAACCGATCGTTCAAGGCCTCCGCATTTCTCTTCAGATGGATCGTCGACACGAAGGATAGTTTGATTCTATGTCAAAGCTACAGACCTGAATTCCTTCCACTGCTTTGGCCAACTTCATGCCAGTAACGATCACTTGTTAATGGCCCGCGGGGATTTGCGAACGATCTGACACGCTGAGATAGCCGTCTTTCTCGACATGGGTGGATCCTCTGACAAGACATGGGGCTAGGCGAGGGTTGCGAATGGGAGGCGCCTGCAATGCTTCACATATCTTTAGTGCCTACCATTCCACTTCGCCCCATGTCTCAGCTGCGCACAACATTGGTCTTCCTCTTTATTGCGCTCTGTGGCGCCGCCTTCGCGCAGCAAAGCAAGCGCACCACCATCCGCACCAGCCTGCCCGACAAGACAATTGAAGCCTTCGCATTGGAAAAGTATAGTGTGCAACCGGAGCCTGGACTTGAATACCATTGGTGGAAGGGCCAGCGCTTGCAAGCGACGGTGGGGGGAGTGGCGGGTGCCGTGCTCGATGGCCCGTACACGGAGTTCACGCCGGATGGACAGATCATTACCTGCGGCGAGATGCGCAAAGGCTTGCGCCATGGTGAGTGGCGCACCTGGGATGCTGACGGCAAATTGCGCAGCATTACCAAATGGCGGAAAGGCTATGTGCATACCAAACGCCTCGCCATCGGAGGTGAAGGCATCACCGAAATGAAGATGAAGCACGAGGCGCGCAACGAGAAGCGGGCAGCGGAGCGGGAGGGGAAGCGTGCGAAGGGCAACGCCGCAGGGGAGAAACCGCGTGGGGTACAACGCGTGAAGAAGGGGAGAAAAGCGAAAAGCCAGGATATCGATCAGAAGGGCTTGGACAAGGAGCGGAAAAAGAAGCAGGTGGAGGAGCAGCGGAAGAAGAAGCGGAGCGCGCCTTCGAATACTGACGGACCCACGTCGTGATCCGCTCCGCTTCCCTGTTCTATGCCGTTATCGTAGCCTTGCTCTTGTCGGCATTGTTGGGTGGGGTGCTGCTGACGGCCCATTTGCGCAGCATGCGCACCGAGCGCTGGCTGGCATTCACTACGGCCCGTGATCGAGCGCACGATGCGTTGATGCAATGTGCATCCGCTCGCTTCATTGATGATGCGCAGTACGAAGGACCCGGGTCGGACAGCGTCATGATGGTGGCAAGTGCATGGGGCCTGTACTGGCATTGTGCATGCCGTGCACAACAGAGCGACCAAGGATACGGTTGGTCCTCTCTCATGGCGTGCCAATGGCCTGCCGATGCCCCTGGGCTGTGGCTGGCCGATCATGGTGAACCCATTGCCTTGGCGGGAGCGACAGTGATCGAAGGGCCCTGCTACCTGCCGCACGCAGGGCTGCGCAGGGCATACATCGAGGGCAACCCCTTTTCGGGGTCGCTAGAGATCGATGGCCAGCGCACAAGTGAACGGCAATTCCCGGAACTGCCGGAGCATGTGCGCGATGCCTTGAATACGATGGCCGAACTGCGCGGGCCGCGTCAACACGACCGTACAGTCGATTGGAACGCGATCGCTGACGACACGCTACGGGTAGCCTTCGATGAGGGCATCTTGTTCGTGGATGCGAACGGAACGCACACGCTGAGCGGTCGCGTGCTCGAAGGACGGATCGTCGTGCATTCGCGCGACAGTTTGCGCTTGGCGGCCGATCTCGGTATGGGGCATGCGATCGTGATCGCACCGCAGATCCACATTGCTGAGGGGTTCAAGGGCAGCCTGCAGTGTTTCGCCACGGAGGCGATCACAGTAGGCAAGGAGGTGGAACTGCTCTATCCGTCGGTGCTGGTATGCGAGTGCCCCGATCATTCACCGCGCGGCGGACAGACTGCGCTGATCGCACTGGGTGAAGGCGCGCGCTGCGAGGGAGCTATCCTCGGGGTCGCTTCGAAGAACGACGCCAACGCCTTTGTGCTCGTGCAATTGGGGGTCGGTTCCTATGTGGCGGGTGAACTCTGGAACAACGGCCCGGTGGAAGTCCGCGGGACTTTCGAGGGTGTGCTGATGGCCGACCGCCTTACGCTGCGCACCGCCAGCTCGGTGTACCGCGATCACCTGCTCGATGCAGTGGTACGGCCCCTGCACGATCCGCACTTCGCGGGCATCGGGTTGTGGGATACCGGGGCCGTGCATACGGTCCTTGCTTGGACCGCTACAACGGAACGACCATGAAACTGCGCGCGGCCACCTTGCTGGAGACCTTGGTCGCGATGGCCCTGCTCGGCGGTGTCCTCGCCACTGCGGTGCTCATCTTCAGCAACGTGGTGGAGGGCGACCGATCGAACAGGCGAACGCGAGCACGATTGGCTGCGGACGACATGTTCGCGCGGATCGAAGCGGCTCAACGCGTCGCCTTGGGGGAACTTGAAAAGGACGGGTTCACCATTCGCATCGATCAGGAGATCCTCAGTGGTGAACAGCGTTCGGTCAAAGTGACCGTTGTGGAAGGCGACGGAACGATCCTCGAAGCGCAACGCATATTACCCGGGCCATGGCGCGATTGAAGGCCTTCACGTTGTTGGAGCTGACTGTGGCGCTTCTGCTAATGAGCATCTTGGTTGCTTTCGCTTACAGCATCATCGGTTTCATGGCGCGCGCTGCAGATCGTTGGTCGCAAGCCGATGTAGTGTTGGAGGACGTGCGGACGACGCACCAGGTTATCACACGTGACATCGACGCTGGTATAAGCGTAAAGGGAACACCCGAGGGGTTCAGGATATCGGAACGGGACGGGCGAACGATCGCCTATGAAGTGCATGATGGCGCTCTGCTCCGGAATACGGCAGCAAGCGCTGATACACTTTTGCGGGCGGTGCATACGGTTGCATGCACCTGGCAAGGGGTGAGCGTTCGCGAACACCCCACCGATGAGATCACGATCACGGTCACGACCGAACGCAGCGAACAAGCTATCACCTTCCGCAAGCGCTATGATGCCATGACGCTGCGAGCCATTGCACGTACCGATGCCGATCCCAACACCCCCACTGCGTCACGCTGAACAGCAGCGCCCATCGGCGGCTGCCGTATGGTTGGCGATCCAGCGCCGCTTTGCTGAAGTAGTGGACGGCCTTCCGCTAGCTCGTGCCTTGGGCGACAAGCCCAAGCAACAGTTCTATCAGGAGTTGCACATGCTGATCGCCTCCGGTGTGGATCCCGCAACGGTGCTGGACCTGCTGGGCCGCACGCGCAAGGATGAAAGATCCAAGCGGCTCTTCGCCGGGCTGCGCCGCTCGCTGGCACAGGGCCGCACTTTGTCGGGCGCGTTTCAGGAGACGGGCAGCTTCGCTCCCTATGAAGTGCAGACGATCCAGGTAGGGGAGGAGACCGGCCGCCTTCCCAATGTGCTGGGTGAACTGGCCGAGCACTTCGCCGCGAAAGTGAAACTGAAACGCACTTTGATGGGCGCCTTCGCATATCCTTCTTTCGTGCTTTTCGTCACGTGTGCTGTGGTGGTATTCATGCTACGTGTGGTGGTGCCGATGTTTTCCGATGTCTTCAGCCGCAGTGGGGCGGAACTGCCGGCCATCACGCAGTTCATGGTGAGGATGTCGCACTGGTCGGGTCCGATCCTCCTGGGCCTGTTCATTGTTATCGGTGCTGCGATCGGCGCGTTCGCATTGTTCAGGAGCCGCCCACCCGTGCAACGCTTCACGGCGTGGATCTCGGTGCGCCTTCCGTTGGTCGGTCCGATCTACAAACAGGCGCAGTTCGCGCGTTGTTACCGTGCGTTGGGTTCCATGCTCGGCGCGCAGTTGCCTTTGGACCGAGCCCTTGCTTTGGGCAGCGAACTTGTTGGCTTGCATAGCCTGCGCCACGCTTTGGTCGATATCCGCGACCGCGTGTTGAAGGGTGGTGCGCTCCACGAAGCCTGTGCCGCGCATCCGCTCTTCGATGCGAAGGATGTGGCCATGATCGCCGTGGCCGAGGAAGTGCGGCAACTCGATGTGATGTTCATGAAGATGGCCGAGCAGCACACCGCCGAGGTGCAACACCGCACCGGATTGATGGGCAGCGTGCTCGAACCGGTGATGATCGTGTTCATCGCTGTCTTCGTCGGGCTGATCCTGGTCGCGATGTACCTGCCCATGTTCAAGCTGAGCACGGCCTTCTGATCCTATCTAACCACCACGCGCACCTCGCCGTTCGCGGCCACCAGCACCGAATCGGTATAGATGGCCTTCACGCGCAGGCCGCGTTCTTCCGCACCTATGGGTACCATGGCTTCACGGCCATCGATGCTCAGGAGCGCGATGCTGCGTTCCTTGCCATTGTTGCGCAATGAACCGTGGTAGGCGATGCTGGGCCATTTGTATCCGTTCGGTCCCCGGGTCACTGATTTCACCACGGCAACGTGTTGGCGCGCGCCGGCGTCCACCCCTGTACTTGGTTTCGCCGCATCGCCAAGGAAGGGATCGCGATAGTTGCCAAGTGCTTCATCCGGCAGCGGCTCCAACACGGGTGCATCCGCCCACTGTGTTCCGCGCACCTGACGCACTTGCTCAAAATTGTCGGCAGGCCGCCTCACCACCTTGAAGAGCACGCACCCCCACACGGCCACGACCAGCAACAATAATGCAATGGTGATGCCTTTGCGCTTCATGGTACGGTGAAGGCGATCGGACCGGCCGTTGATGCGTTGCCCGCAGCATCAACGGTTTTTACCGACCACGTGTAAGTGCCGGTACCCAGTGAATCGGCATGCGATCCGTCCAGACCACCGATGGAACGGATCAGCTGGGAAAACGCATCCTTGACGAGCAGCGAATCACTGGTATTGGTAAGCGCGTCCTGTCCACCTTGCCACAGGAAGATGAAGGTGCCATCCGTCAGTGTGGCACCACTGGCCGGAGTTACCTGCACCGGTGCTGTCGGTGCCGTGGTATCGATGGTTATGGAGCGGAAGGCGAACGCGGAAGAGGAAGGGACGGTATTGGTCGCTTGCACGCCCCAAGCGAAATGGCCTTCGGTCAGGGCGGACAACGTAATGGTATTGTCCGGGGTGATCAGATCCTGAACCACGGTGCCCAGTTGGTCGTCCTCGCGCAACTGGAAACGATTGTCGTCGGTGAAGGGCAATGTGTCCCATTCGAAGGTGACCGACGTGTTGCTCGTAACGGTGTTGTCAGCGGGCGAAACCAGCAAGGGTACTTGGCCGGTGAGATCCTCCGTGCTTTCGATGGTGAACGCACGCGTGAAGTACTCCGTGTGGCTGTTGCTGTTTTCCCCGCGTACCCGCCATTCGTAGGTACCCGGGCTGAAGGTCTGTGTCCAAGAAGTGTTCGCGCTGGCGGAATCGGTCAAGAACGAAGCGGGGTTGACGAACGAAGGCGAGGCTACTTGGATCCGGTAGTTACTGGCGTGGGGTACAGTTTCCCAGCGGAACTGGATCTGGTTCGCCGTTGTGGTATGATCGGGCGGCGGGGTGAGGAGCACCACACCTGCGCCCTCGAGGTCTTCCTCGAACACTTCCGTACACGCGGGAAACACCACAAAGGCGATCACCATCAAAAGGCAACGTTCATGCGTTTTCATCGACGATCTTTTGGAGGTACAGGGTCATGAGCAGAGCGCGTTGCCCACCATAACCCGCGCGTTCGGTATGGAAGCGGATAGAAACAGGACGTGCCTCAGGTACGGTGCGATGCAGCCGGTTGGCGGTGCGCAGCAATCCGGCGAACGGGCCTCGCAGCGTGATGGGCAGCACATGAAGGCGGTTGCCATCGAGTTCGCTGGTGATCTCCGTTTCGATCACGTGAAGTTGAACGCCGGTGGATCCACCTTTTGCCAGTTCATCCAAGACCGCTTGCCAGGCCTGATCGGCAGGCGTGCCCAGATCGCCGAGCGCGGTGTTGAGCTGTTGGAATTCGGTTTCGAGCGCGGCGATCTGCGCCGCTTCATCCTGGCCTGCTGACAACTGCTCCGAGAGCGAAGAGGCCGCACGCCATTGCGCAATGGAAGGACCCAAGCGCTTGGACCAGAAGAAGGCGCAGAGCAACAATGCGACAGTTCCCAGCAGCAGACAGCGATGCTTATATGAATTGAAGCGCTTCATGCCAGTTCGATCTCGATCCGGAACACCGGCGCGCCGCGTTCCTTGTCCTGCTCCAATCCAGCCAACCGCGCATGCTTGATCCCTTGGAGCGTGCCGAGGAAGCTTACCCAGCCGGCCAGTACGCTCGCATCCTGCGCGGAACCGGCCAGCACCATCAGCCCATCCTTGCGCTTGAATGGCTCCTCCTTGCGCACCGGTCCATCCGTCGGCGAGGACCAAAGTTCCGAGAGCTGAACACCTTCAGGTACACTGGCTGCCACCTGGTCCACAATGCCCAACACATCCGCACTGGCCGATGCACCGGACGAAACGAGCAATTGCTTCCGAAGAGCGATCGAGCCTTGCAGCGTAGCGAGAGTGGCGGATCGCAGCTCGTGCTGTTGCAACTGTTCCTGCAATCCGGCTTGCTCGCTGCTCATCGTATGCCGCAGGAAAAGATCCACACCGAGGAAAGTCATGAGGAGGAACATGAGGACCAGCACACCGCGTTCGTAGATCAGGCGGAAGCGCTCCTCGCGTTGTGCGGTATTGACCAGTTGCAGATCGGCCATGCGCATTGGCAGGGGAGCGAACCAACGTTGCCAGCACGCCGCGAAAGCCAGGGTGCAAGCGCCTTCGACGTGTTCATCACCAAGCACCAGCGGAGCCCGTTCGCGGTGAACGTCGCGCAGCACGGTGATCGGGCCCGGTCCATCGGCTTCGATGCGATAGGGGCCGATGAACGCACCCTCGTCCACCATTTCGCGGAGCCCAGCTATCACCAATGGCCCAATGAAGAGCCGGGTGATGCGCGCACCGGCACCGGTCAATTGATCCAGCACCGGTTGTACATTCTGGAGCCGTGCGATGCATACGTCGCTGCTCGCGCCGTACTCCACGACTTCCACCAGCAACGAACCGGGCTGTGCGTTGGGCAGCAGCTTGGGGAGGTCGCGCTCCTGATCGAAGTTCCCATCGATGCGCCGCAGCATGGCACGCTCATGTTGCAGGACGAGCACGATCGGTAACCTAGGCCCGATAGCCTTCATCAAATCCCTTGCATCCGCAACACCGGCACCGTGGCGCAGCACCTTCACACCCTTCTTCGCGTTCTGCGCATGCACCCAGTTGAAAAGCCATGAACCATCGGGCTGCTGCCGGGCTTCCACACCAGCTAGCTGGTCTGTGCCGATGATGAGTTGCTGGACGTTCATCTCAGTAGACCACGGTGGGCCGGATGAAGATGGTGAGCTTGCTCTTGCGGTTGCCAGCGCTCCGGCTGCCGAAGATCCACTTGAGCACGGGGATGCGAGCGATCAAAGGAAGGCCCCGGCCGCTGCGGGTCGCTTCCTTCTCTTCCAGGCCGCCGAGCATCACCATTTCCTTGTTGCGCACGCGCACCATCGATTTGAACTTGCGCTCCACCGTACCGGGCGGTGCGGTGTTCGATATGCGATCCGTAAAATCGCTCTGGTTCACTTCAATGTCGAGCGTTACGAAACCTTCGCTGCTCACGATGGGCAGGATCTTGAGCGAGAGATCGGCGTTCACGGGTTTGTAGATCTGCGAGGTGCTGATCGTCGGGTTCTGCGTACCGATGATGTCGTTCCGTATTTCCAGGTAATACTCCGTTTCGCCGATGCTGAGCGTCGCCTCATGACCATTGAGCGTACTGAGCTGTGGTGTGCTGCGCAACTTCAGCATGCCATCGGTCTCCAACGCCTGTATGCCCAAATAGAAGCCGGGTGTCACATTACCCAAGTTGAAAACACCGAAGCCGTTGAAGCTGTTGATGAGCGCATTGATGGAACCGCTAGTGAGGTTGTAGTCCACACTCGGCAACAGCCCGCCACCGCTCTCCTCCGGACCGTTACCTATACCTGCCGTGATCCCTGAGGTTATGTTTTTGCTGCGCTTCACATCCACGATCAGCACCTCGATCGTTACCACGGGCACCAGTTGGTCCAGTTGTCGGAGGAAGCTCTTGATCTCTGCGATGCGCGGTTCGGATCCACTGAGGATCACTGCGTTCAACTCCTTGAACTCGGTGACCACCACATCTTTCTTGATGGCATCGGGGATCGCCACCAGTACATCGGTCACAGTCCGGTTCTCAAGCCTTACCAATTCGGTGGAACGAAGGCCTTCCAGATCCCGCTTTCCGATCACGTACACATCCGAGGTCTTCTCATAAGTGTGCTCCGTTCCGGTCAGCATCCTGTCAAGGAACTCATCGTAGCTGGCGTCCGTCAGTTGCGCGGTCACAATGCTCTCCGGTTTGTCGTGCAGGAAGAACTGTACCCCGACTGCACGCGACACCTGTTCGATGAGCGATGCCAAGGGCATATCGGTCACTTGAAGCGTTAAGCGCCCGTCCGGGGCCACGGCCATCTGGAATCCGCCACCATCGGCCAGCACACCCTTGTGCCTGCCGTTGTGGCCTTTCGTCGCCAATGCGTCCGAAGCGACGGGTTCCAACAGGAAAGTGCCGTCCGGTGACTTCCGTACATCGAGATCATTGGAGAAGGCGAGGTTTTCCATGGCCGCATCCAACGGGCTGTTCTTCAGGAAGATCGACACGCGCTTCTCTTCGAGCCCGGGAGCCAGCACGACGTTACGGCCACTTTGTTCCGCGATGGCCATGGCCACGCTGTCCAGGCGATCCTTCTTCAGATCGAGATCGATCCAGGCGCTGTCGCTCCTGTACACCACGGCCGGTGGCCGCAGCGTGATCGGTGGCGGCGCTGCCACCGGAGCGATGTATTGCTTGAGCGAAATGATCGTGCCTATCAACTCAATGTCCAAGTCGTGGTTCTTGCACAAGTAGAGGAGCACATCCGCCACGCGCGCATTGCTGAAGTTGTTCGTTATGGTTCCGGGCGCCTTCGGATCCACGCTGATGTTCAACTTGTGGTTCATCCCCAGCGCGCGCACGAACTCCTGCACGGTGGCACCGTTCACGCTCAGTTCCACCGTTTCGTCCAGGCCCGGTTGGTCCACCACGGCACTTTCGAGCAGTTGCGAGAGCGCCAAGAAGCGGTCCTGCTGCGCGAAGAGTGCGCATGTGGACAAGAGCAGCAACAGAACGCACAGGAGGAGCCGGTGGAGCGTATGCATCTTCTCGCTCATCAATGACCGGTTGCAATGGGCAGTACTTCCTCCAAGCTGGTACGCTGCGCGTGGAGCAGGTCCAGGGCGCGATCGGCAAGCCGTTCCGTGCCCCGCGTGCAAAGCAACTCCGGCTCCTCGGTGCGACCGGTGCGCATGATCGTGGCCAGTGCCGTGTCGATGAGCAACACCTCGTGGATAGCCACGCGACCAGCATAACCGGTGTAGTGGCATTCAGGGCAACCGACCGGTACGGCATGGGTCAACGGTCCAAGTAGCGCAATGCCTTGTGCGACCACCTCTTCGGCCGGCATTTGCTCGATGCGTTTGCAGCATGCGCACAATGTGCGCAGCAGACGTTGCGCAACGGAGAGGTTCATCGTGTTCGCGATGAGGAAGGGCGGCACACCCATGTCGATGAGGCGTGCGATCGTACCCCACGCGCTGTTGGTATGTATGGTGCTCAGCACCAAGTGACCCGTGAGGGCGGCACGGATCGCCATCTGCGCGGTGTCCGCATCGCGCACTTCGCCCACCATGATCACATCTGGATCCTGCCGCAGGAAGGTGCGTAGCGCCTGTGCGAAATCCAGCCCGATGCTCTCCTTCAACTGCACCTGGTTGATGCCGGGCAGTGTGTATTCGATCGGATCCTCGATGGTGAGGATGTTGCGCCGCACTTCGTTCAACACCTTCATTGTAGCATACAGTGTGGTCGTCTTGCCGCTGCCGGTGGGACCGCTGATCAATATGATACCATGCGGTCGGCGCATTCCGAATTCGTAGTCGCGCAGTTGCTGAGGGCTCATGCCCAATGTGGCCAGGTCCAGGCGCGAAGCGTCCTGGCCCAACAGGCGTAGCACCACCTTCTCACCGTTCAATGTGGGCAGCACACTTACGCGGATGTCCGATCGGGCATCGGCCGTTTGCAATAGCATGCGGCCATCCTGCGGCAGGCGCTTCTCGCTGATGTCGAGCCCGGCCTGCACCTTCACCTTGTTCACCAACGCGGGGTGGTCCTGCTTCGCGTAGCGGTAGCGCTCCACCAGTTGCCCATCGATACGGATGCGCACGCGGGCATGATCGTCGTACACCTCCAGATGCACATCGCTACTGCCCAGTTCGCGGGCCTCGGCCACCAGGTCCGTCAGTACGTGCTCCGCATGGCGGGCGGAGAGATCTATGCGGCGCGAGGCCTGTGCGCTGCGTCGGTAATGCAGACCGAGCAGGCGGTCCACTTCTTCTACTGGTGCCCCTTCCAACCTCACGGAACGGCCCAGCAACAATTCGAGTTCGAGCGCGATCGAGGGATCGGCTTTCGACGCTGAAAGAATCAGTTGCCCATCCTGCTCATCGCGCGGCACGACACGATAGTGCCAGGCCTGCTCGGCGGTGATGGCGTTACGCAGCGCGCTCGGCGGGTCGGCAAGGGCGATCATCTCCATCTCACATCCATTCTGTGATCAGGAGGCGGCTGGACAACCGACCCACGACACCGGTAAGATCGAACGCTACCCAAATGCCCATGTACAAGGCCATGAAACCGGCCATGGGAACGGTGCGTTCAGCGCGCCGATGCAACAGCAAAAGCACAGCATAAGCGAGCAGGCTGAAGAACAGGCCGCTCACCACGTACAGCGCAAAATCCGGCGCGGAGAAAGCCAGTGTGCTGATCGCCATGAAGAGCACATCACCTGCGCCGATCCGTGCTTTCAATGGGTTCACCCAACGGCGCTCCCGAACTACCAGATAGACAAACACCCCGGTGAATTGCACGGCAAGGAAGATGAGGTTGAATGCGCTGTCCTGCCAAAACACGAAGTTGCGTGCGGACAATACACCATGTACTCCAAGGCAGATCGCCAATTGTGCGAACAGCGACCAATGCACTGCCCGGTGCCGCAGGTCTTCCCAGAAGATCAGCAGCAGCAGCGCGATGATGTATCCCTTCAGCAGCATTTTTAGTCCGGGGTCACCTCCTTCAGCTTCTTCTGCTCATCCATCTCCCACAGGTTGAAGGCGCCGTCCTGGTCGAAGTCCACCACGGCGGTGGCGCGTACGGTGAAGCTGCCGGCCGCTGCATCGGCCACCTCGATGCGGTAGTTCGCATTGCCGCCTTCGGTACTTAATCGTTGTTGCTCAAAGCCCACCTCACGTAGATCAGGGCTGTACTTGGAGTGTACGTAGAAGTGGGTCTTCTCCAAGCTGTACAGGTGCTCCAACTGGAGCTTGGCCTCGGTGGCCTTGGCATTCGCAACCACCCGACTGTAATCAGGCAGAGCGAGGTAGACGAGAATGCCCACGATGGCCAGGGCCAGCAACAGTTCGGTTAGGGTGAAGGCCGGTATTCGGCCGTTGTCCTCTGGGGTATCGGGGGCGGGAGACATGGGAGCAATATACTAAAGATATGCGTAGTATGTCTGCCGTCAACGTGTACTGCCGATCACTATGCTGAACCGGGCGCGTCGTGAACGGAGCGGCCCCGCCCGGAACACTCCGGGCGGGGCCGCTTTTGGTCCACGTGCAACTCTCCCCAGATCACCTTGCCATGGCGCGGGCCGGGTCGCTGTACGGGCTTTCACCCGCTGTGCCACGGGCTTTCACGCGGTACCAGTGAACGCTGCCGCTGACCAGGCCCTTGTCGAGATACTTGCTTTGGGTGGTCATGCCAACCACTTTCCATTCAGCCGCGTCGGCTGGGTCTTTGTCGTTGCGTTGCAGTTCGAATTCATGCGAACCGTGCACCGGGTCCCAGTCCGTTTTGATCTCGCCCACTTGATCGGTGAGGTCGGCGCGCAGGTTGGCCGGGGCCGACAGCGGACCAATACGACCACCGCGCGTGCGCACATCGAACCCGGCGCTGCGGATCATTGCTTCGTTGTTGCCCGCTATGCTTTGCACATGACCAGCCTCCTGGGTGATCATCTCGTCCAACTCGGCTTCAGCCTCGTCCTTGGCAAAGGTGGCCGCCTTACCGCCGTCCAGGGTTCCGGCGATCTTGTTCTCCAGCTTCAGCCGTCCGGCTGTCAGGGCCGCTATCGATGGCTGGGGGTTCGGGAAGCTCAAGTTGAGGGTCAGCTTTGTTTCGATGTAGAGGCACTTGGCCACTTTGTCCAGCGCACTCAATCCATCCAGTCCTACCACTATCGTTTTCATGGCCTTCGTTGGAAAGGGAATGTTAATCTTTCCGTGATATACAATGCGGGAAACCATTGATCGGTATGTATCCGTGCCACTTTAACACATGTTTAACGGCGGGCGCATTTGCTCATGAGAAGCCGTTCCTTGCTTGTGGACCACCGCTCGACCCCGTCCTTCAACCGGTGCTTTCCGCGCAACGACCGTTGGCGGGGTGCGGCTTTCCTTGGCTTGCCTGGTTCATTCTTGTACATGCCCGTGTCGAACTTGTACAGGTTCCTGCCCAAAGGGTGCAGCTTCCAGACAGACCTGCACACGAAAGCCGGGGACGAGTGCGAGGGCTTTAGACACCTACACAGGAATGCGATGTGCCTGTTCACGTCCGGCGCAAAAGACAATAGGTCCGTGAGGTACCTGCACAGGATCACCTATGATCGATCGCCTTTTGCGGTAGACCTGTGCAGCGATCCGCGGAAGTCGTATCGGTCCAGCACGAACCTCAACAGGTTCATTGCCATACTGTACAAGCACGCGGTAAATGGGAACAGGTGCGCCTTGAACCTATTCTGGTTCCACCAAGGGCTGTTGTCCTTTGTGCAAAAGCAGTACAACTTGGCAACGTACTTGATCAGGTTCTGGTCAGTCCTATTGTAGTATGTGCGCGTGTTGTGTCACCTCAAGGCGCGTCATTGGCCTGTACAGGGCCGCGAGGCACTCATCATGTGCGTTATCCCGCCTTAGCGTAACCGTTCGTATAGGCGGAGCTTGCAGCGTTCATTCCGCACTGCTGCACGATGGTGTGGAGATGGCTTTCCGTGCAGTCCTTATTCAAACGGCAGCAGCACCCGGCCGTTGCGTTGGCCCGTGGCCCACTGCAAGCGCCAAACCAATGCCAACAGGAAATGCCACTGCCATGCCGGCAATAGCGA
>JBDTSG010000126.1:0-11319 GCA_039931265.1 Flavobacteriales bacterium
TGCTGAAGGCCCTGAACAAGGCCACCGACAAGGTGGAAGAGCTGTACAAGAGCGGCAAGCGCAAGAACAAGCGCATTACCGAAGGCGTGCTGAAGGGCAAGCAGACCCCCATGAAGGTGGTGAACGATGCCGTGGCGCATTTGCACACCAACAAGCTGAAAGGCAGCGAGTTGCTGCTCAACTTCCTGCACGGCTTACAACAGGGCATGGATGCCGAGAGCATCCTACTGGCCCTTAGCAGCGGCGAGGACATTGAAGCGCCGGTGATGAAGAAGAGGGGAAGGAAAAAGAAGGTGAGGGAAGTAGCCGACTAGAGTCGCAGAAGTCCTGCTAAGAACGGATAAGGAGGTCGTAGATTTTCGGCCGAGAGTGAACTCCTCTTATGGCAGTCAGCTCTCCATCGTTTAACGAGTACTGATGCTCAGGCACTATGGATACCCCTACAACTCTAAGCACAGTAGAACTACCGCCAAGTATTGAGGAGGCCTTTAAGCTTCTCCAACGCTCAAAGTCACTTCTGGAAAGTTATCGAACAGAAGACCTCAGTGAAACAGACACGCGTTCAAAAATCATTGATTTCTTTTTCAAGGACATTTTGGGATGGAAGGAGGAGCATATCAAAAGAGAGGGCTCTGTTGCGAGAGGATTTTTTGACTACCGATTCAACATTCCAGGATTCAATTTTGTTGTTGAAGCCAAGAGGAATTTCCAGGACATAAAATTACCACCCACCCAAAAGCACATTCAGCTCAAATTCTTTGCAACTGAGAATAAGCAAATCTGGGAGCAGACGCAAAAGTATTGCATTGATACAGGTGTCCCCAATGGCGTCATTACGAACGGCCATCAATTTTTTATTGGTCAATTTAACAACAATGATGGTACGGATTGGCGAAAGAATAGATGCCTCGTGTTTGATGGTCTTAAAGACATTGAAGACCGGTTCATGGAGTTTTACACAAATCTTTCCTTGCCTGGTATTGTGCATCACGGAGGCTATTCTTTTAACTACTCACAATCCAATAGACTCGGTCCGCGGATATTGGCGTCTCTGACGGACGGAGACAAAGAAATAAATCGCAATAGCTTAAGCGGGCATCTCCAGCCCGTTATTGACCGCCTATTCGGGGAAATGTTCAGCTCCGATATCGCGGATGATTTGGATTTTGTGAAACGGTGCTTTGTGGACAACGAGGAGACGAAGCAAAACCGAAATGAAATTGATAAACTTTTTGCTGATGTCCCGCCATCGCTCACGGCGATAGTTCCTGCCCGTCACACGTCCAGCTTAAACAAACAGATTTCATATGAAATTAAGCAGGACGAGAAAATTGCCAGGGACACACTTCCGCCGAAGCCCATCATTGCTATAGGCTCCAAGGGGTCGGGTAAGACGACGTTCATTAATCACTTGTTCAAGTTTAAGTTTACAGAAACTCGTCCGGAGGATTTTCCATGGGTGTACATTGACTTTAGAGAGTATCAGGATAGGATTGAGAATTTTGAACAATCGGCAATCGCAAAGGACATTATCTCAAAAATATATGCTAGGTACGGAGGTTATAACCTTCACACCTTTGCCGTTTTGCAAAAAATTTATGAAAAAGAAATTAGACTAAAGAATGAAGGAGGATGGTCTCAGCTCAAGCAGAATTTTCCCACGGAATATCACACTCGACTAATTGACTATCTGGACAAGCTGCAGGAAGATTACGACGCGCATCTAATTGCAATTTCAAATCACTTAATTAAGGACCGTAGAAAGCGATTAATAATTATAATTGATAACACCGACCAATTTAGCGATGCTATTCAAGAGCGAGTATTTCTTTTCGCGCACGCCTTGAATAGAACCGCACGATGCGGCGTGGTAATCAGTCTACGTGAAGGATATTACTATAAGTGGAGAAATGCCCCACCTTTTGATGCATATGAAAGCAATGTTTATCATATCAGCGCCCCTCCTTACGCTCAAGTACTTGGTAAGAGGCTCGATTATGCAATTGCTTCAGTCAATGAAAAGAATAGTACGACAAGTATATCGGATGACGGAAAGACGATTTCTATTCGGCCGGCGACCGTTCAGAATTTTCTAAAACTTATTAAGGAGTCTCTTTTTACTCCAGGCAATACCAAGATTGTAGACTTCCTGAGTTTTACCACCCATACAAACATTCGCGAGGGCCTGCGCATTTTTAAAATATTTTTAACGAGTGGGCATACTGATGTTGCTGACGTAGCCCTTGCGGGCACGGCCGCAAAAAGCGGTAAGGGGGCAATCCTACCTCAAATCAGGTTGTTCGAGTTCCTGCGCGCGGTGGGACTACAGAACAAGGTTTACTACAATCATACAGTGAGTGTGATTCCGAACTTGTTTTTTCCCTGCGAAGGCGGAGATAGTCATTTTATGAAAATATATATCTTAAAACACCTTGAGCTGAAAAGGTCTGACGAGGGTGAAATTAACAAGTATCAGCCGTATACCTTAATCATGGCACTGTTCGCAGGATTTGGCTTCAAGTCATACTTGGTGCAACAGGAGATAGCTGAGCTTTTGAAACTAGGTCTTATCGATTCGCAATAGGCTTTGAGCGATACGCATTGGTCTAGTATGACGGAAAAAATAAGTATTTCAATATCTTCTAAGGGATATTACTATTTAAGGTCGATTATAGGTTCCTTCGAATACTTAGACATGGTGCTCCAAGACACACCCATTTATGACAAGACTACGTTCGGGGAGCTTAAGAGTGTTTTTCCCTTAAGCATGGATAGTACTGGGAAGAGGGATATTGAACGACGCATTAGTTGTGTGACCAAGTTTTTGGAGTACATAGAACAAATGGAAAAGGAGCTGCCTCCTGGCTTTGTAAAGAAATATGGAAAGGTGACGGGCCATCTTTTAGATCATGGTTTGAAGGCGGATTTGCGGGAGTTGCAGGTAGCGCTTGACAAGCGACCGTATACTCCACCGCGATAGGATTGAAGCTCAGCACGTGCTAGGCGTTGGACTGCATAAAGCAAAACACCTCCCCGATCGCTCAGGGAGGTGTTCTCTGCGGTGTTAGCTCTTGGCCAGCGTGGCCAGGTGCTGTAAACGGTGGGTGCGCTTAAGCAGCGCGGCCCATGATCACGTCGCTTGCGGGGCTGTTGCCGGCCGGACCGATAGCTACCACTTTGAACCAGTAGTAGTTGGCCGACACCAATCCTTCAGCGGTTATCTGGCTCTTGGTGGTTACGCCAACAGGTGTCCACACAACGCTGCCGTTGGATGGATCCTTATCGGTGATGTACACCTGGTAGCAGCGAGCGCCATTGGGTGCCCAGTCGAGGTCCACCATGCCGGTGTACTCGCTCATCCGGGCCGTCACCATAACAGGTGCCGACGGGATGCCGTGCTGAGCTGCCGTCTTACGCACATCGAAACCGCCGTCGAGGATCTTCGCCGAATCGCCCGCAGCCACACTGGCCACGTACTCCGATTCTTGGGTAAGTAGATCTTTCAACGTCTTTCGAGCTGTACGCAAGTCGTCATGCGCGCTCTTGCCGCCATCCTCGGCTGCGCTCATTGCGGTCTGCAGTGCGTCCTTACCAGCCGTAAGCACCAACAGGGTGGGCAACGGGGTTGTGAACGTGGCTGCATGCGCAGTAAGCTTTCCTAATACATAGGCGGCTTTCGCTACCAAACCAGCATCATTCAACTTCGACAGTCCTGCTTTGAGGGTTGCCATTTTGATCTTCAGTTTGGTCGGTGGCCTTCTGTTCGTTTGCAGGCTACCACCGAATGGTTGAGTAACGTATTGTTCGTGCTGTACAACAGTGTTTTCACGACCACTTTAACTGGCAGTTGGGGTACAGGGTTACACCACCCCTGAAATAAAGTGCGGAAAGCTTGGGATGAAAAATAAAGTAGAACAATATATCGGGTTGTCGTTGAACACTCAGAGGGTATGAAATGCACGTCGAACAAGGCTTTCAGGATGACGCGGTAAATGGAAACATAAATACAGTTGTGCTGGTGGTGAATGACGCGAGGTCACTAGCAAAGAGCGTTAGCTAATTAGCCAGAGGCAAAAGACAATTGGCGAGGGGCGTTGGCTAATTAGCAGATGCGAAAGACAATTGGCGAAGGGCGTTAGCTAATTGGCCAGTGGTGAAAGACAGTTAGCCAGAGCCCTTGGCCAATTGGCCAGAGGCGAAAGACAATTAGCTAGAGGCGTTGGCTAGTTAGCCAGAGGCGAATGACAATTAGCGAAGGGCGGTAGCCAATTAGCCGGAGGCGAAAGCCAATTAGCAAGAGCCGTGAGGTAATTAGCCAGTGGTGAAAGACAAATGGCGAACGCTGAAAGACAATTGGCCAAGGTGCATCAAGGGCTATCCGGAAGCGCATGAGACCAAGGGTGCTCGGTTGGCCACCGCCCATGGGGAGATATGAATGCTCGACTGGCCATAATGAACTGGCTCTGTGGAGAATAAAGGTGGGACGAACGGTACCATACTATATATGGCACCTTCCGAAAATAGACCGGAATGATCGTAACACAACGCAGAGTTCGATCGTTCCGACGGCACAGAACCAGAAATAATGGAGCACACGACAAAACCCCTCACGCAGTTGGAGATGATCCGCGCCCGGTTCATCAACCGCTGCAGCTACTTCAAAAGCCGCCCGGTGCGCTTGGTGCCCACCATGAGCCCGGGCGAAGTGGTGCGGCAGTTCCGACAGGAGCTGCCTGTGCTGTTCGCGGCCATGCACGCTGCGGCCAACGCGTTCATGACCACCAGCGGCGAACGGTTGGTGAGCTATAACTCAACCGCCGGCAATGCGTGGTGGGTGGTGGTGCAGACCACCGCCACCGGAACACAGCTCTCGGCCCTGGTGCGGTATCGTACACCCGCGGGGCGGATCAATGCTGTGTGCTTCAGCAGCGCAACCACCACAGCGCACCACTATGCCGCCGACCTGTTGGAACCTCTGTTGAAACCCATGCGCGGCGACCGCGACCCGCACCAACGCCTGGGCCGCTTCCTACTGCTCAACCACCAACACCACTGCGATGTGGTCGCTAATCCCGGCAGCACATTCAGCACGGTGATCACCAGCTTGCAGGATGAGCTGGTGCTGGGGACGTTGGACCCCGAGAACGACGTGGTGTGTTATGCGGGGCGGTTCGGGGTGGGGGGGTAGTTGCGTTGATCGGGTCATTTGCCACCTACCGTGAACGTTCCGGTGTAGAAGCTCTCCACGGAACTGGCTTCAAAGACGGAGAGTATGTACACGCCCTTGCCCCACGTGTAGCCCGGGACTTGGGTGCGAATGTTGTCGAGGGTGTATGGTCGGTCCCATCGTTTGCCTACCGACATGTATTGCAGGTCCTCGAAGTGCTGCACTCCATGGGCACCCCTTCCATCGATCATTTTCACCTCGATGCGGATCAGCACGCTATCGGACTTCACCCAGTCGGCGACCCCGGCGAGCTTGAATTTGACATTGAACCCGTTCTTCAGCGCGGCGAGCTTGAAATTTTCCTTGTCGCCCTTGAGCTTGCCCGGAAAGAAGGCTTCGTCGGAGATGCGGAACGGCTGTACCGCATTGAGCTTGGTGCTGTTTGCGTCGTAGGCTACCTGCAACTCCCCCAGGGAACCGCGCATGCTGTTCTCGCTGGCCAAGGCGGTCGTAACGGAATCGCGCAATTCCTGCGCTTTTGCCAACAAGCGTGTGCGCTCGGCGCCGGATGCGGCTTGGGCCGCGGCAAAAGCGGCCGTTACCCTCTGCAGGGCGGCTTGGGTTGATGCCAACCGGCCCTTGAAATGGGCCAACGAATCGTTCATGGTCTTCATGTCGATATCGGCGAGCATGGCTTTCCACCCGGCCGAACTGGTGTTCTGCGCCGCGTCCTTGAAAAAGTCCAGAACGGTGCCCCAAAGAAGCTTGCGTTCGTGCGGCTGTAGGTCGGGCCACCGCTCGCCTTCCGCCAGGATCAAGCGTGCTTGATCCGCGATGCCGGTCAATCGGCTCTCATAGGCGGTCAATTTCTTCTTGGCGTCGAAGCTCAAGGCGGTATCAGCCAACAGAACATCGATCTCATCCTTCTGGGCCTCAACTGAATCCGCGATGCCCGTTACGGCCTGCTTGTATTGGAACTCGATAGCGGTGTCGCCTTCACCGTCGTGATCCTCGTATTTGAAGGAGACGTCCTTGGTCTCCTTGGTTACGGCATAGCCGGTGATGGAGAGTAGCACAGCAACTATCCAGTAAGCCAGCTTCACTCCAGCGATCTTGCGGTTGAGGCCAGCCACGGCCGCAGCACGCCGCCGACGCGGGGGCGTAGGTAAAGATGTGTTGTTAAGGGTCATTCTGGTTAAGAGTTAGGTAGAGCAAGGGGAAGGGGGCAACAAGGACCGACACAATGCTAAGCTTTAAAGCGGGAAAAAATGGAAGCCTGCGACCACGACCGGCGCGATGCTTGGAATGCCGTGCTTTAAATCACAACTGACATGTGCTTTAGACAGCTTGTAATCCTACCTCTCTTCCCTGTTTTACAGGGGATTATCAGCCTTGAGCACAAATAGTTGAAAAGTCGGTTGAGTTGTTCATATCTTGGCTGGGCTGAGGGCGTTGTTATGGGCATAGACTTGCTCTTGATAAGCAGCCCCCACTAAGCAGCGAGAACGATCATTCAGTTTGACGGATATGGATAGTGAAGTGAAGCGATTGGGGACCTCCAAGTTTTTGCCAGGAGAGTTGTTGTTCAAGCCTTTCAGCAGTGACACTTGGCACTGCAGCGGGCTTTTTAAACGGCAAAGCGAACTTGGGCTGCGCATTGTGCAACTGAAGTCGCACTACACCGAACCCTTTTCTGTTCAAGCGCAGCTAAGCCAAGCCCTGAGCCTGAATGGCCGTACTCTTCGGAAGATGCCCGACAAGCTTCGCGAGGACCTTATGAAGGTTGTTGCCGCGAGCATTCCGCAGGAGCATTTCCCGGCCTACGAGAAAGCCTTTGGTTCCTCATTGGAATATCTGGACAAGGCGCGTAGTGAGTGCGTGGTTGAATTCAAAGGGCGGCGCAAACGCCGCATAAAGGGAGCATCCGTGATGCGACAACAGGTCTCGTCAGTTGGTGTGTACGCTTCCGCCTTTACGGCACCAACGGGCTTTTACATACCACCGCCCCCGCCTACGGACTACTATCTATCGATAGTCGAACGAGGTAAGAACCGGGGTGAGGTGGATGCAGAGTTCGATATCGAGGCAGCTCTTATTGGTAGATAGGCCGTTGTTCGTTGCGCGGTAATCGTGTACTTCTTCCGCCGACTTCACCGCATCCCCCACCCTGATCTTGCAGCGCACGTGCGGTGTGCCGTGGGCGGTGATGCGCATGGCGTCCGCATGACCGAACTCCCGATCGCGCCACGCACCGGTACGGCCATACCTTCAGGCAGGCGTTCGCGTTGCTCAAGTGCCCCATGCCCCAAGCGATCTACCGCGTTTATGTGATCGAGCTTTCCAGAAAGGTGTTCACCGAGAACACCAAGTTCCGCGAGGCGAACCCGCAGTTCAACGGCGTGCTGCAATGCCTGTACGTGGGCATGACGAGCAAGACGCCCAAGGAGCGTTTCATGCAGCACAAGACGGGTTACCGCAACGCGAAAGGGCACAACCTCGCAGCCGCCATCGTACAGAAGTACGGTCTGTACTTGCGCCCCAGTTTGTATGAATTCATAGACCCGATGGTGCGCGCCGAGGCGTTGCGCGTGGAGCGGGAGCTTTCGTTGGAGTTGCGCCGGAAGGGATATGCGGTGTGGTTCAATTGAGTGCTGCGCGATGTCGGATGTGAAATAGCCTTTCGTCCGGAAGGAGAGTACGTTCATCGAACGTTTGGCCGGTGTTGCCGTAGGAGGGGACCGCTATAAACCCTGCTCCTAAATGCGCTACGCTTTCCTCTGGGCATCGCTTTGCCCCCTCGCAACAATCGCCCAGGTCGTTAACGGCTATGCCGAGGTGACCGCGATCAGCACCAACGTGCTCACGATCGGCACCAGCAACGAAACGGCAGCATCGTTCGCCGTGGGTAAGCAGGTGGTGATCATGCAGATGCAGGACAATGTGATCGGTGCCAACACCGCCAACAACTCCACTTTCGGCGACCTGAGCAATATCCAACGCGCGGGCTTGTACAGCGTGCGTTTCATCACAGCGGTCACACGAGCGGGTACTGTCCTTACATCAGTGACTTTAGACGCGGTGCCCGGTGTCAGTTTCAATTGCAATGCGAACGCCGCGGTGCAGGCCATCACCTTCGAGGAACTGAGCACCGGCGACTATACCACCGTGGCCAACATGAGCGCGCTGGCATGGAACGGTGCGCTTGGCGGCGTGCTTGCCATACAAGTACCGGGCACGCTCACCCTCATGCACAACATAACGGCCGATGGTGCCGGTTTCCGCGGCGGCGCCCGCGATCGCTGGACCTACACCTCGCCCTGCAACACCACCGACTATGTGTGGTCGGGCACGGCGGCCGGCACGGAGTACTTCGCCACCAAGGGTGAAGGCATTTACAAGAACACGAACGTGGCCCTTACCGATGGGCGCGGCAAGATGTTGAACGGCGGTGGCGGTGCGAACCAGATCAACGCGGGCGGCGGTGGCGGCGGCAACTTCACGGCAGGCGGTAGCGCCGTGCTGGGCTGGAGCTGTGGTGCCGATGCCGGTGGCATCGGTGGCTTGTCGCTAGGCGCCAACGTAAGCGCGAACCGCGTTTTCATGGGCGGCGGCGGTGGCGGTGGCGAAGGCAACGATGACGTGTCCACCGATGGCGTGAACGGCGGCGGGATCATCCTGGTCAAGGCCGGCCAACTCATCACTTCGGGTCCCTGTGCAAGTCGCCGCATTTCGGCCGACGGCCTCTCGGCAGCGAACTCCGGCAACGATGGTGCTGGAGCCGGCGGTGCCGGTGGTTCTATCGTCCTCAGCATACCGCTCTATTCGTTCGACCCGGCTTGCACGCTGACCATACGCGCCAACGGTGGCGCCGGTGGATCGGTGAACAGCAGCACCCACGGTGGTGGTGCCGGTGGCGGCCAGGGTGCGATCATTTTCTCAACGCCCGTTCCCACGGGCAACGTCAGCATAAGCACAACGAACGGCCAAGGCGGCTGCAACGAAACGCCGTGCATTTCGCGCGCAGGAAGCGGCGCTGGCAGCAACAACGGAGGTATCATTCCCAACAACGACGGCCCATTGCCCATCGAACTGATGCGTTTCACCGCTGTTCCGGTCGGGGCACGCGTGCAACTGGATTGGAGCACCGCCACCGAAACGGGCAACGCCTCGTTCGTCGTGCAGCGCTCCGTGGATCTGCAGGCTTGGCAGGATGTGGTCTTCATACCCGGGGCCATGAACAGCCAGGTGCAGATCGATTATTCCGCGATCGATGATCAGCCGTTGCCGCACACCTCTTACTACCGCTTGAACCAGACCGATGTGGACGGTACTTCAACATCGTCCGATGCAGTGCCGGTCTACTTCGGGGATCTTGGCGCGGGTGCGTTGGAGCTGTTCCCCAACCCGGCCGAGCACGATGTGCTGGTGGTACACCACGCATTGGACGAGCGGTCGGACCTGCGCGTGTTCGATGCCGTGGGCCGCACGCTTTCGTTGCCGATGCTGAGCGGTATCGGCAACGCAACATTGGATGTGAGCGGCTTGTTGCCCGGCAGCTATGTGGTGCAATTGCAGGCCGAGGGCAAGCGCTACGTGCAGCGCTTGGTGGTGCGTGCAGCTGCCGGTCGCTGATCCACGCTGCACCGTTCATGTTCGGGGTGTTCCACACTGGAACGCACCTGCACAAGGCCCCATCTTCGCGGCGTCAAACACCAGATGCGCAGCACAACGACCGCTTTTTCCATCCTGTTCTCCTTTTTCTCCCTCTTCGCCGCCGCGCAATCGCCGGTGACGATACAGATCGTGGATTGGGCCGAAGGGTTTTTCAACCCCACCGATCTCGCCAATGCCGGCGATGATCGCTTGTTCGTTGCGCAGCAGACCGGTGTGATCGCGATCGTTCCCGACAGCGGCACCGTGTTGCCGACACCCTTCTTGGACATCAGTAGCAAGGTGATCTTCACGGCGGAGCAGGGGCTGTTGGGTCTGGCCTTCGATCCCGCGTATACGAGCAACGGCTTCTTCTATGTGCATTACGTGGCCGACGATGGTCTGGGGCACCGCAGCGTGGTAGCGCGATATTCCGTGAGCACCGATCCCGATGTGGCCGATCCCTTGAGCGAGGTGGTCCTGTTCACATGGCCGCAGACGAGCGTGGAACACAAAGGCGGCGACTTGGCCTTCGCGCCGGACAGCACGCTCTTCATCTCGTTCGGCGATGGCAGCTCAGGCGGTGATCCGCAGAACAGCGCGCAGGATCTTTCCGATCCGCTCGGTTCCATCCTGCGCATCCGTCCCGAACCGGGCGGCACCTATTCCATTCCTTCCGATAATCCGTTCGCGAATGCCGGTGGCGATACGTTGCCCGAGATCTGGGCGTACGGTGTGCGCAATCCGTTCCGCATTACCGTGGATGCCCCCAGCGGTGCATTGTGGTTCGGCGATGTGGGCCAGTCCAGTTGGGAGGAAGTGGACCGCTGGCCGGTCGACGACAACTCCGGTCCCGATTTCGGGTGGCGCTGCCACGAAGGGTTCGTGGACTACGACTTCAGTTTGTGCGATATCAATACACCCTTCGTTGATCCGCTCGCCGTGGAAGCCAACGCCCTGAACGGCGGCAGTTGGTGCGCTGTGGCCGGTGGTCGTGTTTACCGTGGTGCAGCCCACCCGCGGCTGCAGGGCCGTTACCTGTTCGCCGACTACTGCTCGGGCCAAGTGCGCAGTCTGCGGCCCGATGGCATCGGCGGCTGGACGGAAGAGGTGCTGTTGCAGAACGGCCCCGTCGGAATGGTCGCCATTGACCAGGACGCATCGGGCGAGCTTTTCGCAGTGAACAATTTCCAGCACAAGCTGGTCCACATTGTTGACCCCTGCCCACCATTGCCCAACATCGGCGTCGCCAGCGATTCGTTGCATGCGCCGCCGGGAGTTGGCTATGCATGGTATGCGGATGGTGTGTTGTTGCCGATGGAGACCGGTGCGGTGATCGCGCCCATGGCGAGCGGCAACTACCATGTGCTGGTGGATCTCGGTAATGGCTGTGTGCTCTCCTCCGATACGGTGCAGTTCGTCATCAGCACGCTTGCCGGGGCGTTGGGAGCGCCCACCCTGCGCGTACGACCGAACCCGGCGCACGACGAAGTGCTCATAAG
>JBDTSG010000127.1:0-7467 GCA_039931265.1 Flavobacteriales bacterium
CCTCGAGTATGGGTGTATGTGACCTCGAGTATGGGTGTATGTGACCTCGAGTATGGGTGTATGTGACCTCGCGCGCGGTCGCATGTGACCCTGAGTATGAGCACATTGTGCGCTCAACTGCCGTTCCACAACCTGCGGACACTCTCCACGAGCATTGCCTTGGAAGCCGCTGAGTTGATGGAGCACACCCAATGGGCCACCGATGCCGACCTGCCCGCCCTAGCCGCCGAGCGCCGCGAAGCCATTGCCGAGGAGATCGCGGACGTTGCCATTCTGCTGACGTACCTCGTGCATGACCTGAACGTGGACATGGTAGAGGCCGTGCGCCGGTAGCTGGTGAAGAACGCCGCCAAGTACCCCGTGGAGAAGGCGCGGGGTGTGGCGACGAAGTGGGATCGGTTGTAAGAAGGACCTCGGCTAAGCTGCGCGCCAATTAGCCCAGACTAGAATGCAATTGGGCTCCGCATCGACCCAAGCATGGTCTAACACCGCGATTTGGTCAGCACTTGTCAAGGAGACGCCACCGTACTGTTTGTGGTGGTCGAGGATCATTTGAGGCAATTCGTCAGGAAGGGATGCCGTGTTGAAGGGGCGATTCACTTTGCCGATGAACACGAAGTGGGGTGTTGGTGCAGTCATGATTCCAAAATTAGCGTGTTGCCGCACATATCGTAAGGAGCAACTGACTCGGCAAGTCGCGACCCCTGGCCTACTTCAACTGCTCCATCTTTCCACGCGGCTTCACCACGAAGGCGAACAGTCGCTTCTCTTTCCGCGTGTGCTTCACGATCTCTTCCCAGTTTTCGATCAGCACGCGGACGATGTCCCAATGGGCTTCCTTTCCGGATGGCATCTTCAGGAAGAAGATCCCCAGCTTGTACTGCTGGCAGAGCGCGAACAGAACCTGGGTGCGCATGCGGATGTCCTTCGTGATGAGGACGCCGTGCTTCTTGGCCACGATCGGGATCAGGTCGGGGTCTTGAACGCCTGGACCCAGATCCTTGTCTTGCTTGGTCGAGAGGACCTCGATGTCCTTGAAGTGCGATTGGCTCAGGAGTTGAAGCCCTTGCGCCACGTACTCCGAGAGGTTCTCATCGAGGTAAATGTGCATGCGGTCATGCGGCTTTGGCCGGTAGCTCGCGGCCGTGGAAGGTCAACGCGTCCTTCACGGCGCTGAGGGGGATGCTGAACATCTCGGCCAAGACCTCGGGCTGCTCGCCACTGACGAACATGGACCGCAGCGTATGCGTGTTGATGTTGGTGTCGACGATGGTGGGCATACCGAATTGGTGTTTGGGGTCCACCACCACCTTGTGGTTCTTGCCCATCGGCCAATAGCGCTCGGCCAGATCATTCCCGTTGAAGTCGATCTTCTTGGCGTAGTCGCGTACCATCTTCTCGAAGTTGGTCTGACGTGATCCATCGGCGTCCACGATGCTGTCCTTGAACTCGTACCAGATCTTGTTGCGTTGTGCAAGCAGCTTCGCCAACGCGAAGGGGTGTTCCGTATGCAGATCCTTGCGCATGGCGTTGCGCGTCTTGATGATCCTCTGCGCGCTCACCTTCATGTCCCGCAACTCGAAGTACACGTACAGTTCGATGAGGACATAGAAGTTGACGAACTTGTGCTCACCCACGGTGATCGAGAAGGTGTCGCCGAAGAGCTCCATTCCAAGGCGGTCGTCCCACACTTGGTTGAGCATGCGCCGCACCTTGGTTTGTGGCAAGCCAAGGATCAACGAAATGTCCGGGACCGAGAAGGCTCCCAGACCAAGGGCCGGTTTCAGATCTTTTTCCTTCTTCACTGCGGGACCAAGTTAAACCCACCGGCGGGCTGATTTCCAAAGTCCGCGAATAGCAAAGGTTGCAACGGGCGCTGGGCTATGCCATACGCATAAAGAATTCGAAGCTCTACCGCAGGCCCAAGTGCCTGAAGGCCGACTACAACCTGAAGCCACCGCAGTCATACTTGTACTTGTGAACGACGCGACGTCGGTGATGGCTTGCCAGCCTCCCGTCAACTATCGGTGAACAAACACATGGACAGCTTCTTCGGAGGTGTCAATATCGCCTTCGGCCATGTACTTCGTAAGCACGAAGTAGTCCTTCGTATCAATCGCCGCTGCATGTGTCTTGCATGACCAAGACTTGAAAGAGTCTTTGCCACCTCCTTCATCTGACGCAGCCACACCCACGGTCCACTCAGCGTAAGCATCGCCGTGCTTCTCGCTTACCCCGAGGATGTATGTAATGATGGCGTCGGCAATCGCTTCCGAGACGTCATGCTTCTGATACTTCTTGATGAAGAACCGGTAGGTGAGGTGCATTGTGGTTTCTTTAAAGGTTGGAAGACGTTGGATTATCCGAACAACCCCGGCGGATCGTTCACAACGCTGTTGAACTTGGTTTCTTTGGATCGCAGCCAAGCCACGCACTGCTCGAAACTATCCGTCCAAATGTCGTTGGGGTGCATAGCCACTGGTTGGAATGTGCTAATGCGTGAGTTGTCTTTCGGGTCTGGACGAAGCCAGGTACTGACGCAGTACATGAACTTCGACCAGTCGCCGGTGGATGGTTGCATGGCCACAGCAATAATGTCAAACTCTCCGTAGCGATAGGGTCTGGTGTTGTCCGTCTTGGAGTTCTTCCCGGCGCGTGTCTTCTGGGTCTCCACCACCCACATGTCTTTGGGGAAGCTCCGCTTGGCTTGGTAAGCCGTCATCGCGACGAAATTCTCACTCCTTTGAAGCTTGACCTGAACGGTGACCGGGCCCTTGCCATCATCGAGCACATAGTCGTAGGCGTTGTCGCCTGTTATCGGCATTGCAGTCCACCCGACAAGCTTTTCGATGACCTGGGTAGCGAATGCCCGTTCAGCGATCACGCCGCGGATCATACGGAAAGTCAACCCTTTCTCGTCTTTGGCGATCGCCTCTAGGAACATCTCCGCCGGGGTGTTCAAGGTCGATTCGACTCGATGGATGGGGAACCTCTTCCGAAGTTCGGCAAGAACAGCCCTCTGCTGCTCCTCCGTGCATTGCTCCAACAACGCCAAGATCTCCTTCACGCGGTCGCTCATGCCTCGGACTTCTTTGGGCGACCGGGTTTCGCGGCCTCGAACTCTTCGATGTCCTGCTTATGCACCAGCAGCACGCCAGCCATCAGCAGCGTACGGACCTTGCCGGCCTTCACGAGCTTGTTGATAGCCTGACGGGAAACGCCGCGAAGCCGGGAAGCTTCGCTCTGCGTGATCCAATCGGTTGTTGAGATCTTCTTTGACATTGGGTTGACAGTGTCAACCATTTAATTACTTTCGCTGCGCTAAATTTATCCGCTCAGACCGGATACGCCCTTCACATGCCTGTTTCCACACCTTCCATCGGTTCGCATTTGTTCACGGACCTCACTTCGCCTGTGAGCGTTGAGGGCTTGAAACCGTTCTACTCGACCGGTCTCGGTGCGGCGTACTTGGGCGATTCGCTCGATGTGTTGAAGCGCATGCCGGAAGGATCGGTGGACCTCGTGATGACATCGCCGCCGTACGCGCTGGAGTTCAAGAAGGAGTATGGCAACGAGAGCAAGGACAAGTACCAGGAATGGTTCCTCGGCTTCGGGCGGGAGATCTTCCGGGTGCTGAAGGACGACGGGAGCTTTGTCCTGAACATCGCGGGCAGCTATAACAAAGGCACCCCGACCAAGTCGCTTTACCAATACAAGTTGCTCGTGGCCTTGGTGGAAGAGATCGGCTTCCACTTGGCGCAGGAGTTCTTCTGGTACAACCCGGCCAAGATGCCGATGCCTGCCGAGTGGGTAACGGTGCGTCGTATCCGCGTGAAGGATAGCGTGGAGCAAGTGTGGTGGTTGAGCAAGACGCCCTGGCCGAAGGCCAATAACCGCAAAGTGCTGAAGCCATACAGCAAGGACATGATCCGGTTGAACGAGCGCGGGCTGAAGAACACGCAGCGCCCTTCAGGGCACATGATCAAGGAGAGCTTCGCGGATGTGGACCACGGCGGCTCTATCCCTCCGAACGTGTTCGAGGATGAACTGATGGCAACGGACTTCATGAAGTTCGGCAACAACGCGGCCAACGACAACTACGCACTGGCCTGCAAGGAGCGGGGCATGAAGCGGCACCCTGCGCGCTTCCCGAGCGCGTTGCCCGAGTTCTTCATCAACTTCCTTACGCAGGACCAAGACTTGGTCGTAGATCCCTTCGCAGGCTCCAACACCACCGGTGCCGCCGCCGAACGCATGAACCGTAAGTGGCTGGCCATTGATTGCGTGGAGGACTACCTAGAAGGAAGCAAGTTCAGGTTCGGGTAGAAGACCCAAGCGGACGCAGTGGTGTCTACTCTTGGTTAGGATGCCTGCTGAAAGTTCGAGTGTTCGCGGTTGATTGGTGACGCACAACTTACCAACAGCATGTTGGAAATTTCGCCGTCGACGCTTATTGTTGTTTCATTGAATGATAGGTCTCTCCCCCAACTCACACCCACATCACATGTCCAATTGCGCGCGCGTACTGAGAATCGGAGTGGGGGTTCTCCTTTTGATGATGACTTCCATAGCATCAGCAACGGTAACCTTTGAATTTTTTGACAGTCGTACTGGGCGAGTTGTGTCCGCCGTTCGAATCGATAAGGACGCGGATGGGGAAGCTGTGACCGAAGACTGCGAGCATCACATGATCCACTACTGCTTTTCAAGCACCGGATATGTGTCATCCTGTAAGACCGTGCGTGAGCCATGTTCTGCGGAGCTACGGCACTACAGAGTGTTCCTTGATCCGCTGGTTGAGCCTGATGAACTCACGGATACCAGAATCGCAAGCCGGAAGGATGAGAACGCACATTATTACAATGCTTTCATCTCGGACCTGGAAGGAGTGCCGCTAAAAGGAACCGAGTTGCACGTCGGATCATCTGATGCGCCCGCAATAGCGCGGAGTAGCAATGAGGGCTATATCGAGGCGCTCATTCCCGTTGCGAGTGACCAAGAGGAAGTGTCCCTGTACTTCGTGCTCAATGGCCTTGTGATTCTGCACTATGAGAATCTTCTCCTGTGGAAAGGAGGTGTCTGGTCTGATCTGATTCAGTTGGATCCTCATGGTAGTGCCGGAACGACGGACATGGGCAGAGGGCGAACAGCGAGCGATAGTGGACTCGAACCCTTTACACAAAAGCAGCGAGCCCTGCCCTCAGAACTGCGTGGTGGCGGCTACTCGGTTTGCAACGGGGACATGATCACGATTGGATTTGGTGGAAGTGTTGGTAGTACTTGTTCAAGCTGTGCGACATGCACAGTCAGCAGCATGTACACTTTGGATACTTACACGAAGCATGTCATCGCGGCTGAGTGGCTCGGTGGTAATTGGCAGAGCTTAACGGGCATCTCGGAGTCGTATCGAGCTGCATCAGTTGCTATACGGACCTTTGGAGCGTTCTTCATCCTGAATCCCCAGTGTGTAGCCTATGACCTCTGCGCTGGTCCGGCATGCCAGGCGTATAGCACGGCAACAAATCCATTGATGAATGCCGCTGTCGATTACACTTCAGGATACTTCTTGTGGGACACTCCGAGCAATGAGGAGGCACTCTCGCAATACTCATCTGAGAACAATAATCTTTGGATTACTCACTGCATTCAAACTGCGTTCAGCTCACCACAGTGCGGTGATGGCTTCTTCGGAAGAAGCTACACAGGTACGCCATGCTTCTCAGATCCTCCGGGACAAGGGTATGTGCAATACGGCCACGGAAAAGGATTGAGTCAAGTCGGTTCTGCGCGTTGGGCGACGGGCTTGAATCTCGGAGACTGGTGCCATTCGTGTGGAGGCGGATCCACGATTTACGGCTATTGTGCGACACCGCATGGGTATGGAACGAAGACTTGGCAGCAGATTCTCAACCACTACTACAGTTACTACGATCTCATCAATTGTGGAGGCACTTCCTGTGGTCAACCGAACAACGACGGGTGCGGCGGTTCTTTCACTGCAACCCTGCTACCGTTTGGCCCGTCGTGTAGTCCTGTACCATCTACTAGTTGTGGGGCAACGTCCTCGGGCTTTCTTTCGTGCAGTGGCACACAGGACGATGACGTTTTCTTCCGGTTCATACCCACAACTTCGACTGCGACTGTCACCGTTGTCTCCTCAACCGGATACGATGCCACCTTTCAGGTATTGACCGGACCCTGTGGAGGTTCAATGATGCAACTGGCTTGCGTCAACAGCACAGGTTCGGGTGGTACTGAATCAACACAGGTTACGGGACTCACAGCCTTGACGACCTACTTCGTTCGTGTATGGCACAGTGCAACGGGTTCAGGGTCCACTGGGGAGTTCACTATTTGTGCTTACGGTGGCGCGGATGATGACATCAGCGTACAGAACCCGAACGTGTCGCCGACTACGGTTGCTGCAGGTGGTGCTGTCGACGTGAGTTGCGATCAGGTCTACCTCACCGGCGCAACATCCACGCTCGATGTCAACGTTGGCTACTATCTCTCAACCAACTGTAGTTTGGGTATCGGTGATGTCCTGTTGGGGACTGACCTCTCAAACATCGGGACATCGGATCCTGCGGACGGTGAATCCGCAACCGTCACGATACCAAGTGGCACGGCTGCGGGTAGCTATTTCATCCTTTTCGTAGCCGACTACGATGGGCTCGTTGCTGAATCAAATGAAAGCAACAACGTGCTGTGTGTACCCATCACGGTCACTACTGGCGGTGGTGGAAGCGACGACATTGGGGTGTCAAATGCGACAGCATCAGTGACAGGTATTGCACCTGGGGGCACAGTTGATGTGGACTGCAACCAGATATACGTGAGCGGGACGACAAGCACGCTGGACGTCAACCTGGGTTACTTCCTCTCCACGAACTGCGACTTCGGTCCGGGAGATGTATTACTGGGAACTGATTTTTCCAACATTGGCACCTCGGACTTGTCCGATATTGAGTCGGCGACGCTTACCATCCCCGGAGCAACAGCCCCAGGCACATACTACATCCTTTTCGTAGCGGACTACGATGGGCTTATCGCCGAGGCGAATGAGAGCAACAATGTACAGTGCGTGCAGATCATCGTTTGCAATACGGACCTTGTGCCACTGCTGGTCACCCAATTGCCGTTGACCATTTGCGCTGGAAGCTCTGTCATGATCGATTACGGTATCCTGAATGATGGCTGCGCAGATGTTCCAACCATCGAATGGAGCTACTATCGCTCAAACGATGCAATTCTCGACGGCGGTGACGTTGATTTCGGAAGTGGCAACGCTTTCAACGTGCTTTCGGGTGAGACCTTCACCAATGATGTGGGCTTCTTTGTTCCCGGTGGCACCCCGCCAGGTACTATATATTTCCTCTTCGTTGTGGACCCTGACGACATTGTCGCTGAAGGTCTTGGAGAAGGGAATAACGTTCTCGTAGTGCCGGTTAATGTGGTAGCTGGTCC
>JBDTSG010000128.1:0-22953 GCA_039931265.1 Flavobacteriales bacterium
GTGGACTTCGGTGCCATGGACCGGAAGGCGATCCAAGCTGCCCAGGAATTGGGAGGCAAGGACGCTACCTACATCCTCGTGCACGTTACCGAAAGTGCCGTGGCGCGGTACCATGGTTCCGCCACCGACGACCAAGAATCGCAGAGCGATATGGACAGCCTGAAGGACTACGTGCAGCAGTTGTCTGCAATGGGCTACTCGGCCTCGCTGACCATCGGGTACGGCAGCGCTGTGAAGGCGATCGCCTCAGCCGTCTCGGATTCCGATGCGGACCTATTGGTGATGGGCGCGCACGGGCACCGGGGCATCAAGGACATCCTCTTTGGAGCCACCGTGGATGCTGTGCGGCACGAGGTGAAGGTGCCCGTGCTGATCGTGCGGTGAGTTGCGCGACCTTCGCCGCGTGAGCACGTTCGTAGAGGCGAAAAACCGCCGCGCGTCCTTTGAGTACCACCTGCTCGACACTTACGAGTGCGGCATGGTGCTCATGGGCAGCGAGATCAAGAGCATCCGTGCCGGCGGCGCCAGCATCAATGAGGCTTATTGCGTTTTCAACGGCAACGACCTCGTGGTGCGGAACATGCAGATCAACCCTTACGGCACGAACATCCACTATGTGCATGAGCCAAAACGCGACCGAAAGTTGCTGTTGCACGGCGTGGAACTCGACAAGCTGAAGAAGAAGATGCGCGATCAAGGCATCACCATCGTACCACTGCGCATGTTCATTGCCAAGAACGGCTTCGCCAAACTGCAGATCGCACTGGCCAAGGGCAAGAAGCTCCACGATAAACGCGAGAGCATCAAGGAGCGCGACGTGCAGCGCGAGATGGACAGGGAGGGATAGGTGTCACACGGAGACGCAGAGAACGAGAAATGGCTGTGAAAGACCCGCAGCATTGGCGTGAACGCTTCGCGGAAGCTGCGGTAGGCGTCTTGCCCGGTTCGCGTTGGGAACGAGTGACCTTCTGGTGCCTGATGGCGCTCGCCGCCGTATTGCGTTTCTGGGACTTGTCGCACATCCCCTACACGCCCGACGAGCTGAGCGCATTGCTCCGGTTGTACCCTACCATTGGCGAGACGATCCAAAAGGGCGTAATGGAAGGCGACACGCATCCGCCCGGCGTGCAAGTGTTCGAATGGCTCTGGACAAGGGCCTTCGGCATGAGCGAGGTTGCGGTCAAGCTGCCGTTCATCCTCATGGGCTTGGCGGCGCTCTTCTTCGTGTACCGCGTTGCATGTGCCTGGGTGAACACTTCCGTGGGCCTCATCACTGTCGCACTGCTCTCAACGCTGCAGTACACGGTGACGTACGGCCAGATCGCACGGCCCTATGCGTTCGGTTTTTTCACCTGTGCCCTCCTGCTCGACCAATTGACCCGGTATGCAGCCACCGATCGGCGTAGTGCGCTGGTCGGCTTCGCTTTGGCCGCCAGCCTTTGCGCGTATTCCCACCATTTCGCCCTGCTGTTCGCAGTGCTGGTCACTCTGGGCGGGGTGCTGCTGCTTAGAAAGAAGCAGATGCTACCCTATGTCTTGGCTTGCGCGGGGGCATTGCTTCTCTATGTGCCGAACATCCCCATCCTACTACACCAGTTCGGCAAGGGAGGGCTCACCGAATGGCTTGCTCCTCCGGGATCGTATTGGCTACGGGACTATGCGGCTTGGATCATTATGTACTCTTGGCCGTTGGCGATTGCCTTGGCTGGCGTGGCGGCGTGGAGCACGTTGAACTCCGTCCGCTTGGGCAAATGGCGTGAACGACTGCCATGGCTCATGCTATTGTGGGGACTGGCGCCGCTCATCATCGGTTATGCGTACTCCGTTCGGGTCGCGCCAGTGCTGCAATACAGCATGCTCATCTTTTCATTGCCATGTCTCTTTTTGGCCATGTTCCATGGCCTGCCCAAGCTCAACACTCGCTGGTCAACGGCAATTGTCCTCGGCTTTACGGTACTCGGCGAGCACGGTCTTATCGCAAAGCGTGATCACTACGATCTCTTTTACAACAGCAAGTACGAAGCCTTTGCCAATGCCGTGCACTCGGCTGGTCCGCGTAAGCTGGTGATCATCGATGCTCCGCAGGGCGTCATGGACTTCTACGGGGAACGTAGCCCGGAGTCCGACCCACGGCGGTACGTCTTGCTATCGCAAGTGCGCGGCACGGCACACCTACAACGCTTGTTGTCGGATCCAGCGAAGGACGAAGTGCTTTTAGGCATTACGCCAAGCACGCTCCCTGAACTGTCCGCCATTGTGCAGCAATTCTTCCCGGAATTCGTGTCCACCGAACACTACTGCGAAGGAACGATCCTGCGGTTACGCCGTGGACCACACACGACGCCGAAGACCAACGTGAAGGAGTTGCCATTGTCCGTTTGGAGCGATAGCACAGTGGTGGAGTACCCAGCTATCGTGGAGGCAGACGTGCGCAGCGTGATCGAGGGCAACAATGACGTGATCGAAGTGCGTGCCACCTTCCGGGCCGGATCGAACGACGACATTGTTCTGGCCGGGGACTTGTTCAACGAGGGTAAGAGCGTGATCCATCGGGAGAACCACATGGATAACACCGGAGTGGATGCGGGCGGGCGCATTACCCTTCACTTGGCGTTCAACCTGAGCGACTATGAAATGCGGGGACGCAACCTCCATTTCAAGGCATACGTGCACAACCACACCGGCAGGTGGTTCGGAACGCCGGAAATCGTGGTAGCCGTCCGGCCCGGCAACCCCGTTGTATATGGGCTGTACGAGCCGATCGGGGGGAATTGACAACCATTCGCGGCCTTAACCCCCTTGTTTTCAAGGTATCTAGAGACCATTGTCTCAGGTCATTCTTGAGTTGTCTCCGACCGTTCCGGGGTTGTTTGCAACCGTTAACCGTTCGTTGACAGTTCGCAGGCATCCCTCCCCGCAGATGGAACGTCTTACTGCCGGAACCACATGTCACGCGCATACAAAATAGCCTTGATCCTTAAGAGCCGCACCAGCCTGCCGGTTTACAAGGATGTAAGCAAGCTGAGCGATCGTGAGTTGGACGAACAGGTGGCTACCATGATCGGGAGGATGCGGCGCAACGAAAGCGCTGTGATCGCCCGCATGGTTCAGCGTACCCCGACGTTCAGTCTCAATTGATCGGGGAAAAGTCCCCCGGTGCTCGTTGCCGACCGCGATCGGCGGCTTCTATATTCGGCCCCTGAAAACAGGAAACGCCCTCGCCGGGCTACGGCGGTGAACGCATGAGCAACCACGATCAGCACGACGACTTCATTCCACAAGAAGCTGAACAGAACGAGATCGGTGGCCCGGTGCTGGTTGCCTTGATCATCCTCGGCAGCATCATCTTCATCATCTGGGCGCTGAACTGAGGCGAAGCGTTGCTCACCGCGCAGCCCTGTCACCGACGATGGTCCCAAGACAGGGAAGTGAACGCTTACGGATATCTCTTCGGGATGTCCCCTGAACGCTCCAAGTATTCGGTGCGCAGTACGAGCGTGTACCAATCGTTGCCCAAAGGCAAGTAGCCGTATTCGAAAACGAACACGTAGTCGTTGCCTGTGGTGGTGCGGCTGAGGTGCGTGTGGTAGTTGAAGTCGAAACCCTTCTGCAAAAGCCTTTCCCGGTGCATGCGTACCGGCTTTCCTTCCGGCACGAGTTCTTCCAATATCCGACGGTTGCGGCGCAGTGTGTTCATCACGTTGCGCACGTAGTTGATCGGAGAGTTGTTGGCGGAGTAGTGGTGAAGGCTGCGACAAGCATCGCTGCAGAACTTCTTGTCGGTACGTCCAACGAGCTTCTCACCGCATTGCAGGCACAGGCGATCCTCGATGGCACGCATGCACCGAATGTAGCAGCGGTTACTTCAATCCGCGTTCCCCTTGTATGCGCTCGTAGGCGTCCTGCACCTTCTTGAATTTCTCCGCAGCCGCCTTCTGAACGGTTTCGCCCATCTGGGCCACCTTATCGGGATGGTGCTTCATGGCCATTCGCCGGTAGGCCTTCTTCACCTCCTCGTCCGTAGCGGTCCGTTCAACTTCCAGGATCTCGTATGCGCTGCTTGCGCTCGGCTTCCGGAACATAGCGCTCATACTGTCAAGGTCGCGCTCGCTGATGCCGAGGTAGTTCGCGATACGGCGCACCATTTCGCGCTCGGTGGCGTGCACTGTGCCATCCGCTGCCGCTATGCCGATCAGGTAGTGCACCAACTGCAGGCGTGCAGGGTGGGGCACGTTCTGGCGGATCTGCTCGCAAACCTGCCCAACGGGTATATCACGGCCGAGCACATCGCGCAGCACGACCAACAAGTCCTTTGCCTTTGCTTCGCCGAACTGCTGGAGGAAAAAACGGCGCACGAATTCGAGTTCGCGCTGAGTGGCCTTGCCATCGGCCTTCATTACCGCAGCGGTCAACACTACAAGGCTCATGGCGAAATCGCCTGAACCGGCCGGGGCTTGTTGTCGGAATTGCTCCGGCCGCGGCCGTTGCTGGGTGTGCGGACCTCCCGCGGACGCACCGGCTTGGGCACTATTGTCCAAAAGCGCACCTAGGGTAAAGCCAACCAACGCGCCAATGGGGCCGCCAACGGCGAAACCCAAACCACCTACTATCCACTTTCCGTAGCTCATGTTCACCAGGATCCACCGGCCCCACCACCGCCGAAACTTCCACCGCCGAAGCCACCGAAACCACCACCGCCGCCTCCACCGCCACCACCGGTAAACCCGCCCCAACTGCCCCGGCTGCTACGCGTGGCTTGGTTCAGTAATGTCCATGCCACCCAGAAATCGATGTTGTTGACCCGGGCATAACGTCGGGTCTGCCCCACCTTGAGAGAAATGATCAGGACAATGAAGAGGATCACGCCAACGATCGGAACCCATGGCAGGCTCGGCTTGGAGTAGCTCTCCGCACTGATCTCCCCTTCGGCCAATTCCATAAGCGTGTTCACGGCATCGTCCAGCCCTTGCGCATAGCGGCCTTCCTTGAACTGCGGAAGAAGTTCCTCTTCCACGATACGCTTGCAGGCCAGATCGGGGATCGCGCCCTCAAGACCGTGGCCAGGTGCAATGAATACGTGCCGCCGCCCCTTGCCCCCGTTCGGTTTCACCAACAGCACGACACCATTGTTGAATTCCGCCCCTCCGATACCCCATGCCCTACCAATGGCTACAGCATAGTCCACCGGCTCCAGACCGCAGAGGGTATCCACAATGATGACCGCGATACGATTGCTCGTCCGTTGTGCAAAGGCCGCAAGCTTGGTATCGAGTTGTTGCGCCTCGGCTTGGTCCAGCAGTGGCGTGAATTGCCACACCAAGTGTGTTTCGTCCGCAGGCTTGGCGGGCAAACAATCGTCCTGCGCCCAGAGCGCGCAGCACGAGAGCATCAACAGGGCAAGGAGCAACGACCGTTTCATCCGATGCTTACCTCGTTGCTCAGTTCATCCCGGTCGTTGGCCTGCCGTGGGAACATCATGCGCAGCTTCTCGCCCACCATGCCCACGCCGAGCACCAAGCCGAACGCCGGCGTATCGGCCTTGAAGGCGGGTAGCATCGCGGCGATCACGTCGTTCCAGAACCCCGCACCAACGCGGTCGTGGATCCCCTTGTCGCCGATCACCGCAAGTTGACGGTCGGCTACGCTCGCATAGATCATCACCCCGTTCCGTTCCCCGGTACGGTGCATGCCCAGTTGCTCGAACACCAGTGCAGCGTGGTCGAGGATCGCGCCTTCAACGTGACTTTCCAAATGCACACGCACCTCCGCACTCGTGTGCAGTTCGGCCTCACGCACAGCCTCGCGCACGGCGACCAACTCGGCTGACGTCAAGAAGTCGGCAGCGTTAACGGAACGCGACGTGCTCACTCGAACTTGATGTCGGGCGCGTCCTCGGTGCCTTCCTTGCTTTCGAAATAGGGCTTGTGCTCCACGTTAAGCCCGAAGAGGCTGTTGACCAAGGAACCGGGAAAAGCCCTGATCTTGGTGTTGAGGGTGCGTGCCGCAGTATTGAAGTCGCGGCGAGCAGTGCTGATCCGGTTCTCCATGCCCTCGTATTGCGTCTGGAAATCGCGAAAAGCTTGCACGGCCTGCAGGTTCGGGTATTGCTCCACGAGCAAGCGGCTGAGGGCACCTCCTAGGCGGGCCTGCGCCTCCTCGAACATTTTCAACTTCTCCGGGGTGAGGTCATTGGCGTCCATCTTGATCTCGGCAACACGGCTGCGCGCTTCCACGACGTCCTTCAACGTCTGGCTTTCGTACCCGGCAGCTCCCTTCACGATCTCCAAAAGGTTCTTGCTCTTGTCCGCGCGGGCCTGATAGGTCACTTCAACGTTGCTCCACTGTTCCGCCACCTTCTCATCGGCACCGATAATGCCTTGGTAGGTACTGAAGAACCATATGCCCAGCAGCACAACGGCGCCGAGCAAGATGTATCCGATGTATTTCATGCGTTTCGCACCCGACCGTAGCGGGCGTGTTCGTGGATAGGTGGCCGAAAGTAGCCGGGCTACCCGATCAACGATCGTACCGTGCACCGGGACATGACGAATGGTCAGAGCGCCACATGAGCGCACCTTTGCGGCCTTCCTTGTATTGCATGCGAGCCATTGCATCCTTCACCGGCCACCGCAGCGCGGTTTACGCACTCGTGCAGGGTCAGGAACCGGGTACTTTCCTCAGCGCCGGAAGCGAAGGGGCCGTTGTACGCTGGAACTGCGGTCAACCCGCGGAAGGAGAAGGTGTGGCCCAGCTGCCGCGACCTGTCTTCAGTTTGTTCCTACAGAACAACACACTACTGGCGGGTTCGGACGACGGCGCCCTTCACGTTCTGGACACCGCCACACGACGTGAAGTGCGGGATCTCCGACTGCACGCAAAAGGTGTTTTCGCGATGACCTTCACACAGCAAGGCAACTTCGTAGCCTCCGCCGGTGGCGAAGGGGCCGTTGGGCTTTGGAAGTGGCCTACCATGGAACTGGTGCGACAACTACCGCTCAGTGAGGCCAAGGTGCGCGGACTGGCGTTGAGCCCAGACGGTAATTGGCTGGCGGCGAGTTGCAACGATGGCATGGTACGGGTGCTCGATACCACGAATTACAATGAGCTGATCACACTGAACGCGCATGAAGGTGGTGCCTACGGGGTCGCGTTCCATCCGGCGAAACCAGTGCTCCTCACCGGTGGTCGTGATGGGCACATGCGGGCTTGGCGGATGCAGGGGAATTGGGACCAGGCACTCGACATTGCCGCTCATCAAGGGTCGATCTATTCGATCGCCTTCAGTCCCGACGGAAGGAACATTGCCACCTCGAGCCGCGATAAAACGGCGAAGGTCTGGGATGCCAGCAGCCTGAAAGCCACCGCACGGTTGGATCGCGTTGCAGGTGGCCACACGCATTCGGTGAACGCCCTTCTTTGGTTGGCCGACGGCACGCTGCTTACAGCCGGCGATGACAAGCGAATTGTGCAATGGGCAATGCCTTGATGGCGCGATACCTTGGCACCGTGCGTTCCGCGCTGATCTGTTTTTTACTTCTGCTTGTTGCGTGCGGACGATCCGGCTCGTTGTGCGACCGGCATTTCCGCCCTTATGCGGACATTGTGAGCGGCCGCATGCGCACACCCGGGAACACGGCACTTCTGGACGGCATGGCCGCTTACAATGACGGCGCTTTTCCCAAAGCCATCCCGCAGTTGACGACCTACATCAAGGCGAACAACGAAGACCAGCAAGCGCGCTTGTACTTAGTGAACAGCCTGATCGGTGCGGGCAAGCCCTTCGACGCGGAACTCCAACTCGACTTCATGGAGCAAGGAGAAGGACGCACCTTCAAGGACCAGATCGCTTGGTACCGAACGATCTGTCTTCTGTGCAGCGATCAACGCGACAGGGCGTTGCGCTCTGCGCGCGCCATTGCTTCATCGCAAGAGCATACCTACCGGAGCGAAGCACAGCACCTCGTGGAAGATCTCGGCGGCGAATGACTCATTTGACCGCATCGGAACTCTTGAGCGGGCTACGCCACGGCTTGGCCCATGAACTGCCCGGCCACGCAGGGTTCCTCTCCATGGCGGGTTGGCGCACGGCCGCTATCGAAGAGGCGCGGAAACGCGATGGCGTTCCGCGCGAAAGTGCCGTAATGATCCTGCTTCACCCAGCGGATGGAACACTTCGCACAACGCTGATCGTCCGCCCGCGTTACGACGGGGTACATAGCGGACAAGTCGCATTTCCGGGTGGGCGCAGGGAACAGGATGACAAGGACCTTGAGGCCACGGCCTTACGAGAGATGGAAGAGGAGATCGGTGTTGGTGCGACAGGTCTGAAAGTGATCGGGGCGTTGAGCACGGTCTACATCCCTCCCAGCCGCTCGCTTGTAACACCGTTCGTGGGCCACCTTGCTTCACCACCAGTCTACTTGCCCGACCCCCGTGAGGTGGCGCAAGTGTTCGATGCGTCCATGGAAGAACTGCTGGACCCGGCGGCGATTGGATACACACAGCGTTACATCGACATCGTGCGCAGCGAAGCCTCGGTACCCTGTTTCAACTTGGGCGGACACGAAGTTTGGGGCGCCACGGCAATGATGCTGTGGGAACTACGCGAGCTGCTCCTCCGTTTGCGGTAGCCCGAGCGTTGCGCGGTAGGCCCTGTTGGGCAAGGTTCCACGCGAGTCGGCGCTGTATTGATCCTTGATGCGCTTAACGAAGTACATGTCGATCGTGCCCTTGTTCTTCGCCTCCACCTTTCCCCGGTGTTCGCATTCCACCACATCCTTCACCAGCTCGTACGTGGCACCGCTGATGTTCACTTCGCCGGGAAGACCGCTGCTTTCCATCCGGCTTGCCGTGTTCACGGTATCGCCCCAGATGTCGTAAGCGAATTTGCGCTTGCCCACTACGCCGGCCACCACCGGGCCGGTATGCAGCCCAATGCGCAACACCCACGGTTGCTTACCCACCGCAGTGCGTTCCTCCGCCCAAACCCGCATGAGCTCACGGATCTCCAACCCGGCCAGCACCACTTTGTGCGCGTGGTGGGGATCGTGCGTGGGTACACCACCCGCGCACATGTAGCTGTCGCCGATAGTCTTGATCTTCTCGATCCCGTACTTGTCGATGATCGCATCGAACTGGATGAAGCAATCGTCCAGTTCGTTCACCAACTCCTCCGGTGACATGCTCTCGGCCACGCGGGTAAAACCTTTCATGTCGGTGAACATGACGGTAACGGCATTGTGCCGACGCGCTGTTGCTTTCCCGTTCTCCTTCAACTCCTCGCTTATCTCCTTCGGAAGGATGTTCAACAGAAGATCCTCGATCCGCACCTTTTGCTTTCCGATCTCTTGGTTCTGGGCCACCACTTCAGCCGTGCGCTCTTCCACCTTCATTTCCAAAACCTGGTTGCGCATGCGCAGTTGGCGCTCGCGGACCTTGATGAACGAATACGTGCCACTGCCGAGCGCCAGGATCAGCGCGCTGTAGAACCACCAACTGCGGTACCATGGTGGCAACACTTCGATCTTCAGTTCGGCAGGGGGATCGCTCCAAATGCCCGCCCTGTTCATTGCTTTCACCTTGAAGGTGTAATCGCCGGCGGGCAGGCTGGGATAGTAAGCGTCGGCATCGTAGGTGAGCGGCTGCCAATCTTCTTCCAATCCGTCCAAGATGTATTGATAGCGCACGGCGGCCGGGTCGCTGAGGCTGACGCTACCATAGGCGATGCGCAAACCCTTGTCGTCGTGCGCAAGGGTGATGACCGGCGCGACCGCCCGGTCCACGAGATCGACTTTGATGCCCCGGATGGAAACCAATGGAGGCACCGTCTTGTCGGCTCCTTTGGTGCGGGCGATCTTGGTAGCACCGCGCGCGGATCCGAACCAGATGTCGCCGTTGCGCGTGCGGCATACCGCATTGGGCTTGGCCTCGATGCCAACAAAACCACTGCGCGCCGTGAAGGCAAGGAAGTCGTCCACCTTGGGGCGCCATTTGTTGAGGCCCTTGTTGGTACCCACCCAAACATGGCCTTCATCGTCGCTCATGATGGATCGGATGTTGTTGCTCAACAATCCGCTCTCGGTCGAGTAGGTGGTCAGGAACCGACCATCCTGTAACACCACGATGCCCTGCCCTTCCGAACCGATCCAGAGCCGCCCTTGCTTGTCTTGGGTGAAACAAGTCGGGGTGATCTGCTTTTCCAACGCCACCGCCGTCACCTTTCCGTTGTCCACGCGGGCGAGCCCCTTGGTCGTGCCTACCCAAACGGTACCACCCGTATCGCGATAGAGGCCGGTGACATTTCGTGCAGGCAGTCCATCGTTCTCCGTGAAGACGTTCGGGATATTGGCGTTCACGTAACGCACCAATCCGTTGATGGTACCGATCCACAGTTCGTTGGGCTGTCCGTTCTCCAAGGCGGTCACCCGGCCATCGGCGATCGCGGCAAGGAGGTCATCGTGCTCAACCATGGTGTAGCCCGGTCCAAGGTCGATCAGCCCGGTGGTCTCCATGCCGATCCACACATGCCCTTTCGAATCCTGGCGCATGCAGCGCACACGATTGCTCGTGAGATCACCTTGCTGCGCCGTGAGCGTTTTTACGCGCGCGGTGCTGTTGTTGCTTTGGTCAAGGATGTTGATCCCTCCGTTGGTGCCGAACCAGATGCGGCCATCCTGGTCCTCAAGCACCGCCCACACCTGCGGATCCAACAAGCCGTCCTCATCGTTGAAGGTGAGGAATCGTTCGCCGCGGTATAGATCCATGCCATGATCGTTGGTAACGATGAGCATGTTGCCTTCACGATCGCGGGCAATGCCGCGTATCACGGTACTGTGCAGACCGTTGTCCGAATGGAAATGCTGTATGCCGTCCGGCTGGATCCGGCCGATACCATTGTCCCATGTGCCCGCCCAGATGTTCCCGTCTTCGTCCTCACTGAAACACACCACGAAATTGCTTGGCATGCCGCTGAGCAGATCATAGGTGTTCACCTGCCCGGTCTTGGGATCCACGCAATACGCACCGCTCTGGATCGTGCCGAACCAAAGGCGGCCCTTGCTGTCCTCGAAGAGCGAAGTGACCGATAGCAGTTCAGGCAAACCGCTGTATTGGATCGACGTGAAAACCTTGGCTGCCTTATCCAACCGTTTAGGGGACCCTCCATCCTCAATGATGCAGACCGTGCCATCGTTCAGCGTCGTCAGCATATTGATGTTATCGCTGATTTTTTGCGTGCTGCCGAAGTGTTCAGTGGTCAGCACCCCATCCCCCGCCATGCTCACGACCTTGAAGAGACCTTGGCCGTAGGTTGCGATCCAGACGGCGCCGTCGGCATCCTGCGCGATACCGGTAACGTCGCTTGTCAGCGCCGTGCCGGCAATGGAAAGTTTGCGGAAAGCCCCGTTCTCCATGAGGGAGATCCCACCTTGGATGTGGCCCGCCCAAAGGCGCCCGTCCTTGTCCAAGAGCAAGCTCCTAGCGCCGTTCGCCGCAGTGCCTGCGTTCTCGCCCAAGGCAACCACGGTATTCCCATCATAGTTCGCCAGCCCTGCTTCCGTTCCCATCCAAACAAGGCCGCGGGCGTCCTGCACTACGCAATACACCTTGCTCGCGGGCAATCCCTGTTCAATGGAAATGTTCTCGAAGTAGAAATTCTGAGCCGTAACCTGCAGAGAGGCCAGCAACAACACCGGCAACAACCAATTGCGCATGCTGGCAAAATAGGGGATCATCGTTGTTGGCACCTCACGAAGCAACGGAGCACGGCAACTGCGACCTCGTTCATCGGGTCATTTCATAGAAGCTCGGATCCGCACCGGCAGCGTCACTTACCACCAAGGTATTGGTCACGCTTTCGCTGTAGTTCTCTATCAGGCCCTTCAGGGGGCCATAGTTGTAGAAGGTGTAGATATCGTCCTTACGCGCATCGGTGGGGACCCAGTACGTGCGGCCACTTACCGTGCGGCCATGCCCGGCATACCAAACGAGCACGGTGTTCACCTTGTTGGTGCGCACCAGATCGCGCAGTTCTATGTTGAAGAAGCGCTCTATCTGCTGCTTGGTCATGTTGCGCTTGTTGATGGTGCGCTGGACGCTGTACTTGCCGAAGGCCTTTTGCATTTTGGCCACATCGTCCGCCGGTCCTTGCAAGGCCGGGAAACTCTTGTAGTCGCTGTTCTCGATCATCACCACCCAAGTGATCCCCGTGCTACTGTTCACCGGTTTCTCCACCGGTTTATCGGCAGGTTTGTCCGCAGGCTTGTCGGTATGGCGCACCGGCGCCGGTTTATCCACCACAGCGACAACAGGCTCCGCCCGCCGGAGCAAGGTGTAGGTGCGCTCAGCGATATTGCCGTATTGGTCTTCGGCACGCACCGTGAACCTGTCCTTACCGGCAATGGGCAGCTTGATACTGAAGTCGGTACTGGTAGTATCCGGGATGAAACTTGCGAAGACGCCGTCGACAGTGATCCCGTGGAGGTTGCTGGCATCCGAAGCCTGCCCTTCAACGAAGATGTCCTGTTTAACCGCGTCCACGGTAATGGTCCCTTCGGCACTGGGAGATGGGCTTGTGACCTGCACGAGGGGTGGCACGGCTTCGCTGCGCAGCACTTTAAGGACAACCGAATCGGTGTTGCCGTAGACATCCATCACCAGAACACTGATGGCCGCCGCATTGGCGGCCAAAGGCACGCTTGTAATGAACTCCGGATCTTTCTCATCGTGGTTGTAATCGGCGGCAGTGCCGTTCACCAGGATGCGGTCCAACAAGCTCTTGTCCCGGACATAGCCGCTCACTTTCACGCTCTTCAATGCGCTGCTTACCTGCACTGCATCGCCAGTACGGTATGGTTCGAGCACGTTAATGAGCGGTGGGTCCGACTCGCGGTTCATCTCGTAGGCTTGCTTGGCAATGCGGGCGCGGCGCGTTTCGATCTCGCGGCGCTGTTCCGGCCCGTAAGCAGCATCCGTCTCCATGGCCTTACGCGCCAGATCAAGGTCCTTTACCGCACCATCAAGGTCCAGATTGCTCTCCTTGCACTCGCTCCTCAGCAATAGCAACTTGACATCGCCGGGGGTGATCAGCAACGCTTTGTTCAAGTCGTTCACCGCATTCTGGTGTTGTCCGTGCCCGTGGTAGTAGCCGGCGCGATACGCGAAGACATCCACATCCTCGCGGCCCAATGCCATGCATTTGCTGATGTCGTCGATGGCCCGTGCGTATTCTTTCTGCAGGGCAAATGCCTTGCTGCGGGTGAAGAGGGCATCCGTGCTGCGCGGGTTCAATTCCAACGCTGTGGAAGTCTTGCTCACCGCTTGGTCCAACGTGCGCAATTGCATGGTGGTAGCGGTATACTCCTCGTACATCTTCAGCTGGGTTTCCGCGTACCCCACATAGGCCTGCTCGTAGAGATAGTTCCAATCGATGACCTGCTGGAAGTCTTCGGCGGCCTTGGAGAATTCGTGGCGTTGAAGGGCAACAAGACCGTGCAGGTAGTGGGTATCCGTTGTGCGCTTCACGTTGATCGCGGTCTCGGCGCTGATGTTCGCACAATCCAAGTCCTTCACCGCCAAGCAAACCCGGGTGCGGCACTGCAAGGCCATCATGTGCTTCGGGTCCACGGCAAGTGCCTTGTCGCACATCGCCCTTGCCTCATCGTAACGTTTCAGGTTGTAAAGCGCCCATGCGGCACGGTTCGCGTTATCGGCATCGGAGGGGTCGAGTTCAACCAAGGCCTTGAGGTCGTTGGCCGCGTCCGTGTTTTTGCCGGTGCGTTCGTACAGGTCGGCGCGTCCGAGCAAGGCCTTCTCGCTCTTCGGGTCCACCTGCACAGCTAAGGTGTAGCGGGCGATGGCTTCATTCAAGTTGCCGTCGTGCGCGAACCCCTCCGCCTCCTTTATGAAGGCTTTGGCACCTTGGCCCCATGCACCGCAGAAAATGAACAGGACGACCACGGCGTGCAGGGCACGCAACATGGGTGTACGGAAAGCGGATGGTTGGTGGGACATGCACCCGCAAAGCTGATCGCGCGCAACCGCAAACGCAACACGGGTATTCCCGATCGTCTTCAGAACCTGAAGCGTAGCAACCCACCGCACAACCCGATCGTAGGCGTTTTGCTGCCGACGATGCTAAGCATGTCGCGCGTACTGAACCCGGCTTCCCAAGTGCCGCTGGGTACCACGAACAAAATGCCGGCGGGCATACGCGTATCGTAGAGGCCACCTGTTGTAACGCCAAGGCTGATACCCAACCACGGCGCAGGGTTCACGCGGCCACCGAAAGCGATCACGGGGTCGATGACGCTACCGGGCTCATCGTTCATGGGCAGTGTTACGTCCAAGCCCAACTCGAGCCGTTTGCTGAAGACATAGCCGGCCCCCATGCGGAGCGTGCTGGGCATTTTCTTCTTCAACTTGCTTACACCGGTCCATTCGAAGATGCCCGCGTCGCTGATGAACTCGTCGGCTTGGTCGAAGATGTTGTAGTTGTCGAAGCCGTTCTCATCCAATCCGCTCACCGTGCTGTCCGGCGAGGTGTACACGTTACCGTTCCACTTCATCGTACCCAGGTCCACATAGCTCACCCCGAACTTCACTTTGTCCGCGATCACCATGCTCAGGCCCATGTCCACAGCGAAACCGCTTCCGACGGCTTTCATCCCGCTTCCGCTTACCGTGCTGGGGTTGTTCTCGGCCTGCTCGCCGTAATCGATCCCGAACCCGGGAGACAACGCTGATTCACCCGAGTAGTGGCCACCCTCGCTGATGATATCGATCATGCCGAACCCTTGCAGGTATTTGAAGCCTACACCACCGTACAGGTCCAGTTTGTCGCCAGCCAACAGGTGCATACCCCAACTCAGGCCATACTCCCGATACCACAGGAAGTTGATACTGCCGTTCGCGATAACACGGCTTATCGGCTGACCGTCGGCATTGAGCCCGCGCACAACGCGATCGCGCTGGGCGTCGGTGACATTCGCATCGTTCGCTATCACCTGGCCATTAAGCGAGTCCAGCACAAGGAAGTCGAAATAGGGTGCGTTGTAACCCATGAACATGATCTCGGCCATGTTGTCATTGAAATCGGTGTGCATCTGGGCTCGATCGCGCACGGAGAATGCGATCGCTCCGACACTGTCCAATGCAAGGCTGAACCCGAGGTGCATGAGGTCGCCATTGAACACCATGTATTTTCCATCGAACTGCTTCGCCGCTTCGAGCTTCTCAGCATAAGTGAAGTCCGGCTCGTCACCAAGGATGTTCTTGATGAAATCTTCTTTGAGCCCTTGCTTGTCGAAGGCATCGGTGTGCAGGGAGTAGCCTCCTTCGAGCAAACCGAGCGTTGCGTGCTTGCCCTTGTACTTCGGCGCCCAGCCCAAGTTGGCAGGGTTGATCCCCATGCACTGATAGTCGGTAGCAAAGGTGAGCGAGGCGCCACTGCCGGAGAGACCAAAGGCAGTGCGTTCAGTTTGAGCGGTGGCCGCGATCATTAGACCGTAGCATGCCAACAGAGGGATGAGGCGCATGGGACGTTGGGGGGTTTGGAAGGCCCAGTAAAAATGAACAAGTCCCGGTTACCGTGCAATAGGCCGAACGTTACCCGTTGCCGAAAGCTACCGGGCCACCACGAACTTTCCGGTGGCCAGTTCGTTCCCTTTGGCCGAAAAGCAGGTCAGTGAGTAGCACCCGTTCGCCAAAAGCAGAGGCAAGCGGTATTTGAACTGGGCATCGGCCTCCATGGAGATATCGTCCACCATGCGCCCGTCCGCACCGCGCAGGATCACGCGCTCCGCCTTGCCTTCGGCCAACGTCACCAAAAGGTCCCCGGATGAGCATGGGTTCGGGAAAAGGAAAAGTCCACCGTCCGGGTCGTCCACGGATATGATAGGGTCGGGACCGACGGCGACGTACTTCACACGGGTCACTACTGAATCATTCCTCTGCATGCCCAGGGACATTACAAGGCTCGGATCTGTGCGCTTGTAGAACGCATATCGCGTGTTGTGCTCGGTGGTATCCACATCCACCAAGAACCACGGTCCGTTGCCGGTGGTGGAATAATCCAAGTACAGGCTGTCGATGGAAACCGCGTTGAACTCCTTTACCCGGATCACCTCCATTCCCATCGGGTACGCAGGTGTGCTGAGCGTGCCCCAAGCGTCGCTCAGGTAATCACGCGAACGCCGCCGCACTTTCATCTCAGCGGGCAGCATCAGCCCGGGATGATGCACTTTCACCTCAACGATATGCCCGTCGACATGCAGCGCCGAACCGAATGAAAAGGGCGCAGGTACGACGAGCCAGTCATCGTACTCTCCCTCCGTTTCAGCAATGGTATCGAACGTAGTGGTGTGTCCGATGTAGAAAAGTCCATCGCTGTCGGCCCTGAAGAACTGGCCTTTGGTCGCTGTAATGCCACCGACATCGCGTGTGCGCAGAATGGCATGCGTTGCGCCCGGGTGATCCTGAAAACCCTGAACGGCACCCGGCGCAACAAGCACGAACGAATTGTTGCGTTCGGCGCTTAGGAGGTCGGCAAAGTCCCAGTGCTGCATGTCTGGCCCCGGCGGTGTGATCGCGATCCCCGCAAGCGGGTCTATGTCCACGTTGACGGTGTAGGAGGAACCTATGTGCGGGAGATCGCCTTGGGTAATGACAACTTGCGCGTTGCTCAAGTACTGCAACACGAACACCGGACCAACTGAAAGGACAACACGGCGCCACATTGCGGCTAAGCTACCGGCACCACCCAAGCCCCTGCAACCGCGCACCGTGACTTATCACGGATCCCGCGTGGATCGTAAGGGGACCCTCAGGCCCCTTTGGAGAACATGGCCATGACCTCCGGTGTTACACCCGTTGTGCTGAACCCACCATCGTGGAAGAGGTTCTGCATGGTGACGTAGCGGGTGTAATCGCTGAACAATGCGAGGCAGTAGCGCGCACAATCTTCGGCTGGCGCGTTGCCCAAAGGGCTCATTGCTTGCGCGAACCCGAAGAAACCGTCGAAACCTTTAATGCCCGCGCCCGCCGTTGTCATGGTGGGGCTTTGGCTGATGGTGTTGACCCGGATCCGCTTGGCACGGCCCAAATGGTATCCCCAGCCACGGGTGATGCTCTCCAGTAAGCTCTTCGCATCGGCCATATCGCCGTAGTCCGGGAAAACGCGTTGTGCGGCTATGTACGTAAGCGCTAAAGCGCTCGCACCCTCACCCAACGCGTCCAATTTGTGGGCTGCTTGCAACATGCGGTGGAAGCTCATCGCGCTCACGTCGAGCGTTTGTTTGTACCACTCGTAGTTAACGTCGGTGTAGTGCTTGCCTTTCCGCACGTTCGGGCTCATGCCGATGCTGTGCAGCACGAAGTCGAGTTTGCCCCCGAGCAACTGCGTGCTCTCGGTGAAGAGCTTTTCCAGGTCGGCATCGTTTGTGGCATCGGCGGGGATCACTGGGGCGTCCGTGCTTTCACTCAACTTCTTGATCTCGCCCATGCGCATGGCCACCGGTGCGTTGGTGAGCACGAAGCGAGCACCCTCTGCGTGCGCCAACTCGGCCACCTTCCATGCAATGCTCTGTTCGTTGAGCGCGCCTGTGATGATGCCGCGTTTACCGTTCAATAATCCGATGGCCATGATCCGTAGCGTATTGGTTGGTCACGATCCACGCGCCGTGACGGTGGCCGAAGATAGAAGGGGTCCGATCGGGCCTATCGTCCCGAAGGGTTCTTCAAACCTTGGAGGAGCTTCTCCACTGTTTTCTTCACACGATCAGCCCGCGTTTCCTCTCGCTTTGCGCTTAATACCCACAGCACATACTCCTTCCGGTTCGTGAAGCTCAATGCCTCGAACAATTCCTTGGCCTTGGCTCTCTTCGTGAAGGCGACTTGCAGATCGTCAGGGATGCGGACCGTTTTCGCCTTTGCGTCGACCCACTCGGCCGCGTTGACGTAATGATCGGTGCGTACCTTCCTCGGGTGTAAGGGCGGACTGTTCTTGATCAAAAAGGCCGTCCACGTTTCATCGAAGCTGATCAGACTCAACCACTGCATCCGGGCGTCCTTCAAAACTTCCCATCCCTTGTCCCGGGTAAGGTCGGTTTGGATGCCACTCCCTCCTTTCGGGAAACCGATCCACAACAAGCCATCGGGAACCAACGCTTTGGCGCAACGCTGGAAGTCGCGTTCCAATTCAGACTTGTTCTTCACGAAAAGGTGGATGAAGGCGTGCTTGCCCCTACCCAAGCCGTCAGTGATCCAAACGCCCTTGGGCAATTTGCCCAGCATCTCGGCGTAGTTGGTCGGAGCGTTCACGGTAACAACCACGATGCCTTCCGTTACCCGGAGCTTTTCCGCCAGCGATGCAACTGCCATCGCTACTTCCCTTTCAAAAGCACGCGCGCGTTCTCCAACGCCGCCTTGCTTGTTTTACGGCCGCTGAGCATTTGCGCCACCGCCATAACACGTTCCTCTTCATCGAGGAACCGCAAATACGTATGCGTGCCTTTCGCGTCCATGGTCTTTGTAACGAGCAGGTGCTCATCGGCTTTGCTCGCGATCTGCGGCAGGTGGGTGATGGCTATCACTTGGCGCTGCTTGCCCATACGTGCCATGAGGGCTCCCACACGGTCGGCGGTTTCGCCACTTACACCGGTATCGATCTCGTCGAACACGATCGTTGGCAGTCCGATATTCTCGGCGGAAAGCGTGAGCAGCGCAAGCATCACCCGGCTCACTTCCCCACCGCTCGCGACGCGATCCAATGGCTCGGGTGCGCGGTCCTTATTCGCACTGAAACAGGCGCGCAACCGATCAATACCCGTTGGGCCCGGGTCGGTGGTGGAATGCTCGAACGCGAAAACAGCATGGGGCATCCCGAGTTCGTGGAGCATATCGCCCACCTGCTGTGCCAGTATCGGCAGGGCCTTCCGTCTCGCGACCGATAATTTCTCCGCATGCCGGAGCATGCGTTTCTTCAGCGCTTCTTCTTCACGCTCCAACCGTACAAGCCGGTCGCCCACGGAGTTGATGTTCACACAACGTTCGAGAAGCGCATCGCGCAGAACGAGCAAGGCGGCTTCATCCGCTGCGCGATGCTTGCGCAGCAGGCGATTGATCAAGTCTACCCGATCGCTCAGACGCGCAACCTCGGTCGGGTCCAACTGCACGTGATCACCAAGGCGTGCTGCTTCATCCGCGATGTCTTGCAACTCCACCCTGGCACTTTCAATGCGTTGCAGCAGGGTTGCCAACCCCGCATCGTGCAATGCGGATTTCTGCAATTGGGCTTTTGCAAGAGCGGCGCGGTGCACTGCCCCTCCTTCATCGCCCAAGGCGGCTTCAACGTTCCTGAGCGCCGCAAGTGTGCCTTCCGCGTTCTCGGCGCGGGCCAGCGCCTGCTCGGTCCTTGCCAATTCACCCTCGATCAGTTGTGCGGCCACCAGTTCTTCGCTCTGGAACTTCACATAATCCAATTCGGCTTGGGCAGCCACATCGTCCGATCGCAATTGCTCCAAGGTCCGATGCACCTCGTTCCAAGCGGCGAACAATTCGGCGCACATCGCAACGTCGGCCTGCAGGCCCGCCTGCTGATCGAGCAATCCGAGCTGGAAGGCACGGTCCTGCAACAACAAGGATCGATGCTGGCTATGCACATGTACCAAGCGCACCGTGAGTTCACGGAGCTGCTCGAGTTTGACAGGGGTATCGTTGATGAACGCGCGCGAGCGCCCTCCACTCTCGATCTGCCTGCGCAGGATGACCTTCGGCTCGAAAGGCAGCTCAGCGGCGACGAACCAAGGTTCCCATGCACTCTTCTTCAGTACCCCCTCCACTTCCACCACACACTTCCGCCCAGCATCGCGCGCCACCTGACCATCCAGCCGGTCGCCCATGGCCAAGCCCAACGCACCAAGCAGGATGCTCTTGCCACTGCCTGTTTCTCCGGTTATGGCTGTAAGCCCTTTCCGCAGGTCGAGATCCAACTCTTCAATGAGCAGGTAGTTGCGAATGGAGAGGCGGGTGAGCATAGATCGGATGTGAAGATGTGGGAAATGTGGAAATGAAAACCTCGACCCACAACCCCGAGGAGCATCACAACTTCACAGATCGTCACGTCGCACCGGGATCGCACAGGTATCCTGTTTCATCAGCTTCCGCGCATCATCGCTTGGTACTTGCTGATGTTGCCCGGGTCGACGATCTGCAGGGTGTTGAAGAGTTTGGCCTTTTCCTGGGGTTCGGCCGGCTTGAAGAGTTCAACAAGTTCATCGCCCTTCGCATTGAAGAGCACTTGCAGGTTGTAGCTGGCGGGTTTCGCCTGGTGCACCGACTTCAGCTTTTCAATAGCGGCAGCAATGGTCTTCCGGGCGGTCGCAACATCATCATGGGCGGAATCCAGGCCTAGTCGGTGGTAGTTGTAAAGCAGTTCGCGCAATGGGCGGAACACAGCCTGCAACTGATTATCGATGAGCCAGTAACGGTTCTTGTTGCCTTCGAAGGCTTTCCATCCGGGTTCGGAAGTGTTCTGTGCTTGGCTCACCACCTCCTGCGCCAAGTTGTAGAAGTCCGTACCTCCGTTCAGCGCATAGGTGTCGGCATCCACACCAAGAATGTAGTACGCGTAGAAGGCCAGAATGCTCGTGAGGTTGTTGGTGAACCGCTCAGGGGCGAAATCCAATTGGGTGTTCTGGAGGTACTGGAACTCCACATCATTGTCCAACAGGTTGATGACGCTACTGGAGTAATCGGTATTGAACACCGGCCGGGCGTAGATCACTTGCAGCGTGGCCTTGAACCGATCCGCCGCAGGTTGCTCGGAGATGGTGAGCAGCAGGCTCATGTCCAACCGTTCCGCGCTGGTGAAGTTGAAGTTGGTGAAGCGCCGTGTGTTCATGAATTCCACGATGGTGGTTTCCATGTTCTTCCACAAGCGCGGGTCGGCATTGGCGATCTGCGGCGCTACTACGGTTACCTGACACGTGAACTCCTGTGCGGAGGAAGCCAAGGGAAGTACGAACAGTGCTGATCGCAGAAGGAACTTACGCATCGGGCAAGAGCTTTTCCAAGTGGTCCAAGATAGCGGCGGCCGTTTTGGCCTTGGTCATCAACGGCAGTTCGATGGGATCCGTGCCCGGCGTGATGAGCGTGACCTTATTGGTGTCGTGCCCGAAGCCAGCACCCGCGTCAGCCAAAGTGTTCAGGACGATCATATCCAAGTTCTTCCGCTCCAATTTCCCTTGGGCGTTCGCCAGAGCATCGTTGGTTTCAAGCGCGAATCCCACCACAAGCTGTCCTTTCCTTTTTCGTGCTCCTAGGCCTTTAAGGATGTCGACCGTTGGGGCCAACTGCAGTTCCATGCCCTTGTCCTTGTCCTTGATCTTACGGTCTGTAGGATGCACGGGACGATGATCCGCAACCGCCGCGGCCATGATGACAACGTCGCAGTTGGCCGCGAACCGATCGCAGGCAGCGGCCATATCGCTTGCCGAAACCACATCGGTTCGGGTGATACCCGGAACGTCGGTATGCAAAGCCACCGGACCGGTCACCAATTCCACCGACCCGCCCCGGGCTGCAGCTTCCTCAGCAAGGGCAAAACCCATCTTCCCACTGCTACGATTGCCGATGTAGCGAACAGGGTCCAACGCTTCCTGCGTTCCGCCTGCTGTTATGAGCATCCGCTTGCCCGACAACTTACTGGAAGTCATTAGTTCGTGCACCAAGTGTTGCACTATCCCTTCTGGCTCGGTCATGCGCCCTTGCCCCTCCAATCCACTCGCCAACTCACCGCTGTCCGGTCCGATGCTCTTCACCCCACGAGAACGCAAGGTGACAAGGTTCGCAGCAGTGCTTTTGTCCTTGTACATCTCCAGATCCATGGCAGGAGCTATATAAACCGGGCACGTTGCGCTCAGGAAACAGGCCATCAACAGATTGTCGCAAAGGCCGTGGGCCATCTTGCCAATGGTGTTGGCGCTAGCGGGTGCGATCAGCAGCACGTCCGCCCATCGGGCTAACTGTACGTGGTCGTTCCAAGTGCCGTCACCCGTGCGGTCCACCATATCGGCAAGCACCGGACGCTTGCTCAAGGTGGCCAGCGTGAGCGGGGTAACGAACTCGTGCGCGGCCGGTGTCATGACCACCTGCACCTGCGCACCGGCTTTCACCAAGTCGCGCACCAACTGGGCGCTTTTATATGCTGCAATACTGCCTGAAACGCCCAGCAGGACGTTGCGGGTCAGGCGTTGTTGCACGGTTCCGGGGTTGGGAACGGCTGCTTACTTCTGCTCTGCTACGGGCAACTGGCCCGGCTCATCGGCACGACGGGAAAAAACCTTCCCATCCATCAACTCCTGCACAGCCATGGCACTGGGCTTCGGCAGGCGCTCGTAGTACTTGCTCACTTCGATCTGCTCACGATTCTCGTAAACCTCTTCCAAGTTCTCGCCGCTGATGGCGAACTCCTCCAGTTTGGCGCCCAGTTCCTCCTTGATCTCCACGGCGATCTGATTGGCGCGCTTGCCAAGGACGTAAACGGTTTCGTAAACGTTCCCCATGCCCGAATCGAGCTTGTTCATATCGCGGGTGATGGTGGTCTTGGCAGCGTTCAGGTTCCTCGGGTTCATGGCGCGGTGGCGGTTTCGAAACGGTTCAATTCGTTGGTCAGTTCCTCGTTGAGGCGGTCGGCGGCCCTGCGCTTGTCCCCTTCTGAGAATGCGTCGGCGAAATTATGGTAGGAACGGATAGCATCGGTAAGTCGCTGCTTCTTCTTGCTGGGCACACTGTTCATGGCCAACTGATGATCGGCCTCAAGCACGCTGAAATAGCCCTCTTCCCGGTACTTGCTGTTGGGCCATTTGCGCAGGAACTCGGTCATGCTTCTGCTGGCCGCTTGGTATTTGCGCGTTCGCATGTATTGAACGGCGGAATGCCAATCTTTCTCTTCCAGCT
>JBDTSG010000129.1:0-51489 GCA_039931265.1 Flavobacteriales bacterium
AGAATTTCCTGGGCATCGCCAGCGAAACGGACAAGCAACGTTTCATCGCGGCGGTGAAGAGTGGCGGCATCGCCCTCAGCGCGAACTACGCGAACATCCTCACCGGCCTCTGCACGCCGGAGGAGATGCACTGGATCGTGGAGTACGCCGATTCGCTGCGCGCCTGGTACGGCCTGCCGATCAACAGTGCGATGCAGACCGATGTGCCCGGCATGAGTTGGAGCATGGTGGACGCCTACGCCGCGCACGGCATCCGCTACCTGAGCCAGGGGCCGAACTACATCCCAGACATGCCCGACGGCGGTGACCGCATCGGCAGCACGTTGCGCGAGCAAGGCGACATGCCCTACTGGTGGAAGGGCACCACGGGCAGGGACAGCATCCTGGTGTGGACGGCCGGTCAGGGCTACGGCGGCTGGCATGGGTACACGGCCGGGGCGATCAAAGAGCGGGGCACGCGGAAGATCGCTGCCTACATGAACGAGCTCACCACGAAGAACTATCCCTACGACATGGTGCAATGGCGCTATAACATCGTGAGCGACAACGGTCCGGTGGACAGCACGATCAGCGACTTCGTGCGCGATTGGAACGAGAAGTACAGCTCACCGCGCTTGATCATCTCCAACGTGGGCGACATGATGTCCGAGTTCGACCGGAAGTACGGCAAGCAGATCCCGACCTGGAGCGGCGACTTCACGCCCTATTGGGAGGATGGCGCGTACAGCACGGCCGATTGGGAAGGTCATGTACGTGTACTCAGCGCCTGGCTCACCAACCTGATCGACGCGGCCAAGATCCTCAACAAGCCCATCGACCCGCACCTGCTCTACCGCGCCAAGCGCAGCATCGTCATGTGGCACGAGCACACATGGGGATCCTGGAACAGCATCAGCGAACCGGATGCGCCGTTCACAATCGAGCAGTGGAGGTACAAGAAGGCGTTTGCGGATAGCGCGGGGTGGTATGTGGAGAAGATTGAATCTGCAATTCACTCGAATGAGCGATCGGCCAACTTGGTTGAGGTCTTGAATACCCTTCCCTGGGAGCGAAGCGGACAAGTGCTTTTCTCCGCTCCACCAGATGGTAATTGGACATCAATACGCTCAGTCTTCCAAGGTCGGTTCCACGCTTGGCACAGGAACGACAGTACGTTGGTCTCCTTCCCAACGATCCATCCGCACAGCAGCGTGGGCTTCGTGTTGGATAGCATGAGCATGGGCACCATTCTCGACTACGGCATGCCACCGGTGGATTCACAATCCGGTGGTATACTCCGGCTATTCCCGAGTGATTGGCTGTCTGTAGACCCAACATCTCAACTTGCCTTCTTCGATCTCATCGGCGTTGATGGGCTGTCTGCAACTGATCGAACCAGGCAGAGCGCGCAACAAATTCAACGCTCAGAACCAGGAGAAGGATTGGAGCACATGATTCAATCCTCCTTCAGGGTCGGAGCCAACTATGGGACGCTCGAGTACATCGAGGGACGTCTTGGCTTTGATCAGGTTCGAATAACTATTGGAAAGGGCGCAAACCGCGACAAAGAATCCCTCCACCTCGCCCTCCCCTTCAACATCCCCAACGCCACCGTCCGCATCGGCATCAGCGATACGTGCATCACGCCCGAGAGCGGCCGCGTTCCCGGCAGCAACAACGATTTCTTCTGCGCTCAGCGCTGGATCGATGTGAGCAACGACAGCATGGGCGTCACCATCGTGTGCCCGCAAGGCGCGCTGTGGGAAGTGGGCGAAATGGTGGACGAACGCAAGGTGAACCCCGGCAGAGGTACCAACCCCGAGTACTACAAGGCCTGGAAGACCGAGGCGAAGAGCAGCAGCACCCTCTACCTCTACGCCCTCAACAACTACTGGCACACCAACTTCAAGGCCGACCAGGAAGGGCCGATCACCTTCGACATCTACCTGAAGATGCACGGGCCGTTCAAGCTGGAGGATGCGCGGCGCTTCGGGTTGGAGATGACGAGGCCGTTGATCACGTGGTGGAAGTAGGAAGGTTCACCACAGAGGCACAGAGACACGGAGAAAACAAATCTGAATTCCTCTGTGACTCTGTGGCTCTGTGGTAAAATTGCATTCATGAAGAAGCGCCCCACATCCGGCGGCCTGGTGTACAGCACCAACAAGAACCTGGGCACAGCGCGGGCGCCCGCAACGCTGCCTCCGCAGCAGCAGGACCTGCGCATCCACTTGGACCGCATGCGCGGCGATAAGTTGGTGACGCGCGTAGTCGGGTTCGTTGGCAAGGAAGGCGACCTCGATGACCTTGGCCGCACGCTGAAAGCCAAGTGCGGCGTAGGCGGCAACACCAAGGACGGTGTGATCCTGTTGCAAGGCGACCACCGCGACAAGATCTTGAAGCTGCTGAACGAGGCGGGATACAAGGCCAAGAAGGCCGGAGGCTAGAACGAGCACACTTTGGAACCCATCAACATGGAAGTCCCGGAATGTCCCAAATGCAAAGCGCCGATGCGGGAAGGGTTTCTCCTCGACCGGACACATGGTGCCAACCTTGCGAGCACCTGGGTCGAAGGGCAGCCCGAGCGTTCGTTCTGGACAGGCGTAAAACTCAGCGGTAGGCCGCGTCGCGCGGTGCGCACCTTCCGGTGTACGGCCTGTGGGTTGCTCGAATCATACGCCTCTTGACGGGAGATGGCAACCGGGAAGAAGAAGACCGACATCATCCGCTTCAGCGGCACCATCGACCGCGACCATGAGAAAGGCAGTTGGAGCTGGGTGGAGTTCCCGCACGATGTACACAAGCTCTATGGCACGCGCGGAAGTGTGCGCGTGAAAGGGACGATCAACGGTATCCCCATCGATCGCGCGCTGATGCCCACGAAGAGCGGCTACCATATGATCATCGTGAACACCGAAATGCGCCGCAAGTTCAAGGCGAAGGTGGGCGATACCGTTATCGTTGAGCTATGGCGCAACCCCGACCCGCAAGAAGTGATCGTACCGGACGAATTGCAGGAGACGCTTGAATTCATGGAAGACCTGAACGCGGCTTGGAACAAGCTACGCCCAAGTGTGCAACGCGGCATCTGCTATTGGATCAGCAGCGGCAAAACAGTAGCGACCCGTGCCAAACGCGTTGCGGAGGTGCTGCGCCGTTTCGAGACCGGTCACGAGTGGTTCAAGCAAGCGAGGTGATCGCGAACACCCGCGCAACAGACCGCAGTCACTTGCCCGTATCCAAGAAAACCCGGACGAGGATATCCTCCTTCTGCTTCTTGTAGGCCTCCATGAGGAACTCGGTATCGCTGACGGCCACAACGCGGTTGATACCCACTTGGAAAAGCTCCATGCCCTTCGCATCACGGGTGTCAAGGATGCTGGTTTTTGTAACGCTGCCGTCCGTGGGATCAACCCGGTAACCGGTGAGGAAGCCGCCCCTGCCATCCACGTGCACTTCGGGCACCTTGTTGGGATCCGCATGCAGGTTCTCGATGTGATCCATGAACAACAGGTACATGCTGCTGGGGCTTTCGAAGTACGAGAAACTGCAACCGCCCGGAGGCACCAGTGTCATTTGCCGTTTGGGCAACTTCTTCATCCAATTCAAGTGGCCATCAGCCGCGATGCTGGTGACAAGAAGGTCTTCGTAGTGGTAGCTGTAATAACCTATGCGGTTCTGCGTGCCGCTATGGTAAACGGAGAAATAGCGCTCGCCGATAAGCACCATGCTGCCATCCTCGTTAACCACCACCATGTCCATGTCGAGGTTCGGGATGCCCACGCCAACATCACCATCCGCCTCTTTCGCCGCGTTCTTGCGCTGGGTGCGCTCGCTGGTGTACTGGTTCACCACTTCCAGGGGGATGTCGATGTTGTTCACATGACCGATGCCTCCCTGTTTGGTAACGGAAAAGGAGAACAGGCCCTCGGCGCCTGTGGCTTTGCGCGTTTTACGGTAGTACCCTGCGCACAGCATCTCGTCGTTCTTGCCCTCGAACAGGGAGATATCGCTTACGTACATGGTGCCGAGATCCACCGGCGTGATATCGAACTCCGAGGCGCCGGCCCCGAAGCGCAGCAACTCGATGTGGCTGGGCATTTCCTCTCCGCGCTTCATATCCTTCGGGTCCTTTTCGCGCACCAACGCCAAGATGTAGCCGTTGCCATCGCTGTCCACCGCGGTGTCGAGGTTGTCCATCTTCTCCTCCGTGTAGGGCATGGTGAGTTCGCTGCGCCATTCCTCGGCCATTTCCTTGTTGAAGACCACCATGCCGATCACGTCCTTGTTCTTTGAATCGTCCTTTTCCTCGGGCTTCTTCCGGTAGGTGATCAGCATGCGTTCCCCATCCAGCGATGGAACGAACGAGTACTTGCCCACCACTGAAATGTTGTACCACCCCTTGTTCACCATGGCCCCGCTCAACTTGCCCTGCACGCGAAGGATGGATCGACCAGGACCAGAGAAACCGCACGACTGCAGGTCCACCTCGCGCACCCATAACTCCTCGGTCTGGGAGGACTTGTCCCAGGTGCTGTAAAAAACGAGCATCCGCTCATTGAACACCACCATCTTGTCCAGCGCGTGTCCCTTGGGAAAGTCACGCGTTTCCTTCATGCACACCTGTGTCAACGTTTCCCCGCTCAGCTTCTGAACGACGTACGTGTCACCGTCCACTTTCATGGCAACGACGCCGTCCGGAGTGCGGAAATAGCTCTTCGTCGGGGCATCGATCACCGTGTACGGCTTCCCCAATTCGAACTTGAAATCCTTGGTCACCTCGATCTGCCCCAACGCTGGCTGGGGAAGCAATGCTGCAAGGAGGAGCCATAGGGATGCTGTTTGCGTCTTCATTCTTAAGGGGGGTCGGCCGGTGAAGATGGAACATTCCGGCGCAAGGTGAAGCTCGCTGGCCCCGCCGGTCCTCGCCCCGGGATCGTAGCTTGCAACCCCTAGACCCCTCAATATGTTGCGCCACATCACCACTGCTTTTGCCGTCTGCACGCTTGAACTGTTTTCCCATGCCCAGGTCTTCGATGGGACGACCTCCACGAACCCGCTCGGCCAAACGGTTACGGTTTCACTTCCCGCAGGCTTTTACAAAACGCCGCCCGCCAGCGAATGGCCGGTGGTGCAAGAGACGGATGCGACGGCAAGCGAGCGCAAAGAGCAACGCAACGACTTCAACCACCATGCTGTGACGAACGAGGCTGCGCTGTTGGAGACCGATGGCGCGCTGCAAACGGACTACATGAAGGGGGGAGGTCACGCGCCGCTCGTCAATTTCAACGGGCAGAACGGCAGCGGCGTGCCACCGGATCCCACGGGTGCAGCCGGTCCCAACCATTTCGTGCAAGCCGTTAACCTCAGCTACAAGGTGTACTCAAAGACCGGTGGAAGCATGAGCGGCTCACTCGCGTTGAGCAGCCTTTGGCCCGGGAGCCAGAACGCGGGTGATCCGATCGTGCTCTATGATCGGCATGCCGACCGCTGGTTCATCAGCCAGTTCAATTTCCAACCGAACCGCATGTTGATCGCCGTAAGCGAGACCGCCGATCCGTTGGGCGCCTACTACACCTATTCCTACACCTTCTCGCAGTTCCCCGACTATCCGAAGTTCAGCGTGTGGTGGGACGGTTACTACTTCACCTCCAACTCGAACAAAACCGCCGTTGCCTTCGAGCGCACCAAAATGCTGGCCGGCGATCCCACCGCACAGATGATCGCGCTCACCGCACCGGGCAATGGCAGCAACGGGTTCACCAGCGTACTGCCCGCCGATGCCGACGGCCCTCTTCCACCGAACGGCACGCCGTGCTACTTCTTCAACTTGGAAGACAATGCTTGGGGCAATCCGACGGATCGCATCCACGTGTATGAGATGACCACCGACTGGGTAACGCCGAGCAATACCACCGTCTTGAGCACGCAAACGTTGACCACGGCCTCCTTCGTAACGGCGCTGGGCAGCGGCTTCGACAACATAGCGCAACCAGGCACCACGCAAAAGCTGGATGCCGTGAGCGAGATCCTCTACTTCCGCGCACAACACACACGGTGGACCAACTACAACAGTATGGTACTGTGCCATGTGGTGGATGCCGGTGGCGACCAGGCCGCGATGCGCTGGTACGAATTGCGCGACGCCAACGATGGCGTGTGGACCATCCACCAGCAGGGCACCTATGATCCGGACGATGGCAACCGCTGGATGGGCAGCATTGCCATGGACGATCAGGGCAACATCGGTATGGCCTACAGCCACAATGATCCCTCGAACGCGATCCAGTCGGGGGTGCGCTACACCGGCCGGTATGCCACTGATCCGTTGGGGCAAATGACCGTGAGCGAGGGGACCGCCATTACCGGTATCGCTGCACAAACCGGAGTTAACCGCTACGGCGATTACGGGCACATGAGCATGGATCCCGATGGCACCACCTTCTGGTTCACCGGCGAGTACTTGGGTGCCGGTGGCATAACGCGCACCCGTATCTTCTCGTTCGATCTGGCCAACAGCATCGGCATCGCGGAGCACCCGACCGAAGCGACCACGGCGCAACTGGAAGTGCTCCTTTCCGCTGGCTTGCTTGAAGTATCGCTTTCGGGACTCGCCTCGAACGACGCCCTGGAGTTATCGCTGATCGGTATCGACGGGAAGGAGGTCCTGGCCCGTACCGTGGAACCAGCTGGCAAGGCATGGCACGGTCCTGTGGATGTGCATGATCTTGCGCGCGGTGTCTACTTCGTGCGCTTCACAAAAACCGGTTTCCAGAAAGTGGAACGCATCGTGATCGCGAAATGAGGAACAGCCTGTTCACCGTCTTCATGGCAAGTGCATTGCTCGTTGCATGCAACAAGACCAAGCCTGTGGTTGCGGAACCCGTTGCACCTGCATCGCTTGCTACGCCTGACTTCCACACCGGCGTGGTCACCACCGCTCAAGCAAAAGGGGGCTGCCCTTTCCTGGTGATCATGGATAGCGGGGAAGGGAACAAAGCACTGATCCCGATCGGACTGGATGAGAAGTACTTGAAGGACGGGCTGAAGCTCTCGTTCAAGTTCCGTCCGTCGCGTGCCAGTAGCGGTGGGTGCCTGACGGGGCGCCCTGCCATTCTGGAGGAGGTAAGCGTGGTGAAGTAACGGCCACCGCACACCAGACAATGCAAGGCGCTGCCCTTCGGGAACGGTACGATGTTGTGGTGATCGGCGCGGGCATGGGTGGCCTCACGGCGGCGGCTTTGCTATCGCGTGCGGGCCTCTCGGTGTGTGTTGTGGAAATGGATTCGAGGCCGGGCGGGTACCTCGCTGGCTTCCGCCGCAAAGACTTCCGGTTCGATAGCGCGATCCACTGGTTGAACCAATTGGGGCCGAACGGGATCGTGACACGCGTGTTGGAAGCGATCGGGAAAGATCATCCCACGGCAACGCAGCAAACGCGGATCAAGCGCTACAAGGGCCGCGGCTTCGATTACTTGCTCACCAGCAACCCCGACGAACTGAAAGCCCAGCTCATCCGCGACTTCCCAACGGATGCCGCCGGCATCGAGCGCTTCTTCCGCGATGCGAAGAAGATCGGTGCGGCCTTCGCGGGCATGGGCAGCTTCTTCCGCACGGAGGAATCGATGAGCAAGCTGGGTTACGGCATCCACATGCTTAAGAAGTTGCGCTTCGCTCTGCCCTTCATCCCCCATCTGCGCTACAGCGGCAGTGAAGGGATCATGAAAGGCCTGCGCAAGTATTTCAACGATGAGAAACTGATGCGGGTCTTCGCCAGCGAAATGGACCTGCTCAGTTGCCTCGTGCCTGTGGGCTGGGCCTACTTCGGCGACTACCAGATGCCGCCCGTCGGCGGAAGCCAAGTGTTCCCCGAATGGCTTTGCCATGTGATCAAGAGCTATGGTAACGAAGTGCATTATCGCAGCCGTGTTGCGGAGGTGGTCGTGAACAACGGCAAAGCGACGGGCGTGCGCGTGGAACAACGCGGGACAACGCATGCCATCGCCTGTGATCAGGTAGTTGCCGCCTGCGATGTGGAGGCGCTGTACGAACGCATGCTGCCCGCCGATGCAGTACCCGAAAAACTGAAACGCAAGCTGCACGACGCCGAACTCTACCCGAGTTCGGTCACCGTTTCGCTGGGCCTGGACGTTCCGGCCGAAGCGCTCGGCTTCGGTGAGGAGATGATATTCCTCTGCGACGAAAGCGTGCCACGCGAACGGCAGTGCAGTGGCGATCCGCAGGAAAGCGGCATCAGCATCCTCGCTCCTGCCTTGCGCGATCCCACCATGGCGCCCGCCGGCATGGGCACCCTCACGTTCTACATCCCTGCCGAGTTCGGCATGCACGACAACTGGCGAACGATCGCCAAGGCGAACGGCGATCCGGAACGTGCCGCTGAATACGCGGCCTTGAAACAGCACTACGCCGATACGCTCATTGCGCGGGTGGAAGAGGCGATCGCACCAGGACTGGCGAAGCATGTGGTGTACTGCGAAGTGGCAACACCCGTAACCCATTGGCGCTACACCGGCAATCGCGGTGGCAGCATCATGGGTGCGCGGCCCGGAAAGAAGAACTTCAAGCTCGGCATCGCGCACTACCGCACGCCCGTGCAACACCTGTACATCGGTGGGCATTGGGCCGAACTGGGCGGCGGCGTACCGATCGCCACCCGCGCCGGAGCCAACGCCGCCTTGCTTGTGCTCTGCGATCGCCAGCACGCCGGTGCCGCAGTGCTGTCAGGCTATATGGACGGCCGTGCGGCGGCGACCGATCTGGACAAGTCGGGCCACTTCAAGCCCTACACGGCCGATTGGGTGCGCGAGCCGACGCCCGCTGAGAAGAAGGCCTTGCGATGACCTCGTCTTGCCCATCTTCGCGGACATGATAAAGCTGCTCCCCACAGCGTCTGCGCTGCTCCTCGCTTGCTGTTCCTATGCACAGACCGAACATGTGATGCTGATACCCGGCTGGAAAGTCGGTGACGCGCGCACCTTGCACATCGTGAAGAACACCAACGAGACGGTGAACGACACCGTACGCATCAACGACACGCGTGAAGCGGACGCACTGGTGAAAGTGACCAAGAACACGGCCAACGCGTTCACCATCGAAATGCCGTACAAGGGAGAACACTTGGCGAAGACAGTGGAGATGAACCTGGAGTATGGTGAAGGTGATGCGTTCCGGCAGGAAGTGAACCTGCGCTACGATGTGCGGAAAGCCGACGGCAAACCCGACCTGGTGAACTGGGAAGAAGCACGGACGTTCGTGAAGAACAGGATCGACACCATGCGCGCAATGAGCGCGGACACCGCCACGGCGAACAAAGCACGAAGGGGGATGCTGGCCCTGCTCGAGAAGAAGGACTACGTGCAGTGGCTCTTCTCGGACCAGATAGGATGGATCACCAATGTCTACGGACGCACCATGCTGCCGAAGGACTCGTTGCACGCGATGGAGAAGAACATCAACCCGCTCACGCTCCATCCGCTCGATTCCTTGACCACGAAAACGACAGTGGTGATCAGCAGCCTTGATCAGGCCAAACAGCGCATGATCGTGCGCAGTGAGGTGTACTACGACACGAAGTCGTATGTGGACATGGAGAAGAAGGAGATCACTGCGACCGCCGGTGTCGGCATCAAGAACGAGAAGGACAAAGCCGAAGCGAAGAGAAAGGCAACGGTGCTCGCCAATTCATGCACCGCGACGGCGAAGAACCTCACCAATACCACCATGAACACGCGCACCAGTTGGCCGTCGAAAGTGGTCAGCACAACGCGCATCAACAGCAAGCGGACGGGCAAGCACACCGTGCTCACCGAGACTTGGACAGTGGATGTGAAAGAGTGAGCGAGTGAGAGTGGTGCGATCGCGGATCCGCGATCAGGGGAACATCGCCTTCAGCGGTTCCCAGTAGAACTGGCGCCAGCCGTCCTTGAAGCTCTTCACCAATTTGGTGGGTACGCGTTTGTGCGTGAAGGCGATGCGCGTCTTCTCCTTCCCGTCCGGCGTAAGGTCGAACACCACTTCGGAGAAGTGATCGTCGGGCCATGCCTCCTCTTGTGCCCGCCAAGTCTGCACGATGCGCCGGCCTTCCACCAGTTCAACGTTCCTGCCGTAGGCGTAACCATCGTAAACCTCGAAGGCGCCGCCAAGCTTCCTTGAGACTTTCGCCCCGGAGCCCGTGAGCTTGGAATGTTTGCGTCCATCCATAAGGATGTCGTAGACCGCTTGCGAGGAAGCGTTCACGGTAACGCGCTGCGTATAGTTGCTGAGGCCGATCGGCATGGTGTGGGGAATGGAGCGTCAATGTATTCCTGAAAGATCGTTAACCGACAACGGCTTGCACAATAGTGGGCGCGCTGAGCTGTTCCCGGTTCAACCCATCACCCATGATCCATACCTCCGGCTTCTGGAAAAGCCACTTCCAACAGAACCTCAAGATCCAGCGCGTCAACTGGTCAACGGCCCCAGTGCTCACCGGGCAGGAACGGGAAGCCATCCGCTATTCACTGAAAGCGTGGCAGCTCGGTGAGACCAGCGAGGGCAAGCACCTGCTGGCCGCCGCCAGCAAATACGCGGCCCGCATCGGCGATCCGGAGTACGTGGAGGCAGTACGGTTGTTCATCAGGGAGGAGCAGAAGCACGGCGCCAACCTTGGGCGCTACATCGACGGCATCGGCGAGCAGCGCGCCAAAAGCGACTGGGGCGATACGCTCTTCCGCAAGGTGCGGTACTTCAACACGAGCATGGAGCTGTGGACGATCACGGTGATCATCGTAGAGAGCGCTGCACAGATCTTCTACCAAGCCTTGCACGATGCCACACAGTGCCCGTTGCTGAAACAGGTCTGCACCGACATCCTCATCGACGAAGCGCACCACATCAAGTTCCAGAACGAGCGGCTGCACATCATCTTCCAGCGCAAAGGCTTCTACAACAAAGCCATCACCCTGCTGCTCTATTCGTTACTCTTCTTCGGCACCATCCACGCGGTGTGGTTCGGCCATCGCCGCGCCTTGAAGGCGGGTGGCGTGGATCGCATTGCCTTCATGCGGGGCATGTACTACAAGTTCTTCGGCACGTTGAAATTCCTGCACCGGCGCGGGGAAGAAGCGCAAACGGTACTCGCGATGGGTTGAGCGGTGTGGTCCTCCAGCTAGCTTCATCCACCAACAGCGCAGCCATGCCCGCCTACATCTTCGTCGATATCGACATCACCGATCCAGCTACCTACGAGGAATACAAGAAGCTCACGCCCGCGACCCTCGCTGCCCACAAAGGCCGCTTCATCGTGCGCGGTGGTCCGGTGGAAGTACTGGAAGGCGACCGCAAGCCCGGCCGCATTGTGGTGATGGAATTCCCGGACATGTCCACGGCCAAAGGTTGGTGGGCTTCTGACGAATACGCCCCGGCGAAAGCCATCCGGCAACGCGCTTCGCACGCCTGGATGGTCGCGATGGAGGGCGTGGCGTGAAGCGGAAGGCTTTAGCCGGTGGCAAGCGCTAAACCGAGGGGCTACAACGCGTTACCCCTATGCGGAAGCACTCGCCGTTGGTTCATTCGATCGCAATGCGCTGAGCGCCCAGCAGAACCCCGTTCCGCAAGATCTTGATCAAGTACAGACCTGCGGCCATGCTTCCACGCTGAACCATCATCTCGTTCGTTCCGCTACCGGTGAGTTCCACCACCACGCTGCCATGGAGGTCGATCACGCGCAATACGTGCGCGCTGGTCAGTGGCTCGCTGAAGATCAAGCGCGTTCCATCGGTGAACGGGTTCGGGGCAACGGCGCACTGGATGAGCAGTTCTTCGTCCACGGCATTGCTCACAAAACTGAACGGGTCCGACATCAGTACGCAGCCATAAATGTTCGTCACGGCAACGGTGTACGAGCCGGAAAAGAACGTTACGCATTCCTGTGCGTTCCCTCCCATGATGGGCTGCCCATACAGATACCATTGATAGGCCGTGCCTTCGGTCGCCTCGAGCACGCTCGCTGAGGTCTGGGCGATCGATGAACTGAAAAGCCCGCAATCGATGAGGGTTGTGAGCGTGCTATTGGTGATCACAGGTGGGTTTGCATCGAAGAAGATCTCCGCGGTGTTTTGGATGGTGGTGCCGCTCGGCAGACCTCCATACAGGTTCAGTTGGAACCGGACATACCCGTGGCTTTCGGGTTCATTCGCGTTGCTGTCCGGGAGCATGATCCCCTGAAAGGTGAAGACCGCTTCCCCATCACCTTCGATGCGGACGTCGCTCAATACATGGGACGCACCGATAATGTGCAACGATCCGGGATCCACTGCACCGGGGAGTTGATCGCGGATGACCACCGTGTATGCGGAGGCCGTTCCCGTGTTCTGGAAACGGACCGTGTAGTCGAGGTGTTCCGTGCTCATGTCCACCACCCCGAGACTACCGTAGCCCGCAGGGTACACCTGCTTGTCGTTCGGGTCGAAAGCACAAGCGATGACCGAGCTCCAGCCGCCGGTAAACGTTCCCACGATGCCTCCGACTGAATCGACCGCCGTCAATTCCAACAGTGCTACGATCGTGTCGCCAATGAACTGCACTCCCGGGATCGCACATGTGAGTTCAATGTGATCGATGCTGTAGTAGAAGACGCTATCGATGGCCCATGTGATCGTTTGTCCATTGATCGCCGAGGGCGGGGGGGTGCTACTGTTGAACGCAATGAGCGGATCAAGTTGCACAACCAATTGTCCTCGCAGGATCGTATTGCCCAGGTTGGCCACATCGACATACTGGCGGATGGTGGAACTGCACCGGGTCGGATCGGAGCTGAACGCAACGGCTGCATCGGTGGAATCTGGACCGGGCAAAAAGCCAAAATCCAGATGGTCGACAAGGGAATCGTTCGTGCTCAGGTGCACGCTGTAGCTCACCGAATCCGATGTCAGCGTCCATAGCGGGGCGGTAAGGGATGGCGAGACCACGTAGTTCCCGCTGTCGAGCGCGAAGCGGTATGCGCCACCCAAGGCATAGGACCATTCAGCATTCGGAGCGCAGTTCACCTGCGAGACCAGTCCCGGCTCCATTGGACCCAACAGCCCATCCTGATCGGCATCGAGGTACACGGTACCCGATGCTTCCAGATCGTTCAAACTGTAATTCTCTATAGTGACGATCCCAGCAGACATGCGCACCACGTCAAGGTCCCCGTCCCCATCCATATCGCGCACCCGCATATATCCCCCAATGAAGGGAGTGATGGTTGAAGGGCAGGGCGCTTCGATGAATACGCCGCCGCCTACATTGTAGGAGCATTCAGTGATCCAGAACCTGTCGTACATCAGATCTTCGTCTCCGTCGTTGTCAAGATCGATCTGGGCGAATGGGGGGTCGTTGATATCCGGATCGGTGATCACGGGTGGTCCCAACGTGAAAACACCAGCCCCATCGTTGACATAGAGATCGAGCCGTGTGTCATTGACATCAGGGCAGATGATGTCCATGTCACCATCGGGCTCAACATCTATCACGGCAAGGCAGGTCTTTGACCCCTGAGGTGAGTTGGTGTACAACGCCTGCCCAGGCGAGAAAATGCCTCCATCGTTGATATACCAACGGGTCTCATAGTCCCCGCAGGCGACCACATCCAGATCACCATCCCCATCAAAGTCCGCCGCTCTGGCACGTCGGAGATTGCTGGCCGTCCCGATGTTCAAGGTGGTGAAGTTCCCCGAACCATCGTTCCTGTACCATGCGACGGACCAGAGCCCACAAGCGATCAAAAGGTCCGCATCACCGTCTTGGTCGAGATCCACGGTCTGTGACCAAGCATCCAAGGCGGATGCGTTACCGATGAGGTGCTCCGTCCAGTTCGAGCCGTTTCCGTCATTGGCGAACCACAAGACCAGGTTCTGATCCAACGCGGTGGCTGCAACGTCAACGTCGCCGTCACCATCATAGTCCCCCAGCATTACACTGTTGTATCCGAGATGCGCGGTGGATATCACTTGCGGTGCACCGTACCCCACTCCCGGTAGCTTTCTGAACCATACTACTTGGCTCGTGTCGAATGTCGATTCCATAGAGGAAGCCACAATCATATCCTCCCGGTTGTCGCCATCAAGATCGCCCCACCGCACATCCTTCACACCATCGACCATTTTGTTGAATACCACCCCCGGATCCAACTGCGCCCCTCCGTTGTTCAGATACGAATAGACACGGCTATGGTAGCTCGCAGCCAAAACATCCGTCAGCCCATCACCGTTCGTGTCGCTGGGCATCAGGTAGGCAACATCGTCAAGTACCAACGCCAATGAATTGGAAACGGGAAAGGACAGGGACCCGGTGTTCTCTATCCAGTGTATCCGCTCTTGCGAGAAGGCATTAATGCATGTGATCAAGTCCAAGTCACCATCCAGATCCATGTCAAACACTACCACATGCAGGTCGTCCCCTTGGGAATAATCGTACAGCAGCGTGGTCGGCCCAAAGGTGCCCGTTCCATCGTTCTCGCGCCATCGGATCGTTGAGTAGTAATCATCCACGGAGAGCATGTCCATGTCACCGTCAAGGTCCAGGTCAACCGCTTGGAGGAAATCGCCAAGGAAGGCCTGCCCAGACGTATGCTCGACAAAAGGGCCAGTAATCTGCTCGTACCAATCCCCGTTGTATGGGTCCACAAAGTCCAGGTCCCCGTCACCGTCCATGTCCAGAACAATGACCGGCTCGAGCGTGAAAAAAGTGGCGACGTTGCTGAAGCTTCCATTGCCATCATTGGCATAGACATCGCCTGTCACGAGATCGATATCGCCATCTGAATCCATATCGCCGAGTTGGAAATGGTACAGCACACCCGGCAGGATCTGCTCCGGGGCCCCGAAGATCCCTCCTCCCAGATTCCTGATCAGGTAAAGGCCATCGATACTCACAGGAAAGCCGAACGATCCGGTGGCGAACACATCCATATCGCCATCCTGGTCCACATCGGCTGCATCAAGTTTGTGTCCGGGACCACTTGCGAGCACGGAGATCTGTGCGAGCCTATGGTGGGAGACAGCCTGGCCGGTACCATCGATCTTGAACCATGATATGCCCCAATGGCTCGCCGATAACACCAGCACATCCCGGACACCATCGTTATCCAGATCCACGGAAACCAGTTGGTGCGGGCTCCCAGTCTCAGGCTCCCAAGCGATCTTCTGCTCACCGAACTGGGCACAAGTGCGCAACACGAACAGCATCCCGAGGGTGCAACTGGCGGTCCGATGGATCATCCATCAAGTTTTGACCAATATAGGATATGGAACGCGGTCAACCGCATGGGAGAGGGATCTAGCCCGCGTGGCTGATCGCGCTGGAGGGCGTGGTTCAGCGGGACTGGTCAACCCCAGCACGAGCACCTTGCGCCCACAGGGGCTTCCGGTCTCCTGCCAGTCGGCGTCGTTCACTCCAGTATACACCTCATGTGTGCCGGTGCTATCGGTGGTGGTGATGGTGAAGCGCGAAAGAAAATTGCCCGGCAACACATGGCCGCCACTGCACTCGTTCACTTGGAGGATCTCAGACAGCGTACCGGGAGCAACGGTGTCGGTGATCACCGTCACGCCACCGTTCGTGGTGATCCGTCCGGACGTGGACAAACCGGGTGCGTGCCTCTTGGGATCAGTGTGCGGCAACAACGACCGGCACCAACTGCGGTCGGCCGAGCGCTTTCAAGCGCCGCACATGCGAAGCCAGCGCTGCGAACAACGTCGGTTTCAGGTTGTACTTCAGGCCGAACTCGCGTGCAGTGCGCTCGACTATCGGCGCGATCTTCCGGTAGTGCACATGGCAGATGTGCGGGAAGAGGTGATGCTCGATCTGGAAGTTGAGCCCTCCGATGTACCAGTTCAGCAACCGGTTGTTGCGGGCGAAATCCGATGTGGTAAGGACCTCGTGCACCGCCCAATCCGTGGGGATCGTGTTGTGCTGATCGGGCATGGGCTGGTCCGCGCCTTCCACCACATGGGCTAATTGGAACACGCTGCCGAGGATGACACCTCCGACGAAGTGCATGATGAAGAAGCCGAGCAATACCTGCCACCAAGGGAGGGCTGAGAATATGAGCGGCAAGCCGATGAAGATGGCCAGGTAACCGGCCTTGAGAAAGGACAACTTCACCACTTCACGCTTGGGTCGCAGACCTTGTTCGGCGACACGGCCCTGCTTGTTGTACTTGACCAGCATGACGAAGTCGTTCACCAGCTTCGCGAGCGTGAGCAGGCCGTAGACGAAGAACGCGCTGATGTGCTGGAACCGGTGTATCCACTTCAGCTTCACATGTTCGCTGAACCGCAGCGGTCCGCGCGAGTCGATGTCGTGGTCCACTTCGCTCACGTTCGTGTGCGTATGGTGCAACACGTTGTGTTGGATCTTCCACGTGAGCACGTTGCTGCCGAGCAGGTACATGCTGCTGCCCATGACCTTGTTGAGCCACTGGTGGCTGCTGGCGGAACCGTGCACGGCGTCGTGCATCACGCTCATGCCGATGCCTGCCATGCCGATCCCCATGAGCACCGCGAACGGAAGCGCCCACCAACCGGTGATCGGTAACGTGAGCAACAGCACGAACGGTGCGATGTACATCGCCAGCATGGCGACGCTCTTCAAGACAAGGCGCCCATCGCCCTTGGTGGAGAGCCCGCGCTCCTTGAAGTAAGCGTTGACGTTCTTGCGCACCGCACCGGCGAACTGCTTCTGCCAAGATTCGGTGGTGATATAGCGCGGATCGTTCATTGCTCCATGGGCGCCAACAATGGTGCCCCTCCTTCGGTATGACAAGCGAACTGAGCCGTGAGCCATGGTGGCTCAACGCAGCACCTGACAAGGCATGCGGGAACGGCAGTGGAACACCACTTGAGGAATTCCTTGCCCGTAACCCCGTTCCCCGAACACGTTCGCGCAATGTGCTTTGCAGCGCCAGGTGCAGCGATCGTATGTTCCTCAATTGTCCGGCCCTTGATCTGTGTCCATCCTGCGATCAAAACCCAACATCATGGATCAAGACCTCAAAGACAAGCAGGTGGCCATCCTCGCCACCGATGGATACGAACACAGCGAACTGACCGAACCGCGCGATGCGTTGCTGAAGGCTGGGGCCACCGTGCATGTGGTATCGCTAAAAAGGGGCAGCATCAAAGGCTGGCAGAAGGGAGATTGGCATGGGACCATGGAAGTGGACCGCACCGTGGATGAAGCAAGCGCCGAGGACTATGATGCCTTGGTGCTGCCCGGTGGCGTCATCAACCCCGACAAGCTGCGGCAGGATCCGGGTGCCGTGCAACTGGTGCGCGACTTCTTCGCGCAACGGAAACCAGTGGCCGCCATCTGTCATGGCCCTTGGCTATTGGCTGAAGCCGATGTGGTGCGCGGCCGGAAGGTCACCAGCTACGGCAGCATCAAGACCGACCTGAAGAACGCCGGTGCCGAATGGGTTGATGAGGAAGTGGTGACCGACCACGGTCTCGTTACCAGCCGCAGCCCGAAAGACCTTCCGGCCTTCAACCGCAAGCTGGTAGAGGAGATCCGCGAGGGCGTGCACGCATAGGCCGCCGACTACCGTTTCAACTCCAGTACGTTCAATGTCCGTTCGTAGATATCGTACGTGCCGGCGTTGATGCCGACACCGTTCGCATAGAACACCAAGCGGTAGTAGTAGGTGCCCGGCGCAAGCGCGCTGTCCATGTAGCTCACATGCCCTCCGCCACCGAAACCGATGGAAGCGGACACGATCCCGTTGGGGGTTTCCAAGTAGCAGATGCCGCTGGTGTAGGTAAGGTTCACCGGCGCTGCGAAGGCGGCTGTGACATCGCGTTGCAGAATAAGGAAGTAACCACCCATGCTGCTGTTGGTGCCGTTAAGGGTGCCGCCGAAGGTGCGCGCGAAGCCGCTGATGAATACGGCCGAGTTGTTCACGCCGCTACCATCCACCACCGTGATGCTCGCGACGGAGCCATTGATGGGAACAAAAACACCGTTGGTGTTGGGGATGTTTTGGACGGCACTCGCGGCCACGCCCAAAGCCTCTTGGTTGATGAAGTCGCCTACGAACCGCGTATCGCCTTGCACCTGCAAGGTGTGCGCGGGTGCCGCTGTGCCAATGCCCACCCGTTGGTTGGCCAACACGCGCATCGCTTCCGTCCCGTTGGTCTTCACCACAAGATCCTTCGCGTCGGTGGTGCCGAGGAAATCGGTGCCGGGCGTGGTAGCGGTATTGCCTTGCAACTGCCACGCGCGCTTGCTCTGCACCTCCACCCACTGCGTGCCGTCCCAATACCAGAAGCTATCGGTGGTGGTGTCGTACAGCATCAACCCTTCCTCGGTGGCGCCAAGACCTGCAATGCTGGTGCGCTGCGCCGTGGTGAGGCGTGGCACCATCACGCCCTTGTTGTTGGCGGAAGCGTCCACGTCCAGCACCGCGAAAGGGTTCGGCGATGCGCCGGTATCGTTGATGCCGATGTTCTGGGCCCTGGCCTGAAGGGGGAACAAACCCAATGCTGGCAGGAGCAGCAAGGCGTGTACGGTGTGGCGCATCGTCAGTAGGTGTTCGGTCCCGACGGTCCGGGACGACGGTTCGAGACAAGGACGAAACCAAGTTAGGGAAGTGGCCCTGTGGAAATGAACAAGGCTCTCGCTGCCCTGACCGGTCAGGCCGTGACGATGCCCGCGTGCGGAGGTTCAATAGGAAGGTCTCGCGATGACGAGCAGCGGGCCATAGGCCTTGTGCCTAAGTCACACTCGGGTTGACCTGGGCGGGTGTAGGTCTCCCCGGAAATACACGGCTGCAATGCCGGCATGCAGTGCTGCAAAAGGAAAATGCAGCCCTGCAAAATGGAAATGCAGGGCTGCAAAACGAAAATGCAGCTCTGCAAAATGGAAATGCAGGGCTGCAAAACGAAAATGCAGCTCTGCAAAATGAAAATGCAGTGCTGCAAAATGAAAATGCAGTACTGCAAAATGAAAATGCAGGACTGCAATTCAAGCCAATTCGGCAAAGGGCACCCCTGACTGCTCAAAAGGACTGACAAAACTGTCGGTCGGGGCCTTTTCCCGAGCCAGCGTCCTCATATGACCTCAGCCGAGCGACAACCACATCACTCTCCCCAACCGTGCATGGATCGCTTCGACCTGCGAGAGTCTGGTTAGGGTGAGCGGCGGACTTTGGACCAAGGGCCGATCGCCAAAGCAACCGGCCGTATGGAATGCGCAGGCGTGAGGGTGCCAACAAGCCCTGCTACCTTCCTATCTCCCTGAACGGTACATCCAGGATCGCATACTCCTTCCAGTCCTTGTAGTCGAAATGCCACCACTCGGTGGCGAACACAGTGAAGCCCTCGGCCTGCATGGCCGCGATAAGCAGATCGCGCATACGCGTTGCTTCGGGCGTTGAGGAAGCATAGTCGGCATGCGACCGTTCCGTCATCTCGTCGTACGCGCTGGGCATCGGCACGGCGCGACCTGTCTTGAGGTCGAACAGGGTGAGGTCTACCGCGCATCCCCGGTTGTGCCGGGAGCCTATGTCAGGGTCGGCTACGTAGCTCTTCTTGTCGTTGGGCGTGTAGTCCCAGAAAACCTTGGTCACGCTCCACGGCCGGTAACCATCAAAGACGAGCAACCCGACGCCTTGTGCGCGCAACGCTTGGTTCACCCGCACCAGCGCCTCGGCGGCCGGGCGCTGCAAGAAGGCCCGCGCCTGCTTGTAGACCGGCCGCCCGAGGAAATTGTTCTTCGTCGCGTAGCGGATGTCGAGCTTGATGGACTTGTCCAGCTTCACGATCTCCACGAGGTCCGCAGGTCGGAACGGCCCCGGTTCTTTCGGCGGTTGGCCAACAACGAAGGCAGCGACCAGCAGTGCGCTACAGAGGGCAGCGGCTTTGTAGGCGGCACCGAACATCCGTTCAAGCGCCTTACAACTTCACGACCCTCAATGGCGCAAAGGTGCCGCTGCCGACTCGCAGGATGTAAGTGCCCGGACCGAGGTGGGCAAGGTCAATGGTCGCCTGCATATTCGCGAACGTTCCTGCGGAAACGGCTTTTCCCAGGCCATCGCACAGCACGTACGGCTCACCGGCCAGATAGCGCCCGGAGATGCGCACCTCCCCTTGCGTGGGGTTCGGGAAAACGACGACGGGGTCAGCGCCGACAGTACCGGCTATGCCCATGGCGCTGGTCGCCCAATCGTAGATCACGAAAAAGTCGGACCGGCTCGGGCACGCATCGGAAATGAGCGTCCACCGCAGTGTGTCGCCGTCGACGATGTAGGTATACGTTCCGGTAATACCTGCACAAGAGCCCAGCATGTCCACCAGTGTGAAGTTGCCCGAATTGTCGGTGTAGTTGGAAATGGGCGTGTAGGAAGTGTTGTCGATGCTGTACGAAAGCACGCTGCCGTCGAATCTCATATAAAAGGCAAGGTTCCCTTGGTCATAAACCGACCAAGTGGTGTTCTGCAGTTGCTGGGCCGATGAGCAAAGGGCGAGGATGCATGCAATAGCGCCGAACGTGCGGCGCGCGTATGCTAGGATCATGAGGGTGGGGTTCGGTGGGGATGGTAGGGGCATGTCGAATATAGAAATGCTTGCTGGACCACGAGTTGGCACGGATGCGCACCTCCCGTCATTGCGAGGAGGCTTTGCGACGAAGCGATCCATACGGCGTAGCAGGTCGCTTACTACCTCATCATTTGCACAACCCGCGCATGGATCGCTTCGACCTGTGATGGTCTCGCGATGACGGAAGGCGGGCCACAGGCCCTGGACCGAGGGCCACTGCCGAAGGCAAGCGTTAGCGTAACACGCGAGGGGGAAGCGAAGCCCAGCGTGGATCCTACCCCACCCGTTTGAACGAGGCGGCCGGCACCCAGAGCCCATTTCCGCAATGCGTGCAGGGGTCGGGAACCGCACCCTGTTGCACTAGGAAGCCGCAACGGGAACAGCAGCACGGGAGCTTACCGGCCGATGCAGCAGGCACGGCGGCGGCCAGCGCTTCGGGTGTCAGTGGTAATCCGGAACGCACGTCGTCGTCTGGGTGGAAGAAGACGCTGATCTCGCCATTGATCTCCACATAGGCGGCCTTCACCTGCCCGAGATGTTCCACATGCATTACGCGCAGATCGCCGAAGAATTCCGGTGCCGAGATCCCCTCCAGGTCCAGCGCGACCAGATCCACCACACCGTCGGCGAACACACGCCGCACCTCTCCCTCCACGAACGCCTCCAACTTCGGTGCGCGGTTGGTCAACTTGTTGAGGCCCCAGTAACACAGCAGCACCATGCCGATGGCCACCAGTGAAGGCAGCAGCGGTGCATCGGTGTAGATCATCGGATCGCCCATCGCCGAGCCCAGGCCGATGATCACCAGCAGCTCCAACACACTGAACTGGCGCACTTCTTTCTTGCCGGTGATCTTCATCAGCACCAACGCGAACACGAACATGAGCACCGCACGCAGCGCGCACTCCAGCAGGAATATCCAGGTGTGGTCCTCGCCCAGGAAAAGTGTCCGCGGATCGCTCATGGTCAGGGCAAGATATGCGCGTGGGGCTGCTCGTGGATGTGATCGCACCGTAGAACCAAACCCGTATTGCCTCGGCTGTCGCGGCGCATGCGCTCGGCTCTTTGCCGAATGCGCTTCAGCCATACGGGCCCAGCCCCTTCTCTTGTTGATCGCACAAGACTTGTCCCGGTTGGCCAGGAGGCCTTTGACCAAAAGCCTTGGGCCGAAGGCAAGCAGCGGCACTTGAGCCGAGCGGGTACGGGAAGAGGCCCTACGCAGCGCCGATCTAATCCGCGTGCACCAAGCGCACCGCGCCTTTGCTCGATCGCAGCACGTAGGTCCCGGCCCGGAGCGGCATCAGGTCGAGCACAGCGGTAGCACCGGTCCAACTGATGGCAACAGGCACAGCGCGGCCATCCAACGAGAACAGGGCAAGGGGCACGGGTGCGGTGCCGCAGTTCACGTGCACGCGATCACGCGCTGGGTTCGGGTAAGCCGCAAGTGTTTGCACGGGCTGTTGCTCCGTTGTGCCCACGTTCAGTGCGCACACGCCGTTCATCTCCAGCACGGGATAGAGCAGTGTATCGCCGTGGCTCATGCATTCAAGGAACAGCGCGTAATTGGAAACGTTGATCCACGGTTCGGTGAACAACCCCCATGCGGGTCCAATGCCCTCTATCCATTGCGCGCCCAAGTCCAGGTACGTTACCATGCGGTCCGGGAAGTCGGGGTGGGGCAACAGTTGGTTAACAGTGATCAGCGCGGTGCTGGGTTGGCCGATCTCTTCGTAGTAGACCGTGGCCGTATCACCCACGGCCATCCCGAAGTCGAACAGCAGCACCTCCTGTGTGCTGCCACCGGGCACGTAGCGCACGGCTCCCGAGTCGCCGCGGAAGGCACCCTTGTACCCGCCTTCGCAAAACTCCAGCTTGGTGTACATCATCGCGTTGATGACCGTATCGGCCCCCGACGCACAATAGCTGTTCACATCCTGCAGGTAGTACTGCGCCGGCGGCGGGAAGGGGCTCACGTTGTAACGCGTGTTCACCCATGTGGCGGCACTATCAGGGAAGGGCATTTGGGCGCTGGCCTGCAGGCCGAGCACAAACATGGGAAGAGCGGAGTAGCGTAGCTGCATGGTGCGGAGTTCTGATACAAAGGACGCTGGCATCGCGGTTCGTGCTGCCCCAGCGCCTTGTGGATCGCCCCGGACTTGTCGTAACGGGCCAGACTCAACCGTTGTCCTCGCTGAGATGAGTTGAACTTGTTGGCGAGAAAAGGATCGCCGGAGAGAACTGAGCAGGAGAAGGTCTCGCGATGACGAACGGCGGACCACAGGCCCTGGACCGAGGGCCACTGCCTAAGGCAAGCGGCGGCGTTTTGTGCGAGCGGGTGCGGGCCCGAGCGCATGCCGAGGAAAGGCATCAAATCCCTTACAATTGAGGCATCATGAAACGAGGTGCACTTTTCCTCTCGCTGACGGTGTTGTCATTCATCAGTATGCGATGGTGGGGCTATTATCGCATAAAGCAGATTGCTGCTCAAACTCAGGCCGAATCTGAAACTGCGATGCAACTTGAACAGCTGGATAACCTCTACCTGATAAAGCTGATAGCGGCACTCTGCATCAGCACCTGTTTCTTCGGTATCGCACTTTACACCTTGTTGAAGAGAAAGCAGGAGAGCATTTGGGCATATGGCATCCTGAGCGTCATTGCTGTTTACTGGCTAAGCTGAGAGGCGGAATCCAGGTCCAAACCGAAGGCCACTGGCCATGGGCTCGCGGCTCGCGAGGAGAATCAAACTCGAACCATCAACAGGTCACAGAGATGCAATCGCCGGACTATCCAATCAGCACTTCACTTCGTTCATCAATCGAATCACTCTTCGAAGACCACTCTGTTGCGGAAGGATTGCTGGGGATAGAACTCGACGGCTTATCACGTTTTGATGCGGAGCCAGCCATGAACCCAACCCTCAGCCCTGCGGAGAGAGCGGCGAGCTTACGCAGGCGACTTGAAGGATATGTCTCTCTGATGGCAGCAGAGTTGAAAGAACTGGGCGAGGATGAGGCACCGCGACTGCGCGCAGAAGCAACGGCTACGCTGGTGGGTCTTAGAGAACTCTGGCGCCATTTTCCCGAGGGATTCGGTATCTAATCCTGCTGCTTCTATCCACTCGCCACCGGCGAGCGGCTTCACGAAGAGCGCACTCGGTGGACAGGCGCGCGCGCCGAACAAACCGACCTCAGTGGCTTCGAATTGATGAAAGCTGATTGGCTCAGAATGAACGAGACGCTGGGCCCTCGTGTTAGTTGAATAAGCAAGGATCACAGATCCGCGCCAGCCGGGGCAGCACTCAGAACCGCGCGATATGAGCGCACGCATGCTGGTTGCAGATATCCATTTCTAAAATCACCCTCTCAAAACCCTTAGTCGTGGAGTACCTGACATTGTCGAGTGTCCATGGTCCGGTGAACAATGTATCCACAACATCAAGCATCAGTTGCTGAGAGTTACTGTCAAACCACCAAGAGCCATCGGTGATGCTGAACGGTTGACCGACGCGTGTAGGAACCTGACAGGAGCTATCGGAAGCGAACGAGAATATCAAGGTTGTGAATTGGACATCACGCGAATCTCGGGTCTGGAACGAACGCATGTTCCAAAAGCCCTCAACCGAAAGGCTCGGCTTCTGCTCAATCCGACTTCCGCACGTGAGGAAGAAGACTGCGAAAAATGGAATGAAGCTTTGCCCGCGGTTCATCGGTTCAACAAGGAACTCGTTCAATATCCCATCACCTTCCTCATTACCGGCTCCACCCTGCCCTTCGCTACGTAGCCCTGCTCCACCGGATGGCAAAAGGCACGGCCATGTCCACGAAGTAAGCACTACTCCTCAAACCTAGACCCGCGCAACACTGCGAGCATGGTATCCCGTGCGGCCTCGTCGTTGTAGCTGAGGGTAACGCCGAAGTCGTAGCCCTTGTACATGCGGCTGTACATGGACTGTTGCATGATCACCTCGCCGTTGGGGGCATGCACGGTGGTGTTGAAAATGTTGAAGTCCATGCCTTGCACCACTTCGGTGCCGGATGACGTATCCACGCGTATGCCTTGGTCCGAGAAGGTGTTGTAGAGCATCTCGTGCAGGGTGTATTGGAAAGCGTCATATGCTTCCACCTGGCCGGAGTCCAGCGTTTCGATCGTGGAGAGGAAGCTGTTGAGGGGATCGCGCTTCAAGGAGAGCAGCGCCTTCAACCCGCTCACATCCAATTCGCCGTTCGTCTGCTCGAACGCTTCGAGCCCGGAGCCGATCAGCGCGGCCGCCTCTTCCTTGGTCATTTCGGTCCACCCCGCCGGTACGCGCACGGTCCACCCTATTTCCGGTGAATGATAGGTGCCGGCTTTCTGCTCTCCGGCAGTGGAACCACAGGTAACGAACAGGAGGAGCGCGGCAGTAGCAGGCAGGAACTTCATTCGGCTTGGGCTATCGTTCTCGATGGGAATGGACTTCGTTGCTCAATACACCGCCAACTTCTTGATCGCCTCCACCACCCTCCCCTTCGCAAGGAAACCCTGCTCCAGCGGGATGGCGAACGGCACGGGCGTATCCCACGATGCCACGCGCATTACGGGTGCATCGATGTGATCGAGGTAGTGCTTGGTAACGTTCATCTATCGGTCCAGCATCCGCTGGAATTCTTCGCGCGACAGGTCAAGGTAGCGCAGGTGTTGTCTCACAATGAACTCGGGCACCGGGTCGATGTGGCTTTGCAATGTGATCGGGCGGTTCAGGTCTTGGCGTGTCCAATGCTCGTGGCCGCCTTTGGTACGAACGCACTTGCAGCCAACGTCGGTAAGGAACTTCCGGTAGCGGCGCGCAAGGAAACGTTCCGCAGGCCCGGCGACATCTTCAGGCTGCTGGTAAAACCACTTCCTGCTCGAACCGATGGAACTCCTTATCACGGAAGATCTCGCCCAAATAGGTACGCTTCGTAAAGAGCTCGTCCAAGAAAGGCTGCTGGTACTTGGGCGCACGTTTGGTGCCCGTGATCTTCCAGCCCAATCGCTTCAGTTCTTTCTCCAATGTGCCCTTGTTGGTGGTGTAGCGGGCAAACTCTTCCATGGCGATCTCGAAAGATCGCTTCGCGGAACGCAGGTCCTTACCATACCCGGACAAGTCAAGCGCCGGGCTGTAGATGATCAGCACATCGTCCTCTTTGAATTTGAGCATCGACAAACGGACATCGAGGTGACCTCGTGTATCGGCATACTTGCCTTTGAAACCGAGACTGCTCATGCGTTCAAAAGTATGGTCTTGATCATCGCACCGCGCACTCGACAGTTCTTCTAATAGTCCATCAACTTCCTTATCGCCTCCACCACCCTCCCCTTCGCAAGGAAACCCTGCTCCAGCGGAATGGCGAACGGCACGGGCGTATCCCACGATGCCACGCGCACAACAGGTGCATCGAGGTATTGGAAGCAATGCTCGTTGATGAGCGCGCTGATCTCGCCCCCGAGACCTGCGGTCAGGGTGTCCTCGTGCAGCACCAAAGCGCGACATGTCTTGCGCACGCTGTTGTAGATGGCTTCGGTGTCCATCGGCACGAGCGTGCGCAGATCGATGATCTCGGCATCGATGCCGGTCTCCTTCACGGCGTCGGTTGCCCAATGCACCGCCATGCCGTAGGTGATAATGCTCATCTCATTACCACCGCGCACAGTGCGCGCCTTACCAATGGGAACGGCGTAGGGCGCGTCGGGGATGTGCTCGCTGAGGCTGCGGTAGAGATTCTTGTGCTCGAAAAACATCACCGGGTTCGGGTCGTCGAACGCGGCCATGAGCAGGCCTTTGGCATCGAACGGATTGCTCGGGTAAACCACCTTCAGTCCGGGCGTCTTCACGAACCACATCTCGTTGCTCTGGCTGTGGAAGGGTCCGGCACCCACGCCAGCGCCTGTCGGCATACGCACCACCACATCGGCGTTCTGACCCCAGCGCCAGTGCGCCTTCGCGAAGTTGTTGCAGATCTGTGTCATGCCCTCGCTCACGAAATCGGCGAACTGCATTTCCACCATCGCCTTCATGCCCTTGATGCTGAGGCCGAGCCCCGCGCCGAGGATGGCGCTCTCGCACAACGGTGTGTTGCGCACGCGGTCCTTGCCGAAGCGCTCCACGAAACCTTCGGTGATCTTGAACGCACCGCCGTACTCCGCAATGTCCTGCCCCATGAGGACGAGGTTCGGATGGCGCTCCATGCTCTGTGCAATGCCGTCGGAGATGGCGTCGATAAACCTCTTCTCCGAGGCTTCGGGCTGCGGGCCTCGGGCCTCGGGCTCTGGCAAAGCCCGCAGCCCGTGGCCCGTGGCCCGTGGCGCATAGACATCACTTACCTCCGCTTCCTCGTTAGCCACCGGCTCCGGTTCAGCGAAAGCCACGGCCAACCCGTCTTCGATCTCCTGTTTGAATTCGGCGCGGATGCTGTCGCGCAATTGCACGCTGAGGACCCCTTGCTTCATCAGCCAGCCCTCGTAGTTGGCCACGGGATCCTTCTTGGCCCACTCCTCGAACAGCTCCTTGGGCACGTACTTGGTGCCGCTTGCTTCCTCATGTCCGCGCATGCGGAAGGTGATGCACTCGGCTATGACCGGCCGCGGGCGTTCGCGGATGCTGTCGGCCAGCTTCGCGAGGTTGTTGTACACCTCCAGGATGTTGTTACCGGCGATCATCTGCGCTTCGATGCCGTAGCCGATGGCCTTGTCAACGAAGTTCTTCATCCGGAACTGCTCGCTGCTCGGCGTGCTCAGCCCGTAGCCGTTGTTCTCGATGATGAAGATCACGGGCAGGTCCCACACCGCGGCCACGTTCACGCTCTCGTGGAAGTCGCCTTCGCTGGTGGCGCCATCGCCGGTGAAAACGAACGTGCAGCGGTTCTCCTTCTTGAGTTTGTGCGCCAATGCGATGCCATCGGCAATGCCCATCTGCGGACCCAGGTGGCTGATCATGCCCACCACCTTGTGCTCCTTGCTGCCGAAATGGAAACTGCGTTCGCGGCCTTTGCTGTAACCGGTGGCCTTGCCCTGCCACTGCGCGAACAGCTTGCTGAAGGGCATCTCGCGCGTGGTGAACACACCCAAGTTGCGGTGCATGGGCAGGATGTATTCATCGGGGTGCGCGGCCAACGCCACGCCAACGCTGATGGCCTCCTGGCCGATACCGCTGAACCACTTACTGATCTTGCCCTGGCGCAGCAGGCTCAGCATCTTCTCCTCGATGATGCGCGGCTTCACCAACGCGCGGTAAGTCTTCAGCAGGAATTCATCCTTATGGGTGCCGCGCTCATAGTGGAGCTGGCGGTCTTCCATCACGTTGTGCATGGGCCCAAAAGTAGCTGCGGGCTGCGGGCCTCATAACAACGGCCACGGGCTGCGGGCCTCGGGCTGCGAGCTGGTTACCGCAAGTCCGCCATGTCGGTGCTTTGAACACCAGAGAAGTGATCGATAGCCACTGGCATGCGGGTACGCGATGACCTTGTGGGAACTGCTCAGAAAAGCCCGTGGCCCGTGGCCACATTTCTTCAGCTTCGCTCATAACCAATACGACGATGAAAGACTTCAAGAAACTTGAGATGTGGCAGTTGGGCATGGACGTCATCGATATGGTGTACGACCTGTACGACGGCTTGCCTTGGCAGCAAGTAGCGGAATACAAAGCCCAGTCGATGCGCGCTGGGATATCCATACCGTCGAACATCGCCGAAGGCAGTTCACGACGAACGGAGAGAGAGAAGTTCCGCTTCATGGAGATCGCGCTCGGATCAGCGTTCGAACTGGAAACCCAGACGCTGTCAGCGCAGCGCCGACCATGGTGCCCAAAGGACAAGGCTGAGCAACTCCTTCAGGCGTTGGATCGCGAACAGAAAATGCTCACAGGTTTCATGGCGGTTCTGAAACCTTGAATCGTTTCGGACTACTGGCTGCTGGCCGCGGGCCACGGGCTTCGGGCTTCGGGCTGGTTGCTGCAAGTCCACAATGTCTGCGCGTTGAAGAATCGCAGAAGCGATCGTCACCGCTTCCACGCGGGATACGCGACAACCTTGTGGGACCCACTCAGAAAAGCCAGTGGCCCGTGGCCCGCAGCCCGTGGCCGTATTCCGCACTCAATTCACCTTCTCCATATCCTTCACCGCATCGTACTTGGGTTCGATCGCCCACTTGCCGGTTTTGTCGATGAAGCCCCAGACATCGCCGCGCTTGGCGGCCGCGTAGCCGTTCTTGAATTCGCGCACACCTTGGAACTGCGGCTCGATCACCCATTTACCCGTCTTGTCGAAGAAGCCGATCAGCTCGCCCTTCTTGCCTTTGGCCAGCCCATCGGAGAAGTCGCCCCACACCGATGTGTCCGTAACGCGCATGATGGCGCCGTCCTTGCCCACGTACATCCATGCGTCGCCCTGCTTCACGCGGGCCATGCCGCTAACGGGATCCATTTCCTGCGCTGCATCGAACTGTGGCGTGATCACCCACTCCCCTTTCTTATTGATGAAGCCGACTTTGTTGTCCGCCGACTTCGCCCAAGCGATGTCGCCTACGAAATAGCCAACGCTAAGGAAGGTCGCCGGTATCACCACGTTCTGGTTGCCATCCATGAAGCCTTGCTTCTTGTCCTTCGTCTTGAACGGTGACAAGCCTCCATCGAAGCCTTTCACATCAACGATGTTGGCATCGGCCACGGCGGATTCCTTCCCTTCCGGGGTGAGGATGTACTGTTGCTTGCCGATCATGACGATGGCGAAGCACTCCTCGAAGGCTTCCACCTTATCGTACTTGGCGGCGATGGCCATTTTGCCTTGGGTGTTCATGAAGCCCCACAGGTTACCGACACGGACGGGAGAAAGGCCGCAACTGAAACCTTGCGCATCCTTCACCATGCCACTGATAAGCGTGAAGTCCGCGACTTCCGTTGCTACTGATCCGCCTTTCGCATTGATGAACCCCGCCTTGTCGGTTGCGCCATCCTTCACTGCCGCATAGCCACTTGCGCCGAACGGGAAGTTGTGTTTGTACTTGGGCGGTATGACCATTGCGCCCGTGTTGTCCATGTAACCCCAGAATTCGCTTCCGACGGGTTTCACTTGGGTAAGGAGCGTCTGTGCGCTGAGGCTGGCGCCGAAAGCAACGGTAGCGGCGGTAAGCAGTAGGTGTTTCATGGAGGGTTGGGATGGGGAGCTAAGGAAAGCAGAATGCGGCTTCCGGCTACAGCCCGCAGGCCACAGGCTGGTTCTGCGGGTTTTTGCCCGCACCGATCGACAACCACAGGTATGAGCGAGCGCATAGTCGGGCGGATCGCACTCAGAAAAGCCTGAAGCCTGCGGCCCGAAGCCCGTGGCCCTCTCCCCCTCATCTTCGCCCCTCATGCTCCGCGGTCCGCTCACTGTCCTGCTTGCACGTTTGGGTGTTGTGGTCGTGCTGTACGCGTTGTTGCGGATCCTGTTCGTACTGCTCAACCACGACGCCTTCCCGAACGTCCCTGCCATGGCCTTCATCGGCGGGCTGCGGTTCGACGTGAGCGCCATCGGTTGGTTGAACATGATGTGGGCCGTGTTGTACATGGTGAAGCCGGATGCACGCGGCTGGTTCGCGCTCACCCAGAAGTTGGTCTTCCACCTCGTCAACACCGTCGGCTTCTTCTTCAACAGTGTGGATCTGGCGTACTACCACTTCACGCTGAAGCGCAGCACGGCCGACCTGTTCGGTATCATGAGCGCTGGCGGCGATGTCGGCAACCTGGCGCCGGTGTTCGTGCGCGACTATTGGTACGTGGTGGTGATCTTCCTGGCGAGCATCGCACTTGCGGAAGTGGGTTACCGCTGGGCCGCACGTTTCATGGCCGAGGATGGCCCCAAACTCTGGCGACGGTTCGCTTGGCGTGCGGTGGCGATCGCGCTTCTGGTCCTGGCAAGCCGCGGTGGACTACAACTGATGCCGTTGGCGGTGCTCGATGCAAGTTCCTACGCACCACCGGCCTATTTCCCTGTTGTGTTGAACACGCCGTTCACCATGATGATGAGCTTGGGCAAGCCGGTGATCGAGGAGAAGAAGTTTATGTCGGAAAAAGAAGCGTTCAGGATTTGGCCCGTTGTCCACAACTACAAGCGGGGAGCGCTCACCATGAACCAACTGTATTGGTTGGAGGGTGTTGACACCATCAATTACCCCGCACCTCAGGAGCAAAGAGGTCTGCGTATACCGGTCGACAACAAACCAAACGTCGTCTTCATCATCCTTGAGAGCTTCTCCGCTGCCTACAGCGCAAAGCTCAGCGGTGGCGAAGGCTACATGCCCTTCCTCGATTCGTTGATGGGCCAGAGCTTGAACTTCACCAAGGCCTACGCTAACGGACGCCGCAGCATCGATGGCATTCCCGCGATCACAGCGAGCATTCCCGAGTTGATGGACGAAGCCTTCATCACCAGCAACTACGCGCAAACGCCTTTCACCTCCATTGCAAGTGTGCTGGCAGCCGATGGTTACGCGACGAGCTTCTACCACGGTGGCCGCAACGGCACCATGGGCTTCGACGGCTTCGCGAAGAGCGCCGGGTTCCAGCGATACGTGGGCAAGAATGAGTATCCCGAACCCAAGGATGATGATGGCAGCTGGGGCATCTGGGACGTGCCCTTCCTGCAGTTCTTCGCCCGCGACCTGTCGAAGGAAAAGCAGCCCTTCATGAGCTGCGTGTTCACGCTGTCGTCGCACCATCCCTACGAACTGAAGCCCGAGGACGCCGCACGGTTCAAGGGCGGCCCGCTGCCCATCCACCGCACGCTGCAATACACGGATGATGCGCTGCGGCAGTTCTTCGCTACTGCACGAACGCAGCCCTGGTACGCGAACACCTTGTTCGTCATCACGGCCGATCATACCGCAGACATCGATCGCAATGGACAGCACTATTCCGAAGCCACGGATTACTGGGTGCCGTTGCTGTACTTCATGCCATCGGCGATCGTCCCACAACCAATGGTGCGGATCACGCAGCACATCGATATCATGCCTACCGCGCTCGACCTCATCGGATACGAAAAACCTTTCTTCAGTTTCGGCAGCAGCGCGTTGCGCGATGAACGTCGCGCATGCATGGTGACCGCAACGACAGGAGCATTTCTGGCGATCGATAGTGCCACGATCATCCGCCGCACGGCTGCTGAGTTGGAGAACGGTGTCCTCCATAGCACACCGATACCGATCGGGGCGGAGCACGAACTCAAAGCTGCCATCCAGCAGTTCAACAACCACATGCTGCGGCGAGACCTTATCGTGAAATGAAGGCTACGCTCATCATCAATCCGCGTTCGGGCAAGGGCAAGGCGCCGAGCATCATCAGCATGGCCGAGCGCATGGCCGCTGAGTTGGGCGTGGCGTTGGAGGTGAAGCTGATCGAGGGCATCGGCCACGGTACCGAACTGGCCCGCGAGGCGGCGCAGCGCGGACAGGACCGCATCGTCTTTGCTGGTGGCGACGGCACATTGAACGCCGTTGCGCGTGGGCTGATCGGCACAACCACCCCGCTCGGTATCGTACCCATGGGCAGTGGCAATGGCTATGCGCGCTCGTTGAAGTTGCCTTTGAAACCCGAGGCCGCATTGCGCATCGCGTTCACCGGAACGGCCGCGCCCATGGACGTGTGCTACCTGAACGACCAAGCCTTCATCGGCACCGCGGGCATCGGCTTCGACGCGCGCGTCTCGTGGGAATTCGACAAGAGCAAAAGCCGTGGGCTCTGGGGCTATATGCGCATCATCCTGAAGGAGATCCTTGCCGCCAAGCCGATGCCCGTGCGCGTTACCGCGAACGGCAGCACGCAGGAGGCCAATGTGCTCATGCTCGTTTTCGCCAACACCCGCGAGTTCGGCAACGGCGCGATCATCAGTCCCGGTTCCGCGCCCGACGACGGCTTTGCAGAACTACAACTCGTAAGCAAGCCCGCGTTACCGGGCATGATCCGGGCGTTCTACGATATCTACACGGGCGGTGCGCAGCGCAGTCCGCACATCCGTTCCGTTGTCACGGACAATGCGGTGGTGCATCAGCCCGAAGTGATCGCCCACATGGATGGCGAGCCGGTGGAAGTCGGGCACGAGGTGCGCTTCCGGCTGGAAGCGAAGAAGCTGTGGGTGGTGCGCTGAAAAGCGTGGCTCACTGCGGCACCAACTGCAGTTCCAGGTCACCGCCCTTTTCGCGCAGCCACAGCTCGGTTTCCTTCAAACGCAGGATCTGGTAAGTCTCATCGGCATCGCTATCCTCAAGATCGAGGCGCAGATCTTCATCCTTGTTCTCGAAGCTCCACGTACCGCTTGTGGTGAACGAAAAATCCGTTCCGAAGAGGGTATAGGTCGCGGTGAGCGACGCGTCGTGGTCCTTGGTCAACCGTAATTCGTACTGGCTGAAAGCCGAGGTCACGTCATCGCTACCGCTCATGGCGCGATCGATCCGCCATGTGTTCGCGACGCGTTCTTCCCGCGAGCGGAGGCTGAAGGCCGGGCCGTCTTCGTACTTCTTGCAGCCGGCGATCGTGGTACCCAGAACCAGCGCAAGCACGATCCGGGTTGTTGAGGTGTTCATTGAGATGGCTTTTAGTGTTGGCCATCCCCACAGGCACAACGCGCGCCACGGTATGCCAGCCTTCACGAATGTTGGTTCGTGCTCAGCGCTAGGGGTGCAGGGTGCTCGATCTGTGGAAGGGTCTCCACGGGATGCTAGGGGCCGAAGCGCTTGCTGGGACGGCGGCTGGTGTGGCGGACTTGATAGATGTACACGTCGCCTCCTTTGATCTTGAAGACCACGCGATACGGAAAGTCGTCGAGCATGGCGTGCCGGAAGTCCTCCTTGCGCAACTGGAACCCGCTCGGGTTGTCCCGTATGAAGGTAAAGCAGCGCTGAAGGTCATCGAGGAAGCGCAACCCGAGGCCCATGCTCCGTTGATCCTACCAGATGGCTACTGCTGAATATTCACGCACCGCCTCCATGCGGACGTGCAGACGGAAGCTCATTTGCCCAATGCTTCGCGGGCCATACGCATGGCCTCCTCCATGGAAACGTAGGCATCCTCACCGCTCTCCTGCTTCCGTTCGATCTCGCGTAGCTCCAGTTCCGCTTCGGTGAAGTCCACTTCCGCGCGTACACGGCGATCGAAAAGGTCCTTGATGCGCTGGAGGAAGGTTGCATCCTGCTCCAACAGCAGGCGCTCCATCAGGTTGAGCTTGAGGTCGGAGGTGCTCATTGGTGAATGATGTTGACCAAAGATAGACCGGGGTGATTGCTACTGCCCCTTCATCTCCAACCGCTTCCGTTCCAACCACTGTCGAAAGACCGTGATCATCACTTTGTATCAGCGGGATCAAGGACATTGATCAGCCCGAGAGAATGGTCCATGCTATCAGAAGCAAGTTGGATCTCGTCGCTGTTCCCAACAAAAAATTGCAGGAACTCGATCGTATCTCCATTCAAAAAAATCTTTCCATCACTATAGCCCGAAACGATCACCTCCCTTTTGTCATTCGCAGGTAAGTTATGCTCATATCTAATGGAATTCCGGTCTGTCTTCTCCTCGAAGTAGTATTTGTCCGGAATGGACCATCCACGTCTCGAAGGGTCCTTCATTTTCAATACGCCCGACGCTGGAATTTTGAATAGTCGATTGGAGCCCTGTCGCATCTCGGCCTGCCCATCCGGCTGGTCAAATACAACGAATACTACCCCCCGATAACCTTCTGGAAGAATGAAGACATCTCCTTCACTTAGAGCGCAGGAAGTCCCGGTGAGCAGGGCGAGGATAGCCAAGATGATGCCCTGTTGCCTCCATCCTGTAGGCATTCGTCCCCTTAGTGAAGGTTGTACCGCCTCGTCAATTGTTTGGTAGCCCGATTGTCCAATCATATCACTGTCCTTTTACATCGAGTTGCTTCCGTTCGAGTTGCATCGGGTTGGGTGCCTTCCACTCCCGCTCCTTGAAGACGTCGAAGCGCGTGGGCACCATGCGTGGCGGCCAACTGTTGTTGTTGAGGTCGCAGTCTGCGGTTTCGAGGAAGGGGTCCAGCGTTACGTTCTTCACCTCCTTGCGCTTCACGAAAACCTTGCTCACCTCATCGGCGGTTTTCCAGATCTCGGCAGGGATGCGGTCCACCTCTTTGGTGCCGTCGGCGAATTCCCATTCCAGGATCACCGGCATCACCAAGCCACCGATGTTCTTGAACGAAAGCTCGTAGAGGAAAAGGTCCTCGTCCAACAAAGCCAACTCATCGGGCTTCAGGTTCTTCTTCCACTTCTCGAACTCGGTGACGTCCTTTTCGGTTGCGGTCAACGGATCGAAGTGATTGTAGAAATCCTTTGTGCCCGGATCGCGCTCAACAACCACTTGGGGCACATCGGTCTTGTTGCGCTCGCGGCTGATGTCCGCCACCTCGCGCGACTTGTCCTCGCGCTTGAACTTCTCGGCCTGCAAAGGATCGCGCGGGTCCATGCGCTTGTACTTCAGGTTCTCGATGGAGATATCGCAGTGGTCGGTGGTATAGAACCAGCCGCGCCAGAACCAATCCAAGTCCACGCCACTGGCATCTTCCATGGTGCGGAAGAAGTCGGCCGGTGTGGGGTGCTTGAACTTCCAACGATCGCAATAGGTCTTGAAGGCGTGGTCGAAGAGCTCGCGTCCCATGACGGTTTCGCGCAGGATGTTCAGCGCCGTGCAGGGCTTGCCGTAGGCGTTGTTCCCGAACTGCGTGATGCTCTCGCTGTTGGTCATGATCGGCTCGATGCGGGCTTTCACCTTGTCGGGCGAAGCCGCCGGATCGCCCTTCATATAGTCCACGATGTTGCGCGGTTTGCCCCGCCAGCTGGGATAGTCACGGTCCCACTCCTGCTCGGTCAGGTATTGCACGAACGTGTTCAGTCCTTCATCCATCCAGGTCCACTGACGTTCGTCGCTATTGATGATCATCGGGAAGAAGTTGTGGCCGACCTCGTGGGTGATCACGCCGATCATTCCATACTTCGTCCGCTCGCTATAGGTGCCGTCCTTCTCCGGGCGCCCGCCATTGAAGCAGATCATCGGGTACTCCATACCGATGCGATCGGTGTGGATGCTCTGCGCCACGGGATAGATGTAATCGCAGGTGTGTGCGCTGTAGGTCTTGATGGTGTGCGCCACCACTTTGGTGCTGTACATGCCCCAGAGCGGGTTGCCTTCCTTCGGGAAGAAGCTCATGCAGAGCACGTTGTTGCTCTTCACCGGTTGGTTCATGGCATCCCACATGAACTTGCGGCTGCTTGCGAAGGCCACGTCGCGCACGTTGGTGCTCTTATAGGTCCACGTCTTCTTGCCCAAGGCCCTCTTCGCATCAGCGGTCTTCACTTCGTTCTTCTTCGCCTCCTCCTCGGTAACGATGTAGACCGGTGCAGTGGCCGTACGGGCCTTGGCGAGGCGACCGCGTTGTTCGGCGGTGAGCACGGCGCTTTCGTTCTGCAAGAGCCCGGTGGCCGCTACAATGTGATCGCTGGGCACGGTGATGCTCAAAGTGTAATCACCGAAATCGAGGGTGAACTCACCTTGTCCGAGGAACTGCTTGTGCATCCACCCGCTGTAGTCCATGTATGCGGCCATGCGCGGGTAGAACTGCGCGATGGTGTGGATGTAGTTGTCCTCTTCCGGGAAGTACTCGTAACCGCCGCGTCCACCCCACTTCAAACGATCGTTGATCCAATTCCACCAATTCACTTTGAAGCTGAACGTGCCACCCGGCGCCAATGCCTTCGGCAGATCGATCCGCATCATCGTCTTGTTGATCGTGTACTTCAACTTGCTCCCACCGGCATCGGTCACTGCTGTGATCTTGTAGCCACCGTCGAAGGGCTTCACCCACTTGGCCACTTGGTCCAGGTTCACGCTATCGCCTACCGTGCCCGTGCGGATCATGTTCGCATCGCTGCCCGGCTCGAAGATGTTCTGGTCCAACTGCAACCACAGGTAATCGAGCTTGTCCGGACTTTGGTTGTGGTAGGTGATGGTCTCGTAGCCGGAGAGTTTCGGGAGCGCATCGCTGCCATCAGCGATAGGTTCGGAGATCTCCACATGGATATCGTAATCCGCCTTCATCTGCCAGTACGCATGGCCGGGCGCACCGCTGGCCGTGCGCTGCTCGTTGGGCGTGGGCAGTTCCTGATCCAACTGCCGGAATTTGTCGCGGCCGTATCGTGGACTGTCTTGGGCCAATACCGTGGTTGAGGCAACAAGACACAGGGCAACAAGGGTGTGCAAGGATCGCATGAGGCGAAAGTAGGAGCATCCATGAGCCGCCTCAGCTGGTCCACCCTTCGCCACCTTTGTACCCCATGAAAACGGCGCTGCTCTCCCTTGGCCTCGTGGTCGCCGCTGCGCCGCACGACTTCTTTGTTTCCATTCTCACCATCCATCACAACGAGGCGAACAAAACACTCGACCTGACGTGGCGTATGACCGCCCACGATATGGAGCACGCGTTGAGCAACGTTGCCCAACTAAAACTGGCCTCAACCCAGGAACACCCTAAAGCCGATAGCATCCTGAACGCCTATTTCATGGAGCGCCTCCACCTTTTCCAAGAGGACAGGGAACTCCGATGGAAGTGGATCGGAAAGGAGTTGGAAAGCGAGAACCTCTATTGCTACATGCAGGTGGAAGGCGTTTCCACTGCGAACGACCTGTCGGTTTCCAACAGCCTTTTGCAGGACGTCTTCGCCGAGCAGGACAATATCGTGCACTTGGAAGCGCAGGGACGAACGCTCAGTTACCACTTCGTGCTGGGCACACCGATGTACACGTTCAAGCTCGAATGACGCGCGCAGAGAAAGCGGCCTTCGCAGCGAAGACGTTGGCGAAGCTCTACCCGAAGACCCCAATTCCGCTCGACCACGAAGATCCCTACACCCTCCTCGTTGCCGTGGTACTCAGCGCCCAATGCACGGACAAGAAGGTGAACGAGATCACGCCGGTGCTGTTCTCGAAGGCGCGCACACCGCAGCAGATGGTGAAGTTGGATGTGAAGGAGATCCAGGATATCATAAGGCCCTGCGGCTTGTCGCCGATGAAGAGCAAAGGGATCCATGGACTTTCACGGATCATTTTGGATGAACACAGCGGCAAGGTCCCCAGAACATTCGCGGCACTTGAGGCCCTTCCGGCCGTCGGCCACAAGACGGCAAGCGTGGTCATGTCGCAGGCCTTCGGTTTTCCGGCCTTCCCGGTTGACACACACATCCATCGGCTAGCGTACCGTTGGACATTGAGCAACGGCAAAAGCGTGGAGCATACGGAGGCCGATCTGAAGAAGCTCTTCCCCGAGGATTCTTGGAACGCCTTGCACCTTCGGATCATCTACTTCGGCCGCGAGCATTGCCCGGCAAAGGCGCACGATGTGCGGAAGTGCCCGATCTGTTCGCACATTGGCCGGGCAGAGCTGTTCAAGTGATGAGCGCCATCGGGTATTACCTCGCCCTCCCTTTCCTCTATGGGATCTCGTTGCTGCCGTTCCCGCTGCTCTACCTGCTCAGCGACTTCACGTTCTTCTTGGTCTACCGTGTGTTCGGTTATCGCAAGGAAGTGGTGATGACCAACCTGCGGAACAGCTTTCCGGAGAAGAGCGAGGCTGAACTGCATGCCATCATGAAGCGCTTCTATGTGTGGTTCTGCGACCTGACGCTGGAGACGTTGAAGACGCTGACGATCGCCCCGGAAGCAGTGAAGGAGCGCGTGAGTTTCCCGGACGCCCACGTTTTCAAGCGCTTCGCAGAGAAGAAGCAGAGCGTGATCATCGTTATGGGGCACTACGGCAATTGGGAACTGGCAGGGGCGCGCTTCGCGGTGGAACCGGGCTTGCACCGGCTGATCGTGATCTACCATCCGCTGCAGAACCCGTACTTCGAAAAGCTGATCGTGCATATGCGCACACGGCTCGGCAACCGACTGTATGCCATGGCCGAAACATTCAAGGGAATGGTGCGTGATCGGGCACAACTGACGGCCACCGCGTTCATCGCCGACCAAACACCAGCTCCTGAGAGCGCCTACTGGACCACGTTCCTCAACCAACACACGCCAGTGTTCACAGGCACCGGGAAGATCGCAACGAAGTTGGGGTACCCGGTGATCTACCTGTCGATACGGCAGCCGCGCCGCGGGCGGTACGAAATGTGCGCTGAGGTATTGGTGCAGGAACCAAAGAACTTGACCGAGGACGCGATCAACGAACTGCACACGCAACGTTTGGAAGCGGACATTCGCAATAAGCCCGACCTTTGGCTGTGGACACATCGCAGATGGAAGCACAAGCGGCCCGCGTAAAAGACAAAACCCCGTTGGAGGGCAAGGACCTGATCCTGGCCACACGGCGTTTTGCCCACGAGCAGCGTGGCAAGAGCTGGATGCACTTGGGCATCGCTCTGGTCGTCACCGTGGCGTTCTATTTCGGTGCGTTGCTGCTTCCCTATTGGTGGCTGAAGGCCATTGCCGGTGTGCTGGCGGGTTTGGCCCTGATCCGCATGTTCATTCTGTACCACGATCACCAGCACAAGAGCATCCTGAACCGTAGCGCCGGTGCAAGCACCTTCTTCTGGTTTTTCGGGGTATGGATGCTGAGCCCCCCGAGCATTTGGAAACGGAGCCACGACCACCACCACAAGCACAACAGCAAGCTGTATACGAGCAGTGTCGGGTCGTTCCCGGTGATCACCGTGGAGAAGTTCAAAACGCTGAGCCGTGGCGAGCGGTTCACCTACCTCTTCATCCGCCATCCGTTCGCCATCGCGCTCGGCTACCTTTTCGTGTTCATCATCGGCATGTGCTTGAATTCCTTCCTGAGCAATCGCACGCGGCACTGGGACAGCGTGCTAACGCTGGTGTTCCACGCGGCGCTCGGCTGGACGAGCTGGTACTTCTTCGGATGGCAGGGCTTGGTCTTCGCCTTCTTCTTGCCGTTCGTGGTCACGTTCGCCATAGGCAGCTATCTCTTTTATGCCCAGCACAACTTCCCGGGCACCGTGTTCGCAGATAAGGACGGCTGGACTTATGTGAAAGCAGCCATGGACAGTAGCAGCTACATGGAAATGAGCCCCGTTATGCAATGGTTCACGGGCAACATCGGCTTCCACCATGTGCACCACCTCAACGCGCACATTCCTTTCTACCGTCTGCCGGAGGCGCACAAAGCCATTCCGGAACTGGTGCGCGCCAAGCGCACTTCGCTGCGCCCGCGTGACATCGCGCGGTGTTTCCGGCTCAAGGCTTGGGACCCTAAGACCCAACGCATGGTGAGCAGGAAGGAATTGTACGGCCTGTAGATCCCAGTTGGAGCGGTTCAAAACAAAAGCCCCCGCGCCATGGGCGAAGGGGCTTTTGCTGTGAATTGGTCCCGGCTCAGTTGAGCACGATCGCCACCTTTCCGAGGGGTGGTGCATCCACGATGCGCACTGCCTTGGAGTAGCCAAGTATGGCTTGCAGCGTTGCGGGTCGGGGTCCGGCGTTCGTTTCGGGGTTCAAGAGGTTTCGGAGGTCGCGGACCGGGCGTTTACGAAGTGTAGAATTCCTCATGCGGGAACGTTGGTTTGGTTCAAGAACGGCGGTTCGAGGCCGATCATTGTATCCAACCTGAAAGTCGTTCCCCGACCGGTCGTGGACGGACAAAAGCGAAGGGCGGAAGACACCGACCGTGCCCCCCACCCTTCAATTCCGTTCGGCCGGGGGTCTAAACCCGCTCCAGCATCATTTCGTGCTTGCCGATGAGCTTGCGCATGTTGATGAGGGCATAGCGCATCCGTCCCAAGGCAGTATTGATGCTCACATCGGTGTGCTCGGAGATCTCCTTGAAGCTCATGTTGAGGTAGGTGCGCATGATCACCACTTCGCGTTGCTCGGCCGGCAGCTGATCTATCAAGCGGCGCACATCATCGTCGATCTGCACGTTCACCATGCGCTGCTCAACGTTCTTGTCCGGCTGGCTCACGGTGGCGAACACATCGTGATCGTCGTTGCTGCGCACCAAAGGCATTTTCTTGTTGCGGCGGAAGTGATCGATGACCAGGTTGTGCGCGATCCGCATCACCCATGGGAGGTACTTGCCTTCATCGTTGTACCGCCCTCCTTTCAAGGTGTTCACCACCTTAATGAAGGTTTCTTGGAAGAGATCTTCCGTGGCCTCGCGTTCTCGGACCATCAAGTAGATGTGGCTCCACACCTTCCGCTTGTGGCGGTGCAGCAGGGTTTCGAACGCCTGTTCGCTGCCCTGTACGTAGAGCTGAACGAGTTCAGTATCGGAGAGAAGCCCCGACGGATCGGGACGAAGACGCTTCACCAGCATGTGACCTTCCCTTTAGGTTAGAAAACAGGAACAGGGTAGAGGTCTATGCCTAGGCGTCGGGGGTTAAGTGATCGAACGGCGGGGCCGGTTTCGGGTCGTTGGACGGAATACAGACCGGTCCGGTTGCTTTAACGTGTGCTTTAAGGACTTATTGTACACACTTCAAGCCGAGGCTTGAAGATGCCCAAATGTAGGCGGGAACGGGCATTGGGCAATATCCCTCCTCCGGAACAAGACTTCCATGTTGCGGTCCTCCGGATACAGGTCCAAGGGTAGCTTCGCGCCCCCGTTCATCGGAATTGTGCGGTGAAGGAGAGTATCCAGATGCAGAAATCGTCAGGAACGCTGGACCGGGCCGCGAAAGTCGCCGCCAGCAGCAGGCCCAAGGGGGTCATCCGGGTGGAGGGCGCCCGGGTGCACAACCTCAAGAACATCTCGGTGGACATACCGCGCGGCAAGCTCACGGTGGTAACAGGGCTCAGTGGCAGTGGCAAGAGCAGTTTGGCGTTCGATACGCTGTATGCCGAAGGCCAGCGTCGTTACGTGGAAAGCTTGAGCAGCTATGCCCGCCAGTTCATGGGCCGGCTTGAAAAGCCGGATGTGGACCGCATCCTGGGTATCAGCCCGGCCATCGCCATCGAGCAGAAAGTGGTGACGAGCAACCCACGTAGCACAGTTGGGACGAGCACGGAGGTGTACGATCACCTGAAACTGCTCTTCGCCCGCGTGGGACGCACCTTCTCACCCATCAGCGGCCGTGAAGTGAAGCGCCACACCATTGCCGACGTGGTGTCCGCGGTGAACAGCTTCCCCTATGGCAGCAATGTGCTCATCGCCTGCCCCATTACTCTGCCCCCAGGACGGAGCATGCACGAGCACCTTGATGTGATCCAGCAACAAGGCTTCGCCCGCTTGCACACACCGAATGGTATTGTGCGCATCGAAGATGTGCTTTCGCAAAAAGTCATTCCTCCGGGCCCGTTCCATTTGGTGATAGACCGCGTGGCCGTGGCACCCGGCGACCACGAGAACGAAAGCCGTATTGCTGACAGCGTGGAAACCGCGTTCCATGAGGGGCTCGGCGAATTGCTTTTGATCGGTGAGGAGAGCGGCAAACCACGTATGCTCACGTTCAGCGACAAGTTCGAACTGGACGGAATGAAGTTCGACGAACCGAGCACCAACCTCTTCAGCTTCAATGATCCGGTGGGGGCGTGCCCGAAGTGCGAGGGCTTCGGCAGCATCATCGGTATCGATGCCGACATGGTGATCCCGAACAAGGCGTTGAGCGTCTACGATGAATGCGTTGCCGCTTGGAAAGGCGAGAAGCTGAGCGAATGGCGCGAGGCGTTCATCGAGAAGACCGCCACACATGGCTTCCCAATCCACCGCCCCTATCGCGATCTTACCAAGGAGCAACAGGATCTGCTCTGGCATGGAACGAAGGGCGTGAAAGGCATCGACCAGTTCTTCCAATACTGCGAGGAGAAGAGCTACAAGATCCAGTACCGTGTGCTGATCAGCCGGTACCGGGGAAAGACGGTTTGCACCAGTTGCAATGGCGAAAGACTCCGACGCCCGGCAACGTATGTGAAGATCGCGGGCAGGCACATCGCCGAGCTGACGCGGATGCCGGTGAGAGAGAGTTTGGTGTTCTTCAACGGATTGCAGCTTGAGCCGAGCGAAGAGAAGATAGCGGCGCGTTTGCTGAAGGAGATCACGAACCGACTTGGCTACCTGTGCGACGTTGGCCTCGGCTACCTGACGTTGGATCGCCGGAGCAACACGTTGAGCGGGGGCGAAACGCAACGTATCGATCTGGCAACGAGCCTCGGCAGCAATTTGGTCGGGAGCATGTACATCCTCGACGAACCGAGCATCGGCCTGCACCCGCGCGATACGCAGCGGTTGATCCACGTGCTCCTCAAACTCCGCGACTTGGGTAACACCGTGATCGTAGTGGAGCACGATGAGGAGGTGATGCGCGCGGCCGATCACATCATCGACATGGGCCCAGCCGCGGGCACCCATGGTGGGCAGGTTGTCTTCAGCGGCACGCACGAGGAACTGGTGAAGAGCGACAGCCTTACGGCACGGTACCTCACTGGCCGGGAATCCATTCCTGTTCCTGCACGGCGACGTCCCTTCAAGGATGCCTTGGTATTGCAAGGGGCACGCGAGAACAACCTCAAAGGGATCGATGTGAAATTCCCGCTCCACGCGCTGGCCTGCGTTACAGGTGTAAGTGGAAGCGGCAAAACGACCTTGGTCAAACGCATCCTCTACCCTGCCCTGCGCAGGCATCTGGAAGGCTTCAGCGAAAGGCCGGGCGAATACACCGATCTCACTGGCGACCTCCACCGGATACAAGCCGTGGAAATGATCGACCAGAATCCAATAGGGCGGTCGTCGCGCAGCAACCCGGTTACGTATGTGAAGGCCTACGACGAGATCCGGCAGCTGTACAGCGAGCAGGACGTAGCCAAAGTGCGCGCCTACAAGCCCAGTCATTTCAGCTTCAATGTGGACGGCGGGCGCTGCGAAGTATGCCAGGGCGAAGGCGAGGTACACATCGAAATGCAGTTCATGGCGAACATCAACCTCACCTGCGAGGCGTGCCATGGAAAGCGGTTCAAGGAGGAATTGCTCGATGTGAAGTTCGATGGCCGCGATGTTGCGGAAGTATTGGACATGACCGTTGATGACGCGATCACTTTCTTCAGCAAGCACAAGGAAACCAGCCATGCTGCGATGCGCGTGGTGCACAAACTCCAACCCTTGCAGGACGTCGGTCTCGGATACGTGAAGCTGGGACAGAGCAGCAGCACTCTCAGTGGTGGCGAGGCGCAGCGGATCAAACTCGCGAGCTTCCTTACAAAGGGCCAGGACGAGCGCCCGACGCTCTTCATTTTCGATGAACCCACCACCGGCTTGCACTTCCACGATATCGCCAAGCTGTTGAACGCGCTGAACGCGTTGATCGCGAACGGCCACAGTGTGATCACCATCGAGCACAACGTGGAAGTGATCAAATGCGCCGACTGGGTGATCGACCTCGGCCTCGAAGGCGGTGAAGGCGGTGGGTATGTGGTGTTCGAGGGAACACCGGAGGCCTTGAGGGATAGTGTTGGGTCCTATACGGGCAAGGCGTTGCGGTTCTGATCGGTATTCCGCAAAAGAAAAGGGGCATCCACCGTTGGCGAATGCCCCTTCTTTGGGGAACAACCCGACTTGCGTCACATCGTGCTGCCCACCACGTGCACATACCCTTCTTCTTTGCCCTCAATGCGTGAACCGGTGCACGGTATGCTGTACTCAAGAATGTAGAAGTACACACCGTCCGGCACCGGTTTGTTGCCCGGGGTGCGCCCGTTCCATGGCTTGTATGCACCCGAGGTCTCGAACATCTTCATGCCCCAACGGTTCCACACCTTCAGCACCACATTACTGCCCGCGCCGGGGATCGGGAAGAACGAATCGTTCAAGCCGTCCTGGTTCGGGCTGAAGATGTTCGGAACGAGGATCCCTTGGTCCACCAACGGGCTGGGCTGCACGTTCACCTCCAGTTCAAACGTATCGTCCTCGTCGCACAAAGGATCGTACGCTGTAAGCGTGATGGTATAGGTGCCCGCATCCGTGTACGTGTAAGTAACTGAACTGCCCGTAAGCGTTGTGCCATCGCCCATGTTCCAGGTGTACACCAAACCGCTCGGGCCGCTGCTCAGGTTGCTCGTGGATACGATCAAGCCGCTGCACTGGTCCACTTGGAACGCGTTGAAGAGCGCATCGATCGCAACGGTCTCCGTTACCGTGATCGGTTGCGATGTGGAGGCCGTGGTGCCGCATGTGTTCTCCGTTACCGTAAGCGTGATGGTATACGTGCCTGCGCCAGCGTACGTATGCGTCACGTTCGTGGTGGTGTAGGTGGTGCCATCGCCCATGTCCCACAGGTACGTGCTATTGGGGCCGGCCGTACCGTTCACCGTAACAACCGTGTACGGCTCGCAACCGCCTGCTTGCGTTACCGTGAATTCAGGTTCCACCGGGATCGGGTCGCTGATGACGACGGTCAGCGTGGCCGTATCGCTCAGGTTGCACGAGGCCGGATCGTAGGCGATGAGGGTTACGATGTACGTACCCGGGTTGTTGTACAAATGGCTCACGGAATCCGCGCTCACGGTCGGGGATCCATCGCCGAAATCCCAAACGATGGTTGCGTACTGTCCAACGGCATCGAAATCGATCGTTGCAGGCGCGCAACCGGTGTTGCTGCTCGCGCTGATGTTCGCGTTGACCCCGCTTTGCTCGAAGTCGATCTTGAACACACCTATGTCCCAGCCACCTGGTTGGGTATTGCTGAATGCATTCGGAGTGGTGGGGAACGGTCCATTCGTACAAACACCTTGGTAAACACGGCCGTTACGGTCGAAGCGGCTGGTTCCACCATCAACATGGTCCGCACCTGAGTAGTACGTACCATAGAGGAACCCTGTCATGTGGGCATCGTACACGGCCAAATAAAATCCTCCGAACGCATAGAGCGGGTTGGGAGAGATGGTCATGCCTTGACCCACATTATAACCGCTGATGTAAATGTGATCGCAATTGTCGACCAAGAAAGCAACAGGGACGATGTATCCCATGCAGAGCTGAGTGGTGAAAACAGCAGTGGAGAGATCAGGGGTGAATTCCGCCACGAACGCTTGGCCAGCCGGTTCGGAATACGTACCAGCAGGAAGCACAGCGATGGCACCACTCGTCTGGCCATAGATATACGGATCACCATCGTTGTCCATTTGAAGGAAGAAGGCCGCATCGGATGAAGATGTACCGAAATAAGTACCCTGCAGGAGCATGGAAGCATCGGCGCTCAAGTGCACCAGAAAGCCATCCATGGAGCCGGCGTTGATGGGTTGGAAGCTACCGGGGGTGGAGGGGAACGTACCGCTGTCGGTGGCACCGCACACGTAAATAGACCCATCACCGGCCAGTTTGAGCCCGAAGGTCATGTCACCCGAGTTTGAACCCAGATAGGTGCTCCAAACCAGTTGGCTCAGGTCAGCGTTCAGACAAAAGACGACACCATCTTGGCCACCGCTGAAGCTGGGCTGATAAACACCCGGAGTTGTTGGGAATCCGGGGCCATTCGTGCAACTGGACACAAAGACATTTCCAATGGCATCGCAGATCACCTCTCCCCTGAAATTGTCCCCATAGTTCGAGGTGAGAAAATTGCGGCCGTCATCCGCATTGCTCGCACCCATGTACGTGCTCCCCACAATGGCCGAACCATCAGCGCTCAACTTGGTTACCACGATATCCACACCACCGTTCGCGCTACCATCGTAGGCACCTGGACTCACCGGATAATCAGTACTGGATGATGAGCCATAGCAAACGAGTTCACCCTGCGGGGTAACGATCAAACTGTGCGGGTACTCATCGCTATTCCCACCGAGATAGGTTGCATAGATCAATGCACTGCCGTCGGGGTTCAGCTTGCTCAGGCTGATGTCCGTCCATCCACCGCCATAGCTCACATCGAACGCCCCAATGGTTACTGGATAGCCTTGCCCAAAGCACCTTGCACCGGTGTAAATGTTGCCAGCATCATCGAAAGTGGCGCTATGCCCATAGTTGCTCGTGGAGCCGATATCGCCGGTGCCGCTGAGCGTGCTGGCAATTAGCAGCGGGTCGATCACGATCGGGCGTTGCGTGTTGGTACCAGCAGCAAAGGCAAAGCCGACGGTTCCGTCCTTCAAGGTGAAAGAGCACTGCACGGTTTCCTTTGCACCATCGGCGTACCACGCCACCGGTGCCATTTCCAACAGTTCGCTCACGCTGGTGCGCAAGGCCAACCTGCCTTCCGCATCAAGGCCGAGGGCATCGAGACCTTCGTAGGCAAAGCGCACTTGGGTCACATCGGCACCTGCGTCCAACAGCACGTCATACTTGAAAGCACCCTTGTCGCTGTGCAGGCGCACGTCGATACCGTTCCATACATCGCCGTACAGTACTTGGCCGAAAACGCCGACGTTGCCCGCCCATTTGCGCGGATCGTTGCCGAGGAAATAGTTGAGGTACGTCGTGCTGCGATCGAAGGAGGTGATCGCGGGGTTACCGTTCGCATCCACGAAACGCATGCGCCAAGCATGGCCGTGCAACTTGAACGCGGCTTTCTCCACAGCATCGGCGTGAAGCATTTCGTGCACCACCTCCCCTGCATCGGGTTGCAACATGCTCCAGACGATTCCATCGCTCTGGGCGAACATGCTGGCCGTGCCGAATTCCGCGCGGAACTTCACCTGCGCGGGCAACTGACCTTTGTTCTCCACGAAACGCTGCGGTGGGCGCGGTGTTGAGACCATCGTACCATTGCCGTGATCGATGCCGTTCCCGGCGAACGCACCGATCGCCGCTGTGGCGGCGATCGTGCAGAGAATGTTCCGTTGCATTTTCGGATCCTTTCGGTTCATGTCATTGACGCTTGCAGTCGCCCGATCGTTGCTCGTTGCCGAAGATGATCATTTCACAACGGTCACATGCCCGATGAGGCTCGTCTCATCATTGGTGCACTCCCCGTTGTACTTCAGCTTGTACACGTACACGTCCTGCTTGATCTGGCCATTGTAGGTGCCGTTCCATGGATCGGTGAGGCTGGTGGAGTTGAACACCTGCTCGCCCCAACGGTTGAAGATCAGCAGTTGCACCTCACGCTCGCCGAAACCGGTGATGACGAAATCGTCGTTGATGCCATCGCCGTCCGGTGTGAATGCATTGGGTGCGAAAAGTTGCGGTTGGCTGTCCATCGGGGTCACCGTCACGCTGTCATCATGCACGCAACCGTAACCGTCCCACACTTGGAAATCATAGTCCGTGGTATCGCTGCCCGGGAAAAGCAGGTACTCGCTCTGCTCGGTGCTGCCGGTCTCCCACAAGTAGGCTGAACCCTGGAACGGCACGGTAAGCGTGATCGGTGTTCCCGGGCATGCATCGAACCCATAGCTCAAGTCCAGTTCCGGTACCTCGATCACATCAACCGTGTCACTTCCCGAGCACAAACCATCGGTAACCGTTACCCAGTAAGTACCTGCTGCGGCCACGACGATACTGTCGGTGGTGTAGCCGTTGCTCCAGAGGTAAACGCCCGGCGTTCCACTGGCATCGAGCGTGGTGCTCAGACCGGGGCAAATCGCACCGTCGGTTGCGGCCACAACCGGCAGCACATTGATGACATCCACCGTTACGCTCAAGGAATCATCGTTCCCGCATCCGAGATCCGTGACCAAGAGCTCCACCGTGTAAGTCCCCGGAACCGTATACACATGCGTTACGTCCGTGGTGGTATAGGTGGTACCATCACCCATGTCCCATGTATAGGCCACACTATCACCGAGACTTTGGTTGGTGCCTTGCACGGTGAGCAGGGTACAATTGCCCACTTGGTCGATGGCAAAGGCGGCCGTGATCGGCGCTATCGGGTCCAGCGTGAAGGTCGCGGTGGCAGTGTCGCTCGGGCTGCATCCAGCCAGATCGCTCACGATCAAGGTCACGGTGTAAGTACCCGGAGCAGTGTAGGTGTGCATGACGTTGGTGTCGGTCAACTGTGTGCCATCGCCCATGTCCCATTGGAAGGCAAGGAAGCTGCCGGTGGTGGTGTTCGTGGCATCCACGATCAACTGCGCGCAATCGAAAATTTCCGTCACCGTGAAGCTCGCGTCCACTGGCAAGGGCGGCCCGAGAGTAACGTCCATGGTCACTGTATCCGCTTGGTTGCATGCCAGCGCATCGGTGGCGATCAGCGTTATGGTGTAAGTGCCGAACGCAGTGTAGAGGTGATCGTTCACATCGGTGGTGGTGTAGGTCGTGCCATCCCCCATGTCCCAGAAAAACGTTGGGCTTGGGCCAGTGCTCAGGTTGGTGCAATCCACCAGCAGGTCGGCGCAATCAGGGACTTGGTTCGCGGTGAACAGAGCATGCACCGTATCGGGCGGGAGTATGACGATGGTTTGTGTAAGCGAGTCCGGTGGACTGCATCCGGTGGGATCGTACACAAGCAATTCGATGTCGTAGCTACCTGGTCCGACGTAATTGTGTACCACGTTGGTGTCGGTATAGAATGTTCCATCGCCCATGTCCCAATCGAAGGCCAATGGTGCCCCGGTGCTGTTGTTCGTGGTGGTCACCTCGAAGGTGGTGCAGTCGCTGTTGGGTGTTGCGGTAAAGGCCGCGTCCAGTATTTGTGCTTGGCCGATGGTGACAGGGAATGTGATCGTGTCGGCCAAGTTGCAACTCAAGCTATCGAAGGCGATCAGCACTACGGTGTAGACACCGGGCGCCGTGTACGTATGGCTAGGTGTGTTCGCGGTATCCAGCGGGCTACCATCACCGAAATCCCAAAGCCATTGGTTGCCTGTACTGCTGTTCAGGAAGTCGATCTGTATCGGGGCGCAGCCTTGGTTGATCGTACCCGCTCCGGCAGCGTTCACACCGGCCACTTGGAAATCGATCTTGAAGACCCCGATATCCCAACTCTGCGGTTGCACGTTGCTGAACGCCGTCGGCGTGGTGGGGAACGGTCCGCTGGTGCAGACGCCCTGATAGATGATGCCATTGCTATCGAAGCGGCTCGTGCCACCATCCACGTGCCCGGCGCCTTCATAGTAAGTGCCGTAAAGCAGACCGATCATGTCCACATCGTACGCGGCCAAATAGAACCCGCCGGTCAGGTACAATGCACCAGGTGTGGTATCGAACCCGCCCGAGTACGTCTGGTAGCCACTGATGTAGATGTGCTCACAGACATCGACGAGGAAAGCAACGGGCACCAAGCTGTTCCCAAACCCGCCGAGCGCGTTCCCCACAACACTTTTGAAAACGTTCGTGGTGAGGTCGGAGGAGAACTCAGCGATGAAGATGTCGGTACCCGGTGTGCCATAGGTACCGGCCGGTGAAATGGTGATGCCTCCGGCCTCGCTCTGCCCGTAGATGTAGATGTCGTCATCCAGGTCCAGTTGGAGGAAGAACGCCACATCCTCCGTGCCGGCGCCGAAATAAGTGGATGCAACCAGCGTGGAGGCCCCGTTCGCGAAGTGCGCAATGAACGCATCCTTGCCACCGGCGGTCGCCGGTTGGTACACACCTGCGGTGGTAGGGAAAGCAGCACTGCTGGTGCCGCCCGCAACGATCACCTCCGCTGCCGATGTGAGTTTGATCCCGAAGCACATCTCATCCCCGGAAGTGCCGAGGTAGGAACTCCAATTCATTGCGCTCAGATCCGGATTGAGGCTGAAGAACACCCCGTCCTGCGCGCCGCCGTTGTAGACGGTCTGATACGCACCGGCCGTTGTAGGGAAGCCGGCACCTTGGCTGCAACTGCTTACCAGGATATTTCCCCCGGCATCGCTGATGACCTCTCCGCGATAGTTGTCGCCGTAATTCCAGGTGAATGAATTCTGGCCATCGGAGGATGGACCGCCGACATACGTGCTGCCGACAAGCGCACCGCCATTGGTCGAAAGCTTGGTAACAATGATGTCCGTGCCCCCGCCGCTGCTGGATTGGAACGCATTCGCCGAAACCGGATAGTTCGCGGATTCGGTCGTTCCGTAAACCGTGAGCTCATCGTTCGGCGTTACCACCAAACTGTGCGGGTGATCACCATCGCTACCACCCAAGTAGGTGGCGTACAGCAACGCGCTACCATCCGGGTTCAGCTTGCTGACAGCAATATCCGTCCATCCGCCGCCATAGATCAGGTCGAAGGCGCCCGCTGTAACGGGGTAACCCTGGCCGAAGCAAATGGCCCCTGTGTATATGTTCCCTGCGTCATCGTAGGTAGCTGTATGCCCGTAGTTCTCCGTCATGCCGAGATTGCCCGTACCGCTCAATGTGCTTGCGATCAAAAGCGGATCGATCACGATGGGCCGCTGGGTGTTCACATCGTTCCCGAAACGGAAACCCACCTGCTCATCGTTGATCACGAACCGGCATTCCACAGCTTCCTTCGCACCATCGGCGTACCACGCCACAGGGGCCATTTCAGCCACTTCACCAACGCTCGTTGAGAAGACCAGGCGGCCATCCTTCCCGATCCGCGCGCCGCTGAGCCCTTCGTAAGCAAAGCGCACGGCAGTTACATCGGCCCCGGCCGCCAACAAGAGATCGTATTTGAAAGCCCCTTCCTCGCCGTGCATTACCAGATCGATACCCGGCCATGGCCGGTGATAGGTAACCGTGCTGAAAATACCGACGTGGTCCGCCCACTTGGTTGGATCGTTGCCGAGATAGTAGTTGACGTAGGCGCTCGCTTTGTCGTTCGCATCCACCTGTACCGCAGGATCGGCACCCACCAGTCGCATCCGCCAAGCGTGACCCTTCAATTGGAAGGGTTGGCCATCGTGCTGGAAATCATGCACCCTTTCGCCCGCATCGGGTTGTAGGAGGCTCCATGTAAGCGTGCCCCGCTCCGCGAACAGGGCCAAGTTGCCGAAATCGGCACGGTAAAGGACCTGACCGGGGTACTGGCCCTTGTTCTCCAAGAAGTTGATCTCCTGGTCGTGCATGTTCAGCAGGCCGTCCAGTTCGTCGTGGTCATGGCC
>JBDTSG010000130.1:0-5004 GCA_039931265.1 Flavobacteriales bacterium
CGCACGGTGATCACACCTCCGCGATCGGTGTACTTGGCGGCGTTGTTCAGCAGGTTGCTGAACACTTGTGCGAGGCGCATGCCATCTCCTAGTACGATCAAGGGCTCCTCGCATAGCTGGCGCACGAGGGTGTGGTCTTGCCGTTCCAGGACCGATCGGGATGTTTCGAGCGCCTGCTCCAAAATCGTCCCCAGGTCCACTGGCTCCATGCGCAGATCCACGGCCCCGCGGGTGATGCGGCTCAGGTCCATGAGTTCATCGATCAGGCGCACCATCTGGTCCAACTGGCGTGTCATCATGCCGTGTGCCTGGTCCCACGCTGCGCGGTCGTCGATGACCATGGTGAGGAGTTCAAGCCCATTGCGCAAGGGGGCGAGCGGGTTGCGTAGCTCATGGGCCAGCGTGGCCAGGAACTCGCTCTTGTGCCGATCCGCTTCTGCGAGGTCCTTCGCGGTCTGTTCCAGGGCCAACTCCGCAAGCCTGCGTTCGGTGATGTCGCGCGAAACGGCGAGAAGCTTCATGGGTTTGCCGCTCGCATCCAGGATCGGCGAGATCCGCACGTCCCACCATTTGGGTCCACCGTCCAGCGTGGTGAAGAAGCCGATGAATTTCCCTTCCCCGCCTCCAGCAGCCTTTTTTATGGCCGCCGCTGCCGCCGCTTGATCCTCTTCACCCTGATAGAAGTCGCTCCACGGGGTGTTCAGGTACGGGGTGATGTCAGGGATGCACAGCAGCCTCTGCCCACGCTCCGCCATGGAGAGCAGGTTTCCATCGAGGTCCAGGATCTTGATGCAATCCGGACTGCTGTCGGTGATGCTCCGGTTGAACTCTTCGCTCTCGGCCAAGGCATCGTTCAATTCCTTGCGTACCAGCATCTCATCGTGCAAGCGCACGTTCAACCGGTCGGCCAAGTCGGCGATCTCGTGCTGCTCCACGGCGCTGATCAGCAGCGCCTCGTTCATGTCCTTGGTCTGCTGATCGACTTTGCTGGTCTCGCTCACTTGGATCATCAGCCCCACATGGGGTGCGTCCTTGGCTTGCAGCGGCCAGCAGGTGTAAGACCAATAGACAGGTCCCGGCGTATTGTTGGCGGTTTCCACATGGGTCGCGGCTTCGCCGGAGATCCGCACGCTATCCAGCAGTCCGTGGGTGGCATGGCCTTCGGCGAAGAGCTGGGCGATCGGTTTGCCGAGCAATTCCGCCTCGGTCTTCTCCATCAGCGTGCAGAAGGATCGGTTCACGGCTTGCACCACATGCGTCTTGCCTTCCACTTCGGCCATGGGCCACGGCGCGAATTCCATCACGGCATGGTAGACCATTTGGTCCAGCGCGCGGGTCGTTATGGGCGTTTCGTTGCTCATCACGCTCTACTTGATGCACTACAGGACCGCAGAATGTTGAACCGTTCGCTGTACGGCGGGTAGAAGTGGACGCGCGCATGCACTTCTGCGGTCCTGCCTTCACTGTTCTGCCGTTCTGCGATGCTCATCTCCGCGCCTTGTTCAGAATGCTACGAGGCCTTCACCGGAACACCGGTGGTCAACCCATTGAAACCTTCCAGTGGTGTGCCGCTCAGTTCGATCCCTTTGGTGGTGATGTTGTATTCGCGGATCTCCTTGCTGTGGTTGCCGCCGCGCATCTTGATCACCATCAGGATCTTGCGCAATTCCCCATCGATCTCCACATAGCGCATGCGGACGATGTCGTCGGTAAGGAAGGAGATGGCGTAGTTGCTGGAGGGAGGCTTGGTGAAGGATTCCTCCAGCATGAGGGTGCTGAGGATGGTGACACCGATGCCGGTGAGGGCCACGAACATGCGGTAGAGCGATTCCTCGAAATCCTCACGGAAGTCAGGGGCGAGCGCGCGTTCGAAACCGGCGAGCGAATCGATCACCAGTCGTTTGGCGCCCACGCGTTGCACCGCGCTCATGATCTCGAACAAGGCCTCGTCCACGGTGAGGTCCAGCGGGCGCAGGTAGATGATCTCCAACTTGTCGGTTTGCTGCGGTGCTTTCAGATCGAGCCCGAAGGTGGCGGCGCGGGCCGCGTATTCCGTGGGGCGCTCCTCGAACACGGCGATGATGGCGGCTTCACCCTGGCGCAATCCTTCGGCGATGAACTGGGTGCAGAGGATCGACTTGCCGGTGCCGCTGGCGCCAGCCACCATGATGCTGTCGCCTTCGGGAATGCCGCCGCCCATCATCTTGTCCAGATCGGGGATGCCGGTGGAGAGGCGCCGCCCGCCGCGCTTCTGGTCCTTCAAGGGGCCCAGACCCAGCATGCGCGGGAAGGCTTGCAGACCGGCGTTGGTGATGCGGAAGATGTGATTGCCCGGGAGCGTGTTCTGGCCCCGGCATTTCATCACCTGCAGCTTGCGCACCATGCTGTTGCGGTTCACGCTCTGGTACAACCAGATCAGGTTGTCGGCCACGGTGAACACCGGATCGCCGCGCAACTCCGTATCCCCGTATTCGCCCAACAGGAAGGTGGTGGCCTGCCAGGTGGTGAGGTGCATGGCCAGGCGCTGCACAAGGGTTTGCAGATCGGTCTCATCCTCGCCCTGGTTGAATTTTCGCGCCATGCTGCGGAACGAATCCACCACCACGATGGCCGGGCTTGCGGCTTCCACCTCATTGACGATCGCATCCAGCACCACGCTCCAATCACCCTTCAGCACCTGTTCGCTGAGGTTGACGAAACGTATAGCTGTGCCCATCTTGGCCTCCTCGTAGAAATCGTATTGCTGCTGGTAACGCAGCATCTTCAACGCGGGCTCGCCGAGTATGGTGAAGTACAGTGCCGGTCGCTCCTCGGTGGCGTTGGCGAAGGCGATCTGGTGCGCCAGCGTGGTCTTGCCGCAACCGGGTGTGCCCGCAATGATGTTGAAAGAGTATTCCGGCAAGCCACCGCCCAGGATCGCATCCAGACCGGGCACACCGGTAGGCAATTTCTTGATGGAGACTTTGGTGTGTTCGCTCATGGTTCGGGTGCCTCGGTAGGCGGTTCAGTCTTAGCGATGAGGTCGGGCCACCCTTCCTTGATCAACTGCATGGTAAGCGCTTCGCCGATGAAGGTGTACAACAGGTGCACCAGATGCGAAACGAAGATCAGGCCACCGTTCTCGATCTCTTTCTTCCCGGTACGTGATCGGGCTTCTTCGAGACCTTCGAACGATCCATCGGGCAGCACCTTCAAGGTGTTGAGCCAAGGCGCTTCCTTGCTGGCGATCGCCAGCGCGCGTGTGAGCAGAGAATGGAAGCCGGCTTGCCCGGCCAATCTGGTGAGCAACAGACCCAGTTTCGCGCACACCGCGAAGGCAGGCGTTTCCCCTTCGCCCTTGCCGGTTTCTTTGGCCAGCAACTGGAGGGCCAAAGCGCGCACGGGGGGGGGAGCGGGTTTCATTTCGAACGATCCACGAGTGTGGCGATCGAGCAGCACCAGAGTGCCTGGTCCGCTTTCCGCAGTGCATGCGGGCCGGAAGAGGGGTGAAGGTAGGCCCATGGGAGCCGGATACCGGGTAATGTTTCTCCCATGCGACCATTCTACCCGGTTTCCCGCAAGGATCACCCCGTTGCATCCCATGATCACCTGCGGATCCACCACAAAAGGTGTTGGCATGAATGTGGGCATTCACTTCCCTCTTACACTGCGATAACATGTGCCATCATCCCATTTCCGCCCACGTACAGCACAAAGGGGCGAGCATGGCCACGCCTGGGATCGATGAAGGGATGGCATGCGAGGCTTATGATGCGTATGCCTTAACCATGCAACGGGTGCTATTGCAAGTGGTGCAGTGTGAAAAGTGCGCGAGCGCATTGATGCATCACGCTCTATTGAAGGACTGCACTCGGGGCAGGCCGCAACCGAGCCTTACGCATTTGTTGCGGACGGCCTTCACCTTCGCATGCGCAGCGCCGGACGGTGCAGGCGAGGAAGTGAGCGCGCGCATCACCGCATGGTACTTGGAGGGATCGGTCACGAGTTCATTGCCGGTGCCATTGACACCCGATCCATTGTTCCCTGTTAAGGGGGCCGCTTGAAAGCCCACGGACGCCCCCAGAGGACGTTCGGCGCAGACTTGGTTAAGTGCTTCGGCATGAATACGATCGGTTGCTCATCATCCTTCTGGGCGCTCTGGCATTGGCCGCTGTTCCTCGATCGTCCAGTCTACACCAGCATGGTTGCGGGAGGCATCGCAGGTTGGTTCTTCGGCTTGCTTACAGGAAGTGTTCTGTTCTGAACCACGCACTTGGCCGCGAACGGGCCTTCGCCTGCGAGGTATCCCGGCGCGACCGTGCCCCGATCGGGGGCGGCAGTGCCCCGAATCGCAAGGCGCCGGGTAAGGCCAAAGCCCCCTCCATCCCGCATGGATACCGGCTCGTCCACTTGCGCGCGGGTGTGGCAGGATAGTGGGACACCTTGGGTCACTGAACGACTTACACGAACAACCTCAACAACCATGAAACACGTTGCCACTTTCCTTCTGCTCACATGCGCCACTGCCAGCCAGGCCCAGGTAACCCACCAGCTTCTGGTGGAGGACGATGAGTTCAACCCGTCCACACTCACCATCAACGCCGGTGATCACGTACACATTCTCTGGGACAATAGCGTGGTGAACGACCACACGTTCACGCAGGTGGCGCAGTCCACATGGAGCGCCAACGGGAACACGCCACTTGCCGGTGGTTACGAGTTAGGCGTGGGCACACCCAGCCCCGGCACCGACTTCACCATCACCCCAACGGCCACGGTATGGTACGTGTGCGAGTTCCACGCGGATATGGGCATGAAGGGTGTGATCACGGTGTTGGGCGGCGTGGGAGTTGAAGAGGCCACCGCACAGGAACACTACCTGCTCGCGCCGAACCCGGCCAGTTCCATCATCACAGTGACCAAACCGGACGACGCGCCTTTCTCGGTGCGCTTCATCGATGCCTCGGCCGCATCAGCCTCGATCGCACGCTCAGCGGCCAACGTTCGCTGAACGTGGACCAGCTC
>JBDTSG010000131.1:0-40307 GCA_039931265.1 Flavobacteriales bacterium
GCGCGCGCGTTGGCGGAAGGAGCGAAAGCGCTGGGCTACGCCCTGGGCAGTACATCGTTCTTCGATACGATCAGCCTCTCAGGCGTGAAGGATCTGAAGAAGGTGAAGGAGGCGATGGAAGCGAAGAGCATCAACCTCCGTTACTACACGGACGGAGCATCGATCTCGCTGGACGAAACAGTCGGCGAGCGCGATGTGAACGACATCCTGAACGCGCTTGCTGAAGCGGCCGGTAAAAAGGCCAGCGCAACAAGCCTCAACGGCGCTGCGCTGGCAGTGCCGGCTGAACTGCAGCGTACCAGCGGCTATCTCACGCACCCGGTCTTCAATACGCACCGCACGGAAACGGAACTCATGCGCTACATCAAGCGCTTGGAGAACCGGGACTACAGCCTTACGCACGGCATGATCCCGTTGGGCTCGTGCACCATGAAGTTGAATGCCGCGAGCACGCTGATGCCGATCACCTGGCCGGAATGGGCCAACATGCATCCGTTCGCGCCGGTGGAGCAAACAGGAGGATACCAGCAGGTGTTCACGGAACTGAGCGACATCCTGGCGAAGTGCACCGGTTTCACGGGGGTGAGCCTCCAACCCAACAGTGGCGCGCAGGGCGAATACGCGGGCTTGCTCGTGATCCGTGCGTACCATCATTCACGTGGCGACAAGCAACGCCATGTTGCGCTGATCCCTTCATCGGCGCATGGCACGAACCCCGCCAGCGCGGTGATGGCCGGTATGGAAGTGGTGGTGGTGAAAGCCGATGAGGAAGGCCACGTGGACATGGCCGACCTGAAGGCGAAAGCCGAGCAGTACAAGGACACATTGAGTTGCCTGATGGTCACCTATCCGAGCACCCACGGTGTTTACGAGGAAACGATCAAGGACATCACGGGGATCATCCACGCCAACGGCGGGTTGGTGTACATGGATGGCGCGAACATGAACGCGCAAGTAGGCTTGACAAGTCCCGGTGAGATCGGTGCGGATGTGTGCCACCTCAACCTGCACAAAACGTTCGCCATCCCACATGGCGGTGGTGGCCCCGGCATGGGCCCCATCTGCGTGAACGACAAGTTGAAGCCATTCCTGAGCGGTCATGCTTTGGTCGCCACGGGCGGTGAGAAAGCGATAGGCGCCGTGAGCAGCGCGCCATGGGGCAGCGCGTTGATCCTGCTCATCAGTTACGGTTACAGCAAGATGCTCGGCGGTGCGGGTTTGACAGCCAGCACGGAGAACGCGATCCTCAACGCGAACTACATCAAGGCGCGTTTGGAACAGCACTACCCCATTCTCTATGCAGGCACCAACGGAACAGTGGCGCACGAAATGATCCTGGACTGCCGGGAGTTCAAACGCACCACCGGTATTGAAGTGGGCGACATAGCGAAGCGCTTGATGGACTATGGTTTCCACGCGCCCACGGTGAGCTTCCCTGTGGCCGGTACGCTCATGGTGGAACCAACAGAGAGCGAGAACAAAGCGGAACTCGACCGCTTCTGCGATGCCATGATCGGCATCCGGAAGGAGATCGCCGCGATCGAGAACGGGACCGCGGATAAAGTGGACAACGTGCTGCTGAACGCACCGCACACGAACGAGGAAGTGTGCGCGAACGAATGGACGCATGCCTACACACGCGAGCATGCTGCCTTCCCCGCGCACGAGCAGCGCGAGTGGAAATACTGGACGGCGGTGAGCCGGGTGGACAATGCGTTCGGCGATCGCAACTTGGTGTGCACCTGCCCACCGGTGGAAGCATACGAGAAGGCCGAGGCGTGATCCCTTCGCTGGAAGAGTTGGTGGAGGCGCGCTGTGTTCATCCCTTCCCGCACCGCTCCTCCCCTCTTCACATTCCTTCACAGTAAGCCCCGATAGCTTTCGTGTTCTGTGCCGTGGCCAACACCACGGCCCGTGGCGCGCGGCGCGTCACATTCCTCTTCCATAGCGGCTTTCCTGCAGGATAGGTTCGCGTTCGATAGCCGGTTTCCCCTTGTGCTGGCAACCATAACGAACGGGTGAAGACCCCGTGCCTGACCGGCCGGGCCCGACCCCAACAACTTACTCCAATGAGCCGCACAACAGTCCTCCTTACCGCCGTCGTTCTACTGCTCGAAGCTTGGCCCTTCACAAAAACACAAGCCCAGTCACCTTTGCCCTACGTGCGGCAAGGCGCACCCGATGCGCGGTCATCCGCAAAACGGGCCCCGCACCTGCGTGCAGCGGGCAGTTCGCTCTGGTCGGAGGATTTCGAAAGCGGGTTGAACGGCTGGACGGTGAACACCGCGACCGGCACAGTGGATTGGGAACTGACCACCACCGGGAACACCGGCGGGTATACACCCGGTCCATTGGAAAGCACCACGGGTTTTCCGGGGGGAAAGTGGATCGTGGCGGACAGCGATGCCCACGGGACGGCAGGTGACAATGAGAACACGAGCATCACCAGCCCATCCATAGCGGGCTTCGATACGGTGGCCTTCATGCTCTTGTCGTTCGAGCAGAGTTTCCGCCAACTGAACGACGATGAAACCACGGTTGAGGTGAGCGGCAACGGCGGCCTGAACTGGACCGTGTATCCGGTGAACACCGACGTGCCCGGCAACCAAAGCACACCGGGCGCCCCGGCTTCACAGCTGATCACTCTCAACATCAGCGACGCACTGAACGGCGGCAGCAGTGACATCCGCATCAGGTTCCGTTGGGTGAGCAACGAAGGCTACACGTACAGCTGGCAAGTGGACGATATCGAGTTGACCGAAGCGAACGAGAACGACCTGAAGCTCCTCTCCGTAACGCACTCGGTATGGGATCTCAATGAGGTGGACTTCAAAGTGCTGCCCTATACGATCTATCCCCAGAACGAAGTGCGCGAGCTCAAATTCCGCGCGCTCGTAGCGAACACCGGCAGCCAAACGCAACACAACGTGCGCCTTCAAGTGGACATCGATGGACCGGGTGCGAACGATGCTACGCTGATCAGCAATGCCATCGACCTGGCACCCATCGCCACGGACAGCTTGTTCATCACGGGTTACACACCTCCGGCCGTGGTCGGCGATTACGTCATCACATACACCTTGGTGCAGGATGAAGCGGAGGACAACCCAGCGGACAATTCCGTGCAATCGGCGATCGCGGTGAGCGCGTACACCTTCGCCCGCGACAACGGCGCGATGGATGGCGGCTATGACAACCAAGGAGATGAATACGAGTTGGGCAACTGGTTCCACACCGTGGATTGGACCAACACCCTCTACGGTATCGACGTGGCGCTGACGGACCAGACCGATGATGGCACCTTCATACGCGGGGCCGTTTACGATGTGGACCGGAACCTCTTGGTGGAGACCGAAGATCGCTTGGTGACTGCAAGCGACTTGAACACTTTCGGCGAAGCGAAGTTCGTTACGTTGCAATTCCTCGACCCGCTGCCCTTGGACCCCGATGCGGACTACTTGGTGACCATGCATCACTTCGGCGGCACCGAGGAGGTATGGTGCGCCACGAGCGGAACCAGTATCGAACAGACTTCGCTCTTGTATGACAGCCCGAGCGGAACCTGGTACTATGTAACGAGCACGCCCATGGTGCGCATGAACCTTTCCCCGTCCGTATCGGTTGGCGAAGGGACGGCGGTCATCAATGGATGCTATGCGCAGCCATCGTTGTTCCATGACCGCACAACGCTCCACTTCAACCTGCATGAGGCCCGCGCCGTGGAGGCCACATTGTATGATGCGCTCGGACGCGAAGTATTGCGGAGCGCGAGCGCTGCCGGATACACTGGTCAACAGGAGTTGGACTTGGATGGTTCGTCCCTTCCCCCTGGGGCGTACACCTGCGTTCTGCGGAGCGGGCAGGAACATGTCGCCGTCCGGCTGGTGAAGGAATAGGCAGCCCCGACGGCAGGGTGCGACGGACAAGCCGCGCACCCTGTCGCACAGGGAGTTTGACCTGTATAGAGCCCGACCAACAATGGTCGTGGCGGGGCATCGCGTACGGAAGTCGTGGCGTCATTGGATCGGCTGCACCTTCGGTCCCCGCCCTTGTTCCCCCGAGCGGGACGAAACGCACATCCTTCTACATTCGCAACCCTTCAACACAACAAACCAACGATCATGAAACTTGGATACACTGCAGTGCTGCTTCTGGCAGTCACCACGTCTGTACAGGCGCAATACGCCAACAGGCGCCCCAATATGCCCGGGCCTGCCGGCGCGCAGGTAGCGCGGACAGCAGCCGAGCTGCCAGTAGGCTCGATGAAAGCCGCCGGCGACACGGTTTTCTCTGAAGACTTCGCCAATGGCTTGGCAGGTAACAACGGTGTTGGTGCATGGACCACGACCGAGGCCGATGGCAACCTTTGGGTGTACAGCCACACCGGCCCCATCGGCGCATACAGCAATAACACCGAGGTCATCGAGTCCACCACTGCCGCTAACGGTTTCATGGTCTACCAGGCCGACTCCGGCAACTCCACCTTCGGTGGTGGTGCACCCACGCCCAATGCAACCTTCACGGATTGGTACGGCGCTTTGGTTTCGCCCCTGCTCGATCTGACCGCGACGCCGTATGTGCGCGTGGATTTCGAACAAAAGCAACGTTGGTGCTGCGGCTCTGCACCGGAACGCGTGGAAGTGAGCAACGACGGTGGCGCTACTTGGCCTGTGAGCATTCCTGTAGTTACTGCGGCCGTTAACCAAGACCCTGGGACCATTGTGGGGTCTGCAAATATTTCCGGAGGTGTTATCGGCAACCCTTCCACCGTTCGTTTCCGTTTCGTGTTCGATGGCGCCGGTGCCGGCACCTCGCACTACCACTGGCAGATCGATGACGTGAAACTGATCGAGGTGTTCGACTACGACTTGGTGATGCAAAGCGCAGCCAACTACGACTTCGACGTGGACCTTTCCTTCAGCTACGACTCGCTGCAGTACACGGTTTACCCTTACTCTCAGTTGCGTCCGGTACCCCTGAACATGACCGTGCAGAACAACGGCTCCGTGAACCAGAGCAACGTTACCGCCAACTTCACCGTGACCCAAGGCGGCAACCCCGTCCTTGATCAGGACCAGATCATCAACAACTTCGGCGGTGGTGTTACCCAGAAGATCTTCGTGAACCCTGACTTCACCCCACCGGCGGTGGCCGGAACGTACGATGTGGATTACTCCATCACTTCAGCCGTTACGGATCTGACGCCAGGCGACAACAGCACTACGAGTTCGTTCAAAGTGGATCCGTTCAGCTACGGCCGCGACTTGGGTGTGGCCGCCGGCTTCGAACTCGGCGACAGCGGTGCCTACGAACTGGGTAACCTCTTCCACGTAACGAACAGCGCCGACCTCTTCGCGGTAAGCGTAGCGGTGCGCTCCGGTACTGGCATGGCGGGTACGGTGGTGCGCGGTTCCGTGCGCTTGGTCGATGCTGACTTCACCCTCTTGGACAATACCGAGGAATACGAGATCCAGTCCAGCGATCTGAACAGTGCTACCGGCAACAAATTCGTGAACCTCATTTTCGCGAACCCCGTCACCCTTGATGCGGAGACGCCTTACATGGTTTGTGTGGAACACTTCGGTGGCAGTACGCCCTTCCGGACCGGTTCCAATGGCACCAGTGCGCCACAGACCTCCTTCATCTTTTACAACGGACAGAACGGGCTCGACTGGTACTACACCACCAGCACGCCCATGGTGCGCATGAACTTCAACCCTTCCGTTGGCATCAGCGAAGAAGCTGCCCGCGAGATCGGGTTGCGCGCTGCACCGAGCGTGTTCACCGATGCCACCACCGTTCGTTTCCAGCATGAAGGCGGCAACGCCACCTGGAGCCTGATGGATGTGAGCGGTCGCGTGTTGCGCACCGCCAACATGGGCAACCTCGGAACAGGTAACCAAAGCATCGCCATCGACGGTAATGGCTTGGCCGCTGGTCCCTACGTGGTTCGTGTTGTGAGCAATGGCACCGCTGCCAGTGTGAAACTGCTGAAGGCGGGGAACTGATCTTTCGCCGGATCCCATGAAAGGGCCGCCTCAATGAGGCGGCCCTTTCGTTTTGCGGGCTGTCATCGACCTTGATGGTCGGCGGAGCCCACCGTTCCATCCCGGTGCTCATCCCTCTGCGAACAGCCTATCACCAACACGGCGCAAGCGGGTGCAACGCATTCGACCTTTTCGGTCAAAACCTTGTTGACATGAAGAATATCCACACCAGCTTGCTGCTGCTCGCAGCCGCAAGTGCCAGTGCACAACAAGTGCACACCGCATTCCCGGAACACCGCGAAGCAAAACACAGCGGTCGCGTTGCTGCCACCTCCGGAACTGTTCATGCGCACGCCAAAAGCGTGGACTACTACACGGAGGAGTTCACCAGCAGCCTGAACGGCTGGACCGTGCTGAACACCGTCGGCGATCTGGATTGGACGTGGACCGATGTCGGGCCTGGGCCTACGACCAGCACCTATCCCGTTCCGCCGATCGCCACTACCACAGGTGGTTGGGCCCTCATCGACGATGATCTCTTGGGCCAGAGCGGAGTGGAGACCGATACATGGCTCATTTCACCGGTGATCGACCTCAGCCTCGCACCGCAGTACCTGAAACTGGAATTCGACCAGTACTTCCAAGAGTTCCAGACGGACACCACCTACGTGGGTATCACCGTGGACGGTGGTCTGAGTTGGAACCAGATCACGATCAACGATGGCGTTGGGCGCGACGGCCGACCGAACCCTGAATTGATCGACCTGAACATCAGCGACCTGGTCGCACTCGGACCCTCCACCGTACAACTCGGTTTCCGTTACCAAGCCACTTGGGACTATGGATGGCAAGTGGACAACATCCACATCACCGACCTTGAAGAGAACGACATCGCATTGCTGAACACGCACTTCACCAATTTCGACTTCGACAACACCGGTTTCTCCGAGATCGAGTATTCCGTCTACCCGCAACAACAAGTGCGGCCGATGCAGTTGAAGGCCGACATCAAGAACAAGGGTTACGCGACACAAACGGATGTCACCTTCGGGGTGGAAGTGCTCGGCCCAGGTGGACCGGAGTACAATAGCACCACCGCCGTGGGTGATATGCAGCCTGCGGCATCCGCGCCTGCTGCGAACGATGGCTTCACACCCTCCGCTGCCATCGGCACTTACGAAGTTGACTTCCATGCCACCCAGAACGAAGTGGACGACGGCCCTGATGACAACGACCGCTCCATGTCATTCCAAGTGAGCGCCGACGTTTTCGCCCAAGACGACGGTGTTGTGCAGCAATACCAAACGCAGGGTCTCGATAACGTGGACGATCAATTCGAAGTGGGCAACTACTACGAAATGGTGCAGGACCAGGACCTGCTGAGCATACGTGTTGCGTTGCACGCGAACACGGTACCGGGCACCTTGATCTATGGCATCGTGTACGATGACCAGAACCCGCCCGGGCAGATCGATGTGACGGAAGACTACGAAGTGACCCCGGCGGACCTGAACGCTTTGGGTGGATCCACTTTCGTCGACCTGCCTTTGAGCACGCCCCTGTTCCTGACAACCGGACAGATCGTTCTTGTGATGGCGGGGTGCTATGGCGGCCCGGAGCAAGTGGCATTCGCCACCAGCGGTAGCAGTGCCGCCCAAGTGAGCATCATCAACTATCCCGGTGCTACCGACCCGATATTCTTCGTTACCAAAACACCGATGGTGCGTGCGGTCTTCGCGAACACCACGAGCGTCAGTGAGATCGGCGGTGCCATCGATGCTGTGGTGCTGTCCCCCAACCCGACGGACGGGAACGCAGCGCTGGACCTCGACCTCGTGCAAAGCGCGGAAGTCCGGCTGGAGATCCGTGACATGTCAGGGCGCATGGTTCTGAGCGACGACCTTGGCAAGCTTCCGGCAGGCAAGCAAAACGTGTACATGGATCTACGCGGGCTTTCCGCAGGCACCTATTCGTGGACGCTCAATACCAACGAGCAACACCGCACAGGCTTGTTGGTGCGGAATTGAACAGACAGACCTGAACGAAAAGAACCCCCGCTCCGCATCGCGCGGAGCGGGGGTTCTTTTTGGGGCTTATCGTCTATCCGCCCATCGCCTTCTTCACCTGCTTCATCAATCCGCTGGCATACACGAAGGCGTTCAGCTCGGGGTTGTCGGTATGCAGGAGATCCTCCCTGCTGCCCTGCCAATGCTTCCGGCCCTCGTGGATGAAGATGATGTTGTCGCCGATCTCCATCACGCTGTTCATGTCGTGCGTGATCACGATGGTCGTGATCTCATACTCTTCCGTGATCTCCGCGATCAACTGATCGATGACAATGCTCGTTTGCGGGTCCAGGCCGCTGTTGGGTTCGTCGCAGAGCAGGTACTTGGGCTGCATCGCTATCGCACGTGCGATCCCCACACGCTTCTGCATGCCGCCACTGATCTCGCTGGGGAAGAGCTTGTGCTTCTCCGGTTCAATGCTCACCCGTTGCAGGCAATTTTCGGCGCGCTCGCGCATGGCCCGCGTATCGGTGGTACCGAACATGCGCAATGGGAACATCACGTTCTCCATCACACTGAGCGAATCGAACAACGCACTGCCTTGGAAGAGCATACCGATCTCCTGGCGCACCTGCCGCTTTTCGTCCTTCTCCAACCGATGGAAAGAGCGCCCATCATAGAATACCTCGCCCTCTTCGGGGACATGCAGACCGACGATGCATTTTGCCAGCACGCTCTTGCCGCTGCCGCTCTTGCCGATCACCTGGTTCACCATGCCTTTCTGGAACACGGCACTGATGTCGGTGAGCACTTGTGTGCTGCCGAAGCGCTTGCTGAGGTTCCTTACCTCGATCATACGAGCAAGAGCTTGGTAAGCACGAAATTGCTGATGATGATGGCGACGATGCTGTACACCACGGCCGTAGTACTGCTGACGCCCACCTCGCGTGTGCCGCCTTGGGTGTAGTAACCGTGGTAGCCGCTCACCGTGGTGATGATGAACGCGAACACTTCGGTCTTCGTGAGGGCGTATGTGATGGTGAACGGATCGAAGTCGAGGCGGATGCCTTCGTCGTACGCCGCCGTACTGATGATGCCCGTTGCCGCTACGATCAAATAGCCGCCGAAAACACTCAGGAACATGCTGATGATGATGAGGAACGGGAAGATGAGCAGGGCCGCCACCACCTTTGGCAGGATGAGGTAACCCGCACTGTTCACGCCCATGATGTCGAGGGCGTCGATCTGCTCCTTCACCCGCATGCTACCGATCTCCGCCGCCACGGTGCTGCCCACCTTCCCGGCCAGGATGAGCGCAATGATGGTGGGGCTGAACTCAAGAATGGTGCTTTGCCGGGTGGCGAACCCGACCAGGTTGTCCGGGATGAGCGCGCTGGTGATGTTGCTCTTGGTCTGAAGAGCGATGACCGCGCCCATGAAACCGCTGAGCATGGCTACGATACCCAGGCTCTTCACCCCCAGCAGGTCGATCTCTTCCAAGGTGCGCCGCCAGTAGATCCGGAAGCGTTCCGGCTTACCGAAAACCTCCCCCATCAACTGGGCGTAACGGCCTATGTGGAAGAGGATACGCATGGGGTACGTCCCGTGGGAACAAGGTTTCCGGGCGGGCCGAAGATATCGGGGCCGGGTACGGGGCGCGTAAGGGGGCGCGTGTCCTTCTTCTACATTTGGCCGATCCCCATGGCCAAGCTGTCGGAACCACGATGTGCAGTGCGGGCGCGAGCTATCGCGCCGATCATGATCTGCGCCGTCACGTTGTTGTCCAGCGGTTGTGCCCTGTTCAAGAAACCGTGCGATTGTCCTAAATGGGACAGCATACCGGTGCCGGAGCGGGTGTATGATGTGCATGGAGAAAGACCCGTTGCCACCCCACCCTCAACGCTCCCGCTCGCTTAATGCTCACTGCCCATACGAATGCCACGGAGGCGTTGCGCCGCCGGCTTCCCGCTTCCGCTGTACCGGTTGTTGAGAATTGGATGCGCCGCAATCCGGTGCAAGTGCGCGTGTCGCGGCCGCGCACCACCAAGCTTGGCGATTACCGCAATGCCACGCGCACGCAACCGCACCGCATCAGTGTAAATGCCAACTTGAACAAGTACGCCTTCCTGGTAACGCTCGTTCACGAGTTCGCCCACTACGCCACGTTCGTGCGCACACGGCGCATGACCAACCCGCACGGAAAAGCTTGGAAGGATGACTATTCGAAATTGATGCGTCCCTTCCTCAGCCGCAATGTGTTCCCGGCCGATGTGCTGGAGGCATTGGAACACCACCTGCACGATGCACCCGCCAGCAGCTGCACCGATCACAACCTGCTGCGCATCCTGAAACGTTACGACCCCGATCCGGTCCTCTTCGTGGAAGAGCTCGAAGAGCGGAGCATCTTCCGCCTGAACGGGAAGCTTTTCGTGAAAGGCGCTCGGATGCGCACCCGTTTCAAATGCCGTTGCCTCAACGATCGCCGCACTTATCACATCGATGCCGTGGCCGAAGTGCAAATGGATGCACCAGCACAAGCGCGCCAGGCCGGTTGAGTTCCATTCTTTACCCATTCGATGATCAATAAGCACCACTACTGCGTGATCATGGCCGGCGGCATCGGTAGCCGCTTCTGGCCCATGAGCCGTAGCGCACGCCCCAAGCAATTCCTCGATGTGCTGGGCATGGGCCGTACAATGCTCCAACAGACGTACGACCGTTTCCTGGCGCTGTGCCCACCGGAGAACATCCTCGTGGTCACCAACGCCGGATACAAGGCGCTGGTGAAGGAGCAGCTCCCCGCCATGACCGATGCGCAGATCCTGCTCGAGCCCGCGCGCCGCAATACGGCACCGTGCATCGCTTATGCCAACCATCGCATCGCCTCCATCGACCCGGATGCTTTGATCGTGGTGGCCAGCAGCGACCACTTGGTCCTGAAGGAAGCCGAGTTCCACGCCACGGTGATGAACGCGTTCAACCAGGCAGCAAAGGGAGAGAACCTGGTAACCCTTGGTATTGTTCCTACAAGGCCTGACACGGGCTATGGCTACCTGCAATGGGCCGATGAACCCGGCACGGTACACCCCACCGTGAAACGCCTGAAGACCTTTCGCGAGAAACCGGACCATGCCACCGCAGAGACTTTCCTCAAGGCCGGCGATTTCCTTTGGAACAGCGGCATCTTCATCTGGAGCTTGAAGAGCATCCGTAAGGCGTTCACCGAGCACCTGCCGGAAATGGAAGCCCAGTTCGCCGCGGGCGAAGGCTTGTTCGGTACACCGAAAGAGCAGGCGTTCATCGACGCCATGTACACCCAATGCCAGAACATCAGCATCGACTACGGTGTGATGGAAAAGGCGAAGAACGTGTACACGGTTGAAAGTGATTTCGGCTGGAGCGATCTTGGTACGTGGGGTTCCCTGTACACGCACCTGCCCAAGGACGGCAATGGCAACGCGGTGGTAGGGCCGAACGTGAAACTGCACGATAGCAGCGGCAACATGATCCGTACGGAAGATGGCCGCATGATCGTATTGCAGGGCTTGGAGAACTGTATCGTTGTAAGCACTCCCGATGTCCTGCTCGTATGCCGCCAACGCGACGAACAGCAGATCAAGCAATTCGTGACCGACGCGGCTGCTGAGGCCGATGGCAGGTACGTCTGAGATCCTTTTTCTTCTTGAACCTGTTCAATGCGCGGGGCTTGAACGGCACCCACCTTTGTTGTACCAATGCCTGTCATGCAACGCCGCACCTTTCTGGCACTTGCCGCAGCAGGCGGCGGCACCGCCATGCTGAACGCAAAGACCTTCCTCCAACAAGCCGCCGATGGCGCCAACAGCGCCCGGATGCCCGCTCTCTTCATCGGGCACGGCAGCCCCATGAACGCCATCGAGGACAATCCCTTCACCCAAAGCCTGCGCACACTTGGGCAGACCATGGAACGTCCCAAGGCGATCCTGATGGTGAGCGCGCACTGGCTCACACCCGGCTCGACTTCCGTAAGCGTTAACCCGGGTCCGCCTACCATCCACGACTTCGGTGGGTTCCCTGATGAGCTCTTCCAAGTGCAGTACCCAGCCCCCGGTGCCCCGTTGGCTGCCCGCGAGGCGATCGCCAGTGTGAAGAGCCTTGAGGTGCATGAGGACCACGAGATGGGTTTGGACCATGGCGCATGGAGCATTCTGCGCCACATCTATCCCGATGCCGACGTACCCGTTTTCCAGCTCAGCATCGATTGGGGGCGATCAACGGCTTGGCACTACGCGCTCGCCCAAGAACTCGCAGCGTTGCGCAACAAGGGCATCATGATCGTTGGCAGCGGCAACGTGGTACACAATCTGGGTCGCCTCAATTGGCAGCAACCCGATGGGCCTGCCTTCGATTGGGCACAGCAGTTCGATGCTTTCGTTCAACAAAAGGTGGAGAGCGGCGACCACCAAGCACTGGTCGACTATCAGCAGCTGGGATCGGTGGCGCAAATGGCCCATCCGACAAACGACCACTATCTGCCACTTCTCTACACCCTGGGTGCGCGCGATACCAAAGACCAACTGCGGACAGTGTATCACAGCATGGCCATGGGCAGCATCAGCATGCGCAGTTTCCTGCTCACGGAATGATCGTCCGGCTTTGCCAACACCCTGTGGGAAAGTCGGCCGGGTGACAAGTTGGCCGGATGGGGGCGGCCGTTATTTTGGCCCGAAACAAAACCCCTCTACCCCATGACGGACATGAACACATCAGCTACCGGTGCGCCCAAGCGTCCCACTTTCCTTACGGTACTCTGTATCCTCAGCTTCATCGGCTGCGGGCTGGGACTTTTCAGCGGCATTTCCGGGTACTTCACCGCCAAGGCCATGGACAATGGCAGCATGGGCAAGATGATGGAAGGCTTGAGCGAAGCTGCTGGCGATGCTGCCGCTGCTGACAGCATGCAGGACGGCATGGCCGATGTGGACAAGGCAATGGATGCGTTGGGCATGGACTTCGGGGCCATGGCCAACAACTCCCTCGCCCAAGGTCTCCTCTGCATCGTGGTGCTCATCGGCGTGTTCATGATGTGGAAACTGAAGAAGACGGGCTTCTATGTCTACACGGCCAGCAACCTTGCTTATGCAGCCTGTCCCTTCATTTTCATGGGAGGCCTCGCAGGTGGAATGATGGGGATCCTGGGCGCTATCGGTCCCATCCTGTTCATCATCCTCTACGGCCTCAACGTGAAGCACATGAGCTGAGCATGGCGCGTTGGGGCAAGGTGCTGGCCGCTGCGGCCGTTCTTTCCGCCCTGGCATACCTGTACTTCAATGATCCTGAAAAGGGCGGCTTTCCGAGCTGCCCTTTTCATTTGCTCACCGGGCTGCTCTGTCCGGGCTGCGGCAGCCAGCGCGCTCTCCACGACCTGATGCACCTGCGCGTTGGTGAGGCCTTCGACCAGAACGCATTGTTGGTGCTGAGCATACCGCTGCTACTTGCCCAGTGGGCCATCGGCCGTTGGGGCGGGCTGTCGCGTCCCGTGGTGGCATACAACGCTGTCGTGTTCGGGTGGTTGGCCACCGTGGTCGGTTGGGGCGTCGGCCGCAACATCTGGTGACCATGCCGATCGCCTACACGCTCTTGTTCCTCTTTGCCTGTGTTTGGGCTGCGGCGTTCCTGTACTTGGCCACGCGGTCGTGGAAAGTGCTTGGCGCGACGCTCTTATTGGGAGCCATCCAAGCGCTGCTGGCCTTCAGCGGTTTCTATGAGGATACCGCCACAGTTCCGCCCCGGGCCATGTTGTTGTTGGCCCCGGCTATGGGGATCGTTGCCGTCGTGGCCATCCTGAACAACGGACGGCGCCTGATGCGGGAAGCCAGCATGTCGGCCTTGGTGCTGTTGCACGTTTGCAGGATCCCGGTTGAAGTGACCCTGCATGGGGCCTGGCAACAAGGCTTGGTGCCCCAAGCCATGACCTACGAGGGGAACAACTTCGACATACTTAGTGGGATCTCGGCCATCCTGATATGGCTCTACCTCCGCCGCTCGGCCCAACCGTCCAAGACCCTCTTGGTCGGTTGGAACCTGCTGTGCTTGGGCCTCTTGTTCAACATCGTGATCACGGCCGTCCTCAGCATTCCCGGCCCGCTGCAGATGCTGAACCAAGAGACGCCCAACCGGCTGGTGCTCCTCCTGCCATATGTGCTCCTCCCGGCCATAGTGGTGCCCGCTGTGTTATTCGCACATATGTGTGCGCTCCTGAAGCTATTGGGAGGTCGTCATTCCTGAAGCATGCCCAACTTAGCCGCCCCCGACCGATCGGGAAGCAACACATGGCCGCAGTACCGCTGATCGAGGATGAAGGGGAGTTGAAGGGGTTGATCGCCGATCTGCGGAAGGAACCCACCGTTGCCCTGGACACCGAAGCGAGCAGCTTCCACCGGTTCAAGGAGCGCATTTGCCTTATCCAGCTCAGCACGCGCAAGCGCACTTGGCTGGTAGACCCGATCGCCGTGAAGGACCTTGGACCGATAGGATCGCTGATGACCGATGCGAAAGTGGAAACCGTGATCCACGACGCCGACTACGACTTGCGGCTTTTCAAACGGCAATGCGGCTTCCGCGCCGTGCGGGTATGGGATACGATGGTGGCCGCCGAACTGGTGAACGAACCCAACCTCGGCCTCGCTGCGCTCCTGTTGAAGTACGTCGGTGTCCAGTTGGACAAGAAATTCCAAAAGGCCGACTGGAGCATGCGCCCGCTGAAGCCCGCCATGCTCGATTACGCTGCGAAGGACACCGAGCACCTCTTGGAACTCCGCGATCACATGGCCGCGCAACTGAAAGCCAAAGGCCGTGAGGCTTGGGCCGAGGAAGAGTTCAAGCTGCTCGTGGATATCCCTTTCAACACCGAGGAGAACGACGAGCCCGGCTTCCTTCGGATCAAGGGGGCCAAGCTCTTGAAGCCCGCCCAACTGGCCATCCTGCGTGAGCTGCATGCTTGGCGCGAACAACTCGCTGAGCGATTGGACCGCGCACCGTTCATGGTGCTGGGGAACGAGGCCATGCTCGGGATGAGCACGCAGCCACCGGCCAATAAGCGCGAACTGGCCGAACGTAAAGGCATAGGCGAAACCACCGTGCAACGCAACGGCGATGCGATCATGGCAGCCATCGAGCTAGGGCGTGCGATGCCCAAAGACCAATGGCCCCGTGTGCCCAAGAGCCTCCGTTACGACCGCGATCCCGATTTCGAGGACCGCTTGAAGAGGCTGCGCGGCGCGCGCGAACTGCTCATGAAGGAGTTCGATCTGCCACCGGGCATCGTGTGCAGCAACCAGTTGCTCTCCGACATGGCTCGCAAACTGCCACGCAACGCTGAAGAACTGAAGGGCATCGACGGGATGCGGAACTACCAGATCGCAACTTTCGGCGAAGCGCTCTTGGCTTCACTCTGACCACCCCCACAAACCCACTGACCTCCATGGAAACCTTACCACCACTTAACGAACGACCGAAGAACTGGCTGGTCGAAAGCATCCTCGTCACCATTTTCTGCTGTCTTCCCTTCGGTATCGCCGGTATCGTTAACGCGGCCAATGTGAATTCCCGATTCGACACCGGCGACTTCAACGGGGCGGACCGCGCGAGCAAGGAAGCCGCCAAGTGGACCAAGGTGGCCTTCTTCGTTGGCATAGGCTGGTACGTTCTCGTGATCCTGTTCTACGTCTTGTTCTTCGGCATGTTGTTCACAGCAGCGGCCGGTGCGGCTGCAGCCGGTGGCCACTGACCCCGATGGAAGCGTTCGGGTACATCGGCGCACTCGCCATGGGCTTGTTGCTCGGCCTCATCGGCGGCGGTGGATCGATCCTGACCGTGCCCATCCTGGTCTATCTGTTCGGCGTGGAACCGGTATTGGCGACCGCCTGTTCGCTCTTCATCGTAGGCAGTACCGCTGCTGTTGGCAGTGCAAGCCATGTGCGTTTGGGAAACGTCCATTGGCCCACGGCCGTGCTGTTCGGCGGACCGAGCATCCTGGCCGTCTACGCCACCCGGGCTTGGGTCCTTCCCGCTCTCCCGGAGGTGTGGATGACGGTGGGAAGCTTGGTCATTACCAAGCCGGTAGGGCTTCTGGTACTCTTCGCGTTGCTCATGATCGCCGCTGCTTGGACCATGATCCGCCCCACGAGAACGATCGTTGAAACGAAGGGAGAACGTCACCACTATCTCGCACTGCTGGACGGCGCGGTGGTCGGCACGCTTACCGGCTTGGTGGGGGCGGGCGGTGGGTTCCTGATCATACCCGCCTTGGTGGTACTTGCCCGCTTGCCCATGAAGCAGGCCGTGGGCACCTCTTTGGTGGTGATCGCGGCGAAAAGCCTCTGCGGTTTTCTCGGCGACCTCCAGAACGGCACCACTTTCCACTGGTCTTTCCTACTGACTTTCGTCGGGGTTGCCGTAGTGGGGACCCTGCTCGGCAGCCGCTTGCACCAAAAGACCTCCGATGCCTGGTTGAAGAAAGCTTTCGGCTACACCGTGCTGCTGATGGGCCTCTGGATCATGGCCCATGAGCTCTGGCTCAAGTACTAGCGACCCGGTTGGCGATCCCACCGTGCATCCGATCTTTGCGCCATGAAAGTCGAACAGATCTACACCGGCTGCTTGGCACAGGGCGCCTATTACATCAGCCATCGGGGTGAAGCAGCGATCATCGACCCGCTCCGCGAGGTACAGCCGTACATGGACCGGGCGACGCGCAACGGCGACACGATAAAGTACATCTTCGAGACACACTTCCATGCCGACTTCGTGAGCGGGCACCAAGACCTGAGCAGGAAAACGGGAGCGCCCATCATCTACGGCCCGAACGCGAACCCGGAGTTCACAGCGCACATCGCCACGGATGGTGAGGAGTTCAAGCTCGGTGGCCTCACATTGCGCGCGCTGCACACGCCCGGCCATACCATGGAGAGCACGTGCTATTTGTTGCTCAAAGAAGACGGTACGCCGCATTGCATTTTCACGGGCGATACCTTGTTCATCGGCGATGTGGGACGGCCCGACCTGGCGCAGAAGATGGGTACGTTGACGAAGGAAGACTTGGCCGGCTTCCTCTACGATTCGCTCAACACCAAGATCAAGCCGTTGCCCGATGACGTGATCGTCTATCCCGCACATGGCGCCGGTAGCGCATGTGGGAAGAACATGAGCAAGGAAACCTTCGATACGCTCGGCCACCAGAAACAGGTGAACTATGCCTTGCGCGCCGGAACGAAGGAGCAATTCGTGCATGAGGTCACAGACGGCATTGCGCCACCCCCCTTCTACTTCCCGAAGAACGTTGCGTTGAACAAGGGCGGCGTGCCCAGCTTGGATCAAGTGCTCGAGCACGGCCTCAAGGCGCTTACACCCGATGTGCTGGAAACCATCGTGGAAAGCACCGGGGCATTGGTGCTGGATACGCGCGGTGCGCAGACCTTCAAGGACGGATTCGTCCCGAAGAGCATCAACATCGGGTTGAAGGGCGACTTCGCACCGTGGGTGGGCACGCTGATCACCGATATCCAGCAACCGATCGTTCTGGTATGCGATGAAGGCATGGAGCAGGAGGCCGTGACGCGGCTGAGCCGCGTGGGTTATGACAATACGCTCGGTTATTTGAAAGGAGGCATTGCCGCATGGCGTGCCGCTGGAAAAGACGTGGACACGATCGAGAGCATCAGCGCGGAAGAGTTCGCAAAGCGCATGCACGGATCCGTTCTGACGGTCGTGGATGTGCGCAAACCAAGCGAATTCGATAGCGGCCATGTGCAAGGTGCGGAGTTCGTCACGCTCGCCGAGTTGAACAACAACATGGCATCGTTCAGCAAGCTTCACAGCCCCGATCCATCGGGGGGCACGCCCAATTACATCCACTGCCAAGGCGGGTACCGCAGCATGGTCGCCGCAAGCATCCTCAAGGCACGAGGCATCGACAATGTGGTGGACGTGGCCGGGGGCTACGCGGCCATCAGCAAAACAGACGTACCCAAGGAAGTCGGTGCGAAAGCCGTGAGCTGATCAGCCCTCGCTGCACATCTTGGCGGGATCCACCCACTTATCGAAGTCGGCTGCGGTAACATGGCCGAGAGCGACAGCGGCTTCCTTCAGCGTAGTACCCTCCTTGTGCGCCTTCTTGGCGATCTCCGCCGCCTTGTAGTAGCCAATGTGCGGATTGAGACTTGTCACCAGCATCAGTGAGTTCTCCAAGTGGCGCTTGATCACCTCGCGGTTCGGCTCGATACCCTCGGCACACCTGTCATTGAAGCTCACACAGGCATCGCCCAGTAAGCGGGCGCTCTGCAAGACGTTGGCCGCGATCAATGGCTTGAAGACGTTCAACTCGAAGTGGCCCTGCATACCGCCGATGCTCACCGCCACATCGTTGCCGATCACTTGCGCGCACACCATCGTCAGCGCTTCGGGCTGCGTTGGGTTCACCTTGCCGGGCATGATGGATGAACCGGGCTCGTTATCGGGGATCACCAACTCACCAATGCCGCTGCGCGGGCCACTGCTCAGGATGCGGATGTCGTTGCCGATCTTCATCAGCGAAACGGCAAGACGTTTCATCGCACCGCTCAGTTCCACCATGGCGTCATGCGCAGCCAATGACTCGAACTTGTTCGGCGCGGTAACGAAGGGCAGGCCCGTGAGTTCAGCGATCTTCTTCGCCACCAGCACACTGTAGCCCTTGGGCGCGTTGAGGCCCGTGCCCACGGCGGTTCCACCAAGGGCGAGTTCGCTCACCATCTCCAAGGCGTTGTTCACTGAACGGATGCCATTGTCCAATTGCTGCACGTAACCACTGAACTCCTGCCCCAGCGTTAGCGGTGTAGCATCCATGAAGTGCGTGCGGCCGGTCTTCACGATACTGTCGAAGGCTTTGCTCTTCTTCGCCAAGGTCTCGCGCAGTTTCTTCACCCCGGGCAGCGTGACTTCCGCAACCAGTTTGTAGGCTGCGATGTGCATGGCTGTCGGGTACGTGTCGTTGCTGCTCTGGCTCTTGTTCACATCGTCGTTCGGGTTGAGCGTCTTCTGCTCATCTGTGAGCTTCCCGCCGCTGAGCACATGACCGCGGTAGGCGATCACCTCGTTCACGTTCATGTTGCTCTGGGTGCCACTGCCGGTCTGCCAGATCACCAACGGGAATTGGTCGTCGAGTGCGCCGGTGAGGATCTCCTCACATACCCGCCCGATCAGCTCGCATTTCTCTTTGGGCAGCTTGCCCAGTTCGACGTTCGTAAGGGCTGCCGCCTTTTTCAAGTAAGCGAAGGCATGCACGATCTCGCGCGGCATGCTGCCTGCCGGGCCGATCTTGAAGTTGTTGCGGCTCCGTTCCGTTTGCGCGCCCCAGTACTTGTCGGCGGGCACCTTCACCTCGCCCATGGTGTCCTTTTCGATGCGGTAGTCCATGTGGATAGTTGTTGGGGCCGGAATTTTCCGGCCCTTACACCTTCTGCGATTGTCCCTGTTGCATCAGGAACGCCTTGAGGAATTCATCGATGTAGCCGTTCAGCACATCGTCGGTGCCGCTGGTCTCGTAACCGGTACGCACATCCTTCACCAGTTTGTACGGCTGCAGCACATAGTTGCGGATCTGGCTGCCCCACTCGATCTTCTTCTTGCCCGCCTCGATCGCACTGCGCTTGCTGCGCCTCCGTTCCAGCTCCGCTTCATACAACTGGCTCTTGAGCAGTTGCAGAGCCTTGGTCTTGTTGTCCAACTGGCTGCGCGTCTCGGTGTTCTCGATCACGATGCCCGTGGGCCCGTGGCGCAAGCGCACACCGGTTTCCACCTTGTTCACGTTCTGGCCACCGGCACCGCCACTGCGGAACGTGTCCCAAGTGATGTCGCTCGGGTTGATGTCGATCTCAATGGTCTCATCCACCAACGGATACACATACACGCTGACGAAGCTGGTGTGTCGCCGGGCATTGCTGTCGAAGGGTGAAATGCGCACCAACCGGTGTACACCGTTCTCACCCTTCAACATCCCGAAAGCGAACTCACCGTCCACTTCCATGGTGGCCTGCTTCACACCGGCACCTTCACCGTCCTGGTAGTCGAGGGTACGGGCATCGTAACCGTTCTTCTTCGCCCACATCTGGTACATGCGCAGCAGCATGCCTGCCCAGTCGCAGCTTTCGGTTCCACCGGCACCGGCCGTGATCTGCACCACGGCGCTCAAGGGATCTTCCTCGGCGCTGAGCATGTTCTTGAACTCGAGTTCCTCCAACACATGCGCAGCCTTCTTGTACTGCGCTTCAAGGTCCGCTTCGCTCACCTCTTTCGCCTTGAAGAACTCAAGCATCACGCCCGCATCATCCACCTCGCGCTTCACGTCTTCATACAGGTTCACCCAGCGTTTCAGCTCGCGGATCTTCTTGATCACCACTTGCGCCTTCTTCTGGTCGTTCCAGAAATCCGGATCGTGGGTGTACTTCTCTTCTTCCAGGATCAGACCTCGCTTGTCTTCAACCTGCAAATACCCCTTCAACGCTTCAAGGCGTTGCACGAGTTCGTCTATCTGGAAAGCTGTGGCCATGAAAAATCGGGCGCGAAACTAAGCGTTACCGTTTGGGGATCCCGGCAATGGCCAGGCGCACGGCGTCGGGTTCCCAGCCGCGGCCCACGAGGTAACGGATCACGCGTTGCTCACGGATGAACTTATCCGGCGCACGCTCCATGCGGAACCGTTTCCGGACCAACGATGCCAGAGCCGCACGGTACTCGGTGTCGTCAATGGCATCGAGCCCGACCGTGATCAGTCGCTCCGGAAGCTCCTTTGAGCGCAGCGCATGCTGGATCATCCTCTTCCCCCAGCCCTTCTGCCGGAAATGACCCACGGCGAAATCCTCGGCGAACCGTGCTTCGTTCAGGAGATCCTCCTTCTCCAATCGCAGAAGCACTTGCTCGGCATTACGCTCAGGAACATCCCAAGCTTCCAATCGCAGCCTGAGTTCGTGTTTGCTACGCTCCTGCCGTGCACACAATGCCCGGCACTTTTTCAACGCGGTATCAGCGTCCATGTGTTCTTGGCCGATTACGCCCGGGCGTCGAAGTTCGCAAGGCGTTCGCCACGAGCAACGGCAACGGCATCGCTGTTCACGCCGCTACATTCGCCGCCGATGAGCATCAGTGTCCGCAATGTCACAAAGCTGTACGGTGCCCAGAAAGCGTTGGACGACGTCTCGTTCGACATCGGATCGGGCGAAGTGGTCGGTTTCTTGGGGCCGAACGGAGCCGGGAAAAGCACCATGATGAAGGTGCTCACCTGCTTCTTGCCCGCGACGTCGGGAAGCGCATCGGTCTGCGGGCACGACACGCGTGAAGCCAGTATGGATGTGCGTCGCAATGTCGGCTACCTGCCCGAGCACAACCCGTTGTACACCGACCTGTACGTACGCGAGTACCTTGAATTCACGGCCGGGGTGCACGGGCTGAAGAAGAAAGGCGAACGTGTGCGCGAGATGATAGGGATGGTGGGCTTGGAACGTGAACAACACAAGTACATCGGTGCACTGAGCAAGGGTTATCGGCAGCGCGTGGGCTTGGCGCAGGCGCTCATCCACGATCCCGAAGTGCTCATCCTCGATGAACCCACAAGCGGGCTGGACCCGAACCAACTGGAAGAAGTACGTGGGCTCATCAAACGCATCGGCAAGGAGAAAACCGTGATGCTGAGCACCCACATCATGCAGGAGGTGGAAGCCATCTGCGACCGCGTTATCATCATCGACAGGGGCCGTATCGTTGCTGACGGCACTTCAGCGGATCTGCGCACGGGTATAGACCGGCAAGAGATACTCGAAGTGGAGTTCGATACCGATGTGAACAAGGCCAAGCTGCTGAACATTGCCGGCGTCCAACAAGCGAAGCGCATGCAGGGGAACACATGGAGCCTTGCCCACCCCGCCGGCACGGACGTGCGCTCGGCGGTGTTCCAGTTCGCGGTGGACAGCGGTTTGAAGGTGCTCACACTGCGCAAGAGCGAGCGCGACCTGTCAGACGTTTTCAAGGAACTGACACGGCCCGGCGAAGCCTGAAGACCGACCGTAGCCCGGTCTATCTTCGGCGTCCATTCCTACCAACATGAGCGGCGTAAACAAAGTGATCCTGATCGGCAACCTGGGCGCCGACCCCGAGATCCGTCACCTTCCCAGCGGTATACCCGTGGCCAACTTCCGCATCGCCACCAGCGAGACGTTCAAGGACAAAACCACCGGTGAGAAGCGCGAGCAGACCGAATGGCACAGCATTGTTGCATGGCGCGGCTTGGCTGAGATAACCGAGAAGTACCTTAAGAAAGGCAGCAAGGTTTACGTTGAGGGCAAGCTGCGCACGCGCAAGTGGGAGAAGGACGGCATCGATCGGTACACCACCGAGATCCAGGTGGACGAGATGACTTTGCTTGACCGCCCGAGCGGCGACCGCGGCGCTGCGGACACGCCGGGCGCGCAACCCCAGCGGCAAGCAGCCCCGGCAGCAAGCACGACCCCTTCGGCCGCAGCGGCCGACGAAATGGACGATCTGCCGTTCTGATCACACATCATCCGCACAGGTAATGGGCGGCGTTCAGCACGCCGCCTCCCACCATTGCACCCCACCTTGGCCGCCCTGCCACTGCTCGCCGTAGACGGCACCACCATCGCCTCGCTCATTGCGATCGGGCTGCTGCTGTGCTGCTCGGCATTGATCAGCGCCAGCGAAGTGGCATTGTTCGCCCTGAGCCCGACGCAACTGCGCGATCTGCGCGAACGCGGCGGTGCAAGCGGACAACGGGTGCTCAGCTTGCTTGAACGGCCCCGCCGTTTGTTGGCGACCATCTTGATCAGCAACAACTTCGTGAACATCGGTGTGGTGGTGCTGAGCACCGTGGCCATCGATGGCTTGTTCGATCTGGAGCGGATGCCGGAATATCTGGTGTTCATCATACAGGTCATCTGTGTTACCGCCCTGCTGCTGCTTTTGGGCGAGGTGATGCCGAAGGTGTACGCCAGCATGCACGCCATGTCCGTGGCCCAGATGATGTCGGGGCCGCTGCTCGCGCTGCGCTGGTTCTGGTCACCCGTGAACGAGGTACTGGTGCGCAGTACACAGTTCATCGAGAAGCGATACAAGAAACGCAGCGGCCAGAACTTCGGCGTGGATGAGCTGAGCGCAGCGCTCGAACTGACCAAAGATGCCAGCACCACCGTCGAGGAACAACGCATCCTCAAGGGCATCGTCAAATTCGGGAACATCGAAACGCGGCAGGTGATGCGGCCGCGCACCGATGTGATCGCGTTCGACAAGGATCTCACGTTCGCCGAGCTGATGAAGAGCATCGTGGAAAGCGGGTTCAGCCGCGTGCCGGTTTACGAGGGAACGTTGGACCGCATGATCGGTGTGCTGCACATCAAGGATGTGCTCCCGCACATGGACACGGTCGATCTCGATTGGCAGAAACTGCTGCGCACGCCCTACTTCGTGCCGGAGAACATGAAGCTCGATGACCTGCTCACCGAGTTCCAGCGCAAGCGCGTCCACTTGGCAGTGGTGGTGGACGAGTATGGTGGCACCAGCGGCATCATCACGTTGGAAGATGTGATAGAAGAGATCGTGGGCGACATCACCGATGAGTTCGATGACGAGGACCTGATCTACAGCAAGCTCGATGATCGCACGTATGTGTTCGAAGGAAAAGCCTCGCTCACGGATGTTTACCGTGTGCTGAACATAGATGGCAAGGTGTTCGAAGACAACAAAGGCGCCAGCGAAACACTAGGAGGTTTCATCCTCGAGCTCACCGGCCGCATCCCGAGAAAAGGAGAGCGGGTGGATCTGCGCAACTTCACCTTCACCGTTGAAAGTGCGGACAACAAACGGGTACGCCGGGTGAAAGTGTACATGAAGGATGAAGCGAAGAAATAAGCTGCTGCTGATCGCGCTGCCTCTGTTCGCGGCCTGTGGGTACGATCCCATGCCCAAGGAGAAAGCCTACTTCCGGATCGACCTTCCGGATCAGGATTACCAACGCTGGGAAGGCGAGTGTTTCAACGCCGATCTTCCGACTTACTCGAAAATGGAGAAGCACGCGCGCGGTGAACGGTGCTGGATGGACTGGCACTTCGATGACCAACGTGCGCAGGTGTACTTCACCTACAAGACGGTTGACGGCGATCTGGGCAGGTTGATCGAGGACGCGCACGATTTCAAAAGCAAACACCAGAGCAAGGCTGTCCGGATAAAGAGCGATCACGTGCTGCGCGATAGCAGCCGCGTGTTCGGCACCGTGTTCACGGTGGATGGGGATGTGGCGAGCCCGATGGTCTTCTACCTCACCGATAGCACCTCACGCTTCCTGTACGGATCGCTCTACTTCAATTGCCGCCCAAACGCCGATTCGCTCGCACCGGTGACAAAGCGATTGCGCGAAGACATCGAACACTTCGCGGCTACGCTGGAGTGGCGGTGACCGGTCTTCCGGTCCAGTGCAGAACATTCAGCACAGTGCTCAAGAGAAGCACCGCACCGAACTGGTGCAGGACACCCAGCACGATGGGCACCTGCCAAACGAGCGTGAGGACACCGAGCGTGAATTGCACCAGCACCATGATGAGCATCAGCATGTTCGCCTTGGCAAGCGAAGAGCCATGCTTGGGCAGAATGCAGAAGAGCAGGATCCCGAGGGCAACGAGGTAGGCCAGGTTGCGGTGCACGAACTGCACCCCGTCCTTGTGGTGGGTGAAGTCCGTGACCCAATTGCCGAACGCGCGCACGTTCTCGGGCATGAACTCGCCGTTCATCAGTGGCCATGTGTTGTAGATGCGGCCCGCATCAAGGCCTGCGGTGAAGGCACCCCATACGATCTGCAATACCAATAGCACCAGTATCCAGCGTACCCAGCGGCCCACCTTCCCTTCCGGCGCCAGAGTGCGTCTTTCCCTGCGAATGTCGAGCAATGTCCACAGCACGATGCCGAAGACGATGAACGCCGCGCACAGGTGGATCGCCAAGCGGTAGTGGCTCACGTCTGCATTCTCCTCAAGGCCGCTCACCACCATGAACCAGCCCAATGCACCCACGATGCCACCGCCCATCAGGATCATGATGCTCCTGCGCATCAACCACCCCTTCAACAAGCCGCGCCGCCAGAAGAGCAGGAACGGCACAATGAACACGATGCCCATGAGCCGACCCCAATTGCGGTGCAGGTACTCCCAGAAGAAAATACCCTTGAAGCCGGACAGGTCGAGGTGTTGGTTGACAAGCGTGTACTCCGGAATGGTCTTGTACTTCTCGAAGGCCATGTTCCATTCGGCCTCGTTCATCGGAGGCAAGGCACCCATGATCGGCTTCCACTCCGTGATGCTGAGCCCACTGCCCGTGAGCCGCGTTATGCCGCCGATCACCACCATGCAAGCGATCATTACGGCACCCGTGATCAGCCAGTTCGTAACAGGGCGCATACCGGGTGAAGGTGGAGCGATCGCCATTGGCGCGGCGAAACTATCCGCAGCGGGCGCACACATGCACAAGGTTCCTCCCGAAAACAAGCGACCGCCACAGGTCTCCCCGCAGCGGCCGCTCTCCCACTGACCAGTCGGCCTTGCGGCTTTCCGGTCCTCGGGGTTTCTGACGCAAGACTTTGGGCGGGGTCACAGGACCAGCGGAAAAAGAAAGGCCCCGGTACCGGGGCCTTTCAAAAAATCATCAGTTCAACTCAGAAGCGCGCGATCTTGCTCAGCAGTTCCAAGATGCTCGGCATTACGGCCACAGCAGTTGCGGCCGCTGCCTGCACTTCAGTGGAAACCTCTGCAGCGCCTTTGTTCTCCTCTTCCGCAGCGGCACCTTCCACCTTCACTTGCTTCGTGATGCTCACAGCCAGCACTTTGTATTGGCCTTCGTGCAAGGCCTGGATCGCCTCGATCATCTGCGCATCGGTAACAGCGGCCGGATCGTAGGTCACCACGGCGTGATCACCATCGGGGCTACCGAATTTGATCTCGGTGGACGCGATGCCCGGGAGGGCGGCCAGGGCTTTCTTGATGCTGCCACCGCACATCTGTGCGCAGGTCATGCCGTCGATCTTCAGATCAGCAAAGGTGACCGGGGTTCCGCTGGTGATCTCCGCATCGATCTCCGTGCGCTCAACGCCAGCGGGAACCGCAACCTTATCGGCCATGGCCACTTCAGCCGGTCGGTTGCAAGCGAACAACGACGTAACGAGCGCGATGCTGAGGATGCGGGAGAGGGTCATGGCAAAGGGGGTCTCTGTTGCTTAAGACGCACAGGTGTGCCGAACGGTTACAAATGTACCTGTGGTATGCGGCCGGATACTTTCGCGGCGCAACTTTTAACGAATGGCGCAGCAGGCGGACGGGTGGAAGAAATGGGCGCTGTTGGGCACGTTGGCCCTGATCTGGGGCAGTTCCTTCATCTTGATGAAGAGGGGGCTGTTCCACGAAGGGCGACCGGTCCTGGACCCTTGGCAAATGGCGTCGGCCCGGTTGGCCATCGCTTGGCTGGCTCTGTCCCCGCTCCTTTTCCGGCATGCAGCCTTGCTGAAAGCACATTGGCTCCCCCTGATGGGAACGGGCGTGTTGGGCAACGGCATACCGGCCTTCCTGTTCGCTGGGGCGCAAACCCATATCGACAGCGCCCTCAGTGGTATGCTCAACAGCCTAACTCCCTTGTTCACCCTGCTGGCCGGGGCGGCCTTCTTCGGCAACCGCTTGCGGGCCATCCACCTGGTCGGTATCCTTCTCGGCCTGGTGGGCGCGGCGGGGCTCATCCTTTTGAAGAGCGATGACGGAATGCCTGCTTGGAGCTGGTATGCCTTGCTGCCCATCCTCGGCACCGTGTGCTATGGCTTCAGTGGCAATATCGTGAAGCGTTACCTCCACGCCCTGCCAGCTGCTGCTACCGCGTGCTTGGCTCTCAGCTTCGTTGGGCCGATCGGTCTGTTCGGAGCGTGGGGCAGCGGTTTGCCCGCCACTTTGCAAGCAGACCCCCAAGGCTGGCATTCGTTGGGCTTCGTGGCGGTGTTGGCAGTGATGAGTTCCGCGCTTTCACTGGTGCTTTGGAACGCACTGCTCAAAAGGACCACTGCGGTTTGGGCGAGCAGCGTTACCTACTTGATGCCGGTAGTTGCCATCGGTTGGGGCTTGATGGACGGCGAAATGCTCTCGGCCGGCCAATTGGCCATGATCCTGGTGGTGCTGAGCGCCGTGTGGTTGGTGAGCCGCGCCGAACGCACCGCATAGCTCGGGTTATCGCCCTGCACGCATCTTTGCCGCCGATGTACCAAGGCCAGAAAGTGATCGTCGTGCTCCCCGCCTATCGCGCGGCCCTTACGTTGAAGCAGACTTACGACGAGATCCCCTTCGACCTGGTGGATGAGGTGGTTCTGGTGGACGACAAAAGCCCGGACAACACCGTGGAAGTCGGTCGCCAGCTCGGCATACGCCACATTGTTGCGCACGACGTGAACAAGGGCTATGGCGGCAACCAGAAGAGCTGTTACGACAAGGCCAAAGAACTGGGTGCGGACATCGTTGTGATGCTCCATCCGGACTATCAATACACGCCGAAGTTGTTGGCGAGCATGATCACGCTCATCGGCAACGGTGTTTATCCGGTGGTGTTCGGATCGCGCATCCTCGGCGGCGGCGCATTGAAGGGCGGTATGCCCGTGTACAAGTACATTTTCAACCGCATGCTCACGCTCGGGCAGAACTTGCTCATGAACGAGAAGCTGAGCGAGTACCACACCGGCTACCGCGCCTTCAACCGTGCGGTGTTGGATGCTTGCCCCTACCACAAGTGCTCGGATGATTTCGTGTTCGACAACCAGATGATCGCGCAGATCTTCTGGCACCGGTTCGAGATCGCCGAGATCACCTGCCCCACCAAGTACTTCGACGAGGCAAGCAGCATCAACTTCAGCCGGAGCATGACCTATGGTTTGGGGGTGGTACACACGAGTTGGCGCTATTTCCTGGCGCGTACCGGCCTGGCAAGCTGGGCACTGCTGGGCAAACGCTAAGCGATGCGTTCAGTGAGCAACGCTCGGATCCAACTGCTCATCGCGGTGGGTGCGCTGCTCTTGTTCGTTCCCGGCCTCGGGGCGGTGCACCTGTTCGATTGGGACGAGATCAACTTCGCCGAGATCGCGCGCGAGATGGTGGCCAGCGGCGACTGGTCGCGGCCGCAGATGGGCTTTGAGCCGTTCCACGAAAAGCCCCCGCTGTTCATGTGGATGCAGACCGCCTGCATGACCGTGTTCGGCATAGGCGAGTTCGCCGCGAGGCTGCCCAATGCCCTGTGCGGTGCGTTCACCTTGGTGCTGCTGCTCCGGATCGGCACGCGCGAGCGCGACCGCACTTTCGGGCTGCTGTGGGCATTGGCTTACGTGGGTTCCGTATTGCCGCATCTCTACTTCCACAGCGGCATCATCGATCCGTGGTTCAACCTGTTCATCTTCCTTTCGCTGTACGCCTTCATCCGATCGGCACGCGAACGCTCTTGGCGCCAAGCGGCGCTGAGCGGCGCACTGCTCGGCTTGGCCGTCCTTACCAAGGGACCTGCGGCCATCATCATCATGGGCTTGGTGGTGCTGAGCTACTGGGCCGTGCAACGCTTCAAGATCTTCTTCTCGTGGCGGCATGTCGCGCTGCTGGTCACCGTCATGTTGCTCGTCATCGCGTTGTGGTCCGGTGCCGACTACGTGCGCAACGGTCCGGGCTTCACCATCGCCTTCTTCCAGCGGCAAGTAGCATTGTTCACCGAAGAAGATGCCGGCCACGGTGGCTTCTTCGGCTATCACTTCTTGGTGTTGTTGCTCGGCTGTTTCCCCGCTTCGCTCTTCGCTTTGCAGGAGTTGTTGAAACCGACGAGAGAAGAAGGCGCCCATGGCGACTTACGTCGCTGGATGCTCTTGTTGTTCTGGGTGGTGCTGATCCTGTTCAGCATCGTCAGTACGAAGATCGTGCACTACAGCAGCCTGTGCTATTATCCGCTCACCTATCTCGCTGCGCTGCAGTTGGAGCGCATCTGGAAGAAGCGTGAAGGTTTTGGCTGGTCGCGCTTCGCGCTCGGCATACTCGGCAATATCGTGGCGGTAGCCGTGATCGTTCTGCCCTTCGCTGCCATGCACCTCGATCGCTTCGAACCGCTCTTCGCCGCCGATCCCTTTGCCCAAGGAAACCTGGAAGCCGAGGTTCGTTGGACAGGTCTGGAAGCCATCGCGGGGTTGGTGTTATTTGCGGCTATGCTTCTTGCCCATGTGCTACATGGACGAGGTGGATACCGGCAGAGCTTGTTGGTGTGTTTCGGGGGCGTGGTGCTGTTCATCTGGTGCACGTTGTTCTTCTTCGTCAACAACATCGAGGGCTACTCGCAGCGCGCGGCGGTAGAGTTCTTCCAGAGCAAGACGGGCGAGCGCTGTTGGATGCTGACCAAGGGCTACAAGAGTTATGTGCCGGAGTTCTATGGCCGTGTCAGCGAAGCACAACCGAGCGAGGACACCCTGTTCCATGGGAACATCGATAGGCCGGTGTATCTCTCGTGCAAAGTGACGCATGTGGAGGAAGTGCTGGCGTTGGGCACCTTTACCGAGACGGGGCGCAAGAACGGCTTCGTCTTTTTTGAACGACGACCATGAGCGACGACCTGTCCCATTTGCTCACGCACCTCGGCGAGGACCGCGAGCGCGGTTACGGCGCGGTGGTTCCGCCCATAGTTCAGAGCGGCAACTTCACGTACCCTACCGTGGCCGCCATGCGGCACACGGTGCAGAACGAGTTCGAGAAGCCGCTGTATACACGTGGGTACAATCCCACGGTGGCCATGGCGCGGCAGAAGTTGGCCGCGTTGGAACATGCCGAGGATGCCTTGCTCTTCAGCAGCGGCAGTGCGGCCATCGGAGCGGCCGTCATCTCCTTCACCAAGGCTGGCGATCATGTGGTGTGCGTACACAAGCCATACAGCTGGACGAAGAAATTGCTGAGCGAACTGCTCGTGCGTTTCGGTGTGGAGACCACCTATGTAGACGGCACCGATGCGGAGAACTACCGCCGCGCCTGCAGGCCGAACACCACCTTCTTCATCACCGAAAGTCCCAACTCGCTCACTTTCGAACTGCAGGACCTGCGCGCTGTGGCGGCCATCGCCAAGGAAAAGAAGATCACCACGCTCTGCGACAATAGCTACAACAGTCCACTGTTCCAGAACCCTATCGACTTCGGGATCGACCTGGTGGCCCACAGCGGAACGAAATACCTGAACGGCCACAGCGATGTGGTGTGCGGCGTTCTTGCCGGCAGCCGCGCGCACATGCGCCAAGTGATGAGCAAGGAGTTCATGACGCTGGGTGCCGCGCCAAGCCCGCACGATGCATGGTTGCTGGTGCGGGGCCTGCGGACGCTGGAGCTCCGCGTGAACCGCAGTGCGGATAACGCGGAGAAAGTCGCGCTGTTCTTGGAAGCACACCCCAAGGTGAGGCGTGTCCATTGGCCCTTCTTGGAAAGTCATCCACAGTACGAGCTGGCCAAGCGGCAGATGAAACGCTGCGGCGGTATGATGACCATTGAACTGGACGCGCCCGATGAAGCTGCCGTTGAACGTTTTTGCGATGCCAGCAAGCGCTTCCTTATAGCGGTGAGCTGGGGCGGATACGAAAGCCTGCAATGGCCGGTATGTTCGTTGAAAGGTCCCAGCGGTTATTACACTGATCTGCCTTTCAACATGGTGCGGCTGTATATGGGAATAGAAGAAGCGGACCTGCTGATCGCGGATCTGGAGCAGGCGCTGGAAAAGGTCTAGCATCGCGGCCAACGCGGAACGAAGAAGGCCACCTTGCGGGTGGCCTTTTTCCGTGGAAGTCGGATGCGGTTCAACCCACCTTGGTCACTTTGCGGAAGGCAACTTGTTTGCCCGACTGCATACGCACGAAGTAGGTACCCTCGGCCTGCGCGCTCATATCCAAAGTGAAAGTGTTCGGACCTGCCGCTGCGTTGCGGCGCTCGTTCAACAGCACTTGGCCCATGGCGTTCACGATGCTCATCTGCACTTCAGCGGCTTCAGCGGCGGTGAATACTACCGTGGTCTGCGTTTGCACCGGGTTAGGCGCAACACCGAAGTTGATGAAGGAAGCGGATGGCGTTCCGATGCCCAAAGGACCTTGGTCACCGGCAACGATGGCGCTATCGGCCAAGCTCTCGTAACCGTATGCGATCACCGTAACGCTGGTAGCTCCGGCAGCTACGGCCAATTCCACCCAGCCGTAGTGCGCAAAGCCATCCCCGGCCACGAAGCGGCAACCCATGAAACCGGTCTGTCCGCTCCACGCGCCGAAGGTGTTGGAGCCGTTGTACACGATGGCCAATGTGCCAAGTGCAGCGGTCTGGAAATCGGGAGCTCCGGGGGAGATGGGATCGCCGTTAAGCAGGATCCCGGGATACATGTAACCGCTGTTGAGGTTGCCGATCACGGCATTGCCAGGAGGTACGATCGCAACGGCCCCGGCCGTGCTGCTCGAACTGGACACAACGGTTTGCTGCGCGACACTGATATCGTTGGTGCCGTCACTGTCGAAATCAACGTCGAACTGGCTGTTGGTCAAAACGGAGTCCGGGTCCACATCGGTGTAGACCACTTGGCCATCGGCCTTCTGTCCAACAGCAATGAAAGCCGTTGCCATGCCGGAGTAGCTCAACCATTTCGATGTTCTTGTGGAAGGGGTAGCTGGTTTTTTCATGTACGGTCCGGTTAAAGGGTTTGAGGGGGGTGAAGCTATGATACCCGCCCGGATCCCGCTACGGCGAAGCCTGCAACGCTCAGTGCGGTTCTTGTGTTCGCGCAGTCCCCCCGGTGCTCCGGTTGCGGTAAAGGGCAGGGTCAACGGTCTGCACCATGGCTTGCAGGTCCAAGGCTCCGCCCACGAAAGCGCTTACGCGTTCCAACTGCTCGTTCGGCGCCGCAACTACCTGTTCGTACTGTACGCGCAGCACCTCAACGTTGCTGTTGCGTTGGCACCACCGCTCCACTTTCTCCATCTGCTTCGCGTACGTGCCCAACAGCCCGGCACGGAAAGCGGTTCCCCCCCCGCGCTGCAACATGGTGTTCTGGGAGCGTAGCACTTCCTGCATGTCGCGCTCCATAAGGATCACCCGGTAGCGGAAACGCGGTGGCAGGAAGGGCAACAGCGGAGCCACGACTTTCACCACTTTGCCTTGCGCATGTTCCATTACGCGTGGATCGCGCGCGATCGCCTTGACGGCTTCATGCTCGTAGTAGCCCTTCGGGTTGTTCTCATCCGGCACGCGCTGCCCATCGGTGAAGGGCTGCATACCGCCGCCCACCAAAGCTTGCATCATCATGGATGTGCCCGAACGTGGAAGGCCGGAGACGACCGTGATCACGTCACCTTCCGTGTGCGCGTGCATTTCAGCGCGCAATGCGGCGGCCCGTTCGGGTTGCCCCAGGTTCTTTTCCAGTATGTCGGCCATCCGCATACGGGCGCGCCCGATACCCGGTGACATCGTGAGGCATACCTCGAACGCCCGCAGCGCCTTCTCGTGTTCCCCGATACGCTGATAGGCTTCACCCAAATGGTAGTGGCCGATCGGCATGTTGAAGTCCAACCCGAGGGCTTCGTGCAAGTGATCCACTGCTTCCCCCGGCGCACCGGTCTTCAAGCAACAGACACCCAACGCATGGTGCGCCTTCGCCAGATCCGGATCGTACGCCAAGGCTCTCGCTAACGCCGACATAGCCACTTTCCACTGGCCCAACTCCATGTGCGCTGCGGCCAACCGGAACTGCACACGTTCAGTGAACGCAGGTTTCTGTTCGAGCTTTTGAAGGATCGTCAGTGCCTCTGCTGTGCACTTGGCGGCTTGAAGGATCGTTGCACGTAACAAAAGGAAACGTGGCGGGGTCACGAAAGGGCCGATGTCATCGTTCTTCTCCGACAATTGCTTCTTCCGCTCGGTCGCGTGCTGCTCCATGGCACGGTGCTCCAACTCCTCGAGGATGGCTTCCGCATCATCGGGCTGGCGCACACGCAGGAATGTGCGGGCCAGTTCCATTCCGTAGCGTTCTTCCTCCGGCGCTTCGTTGTGCAGCTCTTTCAGTATGTCCAATGCCTCCAACTTCAACCCGCCATGCACATAGGCTTTGGCCAGGTAGAAGCGGTTCTCGCGCACCGTGTTCGCGCCGGCTTTCTCCGGATCGGCGCCCGGATCTTCGATGTAGCCCAGCTCGACCAACTGCTTCAGCGCTTCACTGTCCATTTCCGAAAGCGCGCTGTTCGCCTGGGTGCGCGGGTGCATGCCGCTCTCTCCTTCAACCGTTTCCCACGAGTCGATCACCTGCACGTTCGTGGGTTCCTCGAACACATCCAGCAGCGGTTTGCCATCCATGTCCTTCGCCACCGGCAGTCCGAACAAGGCGAGCAATGTGGGAGTAATGTCGAGCAGGCCTGCCCCATGGATCATTGCGTCGCGCTTTATGCCCGGACCCTTCAGGCAGAAGATGCCGTACGGCCCATGCTCCCAAGCCGGAGCAGCAGGCTCCTTGGGCAATGCAGCCGGCCGCAAGTGATCGGGGTGGAAGCCGTGATCACTGATGAGCATCACCGTCGTCTCCTCGCCGGCCAATTCCAACAAGCGGCCCAGCAGCATATCGTGGTATTGGTACGCGGCCGTCACCACGTTCTTGTACAGTTCGAATTCGCGCTCGGGAATGAAGGACCTGCGCGGGGGGTGATACTTCATAAAGCCATGCGCGAAGTGATCGATGGCATCGTAGTACACGGCCGTGAAGTCCCAAGGCTCGTGCTCCATGAGGTAGGTGGCAGCCGCGTGTACGGTGGAACAATCGGCCAACACGCGAGCGATCGCTTCAAGGGTTCTGTCCTTGCCCTGCTCCACGCTGGCGAAGTCCGGCACGAATGGCGCTATGTGCGCAACGGTCAGCTCAGCGGGATGGATGCGCAGGTCGGCGAACAATGCGCTCTTCACCGCCGGATGCACGGTGCCTTCGCGGAACAACCACGGCTCGGTGATCGGTCGCGTTGCCCGTTGGTAGAAGTTGCTCACCATGGTGCCGTTGATCGGCTCAGCCGGATGGCTGGGCCACCAGCCGACCACGTTCGAGCGCGCCCCTTTCTGCGTAAGGATGTTCCAGATCGCCTTAACACGGCGGTGCGCATTGGTGACGGGGCGCACGGTTTTGCCGTCGGGCCCCACTTCGGTGAAGCCCAGGATGCCGTGCTTGTAAGGCCGCTTGCCGGTGGCAATGGAGGTCCACAACATGGGCGAAAGCGGCGGATCCAACGTGGCCAAACGACCGATCACGCCGCCGTTCACCATGCGCTCCATATTGGGCATCAGCCCTTGGTCGATCATGGGGTTGATGACACGCCAGTCCGCGGCGTCCCAACCGATCAACAGCACCTTGCGCTTCACCGCACCGCTCATGGTCGCGCGGGCTTGTCCTGTCCTGTCGCCTTCTTCCGTCGTGCGGCGCGCCATGCCATAAGACCCTTATAGCCCAAGGCCAATAGTCCTAGCGATCCTTCCGGCGTCACCTCGTATGGTACCCCGTCGCGCGTGGTGAGGGTCAGTTCCTCGGGCCGCAACGGCCCCTGCTTCTTCTCCGGCATGGAGCAATGTTAGTGATCGCGAAAGGCGATCGCGTCCCCGTTCCCCTTGCATGCCCAACGAAAAACACCCCACCGGCCGGGACCGGCCTGCCGTGGGGTGTTCGCTCGTATGAAGGGGCCACGTCATAACCCCTTGGATGGTCCGCGTCCTTACGCGCAGGCTTCGGGATGGTGGGCCATCCGTCGGCTATTAGAAGTTGGCGCGCAGACTGATCGTGAAGTTCCGGCCCGCACCGCTGATCCCGCTCGCGAACGTGCGGTAGTGCTGGTCGATGATGTTCTCCACGCCCAGCTGCAACGACACATTACGCGAGAACGCGCACGACATGCGCGCGTTGAGCGTGTACCACGCAGGAGTACCCTCGGCGGTGGCGTAAAGCAGGTTGTCCTCGCTCCCGGCTGCGGTGTTGTATTGGCTAATGCGTTTCCATCCGTTGTACACCACGTACACTTCGCCGCGCAGCCGGTTGGCTTGGTACGCGAGACCTGTCTTGCCGTACACCGGTGGAATGTGGTCCAATGGCTGATCCACACTATCGGTCTTGATGCGGGCATAGGTCCACGTTACGCTGCTGTTGAAGCTGAAGCGATCATTGAACTGCGCATTGAACTGGCCGCTGGCACCATAGAGGTAGGCCTCCTTCTTGTTGGTCAATGCCGACACATGGCTCAGTGTGCCATCGTAGTCGATGCTGTCCTGGCCGTTCACCGTGAAGTCGTCCACCGTGAGGGCGTTGTTGTACAAGGTGTAGAAGCCGTTGAGGTCCACGGTTACGCGCTTGTTGAAGGTCTTGCTCAGCGCCAACTCGAAATTGGTGGTGGTCTCAGGCTTCAGGTCGGTATTTGGCACGATCACATCGCCGGGCACGCCGTCGAACACCTTGCCCATGTCGTCGATGTTGGGCGCACGGAAACCCGAGCTGCCCAACAGGCTCACGCGCCAGTCGCGGCCGGGCATGTACATGATGCCGGCACGCCAAGTGAGCGCGCTGCTGCTTTGCGTATAGGTTCCATTGAGGAACTGGAAAGCGTTGGTATCGGCGAACGTCGCTTCCAACGCCACGTTGGTGAAACGCAGGCCCTCGCTGATCACCCAATGCTCGTTGATCTCCATGGTGTGGCTCAGGTACACGGCCATGTTGTTCATGGAGCCTTCACCCGGATAACGGCTGGTGCGATAAGTGATCTCGTCGGTCACGATATGCTCGCGATGGGCTTCGCTCTCCACGGCGTTCGCGTAGTACTCCGCGCCATAACGGATCTCGTGCTTGCCAGTGCGCTTCTCCAAATCGAGGTTCACCCCGAACACGGTGCAATGTTCCTCGTTCACACCAAGTCGGCTGCTACCCCAACCACGGCTGTTGCGGCTGACACTGATGTCTTGGTAGCTCGGTGTGAACCGCAGTTTGCTGAACATACCGGTCTCGCGATCCATCTCCAAGGTGTACGCCACGAGCATGCGCTTCTGCGGGCCGTAGTACCACTCGGCCTGTGCGGGTACAAAACCACCCGCTGTATCGAGCGAGTACTCGGTGAGCCGATCATAGCGCGGAATATCCGTGCTGGTGCTCAGTTGGAAGTTCAACTGGTGCACGGTGCGCGGACCGCTGCGGATGCGCAGTTTCTCCAAGAGGTCGATCTGCTTGTAGGCCGTGCCGACTTGCACGTTCCAGTCTTCGTTCTCCTTGATCACATCCTTGTCGTTCTCCCGCTCCACATAGAACGGGCGTAGGCCCCAGTCGCCGTGGAAGGGATCGCGGGTACTGCCGGTGCGCAGGTCGCCGAAGTCGCTGGCAGTAATGCTTGTGAAGCTCGCCACCGACTTGCACCGCAGTTCAATGCCCAAGTGCGCGGTCTTCTCCATTGCGGCAGTGCCGTAACGGAAGAAGGCATCGCCACCCAGCTTGAGGCCCGTGGTGTCATTGAACCGGGGCGTGCGCGTGATCATGTGAATAGTGCCACCCAGTGCATCGCTGCCGTAGGCAACGGAGTTGGGTCCGCTGACGATCTCCACGCGGTCCAGCATGCTCTGATCGAACGTGATAATGTCCTGCAAGTGGCCGGCGCGGTAGATGGCGTTGTTCATGCGAACGCCGTCCACGACAAGTAGAACACGGCTGGCCTCGAAGCCCCGGATCACCGGACTTCCACCGCCCAACTGGCTCTTCTGCACGAACAGATTGCCCGTGTTCTGGAGCAGTTCGGCCATGGTGGGTTGGTCCATGAAGGTGATGTCGCGCCGCTTGATCACATCGATGCGCTCGGGCACATCGCGGCGCTTCTCTTCGAAGCGGCTGGCGCTGGTCACCGCTTCGTTCAGCACGTTCACGCGGTAACTGAGGCTGAATTCATTGCCTGCGCTCAGGTCGGCAAAGCTCACTGTGCGCTCGGCGAACGAGAGGTGCTCCACGCGAATGGCGCCGCAATCTTTCAATGACGTGATATCCACCTTTCCATTGCTGTTGGTAACAACACTGGTGCTACCGCCCTGAGTGCAGGTGAGGACCGCACCGCCGATGGGTTCTTTCGTGGCGATATCGCGCAGCGTAATGGTCTGGGCGCTGGTTGTGGCACTGGCGACAAGCAGCAGCAACAGGCCGATGTGTTTCGGAATGTTCATGTGTTCGGAATGGAATGACAGGGAGCAACGTCGCGGCACGCGGCCATGGGCCGCGCTCGCGCGCTGTTCCGCTCCCGTTGGGAAACAGCTTGGCCTCGGTTCAACCGCGCGGCGGCAGCAGTTCCGGTGTGCTGTGCACGAGCAGGACCGTGCGGCTGCCCTGCGGGAAATACCTGCGCACGGATCCAGTCGTCGGCAGGATCAAGAAAGCGCTCTCGTTACACCAGTGTTTGGCCAAAAACACCGGCAGCATGAGGTCGTTTGCACCATCACCGCGCTGGTCCATATGTTCCTCTACCATGCGGGCCAGCCCTGTGAAGAGTTCGGCCTCTTGATGATCGTTCATGCAGGCGAGCCGGACCTTGCCGTCCGCGGTCATCGTCTTTCCGATCACATCGAAAAAATCATCGCCGATGCTGAACTCCTTGCCCCTTTCCAACCAGTGCAACGCATTGTATTCGACCAGGGAGAACGTGAAGTAGGTCCGCTCGTCCAGCGGCACCCCGGCCTTCAACTTCAACTTCACCGCATGGTGTACCACTGCGTATTGCACCTCGAACGAAGCGAACCGCACGAATTGCCAGACCAGCGCACACAGTAGAAGCCAGGCAAGTGCTCGCTTCGCTCCGGTGGTGGGCATGCGGGCGAAGCTAGTCGCCTGCCCGAACGAGGGACCGCGCCCATTCTGCGCCGTACGATATACAGATCCAAAAGACCCTCCTCCACCCTGCATTCGCGCGGAAACACCCGTGGGCCTTCGGGGACCGTTCCATGATGCGGTTCGGGAGCCATCTTACCCGGACAGCCGTTCCCCGTTCAGGCCTTGCGGCTTTAACCGATCCTTCTTTCTTTGCTTACGATAGACACCCCAGTTGCACGATCCAAACCAGAATTGCATGGCATCCCTCGTTACTACGTTCCGTTCGCTCTTGGTCCCGTTCTGCCTTACGACAAGCATTGCTTTCGGCCAGGCGCCATTGAAATGCGGTACCGATGCGGTGCGACAGCGACTGATCCAGCAAGACCCCGGGATGTTGCAAAGGGAGAGCGACCTGGAGCGGTTCGTACACGACTATTTGGAAGCCCATGCAGGCGAGCGCTCGGTGGACACCGTGTTCGTTATCCCGGTCGTCTTCCATATCCTGCACAATAACGGACCTGAGAACATTTCCGATGAACAGGTGCGCGATGCTGTTCGGATCCTGAACGACGACTACCGGAAGCTGAACGCCGATACCTCGGTGATCGTGGCCGGCTTCGATACGATCGCCGGTGATGCCGGGATCGAGTTCCGGCTTGCAACCCGCGACAACCTCGGTCAGTGCACCAACGGTATCCAGCGCATCCGGACCCTCAAGACCTACCAGGGCGATGACGGTGCCAAGCTGAAACCATGGAACCACAACAACTACCTGAACATCTGGACCTGTTCCCAGATGGAGGACGGTGTTGCAGGCTATGCCTACTACCCATCCGCGGTTTCCGGATTGCAAGCATTGGCCGATGGGGTGATGATCCTCCACGACTATGTGGGCAGCATCGGCACCTCGGCACCCGGCCGGTCACGCGCGCTGACCCACGAGATCGGGCACTACCTGAACCTGCAGCACACATGGGGCAACAACAACGACCCAGGCGTTGCATGTGGCGACGATGGCGTTGAGGACACTCCCATTACGAAGGGGTGGACCTCTTGTGTGCTGAACGCAGCGGTTTGTGATACGGCTGTCATCGAGAACGTGCAGAACTACATGGACTACTCCTACTGCTCGGTGATGTACACCGAGGGCCAGACACAACGCATGCGTGCCGCATTGCACAGTTCAACCGGTGGCCGTTCAAACCTTTGGACCGCCGAGAACCTGGCGCTGACCGGTACCGACGGGATCACCGACCAATTGTGCGCCCCTAACCCTGACATGTACGTGGATCACGCGTACATCTGCTCCGGTGAAACCGTTTCGTTCACGGACAATTCCAACAACGGCGACGTTACGTTCTGGGCTTGGACCTTCGCAGATGGCAACCCTGCGACTTCCACGGATCAGGACCCGGACGTGACCTTCACCACGCAGGGCTCGAAGGATGTGACCTTGACCGTGAGCAACGCCCAAGGCACCAACACGCGCACGTTCTTCGCCGCAGTGCATGTTGCAGCGTACCCGGAAGCCGTTGGCTTGTACGACGAGAGCTTCGATGGTGATGCCAACCTGTGGGCAATGGAGAACCCGGAGGGCAATGCCACGAACTGGGAATACGTCGGCACTGTTGGGCACAACAACCCAGGCAGCGCGCTGCTCGACAACTACAACAGCTTCTTCGATATCAACTTCCTCGGCGACAACAACGGCGATCAGGATGCGCTCGTCTCGCCGGTAGTTGACTTGACCTACATCAGCGCCGCGAAGCTCACCTTCTGGGAGGCATACGCCACCCAGACAACGAATCTCAACGATGCTACGGAGACCTTGAAGATCTACAGTTCGATCAATTGTGGCGAAACCTGGATCCTTCGGGAAACACTTGAAGTGACCGACCTGCTCACCGGGGGAGCTACACCGTTCTACTACGCGCCCAGCATTTGGAACTACCATGAGGTGTCGTTGCCTTCGTCGCTCTCCGTTGCGAATGCGCGTTTCAAATTCGTCTTCACCTCCAGCGCGCTCACGAACAACCTTTACTTGGACGACATCAACATCACCGGGCTCGTGGGGGTCGGGGAGATCGGCGACGTGACGGACTTCCTGATCGCCCCGAACCCGGTGACCAACTCCTTCACGGTGCAGTATGCGTTGAAGGGGGCGCAGCAAGCCGAACTGGAGATCCTCGCCGCCGATGGACGCGTGGTTTACAGCACGGCGTTGGAAGCTTCGGGCCAAGGCACCTTGGTGTTGGACAAGAGCGCGCTCGGTAACGTGTCCGGTCTTTACATGGTGCGGCTCATCACCGCAGCTGGCAGCACCACCCGCAAGCTCATCGTGCAGTAAGCACCCACTTGACCAAAGCGAAGAGCGCCGCCCATA
>JBDTSG010000132.1:0-54846 GCA_039931265.1 Flavobacteriales bacterium
GCAACCCACTTAGCGGCGGCGATGGGTACAACATCAATTGCCAGTGCGTGGGTGCGTTCACAACGGATTGCGCAGGAATTCCCGGCGGCACCGCACAACCCGGCACACCTTGCGATGATGGAAATGCGGCTACTGGAAACGATGTCTACGGACTGAACTGCGCTTGCGCCGGCCTGCCTTACGACTGCGCCGGAACTCCGGGCGGAACGCAAGCGCCCGGCACGCCTTGCGATGACGGGAACCCTAACAGCAGCAATGACACCTTTACGGCGAATTGCGGCTGCATCGGCATCCTGCCAAGCGATTGCGCTGGTGTGCCCGGTGGCACCGCGCAACCTGGCACGGCTTGCGATGACAACGATGCGGCAACAGGCAATGACGTGTACAATGCGTTCTGCACCTGCGCAGGCCAGCTGATCGATTGTGATGGCGTGACCGGTGGCTTCGCGTTGCCCGGCTTCCCCTGCGATGATGCGAATGCCAGCACCGGCGCCGATGCATGGGACAACAACTGCCAGTGCGCCGGTCAATTGATCGACTGCGAAGGCGTACCAGGTGGAACGAACACGATAGGTACCGCCTGCGATGATGGCGATGCTGATACCGGCAACGACATTTATAACGCCAATTGCATCTGCGCGGGAACACTCGTAAGCGATTGTGAAGGCACGGTGGGTGGCCCTGCACAGCCAGGCACGGCTTGCGATGATGGCGATGCGGGCACCGGCAACGATGTGTACACGGCCAACTGCGCATGCGCCGGAGAGATCATCGACTGCGAAGGCACGATCGGTGGCTCCGTATTGCCTGGCACCCCTTGCGATGATGGCGACGCGTGCTCGGTGAACGACCTACGCGATGCCAGCTGCACATGCAGCGGCACCGCGATAAGCATGGGTGCCGTTTCCGGTGCCGCCATCGTGCTCGGCAACACCACCAATGCCTACGTGGTGACGCCTGTACCAAATGCAACCAGCTATGTGTGGACCTTGCCTATCGGTTGGACGACCGCGGATAACAGTGCCTTCGTCGTGGTTGCCGATGCGAACAACATTGCCGGCGATGTCGAACTCTGCGTCACCGTTACTGTAGGTGGATGCGAACTCACCAGTTGCATCACGGTGACCGTGGACTTCAATACCGGGATCACGACCACCGTAGGGATCAGCGATGAGTGGTTCACCGTGCAGCCGAACCCCAACAACGGCGTGTTCCAAGTAATGCCTTCTGGCTCGGACCAGTCACCGATCCATGTTACGGTGAACGATGGGCTTGGCCGCCAAGTACTGGCTCCGTTCACCATCGCTGGGCTGCGCAGCATTTCCATGGACCTGGGGAATGTGGCATCGGGTGCGTACTACATGCTCGCTACCCGAAATGGTCAGCAGCACGTTGAGATGGTGATGGTGCAGCGATAGGACGCCATACTTGCACACGTTCTGCCGGGGAGGGACTTCGCATGAAGTTCCTCCCCGGCTTCGTTGTGGGATAAGCCACCCGGTATGGCATGCCATGGCTCACCCCACTTCCACCACCACGTTCCCGACTTTCTCTCCGGAGTCGACATAGCGGTGCGCTTCCACGATGCGCTCCAGAGGGTAGTGCCGATCGATCACCGGCTTGTAGGCGCCGACCGCGACCAGGTCGCGCAAGAAGATCGCATCGGTTTGAGTAAGGCGCGGGATAGGGAAGATCACCTTGCGCCCACCGAACAACGGTGTGATCAGTGTCAACGGGATGTTCTGCCAGTAGTGTCCCAATTCCGTTGAGACGTAAATGCCCTTGGATGTGAGCAGAGGTCGGCATTTGCCGAACGAGCTTTTGCCTACAGCATCGAAGATCACATCGTAGGGACCGCCCATGGTGGTGAAATCCTGCTGGTGGCGATCGATCACCACATCTGCACCGAGCGAACGCACCAGATCCACATGCTGGTGGTTGCATACCGCTGTTACGGTTGCGCCGAAGTGCTTGGCCAGCTGCACGGCCGCCGAGCCGATGGCACCGGTGGCACCGTTGATGAGGATGTGCTGGCCCGCTTGCAGACGCGAGGCGCGCAGATCGTTCAATGCGTAGTGCGCGCCTTCCAGGATCGGCGCTGCTTGGGCGTGGCCGACCCCCGGAGGTTGTATGGCCACTGCCCCGGAAGCCTTTACGCACGTGTATTCCGCGTGGCCACCCATGAGCACCCCGGTGAACCCGAACACGCGGTCACCCAACGCGAACGACCGCACTTCAGCGCCCGTGGCTTCCACCTCGCCTGCGAATTCGCAACCAAGGATGGTGCGCTTGGGCCCCAGGACACCGCCTATCAAACGCACGAGGTAGGGCTTGCCTTTGCGGAAGCCGATATCGGTACGGTTGACGGTGCTGGCATGTACGCGCACTAATAATTCATCGGCCTTGGCGATGGGCTTCGGCACATCCACCACGTGCACGACATCAGGGGCGCCATAAGTGGCATTTATCGCGGCTTTCATGAAGGTGGCGCAGGGCCTTTGGGAGCGTCGGCGGCGCAAAGAACGTGGTGTGCGCGGAGCGGTGCAACGCGATCGCTGCACAGCCCCCGTTACCTCAGGTAAGCAACCGATCCTACCAGGGTGGATCCCGGGTTCGGTGCGTGATCAGTTGCAGCGGCCGGGCTGGCATCAGGCCCGGTGTTGTGCTCGCTGCAGTGTTTATTATCCCTTGATCGTCGGCCACGGGTGCGCCTAGGGGTAGCTTGCGCCCTCAAACCCGGCCCTTTTGGTCGGGGGGTAAAACAAGTAGTACAATGGCAAGTGGTAAAGTGAAGTTCTTCAACACGGAGAAAGGTTTTGGTTTCATCGCCCCCGATCAAGGCGGCCAGGACATCTTCGTGCACAAGTCAGGGACCCGGGACGACCTCTATGAGAACGACAAAGTGACGTTCGAAGTGGAGCAGACCCCGAAGGGCCTCAGCGCGATCAACGTCGTGAAGGCTTAACGATCCCTCTGGATCCGAGAACTCGGGGCCCCGGCGAAAGTCGGGGCTCCGTCATTTTGGGATGTTTGCGCGCGGGGGGGTCAGTTCAGGACCACGGCAGGTTCCCCGTAGCGTTGTGCGAGCGGGTCCCATTCCTCCCACACGATACGCGCGCTCACAGGCCCCGCATCCAAAGATGCCGATGCCCAGTTGCCGTGCTTGAGGCCCATGATGAGCACGGGACCGAAGAAAGGCCGCAGCACAGTACTGTTGTTGAAACGGAAACGCGTTGGATGATCAGCTGAACGGCTGCCGTCGTCGATCACCAAGCAGTGATCTTCTTCAAAGTCGATCGTCTCAGTCAATTCCGAGCGCAGCACATGCGCCACGTCAGCGGGATCCACGTCGATGAGTTCAACGCTGCATTGGTCGGGGTCGATCTTTATGGCGCGCATGTTTGTGGCGGCGGTGCCGATGGTGTTGCTCATTTTTTGCGGGAAATGGAAAGGGCATGGCGCCATCCGAATGGATCGCGCGGAACAGGCACCGTGCGGAATACCCTGTTGCCAACAGGATGACCAAGCCAATGCCAAAGGTTCGGGATCCAGTCCACGGGCATGCGACTTGCCCGTGCGGTTTTCGTGGTAATGTTAAAAAGGCTTTTATGCCGCACGGTGATCAAAGGCACGATGCCCATGCCCACCAGCGGGGCCAGTGCCTTCTCGGCACGGCGTATCAGTTCATGCACCGTGCAGGTGCGTCGCAACAGTCCGGTGCGCCGCTGTTCCACGGAGCAGAACGCAATGGTATGCTCAGCGCTGATGCGGTTCACGCGCACGATGATGTTGCTTTCGATGCACTCCTTTTCGTTCGCGTTCAAATGACGGCTGAGGGCCCGTGTGCGCTGTATGTCGTTCAGTTCATTGGTCATGTCGATAGGGGTCGTCGTGGTTGGAGGCGCTCAGAGCGCCATGATCAGGCGCTGCAGTTCCGCTTCGTTGACGTTGAGCTTGGCCATCAAGCGCACGATGAGTTCGCTTTCCAAGCCTTCGGCGAAGTAGAGGTCGTCATCGTTCAGGTGGCCGAACTTGTTCTTGAGTTTGATCTTCTTGTGGCCCCATGTGCCATTCACGATGTGGAACATCTTCGTTCCTCTGTTTTCCGGTGTGTCGTTCATGGGGCGCGTGCTTGTGGCGGTCCGATAAGACCGATGGGAATGCCAACTGGAACGCAGGCAACTTGGATGCGTGCCGTCCGGTGGTCGATCTATTGATCGGTAGATGAGCAACGTCCCTAGAGGAAGGGACCGAAGAAGACCATCTACAGGTCTGTGAACTTGGGAGCGGCGCCAAGCATGCCGACAAGATAGGTCCGTATTCAAGGATCGGTGCGTGTAAAGTGAGAGAAGGCCGCTGGTGGCGGTCGTGGATGCATACACCATTCCCGAAGTCCGCGAACTTCACCGGCCAGAGCAGGGCCGGAATGCGTTTCCTTCCACACGAGCACGCTGCGGTTACGGCCGCACTGCAAGCGCACGGGGTTGATGCCTCAGGCGTTCTGTTCGTGAAGCGGCGGGGAAGGCTCCACATCCAACTGCCCGGAAAGCCGGACGCGTTCGCTTTCTTCCGGAAGAAGTCGACCACCTTGGATGCCCAGGGCAGGTGGCACGACCGGGTGGATTACTACATCGGGAGCGAGAAAGCGGAAGGGACGGGCAGGACTTGGGAAGAAGTGCTGGCGGCATTCACCGCATGGCTCGCATTACACCGCTGATCCGATCTTCAAGGTTCCGTAGTGCTCTGCAGACCGCGCAGGACACCTTTGCCTTCCAATTCCTGCGCGTGCTCCACATCTCCGAGTCGGAACATTACCGGGAACGGCAGGAACCTGTTCACTTTCACTTCGGCCTTACAGAACAGGCCAAGATGCCGGTAGGAATAGGGCGAAGGCATGTAAAGCAGATCGATGGCTGGCATGGTGCCTTTCTCCAGCAGCCCTGGCCCTGCTGCTACCGCCGGCACAGGGTTCTCCGAGGGCGCCTGTGAAAAGGCACAATGCACTGCGATCGCAGCAAGACCCGTTAGGAACTGCCGCTTCATTCCTTCGCGAAACGGAGCGTTTTCGTGTTGCCGTTTGAGCGGACAATAGCGAAGTACAAGCCGGTGGACAGATCGGCCACGTTGATGTTTGCCGAATAGAGCGTTTTAACGCGCTCTTGCCGCACCACATTGCCCAAGGCATCGCACACGGTGATCGTGGTTCCCTTCTCCGCACGCCCAAGGCCTATCGTGATCACATCGTGCGCAGGGCTTGGCCAAAGCGAAGCGGTGGTGGACATGTTCTCATCGATCCCCACGCCGCTTACTGCGCATCCGTTGTTGGACCATGTGGGATCCTGGCTGTCGCCTGCTGCGGTAGTCCCGAGGTATCCGTTCCCAGCACCTGTTTTATCAACGACGACCTGGCCTGCGCCGTCGTTCAGTTCCCAGTAACCGACCAGGTCGGGCGTGTTGCCCGCAATGCTCCACGACATGTCCGCCACTATCTCGGCCATTGTGCGCGTGCGGTTCCAGATGCGCACCTGCGAAATGCCACCGCTGAAGGAATAGGCATCGGACAGGTCGTTGCCGATCAGCACCTCCTGCGCTGGGCTGGCCATGGTCGGCGCCGGTGTATAGAGCAGTCGATCCCCGATCCAGGAACCGTCCACATAGAAATGGAGGGTGTCCACTTCGCGTGCTACGGCCACGTGACGGCATGTGCCGTCGAGGATGTTCCCGTTCAATAGGCCGTTGTCGAGCAGGATGTAGTTGGTTCCCTCCATCTGCACCGCCAACATCTTGTGCAAGGAGCCGCCCCACAGGTCGTGGAAGAAGAACATGAAGCCACTGCCGGAGCCGCCGCGGTTGGAAAAGATGCGCGGGTGCTGGGCCTGTGCGGTTTCGTCGGCCTTGACCCAAGCCTCCACTGTGAAATCACCTTCGCCGATATTGTTCAGCGCTGTATTGGGTATAACCACGCGGTCATCGATACCATCGAACAGCAACCCATTTGTTTGGGCGGATGCGAACACCGGAAGGGCGGCGGTGAGGACGAGGAGGAATGGTTTCTTCATGGATCGGGGGATGTCTCCTGTCGAGACGGCGATGGGCCGGGATGGTTGCGCAACGTTCTTGGCGCTTGGGACAAATGAACCCCGGATCACGTTGCCGTGCATGCCAATTTTGGTTATCACTCCTTACTTGGCTTTCTTCGTGAAACCGGATCACCGACCAGATGATGCGTTCCTTGCCCTGCTGGCTCGCGCTCACAGCGCTCCCGCTTTCAGCACAAACAACGATGACCACCTTCGAGGATGGCGCGACTTTCGACCTGTCGGTCACGCAGTCCTTCTGCTCGCTGGCGCCCGTCGTAGGTTATGCGAACACATATGCCGCTACCAGCCTTTGGTGTGCGTCGGTGCCGTCTTACTTCATCAGCACCTGCGGATCCGTGGTGGCCGGCTTGTTGTTCCAGGTGCCGAACGTTGAACCGGGTGATCAGTTCAGTGTTCAGTACTGGCAGAACGTGCCCGGGTTACCGGGCGTTTCCACCGATCTCTTGTACAACTACCCCGCAACGGGAGTGCTGCCACCGAACGATTTCGACTTGGTATACGTGGGCGGCACATCCGTGCACATGACAACACCGGGTGCATGGGAGATGGCCGTGGCCGATTTCGAGCTCAATGCGAACGTGCCGTGGCCAGCGGATGTCTACTTTCTGATCCAAACGAACCCGGACGATCTCAATTTCCAGCCGACCTACATCGATGATGTGACGCTCGTGGAGGACATCAACACGAGCATTCCATCTGTTGTGGGAACATCTGCCCTCAGCGTTGCACCGAACCCGGCCCACGACCGCTTATCAGTGCTCAGCCTCTCCGCGGAGGAGGGGAAAATCAGTGTCTTCAACAGCACTGGTGTATGTGTCACTCACTCTGAACCGGTCGACGGCATTGTTGATGTTGCGGCGCTGGCTCCCGGTGCTTACGTGCTCCGTCAGGGCGCGTACTGGATCCGGTTCGTGAAGGACTGACACCGGCTTTGCTCTTTTCCTGTTCGGTGATCGCTTGCGGTCACCCGAATGCGTATGATCTTGCAACCCATGCTGGCGGATACACTGCACGAGAGCACCGAGATGGCCACGTTGGCCGCTCATTTCGTCAACAGCACCTCGCGGCATGTGTTCCTCACGGGTAAGGCGGGCACCGGCAAAACCACCTTCCTGCACAAACTGGCGCAACGCACGCACAAGCGTTTCGTGATCCTTGCGCCCACGGGCATCGCGGCGCTCAATGCGAAAGGCGTTACCCTGCATTCACAGTTCCTCCTCCCATTGGGTTCGTTCATTCCCGAACGCACCGCGCCCGAGCACGTTACCGCAATGGGCAACTTCTGGGACCGTGATAACCTCACCCGCAAGCATCCGCTCAACGGCATGCGGCGCAACGTGCTGCGCGAAGTGGACCTGCTCATCATCGATGAAGTGAGCATGCTGCGCGCCGACCTGCTCGATGCCGTGGATCACCGCATGCGGCAGGTGAAGCAACGCTACGACCGCAGTTTCGGCGGCGCACAAGTGCTCATGATCGGCGACCTCTACCAATTGCCCCCGGTGGTGAAGGACCATGAATGGAACGTGTTGAAGAGCTATTACCGCAGTGCGCATTTCTTCGAGGCGCGTGCCTTGCAGCCCTATTCCGATGGAAGCGGTGGCTTCGTGCACATCGAGCTGGACAAGATCTTCCGGCAACAGGATGAGCACTTCATCCGCATCCTCAACAACTTCCGCAACAACACGGTAACCGCCGAGGATGTCGCCGAACTGAACAAGCACTACCGGGCCGAAGTGCGCTCGGAAGATGAGGGTGTCATCACCCTCACCACGCACAACAACAAGGCCGAGGAGCAGAACCATGCTGCGCTGGAACGGCTGCCGGGAAAGTCGCACCTGTTCGACGCCGATGTGGACGGGGATTTCCCGGAGAGCATGTACCCGTTGCCCGCGCAATTGGACCTGCGCGTGGGTGCTCAAGTGATGTTCACACGCAACGACACGGAGAAGGCCTATTTCAATGGGAAGCTCGCCAAAGTGACCCGCATGGAGGAAGACAGCATTGAGGTGCGCATGCACGATGGCGATATGCCGTATGTGCTGAAGAAGGAGCGCTGGGAGAACAAACGCTACAAGGTGCTGGAGGATACCAAGGAGCTGCTGGAGGACGTCGTCGGCACGTTCGATCAGTACCCGGTCAAGTTGGCTTGGGCCATCACGGTGCACAAGAGCCAAGGCCTCACGTTCAGCAAGGCGATCATCGATGTGGGGCAGGCTTTCGCGCCCGGGCAAGTATATGTGGCCCTCTCACGTTTGCGCAGTCTGGACGGGCTTGTCCTTCGTACGCGTATCAACCCTGCCGTGGTGAGCAGCGATGCCGAGGTGGTTGCCTTCACCGGCCGGAAGGAGGACCATGCGCTATTGCCCGCCCTCTTGAAAGAACAGCAGCGCGGCTATTTGCGCGAAGTACTTTCCGGCACCTTCCACTTCGATCCTTTGCTCGCGTTGGCGGAGCGCGTGTTCAAGGCCCACGAGAAAACCTTCTTTGCCGATACCACCATCCGCCAGGCATTGGTGGACCTTGTTGATACGCTGAAGAAGGAGGCGGGGAACGCTGCGAAGTTCCGTGGCCAGCTGGTGCGGTTGATGGCCGCCGATGCGCACGACGAACTCCTTGGCCGGTTGGAGAAGGGTGGGGCGTACTACTCCGGGATCCTTTTTTCGCACTTGAAGAGCGCGGTGCGCAATACGGCAGTGCTGGCGCGCCTAACGGGTACAAAGGCCTATCGCGAGGATCTCGATGACCTGGACTCCGCGTTGATGAAGAAGTTGGCGGAGATATCCAAGGCCGGACATGTAGCGCAGTGCATCCTTGCTGGCAACGAGGTGACGCGCAACGAAGGCTTGGAGCAAGGGCTGAAGGCCAAGCGCAGGATCATCCTCGATCAGGTAGCGGCGTACATGACCGAACATCACCCGGTGGGCAAGGGAAAGAGCGGCCGTGTGCGACGGAAACGTGAGGAGGGAGCACCGAAGCCGACGAAAGGTGACTCCTACAAATTGTCCTGCGCCATGCATGCGGAAGGCCTCACCGTTGAGGAGATCGCCGCCAAGCGCGGCCTTACCAAGACCACGATCGAAAGCCACATGGCCCCAGGCATCCGCAGCGGGCAGGTCGATATCGGGCGCATCATGCCGGAGGAAGAGCGGGAGCTGATCGCAGCACGGCTGAAGGATTTCCCCGATGCCGACATCAAGGAGCACCACGGTGCCCTGAAGGGAGCGCACGGTTACGGGCGCATACGGATGGTGGAAGCGTGGTTGTCCGCGAAGAAGTAGCGCTACACCCAGCACCGGTCCACCGCGTACTTCACAAGACCAGCCGTACTGCGCACGTTCAGTTTGGCCATGAGGTTCTTGCGGTGGGTCTTCACTGTATCGGTGCTGACGAAGAGGGCTGCTGCGATCTCGTCGTTGGTTCGCTCTTGGGCTATCAAGCGGATGATCTCGCGTTCGCGTTGTGTGAGGCCGAGGTACTCACCGTCCACGCGCTTGTCCGTATGCCGGTAACCGTTGGCCACGCTTTGCCGGGCCACGGGGCAGATATAGCGGCCTCCATCCATCACAAGGTCGAAGGCCTCCAGCAGTTCCTTGTCGGTACAACCCTTCACCACATAGCCACGCGCCCCTTCGATCAGCATGCTGTTCACGTACTCGATATCGGTGAGGGCACTGTGCGCGATCACCTTCAGGCCGGGGTAAAGTTGCCGGACCTTCCGAGTGGTATCGATGCCGTCCATCTCGTGCATGGAAATGTCCATCAGCACGATATCCGTTTCCATGGTCTTCAGCATTTCCAACAACGCCTTTCCGGTGCGTGCATCCCCGACTATCGTTATCCGGTCTTCGTCGGCAAAGTGCTTCCGGAGGCCGTCGGCCACCAGTTGCTGTGCATCGGCAACGATTATGCGGATCAAGGTCATGTGGTGCAGACTGACCCCACGAAGAAACGGAAGTAGACCGATGGAACACAGCACCTGCCCCAACGAGCCACAAGGCACGGATGCCTCACCGCACCTTCAACATGCTCTTCACCTGCTGAACGCCTTCGTTCTGCAGACGGCAGTAGTATACGCCGGCGGGCATCGGGCCGAGGTCGCAATCCACGGTGTAGCTGCCCATGGGGAGCACTTCGTTCTTCAACGTGGTCAGCAGCTGGCCCTGTTCGGTGAACACCTGCACCATCGCCCGCCCACCATTGCTGCTGAACGAGATCGACGTGCGTTCGGTGAACGGGTTCGGATGGATCTCCAACACACTGGTGCCAGAGGCTTGGTTCGCTTCGTGGATGCCAACGCCTAAACATCCAGCGGGATCCACTACGGCCAACGGCTGGTAGGTGTTGAGCAGGATGGCGTCCACTTCGGCCGCTGGCAGGCAGAACCAATCGGTCAGCACGCTCGCATAAACGCTGCGGAAGTCGTACTGCATGGCCAGGTTGGTGTTCACATCCGTATTCGCAGGTATGATCGGGTTGTTGCCCAGCATACCCGGCAACACCTTGGTGCCGAACAGGAACATGGGCAGTGCACTTCCGTGATCGGTACCTCCGCTGCCGTTGCTCATGATGCGGCGGCCGAACTCGCTGAACGTCATGCCGAGGACGCGGTCTTCCAGACCGAGAAGGTTAAGGTCGTCTTGGAACGCATGCACCGAATCACTGACGCCTTTCAGCAGGTTGGCATGCACACCGATGCTGTGGTCGGTATCGCTCACCTGTTGCGCGTGTGTATCGAAACCGGTGTCGCTCACCCAATAGATCTTGGTCTTCAAACCGCCGCAGATCAACTGCGCCACGATCTTCAGTGCTTGCCCCAAGGCAGCGCCCGGTGCAGTACCGGTGGGGTATAAGGTGCTGAGGTTGCAACCGCTCTGCGCGGCAGCTTCGATCACATCGCCGTACTCATCGGCTTGGCGCTGCACCACCCGCAGGAAGTCGAGCTTATCGCCTTTGCAATCCGCCGTTACCGGATCCTGGTAGATGTTGCCCACCAAGCTCAGTGGATCGTTGGTGTTGTTGATGGCGATGGCCATGCTTACGCCCATGTGCTGCAAGCCCACGCCGACCGGACCACCAACGCGGATCGCGAGCGGATCGGGCATGCTGGCGTTCGGGAAACCGTTGGGGTAGTTGGGCCATTCGTTATTGAGGTAGCGACCGGCCCAGCCGCTGTCCAGCACTTGGTTACTGTCGGCACCGGTTTCCCAGATGTCGGTTGCACGGAAGTGCGAGAAGTTCGGATCCGGGTAGCTCACGCCTTGCACGATGCTCAGCTTGCCATCGTCCCACAGGTCCTTCATTCCACCCATGCTGGGGTGGAGGCCCGTTGCGTTGCCGGTGCCGCCCAGCACCAGCACATCGGCCTGATCGATCAGCACGCTGCTGCGGAACTGCGATAGCAAGCTGTACTGGTCCAGCGGGATTACGGTGTTGAGGCCGTCGTTGCCGCCGTAAAGCTGGATCACCACCAGCACACGGTCTTCAACGGTGCTCTTGGCCAATGCCGCGATGAGCGGGTTGCTGAAGCCGCGCACGGCCATGCCGCCCACGGTAACCGCGCCGGCGCTTCGGAGGAATGCTCTGCGTTTCATCGTCGTGGTGGCTTAGTGGAGGTGGTATTCGGCAGCCGTCTGCATGTCGAGGAACAGGCTCAGCAAAAGCACGGGCACCAGCATCCCATAAGGATCGGTGGTGTTCGGGTCGGCGCTGTACACGCTCCATGCTTGCGACCAATAGATGTCGCTCTGCTGGCCGAAGAGCAGGAAGTTGGTTTTCAATTGGTCCTTCACACCCTGCGAGAGCGGCGTTGCGAAGAGGAGCTCCGCGGCTTCATCGATCAGCGCGTTCGGATCGATGGGATTTTGGAACTGCGCAACGAAAGCCGTGAAGTCGATCTTGGAGTTGACGTTCGCGCTTTGGGGTTCGTAGGTGTTTGCGGGCGAATAGAAACCCACGTAACAGATGATGTCGCTGATCTGTTTCCGCAGCGCGTAGTTGGCCGCGTCCATCCAGATGGTGTCGTACTGCGGGAATTGGTAGTAGGCGGGCCAGCCGGCAACGTTCGGTGGATCGGCCAGCGATTGGCCGGCGTACGCTGCGATGTTGCGCACATCGAACCATGCGCTGTACTGCGCTTCCAATTGGCTGCTCGTCGGGAACGGCTGGCCCATCTGGCGCACCATGCCGTATGTGTAATCCATGGGGCTCTTCACCATGCACCCGCGTACTTCGTTGCTGAAGAAACGATCGCTCGTCAGCAGCGCGTTCATCACGATGCCCATTTGGTCGGGCGCGCCGCTGTTATCGCGGAAGATCTGCGCCAACGGCACGATCACATCCGCTTCGATGGTGGCGTCGATATCGCTGTGTACGAAGAAGCGGTACAGCTCGCGGCAGATGTGCAGGCTCACTTCCTCTTTCAGGAAGATCATATCGAGCAGGGCGTTCAATTCCAACGCCCCGCCGTTCGGTCCGGCATTGCCGGTGATCAGCGTGTTGTTGAAGAAGCTGCTGAACTGCTTGTTGCCGGCCTCGTGCAGGAAGGGATAGTACACCGTGGTGGGCACGATCGGATTGCCGCCTGATTCAACGGCGATCGTCCAGCCTGTGAGCACGCGCGCGGCCTGTTGCACGTCGCTCTCCGTGTAGCCACTGCCCTCGCCAAGCGTGAAGAGTTCCATCACCTCGCGAGCGTAGTTCTCATCGGGTGCGAAGGCGTTGTTCAAGTAGCCGTTCAGGTAATACAGCATGGCCGGGTTGATGGTCATGTCGTACATCAACTGCCGGAAATTGCCCTTCGCCTGCGTACGCAGCAGATCGCAATACTGGTAGTTCGCTTCCGGCAGGAAGGCCACCGAGATCTGCGTTACAAGCGTGTTGTGCCAGAAGAGCGTCAGCTTCTCGCGCAGGGTCCTGTCCTGTTGTGCGATCAGCCCGCTCCACCATTCCACGAAGCTTATGATGCGTGAAACAGCGGGGTCGGGGAACACTTCGTTCGGATCGCGCGGGGTGTTCACCCACGTGGTGCCATAAGCCACGGGCACATCGATCAGCGACGGGTCCATGTTGCCGTTGCCATCGTCCACGCTGTATGCCTTCACCGGTGGGGTGGTGTTGTTGGAGAAGGTCAACAGTTCATCCACCACTTGCTGCAGGCTCATTCCGTTGAAGTGCGTCAGGTCGGCGGGGGCGACGCCGAAAAGCGTGCGGCGGATGAGATGGATCAGTTCGGGTCTTCCGAACGGACCGGTGTAGGGGGTGAGGGCCATGGGCGGGTGCGGTTACCAGTGGAACGGTGCTGCGACAGGTTGCGGTGGAGAGGGTTCGATCGCGCTGGCGTTACGCTGCAAAATAGCGGGCGCAGTGTGGCCTGCGTGTTAAGGGATGCGCCGGGTTATCCACAACGCTGCCCGGCCCTCGGCGCGTATGCGCGACAGGTCGCGGCAGAGCCACTGATCCGGGCTGGCCGCAATTATCCTACTTTGCGCGCTCAATCAAACTATCAATGCCTACAGGTACCGTTAAGTTTTACAATGAGACCAAGGGATTTGGTTTCATCGTGCCCGATGAGGGCGGCAAGGATGTGTTCGCGCACAAGACCGGCATCCAGGATCCGATCCGCGAAGGCGACAAGGTGTCGTACGACGTGGAAGAAAGCCCCAAGGGCTTGAACGCGATCAACGTGAAGCGCGCTTAAGCCCGCTTCAAGAGCGGGGAAAGCCCGCATCCAACACTCCGCAGGTCTCTCGGCCCTGATCGTTCAAACGGTCGGGGCCTTTTTACGTTCCCGAAATTCCACCGCCACGGCGCAGCGACGCCACGGTGACGCAACGCGAATGAAATTGCATGGCGTGTATTTCGTTGCGCCGTTGCGCCGTTGCGCCGTTGCGCCGTGGCGGCAAATCCGTTGGGGCCTATTTTCGGCGCACAACGAACACTGGAATGAAACTCGTCTCCTTCAACGTCAATGGCATTCGCGCCTCGGTGGGTAAGGGCTTGCCGGCATCGCTCAAGCGCATCGGTGCCGACATCGTTTGCTTCCAGGAAACTAAGGCCACGCCCGAGCAAGTGGCCGAAGCGCTGAAAGGTGTTGAAGGTTATCACCTGCATGCCCACAGTGCGGAGAAGCCCGGCTACAGCGGCACGGCCATCCTCAGCAAGGAGAAGCCGTCGAAAGTGGAGTACGGCATCGGCATCACCGATCACGATAGGGAAGGCCGCGTGATCACCGCCACGTTCAAGGACATCATTGTGGTGAACACCTACGTGCCGAACAGCGGGCAAGACCTGAAGCGCTTGGATTACCGTGGCACATGGGACGCCGCATTGCGCGCGTACTTGGTGAAGCTGGCCAGCGGCTCGAAGCCCGTCATCTTCACCGGCGACCTCAACGTGGCGCACCAGCCCATCGACATCGCACGGCCGAAACCCAACTACAACAAGACGGCAGGCTACATGCAGAGCGAGATCGATGGCATCACATCGTTACTGGGGTCCGGGTTCACGGATACGTTCCGGTACAAGTACGCCGACGTGGTGAAGTACAGTTGGTGGAGCCAACGCTTCGGCGCGCGGGAGAAGAACGTGGGCTGGCGCATCGACTACGTGTTGGTGAGCAAAGGCTTCGAGAAGAAGGTGAAGGACGCCTTCATCCTGAACGATGTGATGGGAAGCGACCATTGCCCGGTGGGGATAGAGTGGTGAGTCGTGAGTCGTGAGTTGTGAGTGGGGAGTGGGGAGTAATACAGCCTTATGCTGACAATTCATGATCGGATGAAGAACCTGTTGAAGCTTGAGGAGGCAGCGCAGTTCGCGTTCTGCCTCGTGATGTTGGCGCTCATCCATGTGCAGTGGTGGGTATATCCGCTGCTATTACTCGGGCCTGACATCGGCATGGTTGGTTATCTCGTCAGCCCGCGAATTGGGGCGTTCACATACAATGTGCTTCATCATAAGGGGATTGCGTTCGCGTGCATTCTGTTCGGTCAACTTGCCAGTTTTTCGCTCGCTATGGATGGTTTGTTTGGCGATGGTGACGAATACATGATGCTCGTTGGCATCATCCTTTTCGGCCACGCCAGCATGGACCGCATCTTCGGTTATGGTCTCAAGTACAGCGACGCGTTCAAACACACGCACTTGGGCTGGATAGGCAAGAAGGACAGCGAGCAGTTGAGCAGTTGAGGAGTGAAGCGGACGTAAGTGCGCGCAACGATCAACGCTCGCGCTACCAGCCCCGTGGCCCGGGGCCCGAGGCACGCAGCCCTCAATTCACCTTCATCACGTTTTTCACCTGCATGTCGCTTTCGTTCTCCAAGCGGCAGTAGTACATACCGCTGCGCATGGCGCCCAGGTTCGCGGTGGCTTTGTAGCTGCCCGGTGCCATGGTCTGGTTGATCAGCAATTGCACCATGGAACCTGCAGCATCGAACATTTCCAAGCGCACGCTGCCCGCTTTCAACACGGTGAACTCCACGGTGGTCTCCTCTTGGAAAGGACTTGGGTGGAAGCTTAGCAATTGCACTCCCGCCGTCTGGTTCTCCTCTGCGATCCCCATGGCTATGCAGCCTGCGGGATCGACGATCGGCAATGTTGAATAGGTGTTGAGCATCGTATCGTCGATGGCCCATTGCGGCAAGCAGAACCAATCCTTCAGCACGCTCGCGTACACCGTACGGAAGTCGTGCTGCATGTCCACGTTCGTTTCGCTATCGGTGTTGGCGGGGATCACCGGGTTGGTACCCACCATGCCCGGCAGCACGTGATCGCCGAAGAAGAACATGGGCGCTGCCGCACCATGGTCCGTGCCGCGCGAACCGTTGCTCTTGATGCGCCGCCCGAATTCGCTGAAGGTCATGCCTAGGACGCGATCGCTCAGCCCGAGGCCTTGCAGATCGTCCTGGAACGCGGTGATCGCATCGCTCACTCCTTGCAACAAGTTGGCGTGGTTGCCCAACGTGGTATTCCCGAGCACGGTCTGTTGTGCATGCGTATCGAAACCGGTATCGCTCACCCAATACACCTTCGTCTTCAGCCCGCCGCAGATCAACTGCGCAACGATCTTCAGTGCTTGTGCGAGTTGGGCGCCGGGCGCGTTGCCGGTGGGGTAGAGGTTGCCTTGCTGGCAGTTCATGCCAGCCGCTGTTTCGATCACATCGCCGTACAGATCCGTCTGGCGCTGCACCAAGCGGATCATGTTCAAGCGATCACCGGCGCAGTTGGTCGGAGCGGGATCCAGGAAGATGTTGCCGGCCAGGTCCAGCGGATCGATGGTGTTGTTGATGGCAGTACCCATGGCCACGCCAAGGTTCTGCAGACCGATACCGACCGGTCCGCCAACGCGGATCGCGAGCGGGTCGGGCATGTCGCTGTTCGGGAAGCCGATCGGATAGTTGGGGTACTCCAAACTCAAGTAGCGGCCCATCCAGCCGCTGTCGAGCACTTCGTTGGCGTTGCTGGCTGTTTCCCAGATGTCCGTACTGCGGAAGTGGCTGTAGTTCGGGTCAGGGTAGCTAACGCCTTGTACTATGTTCAGCTTGCCATTGTCCCATAACGAACGCAGCCCCGACATGGCAGGGTGCAAGCCCGAAAGACCGTTGGTGCCTTGTAGCGGCAGTACGGAGTTCTGTGGCAATAGGATGTTGCTCCGGAATTGCGTGAGCAGGTTGTACTGGTCAAGTGGTACAACGGTGTTGAGCCCATCGTTGCCACCGTACAACTGCACGATCACCAACACCCGGTCTTCTTGCGGGCTGAGGCTCAGCAGCGGCCCGAGCATCGATTCGTTGCATGCCGTAAGCACATAGCCACCAACGGAGGCGAGCGAGGTGCGGCGTATGAAGTCCCTTCTGTTCATGGTTACATGAGCTGGGCTTCGGCCGCGCCCTGCATGGCCAGGAACAGCGTGGTGAGCATCGTTGGCACCATCTGCGCTGCGGGGTCCTGCGTGTTCGGGTCGGCGATATATGTAGCGTAGGCCACGGTCCAGTACAGGTCGCTCAGCTGGCCCAGCAGCAAGTGTTCCACCTTCAACTGGTCCTTCACCGTTTGCGAAATGGACACGCCGAACAGCAGGTCGGCCGCCTCGGCCACCAGCACGTTCGGATCGCCCGGATCGCTGAATTCCTGCACCACTGCGATGAAGTCCACCCTGTATTCAAGGTTCGCGTTCTGCGGAAGTACCGTTACCATGGGCGTAAGTATGCCGAGGTAGCAGAGACGCTCCCACGTGTGCTTGCGCGCGGAGTACTGCGCGCTGTCCATCCAGAGCGCATCGAACGCGGGTTGCTGGTAGTAGGCTGGCCACCCGGCCACGTTGGGCGCTTCGCCTACTTCCTGCCCGGCATCGGCCATGTAGCCCCTTATGTCGCCCCACACATTGTACTGCGCTTCGAAAAGCGAAGCGTCCGGCAAGGGCATACGCAAGTTGCGTATCGTCCCCACCACCAGGTCAACGGGGCTCTTCACCATGCAGCCCCGCACCTCAGCGCTGAAGAAGTGATCGCAGGTGAGCAGTGCTTGCATTACGATCCGCATCTGGTCCGGCGCGGCCGCGTTGTCGCGGAAGATCTGCGCCAGCGGCACGATCACATCCGTTTCAGCGGCCGCATCGATCTCGGTGTGTACGAACCAACGGAAGAGCTGCCGGCACACGAACAGCGAGCACTCCTCATTGGCCACGATCATGTCCAGCAGCGCACCGATCTCCAACGCCCCGCCGCCCGGACCTGCCTGGCCTTGGATCACCGTGTTGTTGAAGAACGCGCCGAACTGTTTGTCCGTCGCATCGTGCTGTGTCTCGTTGAACACCACGATCGGCAGGATGGGGTTGCCGCCCGATTCCTCCACCACGCTCCACCCCGTCAGGAGGCGTGCGGCCTCCGCAACATCGCCTTGGGTGTAGCCACTGCCTTCGCCCAGGGTGAAGAGTTCCATCAGCTCCCGCGCGTAATTCTCATCCGGCGCGGCGCCTATGTTCAAGTAACCGTTCAGGTAAAGGAGCATGGCACCGTTCACCGTAAGGTCGTACAGCAACTGGCGGAAATTGCCCGTGCTGCCGTTGCGCAACATTTGGTTGTAGGTGTAGCAGAGTTCCGCGTTCAGGATCGCTCCCGATTGAATGGGCATGCTGTTGTACCAGAAGAGCGTCAGCTTCTCGCGCAGGTTCCGTTCCTGTTCCAGCAGCAAACCCGTCCACCAATCCTGGTAGCTCTTGGTGCGCGGGCCGGTGGGGTTGGGCGGCTGGCCCGGTATGCGTACCGTGTTGATCCATGTGGTGCCGAACGGTACGTCGGGATCGATCAGCGTGGGGTCCGGATTGCCGAGGCCGTCCAGGTTGCTGTACGCCTTTATCGGCGGAGTGGTGTTGTTGGTGTAGGCGAGCAGTTCATCCACCACCTGCGCCAGCGATTGCCCATTGAAGTGGGCCATATCCGCTACCGTCGCGCCGAAAAGGCTGCGGCGCAAAAGATGCCTCAGTTCGGGTGTGCCGAACGGGCCGGTATAGGGCGTAAGTGGCAAGGAGCGGTGTCTGTACCGCAAAGTTGTACGAACGGCGAGGCCCGTTCCCAGGCATTCGCCCAACTTCATCAACAGAGCGATGTGACCGGTCGGCAGGCGGTTGGCGCACTGCGGCGCAGGGCCTCCAGACATGGACCAGTGGCGTCGATCCGTTGGCCCGGGTCGAAACCAAGCGATGCTGGCCAGGGGTGCACCGTGACCATTGTGTTCGAGTAAGGGGAGCGCTTTCGGCAAAAAGCCGAGAGCGTTCGGGTGAGCATGGAGGTTGGTGGGTTCGGCCCACGTTGATAGCGCCCACTACTTCCGCGCCCTGTCGCATCTTTCGGACGATGACGGAGAGTTGAACGCAGTCATCCCTATTACCTGAGCCCGTTGAAGGGCAGATCCCCGCATTCGCTCTTGCGCCTACTCCTCCTCGATAACCACGACAGCTTTACGTGGAACCTGCACCATTTGCTGGAGCCGCATTGCACTGCTGTCGATGTGATCCGCAACGATGCGATCACCGTTGATGAAGCCGCGCGCTACGATCGCATTGTTCTTTCGCCCGGCCCCGGCTTGCCAAGCGAAGCCGGGATCATGATGGAACTGTTGCAACGGCTCATGGCCTCGCACCCCATCCTCGGCGTATGCCTCGGCATGCAAGCCATTGTGGAGGCGTGCGGCGGCACCTTGTTCAACCAAGCGAAGGTGATGCACGGTGTTGCGGTGCCTTGCTTTCCGGAGCAACCGACCGATCCGCTGTTTACCGGGTTGGAAGCCCCGTTCGCTGTTGGCCTATACCACAGCTGGGCGGCCGAGCCGGCAACGCTACCCGCGCAGTTGCGCATAACCGCCCGCAGCGGTCAAGGCATCATCATGGCGCTGCGGCACCAGCGCTTCAAGGTGTGCGGTGTGCAGTTCCATCCGGAGAGCATCATGACACCGGCGGGGGAAAGGATCATCGCCAACTGGATGGGAACAGAGGTGTGAAAGTGAGGACGCACGGCAGGGTTCATCTCCACATGTCCACATCGCTTCAATACAACAACTGCCCGTCGTTCCCGATCGGCCTGGTCTGTTCGAACTTCAGGTCTTTGAGTATGCTCGCCTTCACATTTATGCGAAAGCTGAAACTCTTGCGGATGCCGATGGGCACCACGTTGAAGTTGAACTCCCAACAGTGCAGGTCCCAATACAGGTTGAAACTGGTCGGTGTCCATTCCCCGGCCGTAATGTCGTAGCCGCTTTGCGCACCAAGCTTCCAATACTTGAACACCGTTATGTCGCCGTTGAACACCGCGCTCTGGCTTTCGTCGTCGGTGTAGTTGTCGCGGCGCCATGAGCGGCCCATGCTGTAGTTGTAGCTCGCGGCCAGCCGCCATGGCACGTTGAAGTCGGTGCTGGCACCCTTGCTTGGGTCGCTCTCGCCCACCACCCGCGCAGGACCGGAACTGCTGCCGAGGCCATAGCGCTTGCTCTTCAGCTCGAAGCCCAGCGCGGCACCAGCGCTGGTGAGCCGCGCCAAGCCGCCGTACAGCTCTTTGTGGCTCTTATCGAATCGCACACCGTTGCTGTCAACAGCATAGGGGTCCAGCACGGCGTTCGCGTTCACGGTAATGAAGTTGAAGAGCGTGGTGTAGGCGTTTACGCCGAAGGGGCTCCAGTTCAGCGAGTCCTTCATCAGGTCGTAGCCCGTAGCAATGCCCACCTGATCCAGCAGCTTGATCTTCTTGCTTTCCTTGTCCGCACTTCCATCGGCAGCATCGGCCGTTCCGGGGCCTGCCATGTCCATGGTATCGCGCGCGCTGCGGGCCACTTTCGCTTCAAGGCTCTGCTGCAGGCCCATGCTCACCAAGCCGCTTGCCCCTGCGGCCGGCGCACCGTAGATCCCGATCGCGTAAGGCGAATAGCCCGCTGCTGCGCCATCCGTTCCGAACGGACCGATGATCTCCGTGCTCTGGTCGGGCCGGTAGGTGAAACCGGCGCTGGGTGTGATCACGTGGCGTATGGCTTTCAACCTGCCTTGCCGGAAATTGTACATGCCATAGATCTTGCTGGTGAGCGTCGTTCCCGCGTTCCATTCGAAGGTGTTCACGAAGCCGGGCACGGTATCGGTGATCACCGTGTCCAGATCGGCGATGTACGTTTTGCGCTGGCTGTCGAAGTACATGCGGTCCACAGCGGTCAGCTGCGGATTGATCGTGAAGACTTTCGTCTTGAAACTCGTGCTCGTTGTTGCGGTATGCTTGAAACCGTTCCGGAAGTCGCGGGTCAGGTTCTGCAGGTTGTTGAACGAAAGCTGGTCCTCGGTGGTGGTCAAACGGTTGTCGAAATTCATGAGGTAGGTAACGCCGATGCGCTCGTACCAACGCTCCGACCCAACTGTGGTAGCGGGCCTCAACAACGTTCCGGGGAACACGCGCTGCACATTGAACACCACGCTGGGCAGGGTGATGTTGAAGTTGCCCGTCTGTGTGTTCTGGTCGTGCGTAGCGTTAACGCCCAACGTGAAGGGCTTTCCCGGCCAGAGCCTCGTCCAACCGATGTTGCTGCGGAACGTGTTGCTGAGGTAATCGCTGTTGCTGCTGTTGAAGTTGTTGGTGAAACTGTTGTTGCTGCCAACGTTCACTTCGGCGTTGAAACGGTTGCGCAAACTCGCGCGGCTGTCCACACCGTGCCGCCACTTCAGGAAGTAAGTGCGGTCGCGGCTGAAATCGGTGAACTCCGGATCGCCGTTCAGTTTGGTGCTGTGGATAAGGTCCACTGAGCCATTGTAGCGGTAGCGCTGTTTGTAGCGCAGCACACCGCGCGCGCCCCAGGAACCGCGCGTGTAGATGTCGCCTGTGAGCTGCAGGTCGGCCTTGTCGCCGAGGGGCGTGTAGATACCGCCGTTCAGGAAGTAATACCCGAACGCATCGCTGTAGCCGTACGTGGGCAGCAGTATGCCCGCCGCACCGCGCGGTTTGTTCGGGAAGAGCGCGAAGGGGATCGCCACCGGGGTGGGCACTTTGCCGATCACCATGTACGCAGGTCCGGCTACGATCTTGTCGTCCGGGATAACGATCATGCGGGTAACCCGGAACCCGTAGTGCGGTTTCTCACGATCGCACGTGGTTAGGAAACCGCCTCTGCTGTGTACCTCCTTGTTCGCGTGCAGCTTGCTCTTCTTCGATCCAACGTAAGCCTGGTCCTCATGGGTCCGGGCCTCGCGCAGATAGCCCTGCTTGGTGCGGAAGCTGTACCGCAGGCTGTCGGCGCGGACGGTACTGCTCCCCTGCGTGAAGCGGGGTAGTCCAGCTATCGCGGCCGTGTCCTTGGGGCCGCTGGGCATGGTGTCCGGAAAGGCTTGCACGGTCTCTTGGCCGAAGTCGTAGATGATGCGGTCCGCTTCCAGCGTTATGTCCTCGTACTTGATCGTGGCCGTTCCGAACAGGTAAACGCGCATGGCATCCAGATCGTACCGTATGCTGTCCTTGGCGCTGTACCGCACCTCGCTCTGGAGCCCTTCGGTGCGCTCCACCGTATCGCGGACCGCGATCTGCTCCTGCGCCCACGCCCCATGCGGGAAACAGGCTAACAGCGCCGTGATGAAAAGTGCACCCGACCCAAGCCAGCCGCGCCAAAGCGCGCGGATAGCTTCGCGCCCGGCTCGGGGAAGGGCAGTGTTTATCGGCATGAACGGCGCGAAAAGTAAGATCCTGTGGTGGGCTGGTCCCGTTAAGTCCGCTATACGGCGCACAACGGTCGCCATTCATGTGGTGATCTGCGCCGCACTGCCCGCAACGGCCGTGCCGCAAGAGAACGACCCTACGAAAGTCGATGTGGTTGTGATCGATCCCGGGCACGGCGGCAAGGACCCCGGCAACTTGGGCACCGGCCGCTTCAAGAGCACCGAGAAGCATGTGGCCCTCAACGTGAGCAAGCTACTGGGCAAGTACATCCGTGATGCCTACCCCGATGTGAAGGTGATCTACACCCGCGAGGACGATCGCTTCATTGAACTGAAGGAGCGTTGCGAGATCGCCAACCGCGCCAAGGCCGATGTGTTCATCAGCATCCATTGCAACGCCAACGACAACCACGACCCGCACGGCACGGAAACGTTCGTCATGGGATTGCACAAGACGGAAGCGAACCTGAGGACCGCACAGCGCGAGAACAGCTCTATCCTCATGGAGGAGGACCATGAACTCAAGTACGAAGGCTTCGACCCGAAGGACCCCGAGAGCATCATTCACCTGAGCCTTCGACAGAACGCGTACATGATGCAGAGCACCGAACTGGCCGGGTTGGTGGAGCAACAGTTCAAGGAGCGCGTGGGCCGCAACGCACGCGGCGTGAAACAGGCGGGCTTCCTCGTCATCAGTTACACCACCATGCCGGCGGTGCTGGTTGAACTCGGCTTCCTCACCAACAGCGGCGAAGAGGATTTCCTGCAGAGCGAGCAGGGGCAGGATTACATGGCCAGTGCCATCTACCGCGCGTTCAAGGATTACAAGGCGGGCATAGAAGGCACCGATATCGCGATCGATACCGTGAAGGTGGACAGCGCGAAGAAGGACGGACCCATACCAACACCGGTGCCGGTGAAGGACGATGGTTCAGGTGTGCGCTTCAAAGTGCAACTGGCCGTTTCGCGCAAGCCCATCAAGTGCGAGCCGAAGAACTTCAACGGCCTTGATGATGTGGTGGAGTACGAGGGCGGTGGGCTGTACAAGTACGTGGTGGGAAATGAACGCACGCCTGAAGGCGCCGCCAAACTCAAGGAACTATGCCGCCAGAAGGGATATGACGGGGCGTTCATCGTTGCCTTCAAGGACGGCGCCCGGATCGATCTGGAGAAGGCCGTTACTTTGGCCGGGCAGTAACCTGCGCTACGCGTGAAGATCAAAAAGGAATACAAGATCGCCCTTATGGTCGTCGGCGGTGTGGCGCTGCTTTTTTTCGGCTACAGCTATTTGCGTGGCCGCGATCTGTTCCAAAAAAAGAACATCTACCGGGCAGTGTTCACCAATGCCACCGGGGTAACCACCGCCAGCCCGCTCACGCTGAACGGTTTCAAGGTGGGCCAGGTGCTGAAGAGCGAATTGCTGTACGATGGAACGAACCGCGTGGTGATCACCTTCCAGGTCAACGAGGATGATCTGCGGATACCCAAGGATAGTCGCATCGATATCTTCAGCGACCTCCTGAGCACGGGCACCCAGCTCCTGCTCGGTTCCAGCACCGAGTATGCCGAGCATGGCGATACGTTGGTCGGGACCTCGCAGCCCAGCCTTACCGCATCGCTTGGCGCGCAGATCGATCCGATCAAGCAGAAGGCCGAAGCCATGCTGGGTAGTGTGGACAGCGTACTCACCGCTTTCCAGCTCATTCTCAACCCGGGCACCATCAACAACATCGACTCCAGTTTCGTCACCATCCGCGAAACGCTCATGAGCCTCCGCGATGCGGCCCAACGCCTCGATGCGTTGATCGCTGCCGAGAGCACTACACTGAAGGCGACTTTGCAGAACCTGGAGTCCGTGACCGGCAACTTGGAAAAGAGCAACGAGGAGCTGAGCCACATCTTCAGCAACATGGATTCGCTCACCACCTCGCTGGCCGATGGCCGGATCGACACCGTGTTACAGGGCATCAGCGAAGCCGCCAGCAGCCTGAAGGGCGTGATGAACGGCATTGAAGAGGGGCAAGGCACGTTGGGCCAATTGGCCAAGAACGACAGCCTGTACAACAACCTCAACGAGGCGAGCCGCGAACTGGACCTGTTGTTGGAAGATCTGCGCCTCAACCCGAACCGTTACCTCAGCATCTTCGGCAAGAAGGACAAACTGCCCAAGCTCAGCGACTCCGATGTTGAGCGCATACGGCAGTCCATGAAGGACGGGAAGTGATGGTCGCGAGCATCATCTTCATCGTGTTGCTCGGCGCGGCGAGCTGGCTTTTCGCGCGCAACTTCATGCGCATCCGGCGCAACATCCTGTTGGGCCGCGATGTGGTGATCAACGATCGCAAGGGCGAACGCTGGGCGCTGATGGCGCGTGTGGCGCTCGGCCAGAGCAAGATGGTGATGCGCCCGGTGGCCGGCTTCCTGCACATCATCGTTTACGCCGGCTTCGTCATCATCAATATCGAAGTGCTGGAGATCATCATCGACGGCGTTTTCGGTACGCACCGGGTGTTGAGCTTCATGGGCGGTTTTTACGACTTCCTCATCGGCGGTTTCGAATGGCTGGCGCTGGGTGTGTGGGTGGCTTGCGCCATTTTCCTCGTACGGCGCAACATCATCAAGTTGAAGCGCTTCGCGATGAAGGAGCTGGACGGTTGGCCGCGCACCGATGCCAACCTGATCCTGTTGACCGAGATCGCGTTGATGACGGCCTTCCTGCTGATGAACTCAGCCGACCTCACCTTGCAGGGAATGGGAGCGGAGCACTACACCAAAGCGGGCGCATTCCCCATCAGCGCTTCCATTGCGTCCATCACCTCGTTCCCTTCCCTTTCATCAGGTACCCTCATCCTCATCGAACGCATTTGCTGGTGGTTCCACATCATCGGCATCCTCGCCTTCCTCAATTACCTCGTCGTCAGCAAGCACCTCCACATCCTGCTCGCCTTCCCCAACGTGTGGTACAGCAGTTTGAAGCCGAAGACCGAGATCGTGAACATGCCCCGCGTCAGTGGTGAGGTGAAGAGCATGCTCGATCCATCCGTCCCTCCACCGGCCGCTGCGCCGCGCTTGGTCGCCGGTGTGGAGATGACGGAGCATTTCGGTGCGAAGGATGTCTTCGACCTGTCTTGGAAACAGTTGATGGATGCGATGACCTGCACCGAATGCGGGCGTTGCACCAGCGTGTGTCCGGCGAACCTCACCGGCAAGCTCTTGAGCCCGCGCAAGATCATGATGGACACGCGCGATCGCTTGGAGGAAGTGGGCAAAGTGATCGACGCGAAAGGGAAGTGGGAGGACGATGGTAAGAGCTTGGGCAGCCGCATCACCGACGAGGAACTATGGGCCTGCACCACCTGCAATGCCTGCACCCAAGCCTGCCCGGTCAACATCGATCCCGTTGGCATCATCATGGACATGCGCCGCAACTTGGTGATGGAAGAGAGCAAAGTCCCCGGCGCCCTGGCCAGCATGTGTACCAACGTCGAGAACAATGGCGCACCTTGGGCCTTCGCACAAAGCGAGCGCCTCAAATGGGCCGAAACCTGATTTCGTACGGGCAGGCAATTTCCCGCTCCAACTGCTGAACCCATGAAGAAGCACATCCTGATAGAGAGCACTGAAGGCGGCAAGAAGGTCAGCCCCAAGCTGCCGTCGCATATCAAGAACTTCTTGATCGACATCGATGGCACCATCTGCGAGGACATCCCCAACGAGGAGCCATGGCGTATGGCCGATGCTGAGGTGTTCCCCGAGGCATTGGAGAAATTGAACCTCTGGTATTCCGAAGGGCATATCATCACCTTCTTCACCAGCCGCACCGAGGAGCACCGCGCAGTGACCGAGGCATGGTTGAAGAAGCATGGCTTCAAGTACCACGGTATGCTGATGGGCAAACCGCGGGGCGGCAATTACCATTGGATCGATGACCGCGAGGTGCGGGCCACGCGGTACGAGGGGCATTTCACCGACCTGGTGGAGAAGCGCGCCACCGTTCAGGTATTCGAATGATGTACGGGCGCGACATGTCGCGCCCCCACGATGCAACAACAATGACCGACCCCATACACGTCCCCACCATGGCCGACTTCACGGCCAGCGGCGAAACGCCGGAGGTGTTGTTCTGGGTGGGCTGCGCCGGTTCTTTCGATGATCGTGCCCGAAAGATCACCAAGGCTTTCGTCCGCATCCTCAGCGCCGCGAAAGTCAAGTTCGCGGTGTTGGGGCAGGAGGAGAGCTGCACCGGCGACCCGGCGCGGCGCGCGGGCAACGAGTTCCTGTTCCAGATGCAGGCGCTCAACAACATCACCGTGCTGAACGGCTACGGCGTTAAGCGCATCGTCACTGCCTGTCCCCACTGCTTCAACACGTTGAAGAACGAGTACCCCGCTTTGGGTGGGAGCTACGAGGTGCTGCACCACACGCAGTTCATCAACGTGCTCATCAAGGAAGGTCGCATCAAGGTGGAAGGCGGCAGCTTCGCCGGCAAGCGCATCACCTTCCACGATCCGTGCTACCTCGGGCGTGGCAACGGCGAGTACGAAGCCCCCCGCGAAGTGCTATTGAAACTGGATGCCGCACTGGTGGAGTTGAAACGCAGTAAGCAGAACGGCCTGTGCTGCGGTGCAGGTGGCGCGCAGATGTTCAAGGAAGCCGAGCCCGGCAACAGGGAGGTGAATATTGAGCGGAGCGAAGAAGCGCTGGCCGCATCACCCAACATCATCGCCGCCGGTTGCCCGTTCTGCAACACCATGTTGACGGACGGCGTGAAGCATTTCAATAAAGAGGGCGAGGTGCAGGTGAAGGATGTGGCGGAATTGATCGCCGAGGCCTCTGACCTGTGAAGTGTGACGGCACTTGCGTGCCGGCCTACTGCCCCAACAACACCTTCACCGCCGCCTCCAATTGCTGGTCGCGGCCTTGGCTCACCACACCTGGATCCAATGCCTGCTTCACATCGGGTTCCAACTCCGTGTTCTCCATGAAATTGCCGTTGTTGTCCACCATACCCACTTGCGGTATGCCGAACCACATGCCGTTCTGCAAACCTTCCCACCACACGGCCGTGCCAGTGCCGGGCACGGGCATGCCCACCAGCTTGCCAACGCCAAGCGCGCGGTACGTGACAGGGAACAAGTGCGCGTCGCTGTAATTGCTTTCGCTCATTACTACGCAGCTCGGCTTCTGCCATTTGAACTGCGGCTCGGTGCCGAGGTTTTGTCCGCGCGGCTCCATGCGCATGTAGGTCTTGCCACCGAGGAAGGTCGCGAGATCATCGTGCAACCAGCCACCGCCGTTGAAGCGCGTGTCCACGACCAAGCCTTGCTTGCCGCTGTAACGACCGAGCGCTTCCTCGTACACGATCCGGTAGCTGTGATCGTCCATGCCTTCCACATGCACATAGCCCAACTTACCTCCGCTAAGGCTGTCGACGAGGTGACGGCAGCGCTCCACCCAACGGTGGTAAAGCAGTTCGGCCTCTTCGCCGCCATTGATCGGCTTCACACTTTCCTCCCAACGTACGTTCGTCTTCGGATCGAACATGGAAAGCAACGTCGGCTTGCCGGCCTTGCGGTTAAGCAGCTTGCTCGGGTCCATATCGGCGGCGATCACCTGGCCGTCGATCTTCTCGATCACATGACCGGCTTTGATCTTCGAGTCCTTCTTGATCACGGGGCTCTTGTCCATCACCTCGGCGATCTTCAGGCCCGGACCGGGCTCGTAAGCGAATAGCACACCGAGACTTGCGGTCTCATCCGCATTCGGTGTTTCCGGGCGGAAGCCGCTGCCGGTGTGGCTGGCGTTCAATTCGCCGAGCATCTCGCTGCACAACTCGGCCATGTCGAAGTTGTTGTTGATGAAAGGCAAGTAACGCTGGTACTCGGCTTTGTACTTGTCCCAATCCACGCCCTGCAGATCAACACGGTAGAACTTCTTCTTCACCTGCCGCCAGATGTGCTCGAAGAGGTACGCGCGTTCGGCGGTCTCGTTCAGCAGCATGTCGCCATTGATGCCAACGCCCTTGTTCTCGTTCTTCTCAAGGTCGTACCGATTGATGGCGCCGTTGTTCATGTAGAACAGGTTCTTGCCGCCCTTGTCCATGGAGAGCCCTCCGGCGAATCCGTCGCCCATCTTGTTGATGATCTTCGTTTCCCGCGTGCGGATCTCGAACTGCCAGAGGTCGAAGCCCTTCTCGAAGCGCGCCAGGTAATAGACCTTCTCGCCGTCCTTGCTCAGCACCGCGCCACTGAGTGCGCTTGAGTTCGGTGTAAGCCGAACCTTGCGGTCTTCGATGCCTGCGAGCTCGATCTTGATGGGTTCGACCTTCTTGTCCTTCTCTTCCTCCTTCTTCGCATCCTTCTCTTTCTTTTCCTTTTTCTCCTTCTCCGTCTTGCCTTCATCCTCGCCATCTTTCTTCTTCTCCTCTTCCTCTTTGGCAAGCGCCGCTTCTTCCTTCGTCATCTTGAATTTGTCGAAGGCTTCCTGCGTGAGGAAGAGCGCATACGCATCGCTCTGTCCGCCCCAGCTTGCGTGATTCTTCATGCCGTCGCGATCGCTCACGAAAAGGATGGCTTTGCCGTCCATGGCCCAACGGGGAACGTATCCACCATAGCCGCTCTTCGTCAGATCAACGATCTCCTTTCCGCCTTCGGCACTCACCAGTCCTACCTGCCCGACCCACTGTTGATCATGCAGGAAGTTCACCAGGAACCATTTGCCGTCGGGGCTCCAGTCGTACCACTGATCGCCGTCGGCGTAGCTGTAGTTCTTGTCGCCGGGTACGATCACGCGCGACTGTTTGCTGGCGAGGTTCAACACCTTCAACGTTGTCCGTTCCTCCAGATAGGCCACTTCCTTGCCGTCGGGAGAGTACGCGCATTGGAACTCTTCGGCAGGAGTGGTAAGCAATGCTTCCTCCTTCAGCACGGTGGCATTGAAGAAGTACTTCTCTTCCTTACGCACTATCGTGGTGGTGTAAAGATCCCAGCTCTGTCCCCGCTCAGTAGCGTACAGCAGCGTGCGGCCATCCGGACTGAAACTCACGTTGCGCTCCTGTTCCGGTGTGTTCGTCACGCGGCGGGTGGTGCCCTCGGCAACGGAAGTCACGAACACTTCACCCCGATGGATGAACGCGATCTCCTTGCCATTCTTCGATACCTCGTACTCATCCGCATTGTTCACGTTGATGGTCTTTTCGGGATTGTACCGGCTGTCCGTATTGATCCTCACCGCCAACTTCTTCGGCTCGCTGCCATCGGTCATGGTATACAGTTCCCCGCGATAGCTGAAACAGAGCACACCGTTGTCGCTCATGCTCAGGTAACGCACCGGGTGATCGGTGAAGCGGCTCACCTGCGTGCTGGCACCACCACTCGCGGGCATCTTGTGGATGTTGAAGCTGCCCTTCTCCTCGGTGAGGTAGTAGATCGTGTTGCCGTCCTTGCTGAAGATCGGGTTGCGATCTTCTCCAGCGAACGTGGTCAGTTGCTTGTACTCTTTCGTAGTCGGGTTGAAGGTCCACACGTCGCGGGTAACACTGCTGGTGTGGTGCTTGCGCCAAGTGTCTTCATAACCCTTGCGGTCATGGTAGGCGATCAGCGTTCCGGCCGGGTTGTACTTGGCACGCTCCATGGCAACGGTGCTCACTTGCATCGGGCGGCCGCCTTTCACCGGAACCGAATACAGTTCGCCCAAGCCACCCACGGGGAACTGTTGCATCCTTACATCATCCTGCCGACCACCATAGAAAACGACTTGGTTGTTGTCAGTGGAGAAGTCGCTGGGTACTTCGCCGCTCGAATCGAAGGTGAGGCGGGTCGGTGTACCGCCCGTGCTGGGCATCACGAACACGTCGGCGTTGCCGTAGCGGATGCTGGCGAAGGCCAGTTGCTTGCCATCGTGGCTCCATACAGGCGTGTGGTCGAAGGCCTCATTGGTGGTCAACGGTACGGCATCACCCCCGGTGGTTGCCACACGCCATATATCGCCTTGATAGCAGAACGCAATGGTGTTGCCGTCCGGGCTGATCGCTGAATTGCGCAACCAAAGCGGATCGTCCTGTGCGATGGAGGTCAGGGAAAGTCCAATGGTGGCGGAGAAAAAAAGGAGGCGGCTCATACCGGGGGGCGTGTTCGTTTTGAGGAAGGGCCGCTAAACTATCCGGCCCAGCCACGCCATCGTCACGGGATGAACCGTTGGTGCACCTTTGTGCCATGAGCACGGCAACCGTTCCACGCAGCCTTGAAACCATGGCACCGAACGCCCGGGTATGGGTGTACAAAAGCGCCATCCCCTTCACATCCGAGCAACGGAAAATGATCGTCGATCGCGGTCGGGACTTCACAACCTCCTGGGCAGCGCACGGCGCAGCGCTCGATGCTTGTGTGGAGGTGTTGCAGGATCACTTCGTTGTGATCGCCGTTGATGAACAACAGGCAATGGCCAGTGGTTGCAGCATCGACAAGAGCGTGCACTTCGTGCAAGCGTTGGAGCGGGCGCTCGGCATGCAGCTCACCGATCGTATGGTGGTGTTGTACGAGAAGGATGGTGCCATCCGCACATGCCGGGTGCCGGAGGTCGAAGGGCTCCTGAAGAGCGGTGAACTGGATGCGCGCACCACCGTGTTCAACGACATGGTGGGCAATTGCGGCGACCTGAAGGCCCGGTTCCGTATTCCGCTCGGGGCATCCTGGATGTCGCGGTTCCTCTGATGAACGCAGCCTTGGTATGGAACTCACCAAGGTGAAGCCCCGATGATCACTGAGGCGGATCGCTTCTGGCCTGCCGTATTCCACGGATGGGCGGGATGGCTTGCATGTTTTCTCGTGCTGTATGCGCTGCTTGGCGCTTGGGCATGGGCGCAACGCCGACACGCCCACGGTTGGACGCTGTTGTTCATCTCGTTCGCTGCGGGAGCAGTGATCCGCGCTTGCGCGCTGGAAGGCGTTATCGCTTTGTTGGTCGTGATGGCGTTGCTTGGGATGGGCTACATCGCCAAACCGCTCAAGGAACCTCGTCTGTGGATACCGGCAGTGCCATTGGCCTGCATGCTCGGCACCGATCATCTGCTCGGCGCGATCGTTCTTGGCGTTCTGGTGTTCGTTGTTCTTCTGTTCGTTAACGGGAAGAGACCAGCAGAGCAAAAGCGCGGGCCGTGGTGGCCGCACATGCTGGTGGCCGGTGTCTTGGTCGTGAGCGGGGTCGCTGGTGCTATCGCTTTCGGTCCGATGCGTGCCGCGCGTATCGCCGCTGCAGGTGTGATGACGGTGCTGGTGGATGGGCTGAACGAATTCCCCGGAGCGCATCGCATTCCGGTCATTGGTGTGCAGGTGGATCCTGCCGCGCTGGACTCGCTGAACATCGACCTGCCATGGAGCGGCAAGTATGCCCATAAGGCTGAGGTGGAGCGCGACGGCGTCCACTATCCGGCAACATACCGGTACAGGGGCTTGGTGGCGGGTACGCATTACCTCGGTGGCAAGAAGAGCTTCCGCTTGAGCTTCACGGACGGCACGCCTTTTCCGCCGTATCGGCGCATCAACTTCATCAATCCGAAGTCGAACAACTTCCTCAACCAGCACTTGGCCTTTTGGGTCGGATCGTACATGGGGGTTGCCGTCCCTTGGAGCGAGCCGGTGTTCGTGACATTGAACGGGCGCGATCATGGGGTGCACCACGCGATCGAACAGATCGACGGGGAGTTTGAACACAACCACGGGCTGGCCGATCGCACGGTGCCGGTGTACAAGGGTGATTACCCGCCAGCGGTCGGTCGCGAATGGCCGAAGCCGAAGCTCCTGTGGGAGTCAACAGCCAACTGGCAATACGAGAGCGAAGCCGACAGCACCGCCGCCCATGCCTTGCTGAAGCGCTTGGTGGCGGTGATCAACGGTCCTGGCCTGAGCGATAGCACAAGATTGGATTCGCTGCAACGGATCATCGATGTGGATGCGTACGTGCGCTTCCACGCCGCGTTGAAGGTGCTGCACTGTGGCCATGAGGACAACCGGCACAACCAGTGGTTGGTGCTCAGTTCGCGCACGGGAAAATTCTACCCGGTGTTATGGGATGCGGTCCTGCTCTTTTCCCGCACAGATGAATTCTACCCGATCCACGATGCGATCGAGTTCCACTTGATGAAGCATGCCCATTTACGTTTGCGCCGCGATCAGTTGATCCTTCAGGCGCTCAGCGGACTGGTGGGCGATAGCTTGTTCGATCGGCGCTTGAGCGAGGAGGTTGAATGGATCCGCCCCTCGGCACTGCGCGACAGGAATAAGTACGGCGAGATCACCGACCGACCGGAGGATGTACTCCGATTCAGTACCCTGCACTGGTCCGCATCCGTCGACGATCTCCGTAAAGACGTGCATGCGTATTGGAGGAAACTCGCTGTCCGTATGCGCATCGCTGATCTGCGTGCAGCGCGTAAAGGAGATGATCTTGTGGCGCGTTGGAGCGGGGATGGAACCCTCGGTTACATCCTGAACGGCCTTGGCCACGAACCCGTCGTACCGGCGTATGCGGCGCAGCATAGTATGGGCAATGAGGCCCGTGCGTTGAAGGACGGCGAACATTGGATCGTGCCGCACGAACTGCGTATACGCTTGAACGGTGCCGATCCTTCGCTGATCACCTTCATCGATCTCGTGTCGGGCGACACCGTGCCGGTAGGTTGGTGATCGCGCACCGGGCAACGGTTGAAATGGGTATCAGAACTGATGCGCCCCGGTCGGGATGAACGGATACTTTAGCGGAGCTTGGAACGTTCCACGGACCAAACCCGGCCAGCCATGCAAAAGCGGTTGAATTGTTTCCTTGGCATACTGTGCGTTTCGATCCTGATATCCTGCGGGAAGGAAGCACAGGAGGTGGACCCGAACTATGTCGGTTACTGGCTCGGGCAAGGCTCGTGTGAGCCGGGGATGAGGATCAAGGCGAACGGTGATGGGACGTACAAGGCCACGCGTCAAGTCTCGGATTGCGATAACATGGACCACAGAGGCACCGCGCGCATACAGGGTGACAAACTCAAGATCGGGTCCAAGCATCTTCACATCGACTCGGCGCCGACCGCCACCGCCCCCCACAGTGTCCACATGTCTCTCAACGGTGAGTTCACCTCCACCATGCAGTTGGTTCTTGAGGGAGACACGTATTACCGGCTTGATGGTTACTGAGGCCGTTCCCGCCACGCTGCTCATTCCCCACACCACAACCAACCCATGAAAGCATTTCTTCGCCGCCTTATGGCTGTTGTCCCGTTCCTCTTCGTGTTGCCAGCATTCGTGTTGGCGCAGGAAAATATGGAGGATGTCATCTATCTGAAGAACGGGAGCGTCATCCACGGCGTCATCATCGAGCAGGTGCCCAACGTGAGCCTGAAGATCCAGACTGCCGACCGCAACGTGTTCGTCTTCCGCATCGAGGAGGTGGACAAGATCACGAAGGAACCTCTCGCCGGCAAGGCAAAGCCTAGCGGTCGTAGCGAAACGGCCGCGTCGTTTTCGAATGAGGAGTTGAAGCAACGGGGGTACAGTGCCATCGCGGAATTGAACATGGGCATCGGGTACAACGGCTTTGGCGAGAAGTCATCCTTCGGAGTGCAGGTGATCAATGGTTACCAAGTGAACCCGAACCTGTTTGCGGGTATCGGCATAGGATTGAACCAGCATTTCAGCGGCGTGGCCTTTGCCCCGATCTTCTTGGATGTTCGCGTGAATTTTCTGCGGCAACGTGTATCGCCCTTCATCGACTTGGCCGGGGGATGGGCGATCGGGCTCACCGATGATGATGAAGGTGGTGTTTACGCCAACCCTTCGCTGGGCGTGAAGTTTTTCGTGAGCCGCAGGACGGCCCTTCAGCTCAGCCTCGGCTTCCGTTATCAAGAGGGCACGGAAAGGATAGAGACTTGGAACTACTACAACGGAACGGTCACGGATCACTACGATCAGACCTTCGAGCGCAACGCGGCCACGCTGAAATTCGGTGTGACGTTCTAGTCGACCGCGCTTTCGAAGATCGCTTCCCTTCGCACGGGACGCTCCCCGCCCCGCCATAGAAATCCCGGTAGCACCTGTTGGTCCGCAGGCGCTTTCCCCAGTGGCCAGAGCACAGCATCGGGTTGCGTGATGAAAGAGACGGTATGCACCTTGGTCTGTCCGCTGGTATCGCTCGATATGGCAACGTCGATACGGCTGCAATCGGCCGTGTTCATGCCCATGATGCGTTCCTCGCCGTCCTTCTTCTCCTTAGCGAAATACACAGTGCGGCTGTTGCCTTCGGCCACTACGGTACGTAGCTCATTCTCGCTGAAGTAGCCGGTGAGCGTTCTGCCTGCTACTTGATCGTAGTGCACGCTGTCGGCTTGCGAGGCCATGAACGCATTGCCACGGACGAAAAGCCGATGCGCTTTGCCGTCCCGCAGTGCGATCTGCACGCTGTCGCCGGTGATCTGGTCCTTGCCGCTCCACAGCACGGGCGCGCGGAACATGTGTATCACGCTATCGGTCCCGGCGTAAACGAGGCTGTCACATGCTCCTTGCAGATCGCTTTTGAAGAAGCGCACGCCGTGGAATGCCCGGATAAGCCTTGCCTCCGCCCGGCCTTCTCCAGTGGAGGAGGTGTCGGTGGAGTGGGCGCGGAGGGTATCGGTGGTCGCAACAAGTGAATCGCCATGCAGGAAGAGCGAATCCCCACTGATCATCATCACCATTTCAGCACGGCCGGTAACGATCGACTTGTCATGGCCTTCGTCGTACCAGGCACGGTCGCCACGCACCAGCATGTCGTTGGTGGTATCGCTGATGGTCACGTTGCCGAACGCTTCGCCGATACCGGCTTTACGGTCGTACCGGATGCTGTCACCGGTGATTTCCTGCGCCCTGCTCACCAACCGCGCTCCACGGCCGAACCGCGCCAGGTCCTTGCGCGTGTCGTACCAGCCTTCGTTACAGAAAACAGTGCTGCCGTCCTTTTGCGTGATCGTGGTCGGCCCGAAGAACCGTGCGATGCCGTTGGCGGTTTCGTAACGGAGCGTATCGCTCGCGATGGTGCGTTCAGGATGTTTCAGCACCACGGAATCACTGAACAAGAAGGCGCGCTCGCCGGCCATGTACAGCCCGCGCCTGCTCGTAAGCGTGTTGTTCTCCTTGGTGCTGATGATCGTGCCTCCATTGCTGTACACCGCCGTGCGGGACCGCAGTTCATACACCAAAGCATCGGTCGTCAGTTGCATATCCGGGTTGGTGAGCAGCACTCCCGTTCCGTGCAGGTCGCCTTTCCCTTGTATGGAAGCACGGCGATCCTTTCCGAGGTAGTCCAACCGGTGCCCGGTGATCCGCAACGTATCGCCTTGCGAAATGGTGACATGCCCGAATGCCTTAACGCTTTGGTCTTCGTAGATGTAAGCACTATCGCAGGTCATGATCGCGTCCGCGTGCTTGAAGCGGGCGTTGCCCAGCAAGCGTTGGGCACCCGGTGCGATGGAGTCATCGAACTCGAGCTGGTCCACACCAAGGATCTCGATGCGGTCAGTTTGGGCGGACGATGTCAGAAAGCCGATGAACAATGGGAAGAACAGGGCGGCGCGCATGCTCGGACTTGAGGGTGACCGCGTCACAACCGACGACATGGTCCCCGTTCGCACTACCAACTGTCGTGCCTTCAACCCGGCTTTCAGTGTTCCTCCCACGGCGGCGAAGATCGTGGTCAGGGATGCGGGTATTGCCTTCAGACGTTTGAAAACTCGCATGGTACGTTGTGGCGGCCGTTCATTCAGTGGCACATCTTCGCCATTGCCGGTTGATCGGCAAGGATCGCATGAGCAGGACCTTCGAACATTTCTGGGAGGGCATTTTCCACGGAGCCGTTGAACTGCTCACGCTGTTCCTGCTGCTGCTTGCGGCCCTCACGCTGTGGGGTTGGCTCAACAACCGTCGTTTCAAGCCGAGTGAACGTGGAGGTATCATCCCATGGGTGCTCGTGCTGTTCGCCTTCGCCTTGGTGTTGGTGCTGCGCGCATTCCACGGTCCATGGCTCGGGGCAGTCGCGATCGCGACAGGTCTGGTCGTCGCCGGCTTCGTTGGCAATGTGGTCAAGGAGAAGGCGCTGTGGCTGCCCGCCATGTTGCTGGCCTCACTGGTCGGCATGGGCTACATGCTAAGTGCATCGGTGCTCGTTGTATTGGGCTTTCTCGTGCTGCTCTTCACGGCCCGCCGATGATGAAGCGCCACCGCCTCGATCCAAGAAGTAGAACGGGTCGCTCGCAGGCGCCGTTGATCGCATTGGCCGTGATCGCTTTTGTCGTGTTCGGGGGTGGTGTTCTCCAGTTCGGGGTGCAGCGCGCGCTGGGGATGGCAGGTGCTGCGGTGCTGAACGCCACGGCCGATGGGTTGCTGGAAAGCAGGGTGGATCATCGCTTGCGCGTGGTGGATCTGGAGATCGACGAGCAGGTCCTGGACAGTCTCCAAGAGAACCTGCCATACAGTGGCACCGAATGGAAAAAGGCTATGCTGTTGGACAACGGCATCCATTATCCGGTGTCGTTCCGCTACCGTGGCTATGGTGCCATACACCACATCGGCAACAAGAAGTCTTTCCGGTTGAAGATGAAACGGGGTGCGGCGTTCGGGCCTTACGAGCGGATGAATTTCCTCAACCCGAAGTCCTTCAACATGATCAACGTGCACCTGTCGTATTGGATCGCGGCACGCATGGGCGTGGCGGTGCCCTACAACGATATGGTCTTCGTGCGGATCAACGGCAAGGACCACGGTGTGATGCATGCTTGCGAACAGGTGGATGCCGATTACGAGCGCAACCGCCATCTGTCCGCAGGCGATGTGCCCATGTACAAGGGCGACTTCGCGCCCACGAACGTGCGCGATAGTGTGCAGCACGGCCCATTGTGGCGGTCGGCCGATAACTGGCAGTACCTCGGCAAAGCCGATAGCATCGATGCGCGCAGGAAATTGCTCGGGTTGGTGGCCATGATCAACGCCAAGGATGTGCCGTGGCAGCAGCGTCGAGATTCATTGGAGAAGATCATCGAAGTGGATGCCTTCCTACGCTTTGCTGCGGCGATGAAAGTGCTGGAGACACGGCACATCGACAATTACCACAACCAGTTGCTGGTGTTGAGCCCGCGTACCGGCAAGTTCTATCCGGTGTTATGGGATCCGATCCTTCTCTTCGCGCCGGCCGACGAACCCTTGTATCCGATGTACGACGCGCTTTCGTTCTGGCTGATGCACGACCCGGAGTGGCGTTGGAAACGTGATCGTTATATTGAAGAGGCCTTGCATGCGCTGCAAGACGACAGTCTTGCATACCGCTATTTGGATGAAGTGGTCGAACGGATCGAGCCCAGCGTACATGCCGATCGTAACAAGTATGGCGTGCTGAGCATGGCCGGCCAAGACGTGGACCGTTATAGTGTGCTGCATTGGGCCTATTCCACCGAGCAACTGCGCAAACAGATGGCTGCGCATTGGAGTGGTCTTCGCGCCGAACTTGAAGCGGGCGACATTCAAGTGAAGCGTGAGATGAACAACGTGCTCATCGCTGGCACAGGGGTTCCACCAGTGGAATTGACCCTTACTGGTGACTCGCTCCAAGTGGAAGCCAATAGCTGGGGCAAGGACTACCGCGTTGACGTGATCGGTAGTGACGAACATGCCGTGCGCCTGAGGATCTTCCCATGGACCGCACAGAACGTGAAGGGCAGTTCGTACAACGATCGGCAACGCTACGAACTACAGCCATGGAACGTGAGGTTGCGCATGAGCGGTGGGCGCTTGAGCGATGCCAAGGCAACAACTTATTTCCACCATGGCCAGGAAACGGCGCGGTAGCGGTTTGCTCCGATGGTTGTTGGTCCTTGGCCTTCCCGTCGGGTTGTTGTTCGCACTGTTCAACACGGGGTGGTACGAGCGTGTGGACCAATGGCCGCTTGGCATCACCGCTGGTGAAGTCGCGGTGTACGCGGGTGTCTTCGACCTGCGCAACGAAGTCGGGCCAACGGAGAAGGGCGAGTTGTGGACGATCACTACGGGCCAGCATACCGGCAAGAAGAAGCGCAAGAAGCTGAGCGATGCTGATTGGCGGGCCGCACTATTCTCCGGGGAGGGTTACTCCGATTCAGTTGAAGTGCGGCGCATGGCCGAAGTGGATGGTGGCTGGGAGATCCGTTTCCCCAAGGACAACTACTTCAAGGCCCAACGCAGGCTATTGCTCGTACCGAAGAACGGGACCACCGAACGAGCCAACGAAGCGATCGCCATGGCGAAGTACTTGAAGTTGGCCGCGCCCGAGCGCACCGCAGTGCGTGCGGAGATCGATGGCAACCGTTCCGAGTTCATCGCCGAGGAGTTCATTGATGCGATCTTTCTTGACAAGCGCGGCTATTCCGATGCTGCGCTTTTTACGCAAGGGTTCAGTTCGTTGCTCCCGGAGCATTGGCGGCCCGATACCGACGGCGACTCCGCACTTGCCGAAGAGATCATCGCGAAGGAGCACGCGATCATTTCCGGCAGCGGCAGTGCATCCGACAACATCGATGTAGAAGCAGCAGCAGCATGGTTGCTCCTGTGCGAAGCGGAAGGTCGTCGCGATGCGATCATGGACGAGGCCACCTATGCTTATGACCGGAGTACCGGACGCATCGTTCCGTTGTACCGGCCGCAACACGGCTCGGATGCTTGGCGCAGTGACGGTGAACCCGTGGTGAACTTGTTCAGTGCGCTGATTTCCCGTGCCGACTTCCGTGAACACATGGCGAAAGCCAAGACCGGCCTGATGGAGAAGTGGCCAACGGCAACATTCTCGGATCCGGAATGGTTATCCAGAGCCTTGCCCGACGCTCACAACCCGGTGCATGCGGAGGAGGAAGCAGCGGCGGTGCCGTTCGGTAACACGCTTGCCGATATCGCTGCGCGCATCGGCTGTACTGTTTCGGGCGACACGCTCAATTTCGTGCGGGGCAAGTACCGGATAGAGGATGACGTGATCACACCACCGGGTACCACCGTGATCTTGGGCAAAGGCACACGTTGGTTCATCGCTGCGGGCAAACGCGTGGAAGTGAACGGTACGCTGGTCGTGAACGGCACCGGACCGAACCCGGTCTTCATCCGTCCTGCGGACGATGCTCCTTACGTCGGTGTGGCCGTGAACGGCGTGCCCGAAAGCCGGTGCAGTATGGTCGGATTACAAATGAGCGGTGGTAGTAGTGCGGACGGCATGCTCAACTTCCGCAACACCGATGTAACGATGATCAAGTGCATCCTGAGCGGTGCCGAGGGCACCTTGGTTTCCGTGCAACGCGGTTCGGTGGATGTCTCGGGTTGCGCCTTCATGGGCGCCAAGGGAGACGGCATGCGGCTGGTGAACGCAACAGGCAAAGTGGAAGCGTGCAACTTCCAAAGAAGCACCGGCCAAGCGACCGGCGATGGACTTGTGGTGAGCGGCGGGAAACTGGAGGTGCGGGACGCGGCGTTCAACGATCTGGTCGGCACCGGTCTGCTTGTAACCAGTGGTGCCGAGGTGAGTGCCGAGCGCATTACCGCGAGCAACTGTGCCACCGGTGTTGCAGCCGTGGATGGAGCAGCACTGGAATTGCGCCAAGCCACGATCACGCGGAACCGTGTTGGGCTGCGTGGCATGCGCACACAGCAACACCGCAAGGGAGGCAGCATCACGTTGCACGCGTGCACGTTGGAAGGCAATGGGAAAGAGCGCGAGTTGGATGAGGTATCGCGCGTGGTTGAGGCAGGGGAGTAGGATACCTTGGCCCAATGCCCGAAGCCATCGGCCATCTGCTGCGCCGCAAAGCGGTTGAAACCGGACTGCTCGGCATCGGTGGCGCGGGTAAGGCACGTGTGCTCATGTACCACGGCATCGGTGAGCCGGGTTGCCACGAAGTGAACATCCGGCATATGGGTGTTGATGTGTTCGAGCGGCACCTGCAGCTGTTCCATGCCCACTTCAATGTGGTGCCGTTGGCGGAAGTGTTCGCCGGCGCGAGACATCCGCGCAAGCTCACTGTTGCGCTCACCTTCGATGACGGCCTGCGCAACAACCTCACTCACGCGTTGCCCTTACTGGAGAAGTATAACACCCCGGCATCCTTCTTCATCACCGGTGCCAACCCGCTCGGCTTGCGCATTCTCTGGGGGGATCTTCTCGACTTGTCGGCATACGTCGGGCAACATGCCGTGCTGGATGTGGATGGCATCCCCTGGAATTCAGCCGATAGCCACTACCGGACGAAAGGGAAGTTGTTGCGCGACCACATCAAGGAGCGTGGCATCTGGGCACCGAAGCAGGAACTCTACGATCAGCTGGTACACCAACTGGATGACTCGTTTCAACCGCTTTTGCCCTTTTGGGAATTGATGAGCGATGTGGACATCGCGATCGCATCGCGCCATCCGCTGATCACCATCGGCAGCCACGGCTGGTGGCACAACAACATGGGCAACATCGCACTTGCCGATGCCGTGGAGGAGACGCGCAAGAGCAAAGCGTACCTGGAAGAACTCACCGGTAAGCCCGTAACAAGCATCGCTTGGCCCGATGGGTCTTGTTCAGTTCAACTTGCCGCCGCCGCCCGAGCCATGGGTTTCACTCAGCAGGTGTTGGTCGGCTACCAGCGCATCGAGGATGCACGCGATCCCTGCTCATTGGACCGCTACGGCGTCTACGATTTCCCCGTGCATGCGCGCTTCTTGCTGCACAGCATGGCGCGCGGCGCTGCTTGAGCGGTTCAGGGCTTCTTCGGCGCGGCCTTCTTCTCCGCGTATCGCGCGTTCATACCCGCGATCACATCGTTGCTGATGTCGAGACCCGGGTTGCCGGGCCAAACCTGTCCACCCGGTTGCATCATGATCACGTAGTCGAAGCCGGCTGTCTTGTTGTACTCTTCCAAGAACTCCTTGAGGGCCGTGGTCATGTCGCCCATGATGCGCATCTCCAGTTGGTCCATGGCATCCGCCGAACTGGCCTGCAATTCCTTCAGTTCCGCATCCAACTGCTGCAAGCGCATCATGTCCTTCTCCTGCTCGGCTTTCGTGCTGTAGGTAGGATCCTTGGCCATCAGTGCATTGGCTTCGTCCTGCGCCTCGGCCTGCCGTTTCATCAACTTGTTCTGGTGGCGCGAAGCTTCTCCTTGGAAAAGCGCGCGTTGGTCTTTGATCAGTTCAAGGTGCTCCTGCAAACTGTCCAAGGTGAAAAAGGCGATGCGTGCTTCCTTCAGCGCACCGCGGTCCATACTGCTGTCCGAGGGGATGATGACAACCCCGGGGTCGTCACCCGATGTGCCGGGAGAGGTTGCACCCTCGGGCCCTGACTTCCCGCGCAGCAACCCGAAGGCCACAAGGGCGGTGAGCAGGACGTTCCAGATGATCAGCAGCAGGGAAGTGTTCTTGGACATGGGGCAAAAAGAAGGGGGCGAAGTTAGACCCCGCCCCCTTTCGTGGTTTTCGTTCGGTTCACCGCGCTACCAACAACTTCATGGCGCGTTGACCGCTCGTACCGGCAAGGAGCACGGTATACGTGCCTTGGGCAAGTGTGCGGATGTCGAGCCGCACAGAACCACTGCCTGCAACAAGGCTCTCGCGTCGCACCAGCTGCCCGTCAATATCGAGGATGGAAACCTCGTAACGGCCGGCCAGCGATCCAGTGATCGTCACATGCTCGTTCGCTGGGTTTGGCAACAGGTCGAGCGTTGCATTCTGCAACTCGCTGATCCCGGTGAACGTGTCGATGCTGACGCAGTTCGTGTCGTTCAGCAGGTCCGCATCGTTGGGGTAGGTGGGCCAGCTGCAGATGTTGCCCGTTGCGTTCATGGTCGGTGTGAACTGCTGTGTGAACGTGAACAGCGAGCTGTCGCCGGGAGCGATAGCGGGGCCGGAGTAATTTTGTGTCACCACGGGGTCGCTCTCATACTGGTAGTTCATCGGGAAGTTGTTCAGCGTCTGGTTCCCGAAATTCTTCACCCAGGAACGCACGCTCACAGGGCCGGTAACGTCCAAGCCATCGATCAAACCGAAGAACCCCGTGCAGCCGAGATCGACCACGGGCGGTGCAACGGACTGTATGCCGAGGTGGAAGTCGTACAGCGTGCGGTCGCGGTATTCCGCCCACACGTTGTCCAAGCACTCATACGTGCGCAGGCTGATCGGCACCTGGGGATCTTGCGCAATGTTGATGTTGGCACCTCCCATGTACCACTGCACATAAACACCGCCATCGTTCAGCGTGAAGGGTGTCGCGAGCGGGATCACCTTGTCGCCCGCACTGGCGTTGGCCGCTGGTACGAATACGCTATCGAGCAACGTACCCGGCCCCCCGTTCAAGCCATCGTCATCGAAAACGCGCATGTAGAAACCGACAAGCCCGGCATTGCTGGCGATGCGGCAGGTGGTGGCGTTGAAGTAGATGGGGTAGAAGGGCGGCACGATGTGCACACCGACACCGCCGTTACCACCGTTCCAACCAATGCCTATGCCATCGTCAGCAGGTCCGGCCCACTTCAGATTGAGGGTGCTGAAAGAAGTGTCGTACACCACGAGTTCCTGTATCCGGACGTTGTTGCTGCCCACCAATTCGTTCGGAATGCCGGTCAACTCAGCGCGATAGCTGACCGTGCCTGCGGCGCTGGGCGTGAAAGGCGCGGCATAGGTAATAGTGGTATCGAGGCCGGGCACCAGATAGCCGATGTTCTGTTGGTCGGTGGCAAGGATCTGGCCAATGGAGTTGATCACGGTGATGTTGGTACCGAAGGGGCCTACATCCACGTTTCCCGTGTTCCGGTAGTTGGCCGTTAGCGGGAAGTCGGGCCCGAAGCGCTTCAGCATGAGGCCTTGGCTGCCATCCTGTGTGTTCCATTCCACGCTGGCATCCGCAATGTCCAACAAAGGCACCGCAGGATTGTAGTAGCGAATGGCGTATCCGGGCAGGGGGTAGAGGTCGGCGCTATGCGCCAGTCCGATATCGCCAGTGATGCTCTCGATGCCGAGGCTGATGTCTCCGTTCTGCGTGAAACCCTGTTGATCCTGGATCTGTACCGTGATCGTGCTGTCCTGTTTGTTCAGGATCACTTGGAAGGTGTTGCTGCCGGTCCATGTGGGCGGCAGGGGACTCCAGAAAGGCACGTTGATCCAGCTGACACATGTGATCGTGGCATCGTCGTAGAGGAAACACTGGGCAGGATTTCCGGCACCCAGGAAGTTGAGGTCGGACATCATCGCGGCGATGTAGTCGTTGGCCCCCCCGGCTTGCGGTATGAAGGGGAACAGAGACGCGATGTTGACACTGTTGAAGGCGACGTAGCCGTTGCTCCCGATCCAGATCTTCTTCGGCTCGTACCAGTAATAAGGCATGTTGGTCTGCATCACGAAAGGCCCCACCACGTTGTCGTCGGCGAGACCGGTCACGGGCACACCGATCGTGGTGATGTCGAACCAATTGTAAGAGGGACCGCCGGGCTCGTTGCTGTCCTTCCAGATGTAGCCGTACTGATCAGGGCCGCCTTGCAGCGCGAAGACGCTGGAAGCGAGCGGCAGAGCAACAAGGGCAAGAGCGGTGCGAAGGGTAGAAGGTCTCATCATGGCGCAACAGGTTTGGAAGTGCGGAAGGTAGCGATGGTTCGGATCGGGGCTACCGGTTGGCTTGACGGTTCTGCTTCTGTCCGGGTTGGCCAAGCCGTCCCCGAGAGGCCTTCCTCACAAACTCAACAGCTCCTTGAACCGCGCGCTCTGTCGGCGGCTCACCTCCACTTGTTCGCCGCCTTTCAGTTTCACCATCAATCCCCCGTTGAACCAGGGCTCGATCTTCTCCACCCACTGAAGGTTGATGATGTGCTTGCGGCTGGTGCGGAAGAAGACGAGCGGGTCCAAGCGCTTCTCCAAAGTGTTGAGGCTGCGCAGCACCATGGGTTTCTGGTCGTTGAAGAACACACGGATGTAGTTGCCCTCGCTCTGGAAGTACCGCACGTCCTTCAGCGTACAGAACCAGCACTTCTCGCCATCGCGCAGGAAGATCTGGTCGTCGGCATGCAGCATGTCGCGCTGCGGTGTACCGGCCTCGGTAATGCGCGGCACCTTGTTCAACGCGGCTTCCAGGCGCGCGGGCTCCACGGGCTTCATCACATAATCGAGCGCGTTCACCTTGAAGGCGTGCAGCGCGTGTTCGTCGTACGCCGTAACGAAGATCACGTGCGGTGCGGGGTCCAGTGCTTCGAGCAGTTGGAAGCCATCGCGGCCCGGCATGTTCACGTCGAGGAAAAGCAGGTCGGGGCGCAGCTCGTGATAGAGTTTCTCGGCTTCATCGGCGTTGGTTGCCTCGCCTACGATCTCCACCTCGTGGTGTTTGGCCAGCAGGCTTGCGAGTTCTTTGCGCGCCAGGCGCTCATCGTCAACGATCATGGCTTTCATCGGGATGCGTTGTTGGTTGTTCGGGCGATGGATACATCGCCCTTGCGCGTTACTGATCCAGGGGTATGCTCACCTGCGTGGTAACCATTCCATTGCCATCGTGCATGGTGAGTTCGGCCCGGTTGCCATACAGCAGTTCGAGGCGTTTGCGGGTATTGCGCAGGCCGATGCCGGTGCTGTTGCCATTGTGCGTCGGGTGGTCCAGCAGGCCGCTGTTCGCAACGGTGAGCAGCACGATGCCTTCGCCGCGTTCAGCGCTGATACGCAACGTACCGCCCTTTGTCAGTTTCGCGATGCCGTGCTTCACCGCGTTCTCGGCAAGCGTCTGCAGCATCATCGGTGGCACGTTCACCTGCTCGGTGGCGGGATCGATGTTCCACTCCACGTTCAAGCGCTCCTCGAAACGGATGTGCTCCAGTGCGAGATAGTCGCGCACAACGGCGAGCTCCTCGCTCAACGGCACGCTCTTCTTTCGGCCCGTGAGCAGGCTGCTGCGCAGGATGGCGCTCAGTTGGGTGATCGCGCGCTTGGCCGTAACGGGGTCTTCGTCGATCAGCGCACGTATGCTGTTCATCGCGTTGAAGATGAAGTGGGGGTTCATCTGGTTGCGCAGCATGCTCAGTTCGCTTTCGCGCATGGCGCTTTCCAAACGCAGGTTGCGCAATTCCTCGCGCCGGTGGGCAACGAACCAATGGTAGGCGAAGTAGCCGAAGCTCCACAGCACGAAAAGGATCGTCCAGTTCTGCACCAGCGTGAAGACCTCCCGGCCATCCGCGCTGAGCATCGGTTTCAGGTCCAAGAAGAACACATCGTTGATGAAGGCGTGCATGGAGAAGGAGAGGCCGCCCAGAATGGCTGCGCTGATCAGCAGCCTCACAAGCACCTTGCCCAGAGGCAGGTCCAACCAGTTCCGTTGGTGCATGTACCACCGCAACAAGTGGCTAACGGCGATGCCCAGCAGGAGGATCGTCAGCAACGTCTTCACCAAACCCAAGGTGAAGGTGCCGTTGAGGTAGTTGTACAGCATTACAACGCCTACCCACACACCCCAGCCGCTGAGCTGGGCGCTCCAATAGGCCACCTGTTTGCGCTGCGTGCCTGTCATGCTTGGCGAATGTACCCGAGCCCGGTGCGGGCCCCGGGGCGATCACATGAGCGGCGGTTGCAAGCCGTCGGTGGAAGGGGCGGCTAACTTGCCCGCAACATGAACTTCCTCGCGCACCTCCACCTCAGTGGCGACGAACCCTTGGTGATGGTGGGCAACTTCATGGCCGATGCTGTGAAGGGCCGCGACTTGTCAGCACATCATCCCTTGGTGCAAAAGGGGATACGGCGCCATCGGCGCATCGACAGTTTCACGGATCAGCATCCGATCACTGCGGTGGGTCGAGAGCGTGTACGCGCCCATTGCGGCAAGTACGCGGGGGTAGCGCTCGACTTGTTCTACGATCACCTGCTGGCCAGTGAATGGGAACGGCACCGGGAAGAACCGCTATCGGCTTTCGCGCAGCGTTGCTATGTATTGCTTCAACGCGAACAAGGGCGCCTGCCGGAACGTACACGGGATATGCTGCCTTACCTGGTCAAGGGCGATTGGCTTGCTTCCTACGCCACCATCACCGGTATCGGCAAGGCGCTGCATGGACTCAGCAAAAGGGCCTACCACGCGGAAGCACTCAATGGTGCCGAAAGCGTCCTGCACGAACACATCGACGTCTATCGTGGTGAGTTCCGCACCTTTCTTGCGGAGCTGGTGGAACACATCCGTGCTGTGGACAATGAAGGGTAGAGCGATCGTTCCATTAGTGCTTTTCGCACTTGTCGCTTGCGGTTCGCCAGACCCACCCGACGTTCTCGATCATCCTGTTGACCGCGATCTGCAGGAGATCGGTCAAGACACTTTGCGCATAGGCGTGATCGAGGATGCGCTGACCTGGGAGGAGCGCACGTATGGTGATGCAGGCCTGGAGTGGGACCTATTGACCGCCTTCGCTGAAGCTTGCCCAATGCCCATGGTACCGGTAGCCATGGACAGCTTGGCCCAATTGTACCGCGCCCTGATGGCCGGACACGTGGATGTGATCGCGGCGCAGATCGGCGAGCGGACCCTGAACGGCGCAGGGATCACGATCACGTTGCCGTATGCGAGCGTGTACCCCGTTGTGCTGTTGCGGCGGCCGGTGGACGGGAAGAGGAAGACCGCCGTGGATACCGTTCAGCTACCGATGGCCTGTGCGTTCGGCGGCGCAATGCCCGAGGGCCGGTTCGCGAACGTGGTGTGTCTTGCCTCGACGATCACGACAACCGGCCTTTTGGACCAAGTCGTCCTGGGAAAGCAGGATGCGGTGGTGGTACCGCACTTGGCCGCAGCCAGGGCCATGGAGCAGTTCCCGCACTTGGGCGGCGCCCGATGGTCGAAGGATGAACAGCCGCTGGTTTTCGCGGTACGCGCGAATGCACCACAACTCCTCGCCGCGCTCAACGCGCATCTTTCGGATCAACGTGTGCGAAAGACGCTCGCCGGTGAGATGGAAGATCTCCGTTTTGCGGAACGTCTGGGTCCCTATGGTTCCCGGACACCTGCTACGCTCGGTGATACCATTTCGGGCTTCGATAAACTCTTCCGGCGCGTTGCCGACAGCCTTGGGCTTGACTGGCATTTGCTTGCCGCCATCGCCTTCCGCGAATCGCGGTTCGACTCTACTGCGGGTAGCCATATGGGTGCGCAAGGCCTTATGCAGTTGATGCCGGCCACGGCGGCGCGATTCAGCAACAAGGACAAGCCGGGTGTGGAAGGCCATGTGATCGGGGCTGCGGTTTACCTGCGCAAACTGGATACGCTCTGGCAACGTTCGGTACCCGACAAGCAGCAACGGCAGCGCTTCGTGCTGGCCAGTTACAACGCAGGCGAAGCGCACATCCAGGATGCCCAGCGGCTGGCGGTAAGCGTGGGGTTGCGCGGGGATCGGTGGGAGAACCATGTGGAGCGTGCGTTGTTGCTCCTCTCCTGTCCGCGTTACTGGCGGAAGCCGCCGGTGCGCAACGGATTCTGCAAGGGCGCGGAATCCTTCCGCTATGTGCGCAATGTGATCGGTACATGGACATACTTCGGCACCGTACCCGACGAGGAAGTGGTGCCGGACAGCCCCGGGATACCCTTGGATGCGGACACCCTGCCCATCCCGACGGGAACACAACCGGCGCCGGATAGCGTGTCGGTCGGCGCTGCTACGGGCGGCTAACTTGCGGCGCGCTTCCCGAAACCATCTCTCCCATGCGTTCATCATTCCTCGTTGCTTTCCTGCTCCCTATTGCAGTACTGGCCCAACGTACCGGCCTCCCGCACGCACTTGCACCCGAGGAGGTAGGGCGCATTTTGGATTACCGGAACAGCCGCTCGGACATTGAGCGGGGCATTACCGCGCCGCCTTCTTTCCCCGTGCGCACCATGGCCGAGTGGGAAGAGGTGCAGATCTTGGCGATCACGTGGGCAGGCTACCCCACTATCCTGAAGCAGATCGTGCGATACGCGTTGGATGAGGTGCCGGTGATCATCGTGTGCGACAATGCAACGGATGTTGAAACCTATTTGCAGGGATCGGCAGGCGGTGGTCCCATCACGGACCTGAGCAATGTCACCTACATGGTTGAGCCGTTCAATAGCGTTTGGATGCGCGATTACGGCATGGAAACCATGTACCGTAACGAAGTGGACACCTTGTTGCTGATGGACTGGATCTACAATCGGCCGCGTCCCGAGGACGACGTGCTGCCGGATGCGATCGCGACATACCTGAACATCCCCATTTACAGTAGCAGCCAAGCACCGAACGACCTGGTGCATACCGGTGGCAATTTCATGGCCGATGGTTTCGGCACGGCCTTCAGCAGCATGTTGGTGGATGACGAGAACGGTGCCAACGGCGATTACAACCAGACGGTGCGCACTTCCCAAGGGGTGAACGACATGATGGAACAATGGATGGGCATCCCACAGGGACGCTACATCAAAATGGAGACGCTGCCCTACGATGGCATCCACCACATCGACATGCACATGAAGTTGTTGGACGAGGAAACCCTGCTCGTCGGGGAATTCCCCACGGGTGAGAGCGATGGACCCGCGATCGAAGCCAACATCGCCGACATCCAGGCCAACTACACCAGCGTTTTCGGAACGCCGTACGAGATCATCCGCATACCCATGCCGCCGAGCACAGGTGGGAGCTTTCCGCCCAACGCGAGCTATCGCACGTACGCGAACAACATCTTCATAAACAAAACCGTGCTCGTACCTACCTACCGGGAGCAATACGACACCACGGGCCTGCGCATCCTGCGCGAGGCACTGCCAGGCTACCGCGTGATCGGGATCGATAGCGACAACTCTCCGGACAACATCATCAGTGCCAGTGGCGCGCTGCACTGCATCACCAAGTGCATCGGGGTGGCAGACCCCCTGCTGATCCGCCACCAACAACTGCGCGATACGTACGAGACCGTCATTCCCTATACCGTAACGGGCTACATCCGTCACCGGAGCGGCATTGCTGATGCGGATCTCTTCTGGAGCACGGATACCACGCAGGCCTATGCCTCATTGCCCATGACGGATATCGGCAACAACGAATGGTCGGCGGCCATCCCCGCCCAACCGGTCGGCACGGAAGTGTTCTACTACATCCATGCAACCGCCAACAGTGGCAAGCAGCAAATGCGGCCCATTGTGGCCCCCGACGGTTATTGGAACTTCCATGTACTGGACGTGGGTTCGGGTGTGGCCGAGAACAATGGTCCGGCGCTCGGCGATCCTTTCCCCATGCCCGCCACGAACTGGATCTGCATTCCGGTCGGTGCGCGGCAAGGCCTTGTGGAAGTCAATATCGTGGATGCATTGGGGCGCTCAGTGATGACCGTTCACAGTGGCCGTGCGCCCTCCAGCGGAAGGCTTTACGCCGATGTTTCCCGGCTCGATGCGGGCAGCTACTTCATAGTGGCCGAGGGCAACGGCCAGCGTAGTGTGAAGCCGATGGTGAAGGATTGAACCACGACCGGTCACCAAGATTGAACCCACCACCGCCGACGACACTTACCTTCGCCTAAACCATCGGACATCCGCATGAAATTCCTGCACCAGCAATATCAGGCCAAGAAGAAGGAGATCATTGAAGTGGAGATCGACCAGCCGACCAAGGTGAAGTTCATGAGCGGCATGGATTTCAAGAAATACAAGCAGGGCAAGACACACAAGTACTTCGGCGGTTTGTTCGAGGAAAGTCCCGTGCGTTTCGTTCTCCCTTATGACAGTGTTTGGAACGTGGTGGTGGAGAAGGGTACTTGGAAGAGCCCGATCGAGGTGAAGTCCAGTTGCCGCGTGCTGCAACCGAATCGGACCGCTCTCAGTTCCATCGCCTCCGATGCACCCGAACATGTCCGCAAGGCCATTCTGCTCGAGGAACACGACGAACCCGCAACAGTGCCCAGCGAGGAGGACCGGGGTTAAGCACTAAGGTGCTTCCCGGGGCGTTACTCGCACATGACAAGAAAGTCCATGCAACGCCGATCGCATCTGGAAGAGGAACTGCGCAGCCTGCGCGGGTCCGCTGCTTTCCTTGAGGCGGTGAAAGGTATTCTTGACGAGGAACAGAAGAACGATGATGTACTGCGGGCCATGGTGCTCAGCTCCGCGAAGGAGCGTCCCAACCGCATAGCCGGCCTCGATCTGGACCGCGTCTATCCGGCAACTGCTCTTCGCACCGTATGCACCAAATACCGCTTGCGGTTCTTGGATGGCGGCTTGTTCAAAGGCAGTTTACCTCCTCAAGCCATTCACGAGCTGAGGCAATTGGAGAAGCGGGCTTCAGCACCGTTGGCCGGTTTCAAGATCATGGCACCTGCCGAGCGGTTCAAGCTCTGCGATGTGGAAGGGGATCCATTGCTGTTCGTTCCATTGGGCAATGACCTGTATTACCTCGTTCACCAATGGGGTGGTGATCTGGCATGGCACCGTGCCTTTGTGAATTGGCCGTTGCGCTCTGTCGCCCATTTGGCCACAACCGTTCTGATGATCGCCACCGTGGTGGCGTTGTTCGCCCCGGGATCTTTGGTGAACAGCCCCGACGCCACGTCTTACCTGAACGGTGGGCGACTGCTGTTCCTGTTCTGGACCGCTATGGTGATCGCCGGTTTCACGGCGTTCGGCTGGATGGCATTCTTCGGGAAGTTCAGCGCGGAGGCTTGGAGCAGCAAGCACTTCAACTGAGACCTTCAGCCCACTGCGGACCGGACCGTCTCCGGCACGAGCGTTTCCGCGGCCGCGTTGAGCTTGCACACGCAACTGGTGCGGAACCAATTTTTCAATTCCTCGCGTTCTTCGGGCAACAGGTTCCTGAACGCCTTGCGCAACTCCTTGCGGAAAATGCCCCGGTCCACAAGGCTGATCTTGTCGAGTACGCTTTTGTAGTAGGTGAGGAGGTCGATTTTCATCGGCTGGAATGGGAATGCGTTGGTTGGGGTGCGGGCATACGCGATACACATCCGGGGGGTTTCACTTTTCTTTCGGAGCGGTGAGCAGGGCTGCCGGAATGCGGAAAAGGCAGCGACTGCCGGTGCGTGTTTCGGCCTTGGTGGCATAGGCGAAACGGGGCATGTTCGAGACGGCGATGACCGTTTTCTGCATGAAGCGCTGGTCGGCAATCCCTTCGACCTTGATATCCTTCACTTCCCCGTATTCGTTCACACCGAAGGACACTTCAACGACCAAGGCCAGGCTCACGGGGTCGACGGTCCCTTGGTTCAGGATGCCTTGAAGCACGTGTTGTGCGGTGCAGGCATCGCGTTCCTGCACAGGCATTGTCGCGCATTCGGGATGCGCCGGGCCGACGTCGAACGCGCCAGTGAATTGCCAAGTGATCGTGTCCTGAGTTGGTGCCGCTGCAGGAGCACCCTTGCCGTGCGTCTTCAATTCCTTCGCTTCGCTCTTGACCACTTTCGGTGGTGCAGCGGGCTGCTGCGCGCAGAGCACACAGCTGAATGATCCAAGAAGTGCAAGCATGAAGTTCCGCTGCATGGGGCATGTTGTTCGGTGGCTGAATTTAGCCCAACGGAAAGCGCCCCGTTGTGCGGGGCGCTTTCCGTTGGTGTTGTTCGATCAGCCGATATGCACTGCGAACGTCTTCGGTTTGCTCTCTTCGCGTTTCGGTAGCGTAACGGACAGCACCCCATCTACATGTTCAGCACGGATGCCTTCAGCATTCACGCCTTCGGGCAGGCGGAAGCTCCGTTGGATAGCGCTGGGTCCGAATTCGCGCCGGGTCCAACGTTCGCCCTCCTTCAGCGCGATCGGCTTGTGCGCGGCTTTGATGGTGAGCAGGTTGGTCTCCACGTTGACGTTCAGCTCGGCCTTGGTGAAGCCGGGCGCGAGCATGTGAAGCGTGAAAGCGTCAGGGGAGTCGGTGATGTTCACACGCGGCATCACTCCACGCACTTCATCGCTGCCTACCACCTGACCCATACCCGCTCCGAAAAAAGCGTCGAACAGCTCGTTGATGGGGGTGACGAGCGCACCGTGCTGATGCTCCCTCATGAGGGCGGCACCGCTGTGGAAATTGTGTTTCATGACCGCCGCGTTGTCAATCAGCATTCCGTTGGAAGATCGCTGACAGAAATTGCGGGCGTTGCTGCAGTTACGCGTCAAACTGGCCGTGAGCAAGGGTTTCCAGTGACGGGATGACCGGCATGCCCTCACTGCGGAACGAAGATGAACTTGATCCATCCCTTCTGCGGATCCCCTGCGCTCGTCGATGGACTGAACGCAGCGTTCACGGCGGCTTGCTCAGCCAAGTCGGTCATGCAAGCATCACTCGTGGTGGAGGCGGCTTGGTTCAACGAGGATCGCTTCACATGCCCGCTGCGATCCACTTCCACATCGATCGTTACTGTGCCTCCGCTCTTGCACTTGTATGCAGGCACCGCGATGTTGGCCGAGCGATCCGTGAGGTTGTGCTCCACGGTGACGTTCCCCGCGAGCTTGATCGGTTTAGCGGGCTCCATGTAGAGCTTCTTGTCCCACTTCTCTGGCGTAAGCGCAGGCACGACGATCTCTTCCCCACGCGCTGTCCGTTCCTGTGCTAGCCGATCGAACTCCTGCCGCTCCATTTCCTTCAGATCTTCCATGCTCTTCGCTTCGAACCGTTCCATGGTTGCGGCACTCGGTTGTGCGAGTTGGGCCATCGCGTTGCTGATGGCATTTGTCACTTCGCCCTGGGGTTGTTGCTGCGCTGTGCTCTGATCCGCAATGGCCTGCAACTCCGCATCGGTCATCGGGGTGACTATCTCCAAGTATTCCTCTTCCTTGTTCTCTTCCTGCCGTTGACTGCTGATCTCCGCTATGGAAAAGCCGAGCAGCACGAAGCTGTGCAACAGCAAGGTGCCAATGACACCATACTTGTGCCTATCGAACCAACGATCGAACGCGTTCCACATTTCTTTCCTCCGGACTTGTCGGGAGGCACTGCCACAAAGTAATGCCGGGCTTGCCCGTTCAACGCATCCTTATGCGCCAAGGATCCGGCCAGTGGTTGTTCCAGCGGTTTCCGGCGCCTTTCGCCCAGCCGGCCGCCAAGCCGCTCAGGGTCATGAGCGCAAAGCCTGTGGCTTGAGAAGCCCTCAGCGCTTCGCCGCGCAGGTAGCGCAGTGCGTCTTGGGTGTTCAGCGGGATCACCGGCACGCTGCTCGTGTCCAGCAAGCGGCTCAGTGCCAAAGCAGGGTGGGGCCGCCATTGCTTAGCCTTCCCTTCGGCCACGGGCACACCGGGTGCGATCGGGTCCGTGGCATGCACCAGTCGATCGATGAACGCGCTATGCGATGCCGGAGCCGCGAACCACACCTCGCGTCTCAGGCGAAAGTCCAATTCATCCGGTCGCACCAGTAGCGGGAGTACAGGGTCATCCACAGGTTTTGGAGCATGCGTCGCGTTCACGGCTGTCCGTTCGTTCCATTCGCCCTCCTTCCGGAGTAATGCCATGAACTGACCCTCTCCCCTCACCAGATGAGGGAGGCAGCGTAGGCCGATGCCGTTCTTGCCACGGACCGGGCCAAGCTCTTCCAAGCCGCTTATCGCTACATGTTCGGCATCGTGGTCAGAAAGGATCCGTTCGATCTGTTCTTCGTTCTCGCATGCCTCGTAAGTGCATGTGCTGTAGATGAGAAAGCCACCGGGGCGCAGAGTTGGCCAGATGGTATCGATGATCCGCTGTTGCCGCAGTTCGCACTCGCGCACCAGGGCGGGCGTCCATTGTTCCATGGCGTAGGCGTCTTTCCGGATCAGGCCCTCACCGCTGCACGGTGCATCCACCAGGATCAGATCGAACGCTTCTTGAAGATGTGTGAAACGATCGGGTTGTGCGTTGCACACGACCACGTTCGGGTGGCCCCATTTCCAAAGGTTTTCCTGCAGCACATGCGCACGCTTCGGTTCCACTTCATTGCACACCAACAGCGAATCATCGCTCATCAGGCTGCGCAAATGCGTCGACTTCCCGCCCGGTGCAGCGCACAGGTCCAATGCAACCATCCGTTTCCCTGAAAGCCCGGTGGCTTTGAACACGGGTTCGAGGATCATGCTGCTCGATTCCTGCACGTAGTAAGCCCCGGCATGAAAGCAGGGATCCAACGTGAAAACCGGGCGCTCGGTGAGATAACGCCCTGTGGCGCACCAAGGCACTGGTTCACCTTGGTCGCCGGTCGGCTTCGAAGCATTGAGGCGTATGCTCACCGGCGGTGGTTGCTCGAGCGCGTGCTCGAACATCCCCAGGTCCGCACCCATGCTCCGGTGCAGGGCGGCACGCAGATCGGGTTTCAACAAGGGCATCGCTTCCGCGATCAGTGGGCGGTGGCCATTCCGCGCAGCACCATCTGCTCGCGGCCCGGGCCAAGACTTACCATCGACACGGGCACGCCTACGGCGCGTTCAACGTGATCGACGAAAGTCGCGAGCCCCGCATCGATGCTGGAACTATCCTTCCAGCCGGGCACACTTTCATAAACAGGTTCCACATCACCGCTGATATCGTAGGGCATGCGCTCCGTGGTGCGCCCTTGGATGCGGTAGTGCGTGCAGAATTTCACTTCGTCC
>JBDTSG010000133.1:0-15719 GCA_039931265.1 Flavobacteriales bacterium
AAGAGGGAATCCGGTGCAATACCGGAGCTGTTCCCGCAGCTGTAAGTCCTGTGCGCACCGCGTATACCACTGCCCCCGGTCCGGGAGCGGGAAGGTGCGGTGGGCGAGGGGACGAGCCAGAAGACCTGCCCGACCGCACGGAACAACGGCCCTCGGGACAAGGGTGGTGCTTGCGGTACAGGCATCGCCATTCACCGGAGGTTTCACATCACCAACGCCGCTCGGTGAAAGCAGCAAGCAAAACCCTCATCCCATGTACCGTTCACTCCTCTCTTCCTCAATGCTTGTGCTCGTGCTCTCCGCATCGGCGCAGCAGTACGTCCACCAAGTGCTCGTGCTGAGCGAAGGCTACTTCGACTTTGGCACACAGACACAAGTGACACCTGTGACCCTGTACAGCTATGATCCTGCGCTCAGCTCTTTGCAAAGCGTGGCAGTGATCAACGATGCGCGTTTCGCGACACATGTGCAGGTTGACGGACCTTACATCTATGTGGCTGCCGATAGCTTTCTGTTGAAGTATGACGCCGACACCTACACTCTCCTGGATCAGGAGATCGTGACGGGCATCCGCCGGTTCGATTTCTGGAACGACAAGATCGTTCTCTCGCGCGGCGAGATCGGCGGCCTGCCGCATTACCTCGAGGTACGCGACAAAAACACGTTCGACCTGGACTATAGCATTGACCCGGGAGATGGTTTGGAATACAGCGGTGAGGATGTGGTGGTGGCGGGTGATAAGGCCTACATCGCCGTCAACAACGGTTTCGATTTCGGGAATGCTGTCGGCTATGTCGGGATGCTCGACATGAACACCGCTACCTATTCACAGGTGGATCTCGGCCCCGATGGCATCAACCCGGAGAACATCATGGTAGAAGGCAACCGGCTTTGGACCCTCAACAACAAGGATTTCACCGGCAGCAGCGTGAGCCGCGTGGATCTTGGGACCGCAACCTTGGATCTTACACAGAACATCGCCATTGGCAGCGGTTGCGCGGCGTCGGAGTTCGCTGAAGAGAAGTTGTATTTCATGGAGTATGCGGTTGGCCGAGTGGCGCGCTACGATGTGAACGCTGAGAGCGTATTGGATACCCTTGCGGGCAGCACGGCGATCTACGGCTTGGTGAACGACCCGGTCGGTCACATGCTCTACACCACCACCACGGATTTTTTCAGCACCGGCGAACTCTTCGCCATGAGCTACGACGGGAACATGACCAGCATCGGTGCAGTAGGTCCGAACCCCGGTAAACTGGCCTTGGACATTCGCGGTAGCCAAAGTGTGAGCGGCAACACCATCGCTGCCATTGGTCTCTCGCCCAATCCTGTAGTTGACGTTTTGCGCGTGGTGTCGGATGGCCCGGTGACCGGCGATGTGCGTGTACTTGATGCAGCAGGGCGCGTTGTTTTGAACGAACGCGGAAGCGGCGCCCGCGAAATGCTCTTGAACATTGCCGCTCTTGCACCCGGCCAGTACACGGTACTTGCCGGTGCTGCTGCACAGCGCTTCAGCAAGCTATGATCGAACGGGCGGTGAGTGTGGAATGCCCTTCTACATTTGCCGCCCTTGTCCGCCAAGCCTTGGCGAAAGCGGACCGGTAGTAGTGGCCTCCCTAGCTCAGCGGTAGAGCAGCTCATTCGTAATGAGCAGGTCGCCGGTTCAAATCCGGCGGGAGGCTCTTTCGGAACAGCAAGCCCTTCAGCGAAAGTTGAGGGGCTTGTTCTTTCGTAGGACGATCAGGCCAGCAGTTGGGCTGCTTTACGCGCCACGCGAATACCGATGGCCACGCCCATTCCGCTCAGTCCGGCAGCCACCACCACCCGAGGTGTGATGTGTTCCACCAACGGCGTTTTGCTCTTGCTCCGGAATCCCATTACCCCGCTCCAGCGATGCGCGATCGTAAAGGGCTTGTCCGGCAGTATCACCTCGCGCAACATGCGCTCCAGATCGGCTTGTATCGGTCCTGTGACCGCGTCTTCCGTCGTTGTTTCACCTATGGGGTCCAAATGCCTGCCACCGCCCAAAAGAACGCCGCCCTCGAAATCCCTGAAGTAGTAATAGCCCTCGTTCGCGTGGAACGTGCCGCGCAGCTTCAACCCACCTACAGGACCGGTCAGCACCACTTGGCCACGAGCGGGCACAACATCAATTCCGGGGACCAGATCCTTGGCATATCCGTTCGTGGCGATCACCGCATTGGCCGACCGGATGCGTTTTTCATCACGCAGGGTCACTGTGGCATGGCTTTGTTCATCCTCGACCTTGCTCACGTCGGCGGCGAAGACAACCTCCACTCCGGATTGTTCGGTCTTTTGAAGTAGCGCCTTCATCATCCGAGCCGTATGGATGGGGCCTTCAAGACCGGTGAACGCAAGGTGCCCGGTGTTCAGGGCGAGTTCACCTTTCAACCCATCGCGCCATTCGTACACCTGTCGTCCGAATATCCCACGGAGGTTCATATTGAGCCGATCGAACCGTTCCGCCACTTTGGTGTACAGCGGGTCGGCAGTGCCGAACAGCTCATACCCGCCAGTTTCTTGGAACCCGATACGCTCATCGCCCAGTTCATGACGCAGTTCAAGCAAACCCCGCCAACGTTCTTCAACACGGGTCAGTGCAGCCTCTTCCCCTTCCTTTTCCATATCAGCCAGCAGCTCACTGGGGCTACCGAAACAGGCGAATCCGGCATTACGTACGCTGGCACCGTCGGGTCCCTTCCCGCGTTCAAGCACCACCACGCGATGCGCCGGATGGGAGCGTTTGTAATGCAAAGCCGTGAAAAGCCCCACAATGCCCGAGCCCACAACCACCAGATCCGCTTTGGCAGGGAGGATGGCCCCTGTCAAGGGTGGTCCATTAAGGAGGCGTTCCTGCCAAATGCCGGGCATGCTGTTGGCCGAAAGGTATTCCGCCCCACTGTCGGGCTTTCGGCCCATGGTTAACTTGCCGCTCCGAATGGAAAAGACCCGCTTCGTCCCACGCATGCACATCAATCGTTTGTGCAATGCGCTCCTCGGGCTCGCCTTCAGCCTTGCCGGCACACTTGTGCACGCCCAAGTGGACGATGTGTACATCTATGGCAACGTAAAGGATTATACCACGGCCAAGAAGCTGGAAGGGGTTACCGTTACGATCTTCAAGAACGGCGCCAAGCTGGTGGAAACCGTTACCAACGCCAGTGGGAAGTACGAGATGAACGTCGACTTCGGGGCGGACTACAAGCTGATGTGTTCCAAAGCGGGGTTCGTTGGCAAGAACATCCTCATCGATACGCGCAACGTGCCCGAGGAGGAGCGCAGCGGCGGATTGGGCATGAACATCGATTTCACGATGCTGCAGTCCATTCCCGATATGGATTTCAGCGTGTTGGAACAGCCTTTCGGCAAGGCCAAGTTCGATGGGACCACAGGAACGCTCAGTTGGGACATGGTTTACACCGAACATATGCGGAGCGAACAAGCACGCCTGTTGCGGGAATACGACGAAAAACGGAAGCGCGAACTGGGTGCTGAGGCCGATTACACCAAGCTCTTGGCGGAAGGGACCGCCGCCATGACGGCCAAGGAATACGCGAAGGCCATTGAGAAATTCAATGCTGCACTGGCCCTCAAGCCGAACGATGCGATCGCGAAGGCCAAGCTGAGCGATGCGCAAATGAAGCTGGCGGAGCTGGAGGGTGAAAAGAAGCTGAACGAGCAGTACGCTGCGCTGATCAAGGATGGCGACGCGCTCTTCGTGAAGAAGGATTATGTGAACGCCAAGGCAAAATTCCAACAGGCGTTGGACATGCGGGACGATGAGCCCTACCCGAAACAGAAGGTGAAGGAATGCGAAACGCTTCTCGCTGACTTGGCCAAGAAAGAGGAGGAAGAGCGCAAGGCCAAGGAACTCGAGGAAAAGTACAAGGCGGCCATCGCCGTGGGCGACGCTTCATTCAAAGGCGCGAAGTATGAGGACGCGCGTACCAAGTACACCGAAGCCACCGGCCTGAAGCCCGCCGAACAGTACCCGAAGGACCAGTTGGCGGCCATCACCAAGAAACTTGATGAACTTGCCAAGAAGGCCGAGGAGGACCGGTTGAAAGCGGAAGAGGAGAAACGCTTGAAGGAGATCGAGGCGAAGTACACCGCCGCGATAGTCGCGGCCGATGCGGCTTTCAAAGCCGGGAACTATGAGCCGGCAAAAAACAAGTACGAGGAAGCACTGACCATCAAAGCGGAGGAGAAATACCCCAAGGACCAATTGGCGGTTATCGTGCAGAAGGTGAAAGACCTCGCCGACCAGGCCGAGAAGGATCGCTTACAGAAAGAACTGGACGAGAAGTACAACGCAGCCGTGAAAGCCGGCGATGCGGCATTCAAGGGCGACAAGTTGGATGAGGCCAAGGCCAAGTTCAACGAAGCGCTCGGATTGAAGAGTGAGGAGAAGTACCCCAAGGATCAGTTGGTGGCTATCGACAGGCGGATCGCCGAACTGGCGAAGCAAGCTGACGAGAACGAGAAGAAACGCAAACTGGATGAGCAGTATGCAGCCGTGATCGTTGCTGCCGACGCGGCGTTCAGCACCTCGATGTTCGATGCGGCCAAGGCCAAGTACAATGAAGCGCTGGGCCTGAAAAAGGACGAACGCTACCCCAAGGACCAACTGGCGGCCATCGACAAGAAGATAGCCGACAAGGCCAAGGCGGACGAGGAGGCGAAACGCCAAGCGGAGATCGACGCGCGTTACCAGAAGTTGGTCGATGAGGGGAACGAGATGTTCCGCACGGAAGGCTACATGGGGGCCCGCGCCAAGTTCGTTGAGGCCGGTTCGGTCAAACCCTCTGAGAAGTACCCGAAAGACAGGATCGCCGAGATCGATGCGAAACTGGCTGAACTGAAACGCTTGGAGGAGGAGGAGAAGAAGCGCATTGAACTTGAGGCGAAATACACCGCGTTGATAAAGAAGGCCGATGGCGAATACGATGGCAAGCAGTTGGGCGAGGCGCTGAAGGACTATAAGGATGCCCTGGTGCTGAAGGCAGGCGAGCAATACCCCAAGGAGCGTGTCGCATTGATCGAATCGCAAATGGACGCTGATGCCCGCGCCAAGTCGGAGGCAGAGCGTTTGGAGCGCGAGCGGGCCGAGAACGAGAAGCGCTACTCCGAACTGATCGCGAAAGCAGACAAGGGGTTCGGCACGAAGGATTACGGCGATGCCCGCACGAACTACACCGATGCATTGGTCATCAAACCGGGCGAAAAACATCCGACCGACCGGTTGGCGGAGATCGATCGCCTACTGAAGGAACTTGCTGACAAAGAAGCTGCCGACAGATCAGCCGCGGAGAGCGATGCGGCGGAGCGTGCACGGCTGGCTGAAGAGGAGCGGAAAAAGCAAGCCGAGAGGGACGCTTTGGAGCAACAGTACCGCGAGATCATTGCTGCTGCTGACCTAGCCTTCGACAGCGAGAATTTCGATCTGGCCCGCGACCGCTACACCGAGGCTCTTACTGTAAAGCCAACGGAGAAATACCCCAAAGACCGGTTGCAGGCGATCGAAGACGCGATGGCCGGCCGATTGAAGGAACGCTCTGAGGCGGAGCGGTTGGCCGCCGATCGGTTGCGTGAAGAAGCAGAACGCAAGCGTCGTGAGGCCGAAGATGCCGAAGCCGCGCGGTTGAAGGCGGAAGAAGACAGGAACAAGATGGCCTCTCAGAAGGAACTGGATGAGCGCTACCGTGCGATCATTCTGGACGCCGATGCCAAGCTCGCCGAACGAACCTACCAGGAAGCGCGTGGCTTGTACGCTCAAGCCCTCGATGTGAAACCGGAGGAAACCTATCCACAAGCCAAGATCGAACAGATCGACAAGTTGATGGCTGAGCAAGCGCGGCAGGAGGAAGAAGACCGTTTGGCCCGCGAGCGTGCGGCTCAGCCCGAACCGACAACCCAGCGCACAAGCACATCCATCGACAACAGCAAGGCCGAGGACGCAGAGAAGTTCATGCGCGATGCGCGCCGCAGGGAAGAAGAAGAGAAGAACGAGCGTATTAAGAAATTGAAGCACGAGGTGAGTGCTTCGGAACTAGCGGACATGGATGCCGCAGCCTTGCGCCGTGGGGAGGGTACTTCGCGGAAAGGACAGAATGAGCGGGCCGCTGGTGAACTGTTCAGCGGAAGCGAAGACCAACGGATGACCAATGCCGAGCGCTTGGCTGCGGAGAAGGAGGCACTGGCCGCCGCGGAACGGGCGAGAATGGACCGTTCGGCCGCTGGTCGCGAAGCGGCGTACGCCAATAAGTTGAACACCGAACAGGCAGCCAGCGAAAGACAATCCGCATGGAGCGATCACCATCATGTGCAGGCCGAGAACGCCGCCCATCAAGCCGAGATCTTCACCGTTGCTGCGCAGCAACGGGAGCAGGACAATGCCCAGCGCCGTGACAATGCCGTTGATGCGAACCGCGCTTACGAGCGCAACAAGAGCGACATGCAAGGCCGCGCGGACGATATGGCGGAGCGGAACCAAAAGCGCGTTGATGGCGACAAGTCACAGATCAAGTCGCAGGAGGCCATGCGCATCGCAACTTCGGAAGCCGCGCGCATGGCTGCGAAGGATCGGTTGGACGGGATCGAAAGCAACAAACCCAAGGATTTCAGGGATTACAACGCCAGCAGCTTGGCAAGGGAGTATCCGCAGGGGGTAACGGAAGAGAGCTACACGGAGGGGAACAAGGTGATCATCCGCCGCATCGTGGTGGAAGGCAACAAGGCTGACACGTACAGCAAGGTGATCGCCAAGTGGGGCACGAATTACTTCAAGAACGGCCAAGCCATAAGCGAGGAGATCTGGCGGGCGGATACCGAGGAGTGACCTTCGGTCATTGCTTCAGGTCCTTGCGCCGCTTCTGCTCTTGCAGCTTCACGATCAGATCGGCGATCTGCTCCGGGTCGAGCGACTTGGCCACGATCTTCCGATCACGATCGAGCACGAACACTTTCGGGGTCGCGTACACATCATAGGTATCCGCATAGTTCAGGCTTTCGAGCGTGGTGAACTCCGGGATGTACTTGTACGGCTCGGCCTTGGCCTCACGGTAAACGTTCGCCGTAAGGCCCACGTTCACCCAATCGAGCTTATGCTCAATGATGAAATCCTTCCAGTGACCCATCATGGTGCTATCAGTGGCTTTGCACACCGCATACACACCGACATCCATGGCTTGCAATTTCTCCTTCCAGACCTTGTGCAGTTCAGGTACCTCTTTTTTGCAATGGCCGCAAGTACTTTCCCAGAACACCAGCACGATGTACTCTTCGGGTAAATGATGCAGGCTTATCCACTTGTGTTCGGTGGTGTCTGGCAGGATGATGTCCTTTGCCTTCGCTCCGATGATGAGCGGGGCCTGCTTGGCGGCGCGCTTGCATAGTTTGTCCAATTGCTCCTCGTTCATCCAGAACGCACGCGCTTTGCCGTCCTTCTTTGGGCAGTAGTATGTGTTGGCCATATGCACGAACACGGCGTCCATACCCATGATGTCGCTCGTCTCTGCGGTGTATGTGATGTTGTGCACGACGAACTTGTATAGCTCGTCCGATGGTCCCAATTTGGCGATCAACTCATCCGCAAGCTTGTTGATCGTGTCGGGTATCTGCGGAACGTTGTTCTTGCCCAAGTATTCGTTCAGCTTGTTATGGAAGACCGGCGTACGCAGGATGCGCTCATCCGTTAGGTCGGTGCCGTTCCAGTAGACAGCCCGGTTCGCGAAGTAGGTGGCCGCACTGTCCATGGTGCCATCAGCGCGCATCGACTTCAAGGGTTCCTTGACCATGCTCATGCGCAGGATCAGCGAGAGGAGGCTACCTGGCACTTGCGCCGCAACATTCTCTTGGTAAGCGCGGATCCCGGGGTCAATGGCTTTCTGTTGAAGTTTCAATTCATCCTTTTCCTTCATCGTTGGCGCCGACTCGATTTTCAGCCTCAGTGCATCCGCGGCTTTCCGTTCCGTGTTCAGGTGTTTGATGTAGTCAACGAAGAGCTGGTTCTGGGTGCTCTTCTTGACGACCAAGTGGCCGAGCAGGTCCGCAGTGTCCGTTTCCAGCACCACCTCAGGTTCGTCCATCAGTATTTCGAAGTACTTCGGGCCCGGGACCACAACAGCATAGACACCGGCTTTATAGCCGCTCTTGCGCTGGAAAACCACGCGGCCCTTGGTGTCGGCCATGGCCGTATCCGTGTAGTAGAGCTTGTTGCCGTAATAGTTGGCCAAGAACACGGTATCCTTCGAGACACCTTTCACCACCACTTCCAAGTGCCGTTGATCGGGAGCGGGTTTCTGGGCGTGGCCTTGTGTAAGAAGCCCCGCTGCGCAAGCAAGGGCCGAGAGGGTTCGCAACATGCGGCTAAAAGTATTTTCCGCCTTTCCGCGGCGGCACGGACCTTAACAAAGTTTGTTCCAGCGCTATCAACAGCTCGACGTGTACCGGAGGCAACGGTGCATTGGGGGGCACCGTCTTGGGTTCGGCATACATTCGCCTCAACTTCCAAACACGATGGCACGCACCTTCCTAACCCTTTCCTTCCTCGCGTTCGCCGCTGTTGCCAGCGCGCAAGACCGCGAGATCAACATCGTCGATGCACCGGAGATGGTGGCCTTGGCGGATACGCGGACCGCTTTGGTGGACAAAGCCTCCAACCTCACCTCTGAACAGACGACCCAAGTGAAGGACGTCTATCTGAAGGTTGAACGGCAGATGGCCGCGATCCACTTGCGATTGGACTCGGCTGAACCGAAAATGAGGCAGGAGGACAAGGAGCGCGATCTGGCCGGACAGTATGCGAACTGGGACAAATGGACAAATGACCAGTTGAGCCACATCCTGAGCGAGGATCAGATGACCAAATGGCTTGCTGCGAACAAGTGACCTGTTCTTCGTCAGGAAAGCCCCGCATCGTTAACGATGCGGGGCTTTCTGCTTCAGGGCATCGCCGTTGATGCCGTCTTGAACTCGCTGGTGGTGTGGAACGTGATGGCCGGGTTCTCGCGCTTTTCCAGTTCCAGGATGTACGCGCTTGGCGCCATGAAGACCCGATTACCGTCCTTGTCGTTCACGATCTGCTGCATCTTGATCCGGCAGAATTCATCGAGGGCCGCCTCATCGGTACTGGTAAGCCAGCAGGCTTTGTGGGCTTGTATCCGCTGGAACTCGCACTTGGCCCCGTATTCATGCTCCAGTCGGTAAGCGATCACCTCGAACTGCAGTTCGCCAACGCAACCCACGATCTTCTTGCTTCCGATCGGTTGGGTGAACAATTGCGCTACACCCTCATCGGTCAGTTGGCGGATGCCTTTGTCCAGCTGCTTGCTGCGCATGGGGTCCAGGTTCACCAATTCGCGGAAGAGTTCCGGTGAGAAAGATGGGATGCCGCCGAAGTTGATGTCGGCCCCATCCGTGAGGGTGTCGCCGATCTTGAAATTGCCCGTGTCGAACAAGCCGATCACATCGCCCGGGTAAGCCTCATCAACGAGGGTCTTGGTGGCGGCAAGGAAATTGGTCGGATTGGCGAAGCGCACCTGCTTGTCCAACCGAACATGGTGGTAGTAGCGGTTGCGCTCGAAACGCCCGCTGCAGATGCGCAGAAAGGCGATACGGTCGCGGTGGTTGGGGTCGAGGTTCGCGTGGATCTTGAAAATGAACCCGCTGAATTGTTCGTCATCGGGATCGACGATCCCTTGGTCCGATGGCCGATGTCCCGGTGGCGGGGCAATGCGCACAAAGGAATCAAGTACCTCCTTCACCCCGAAGTTGTTGAACGCACTGCCGAAGAAAACCGGAGCGATACGCCCCGACCGGTATGCGTCCAGATCCAGCGGGTCGTACACACCGTCGATCAGCTCCACATCGTGGCGCAAGGTGTTGGCCGCTTCGTCCCCGAGTTGTTCATCCAAGGCGGGGTCGTGCAGGTCATCGAAGTGCAGGCTATCGGCCTCGACCTTCGTCTTTATGCTCTTGAACAGCTTCAGGTCGCGGTCGTAGAGATCGTACACGCCTTGGAACGTGGCACCGATCCCGATGGGCCAACTCAGCGGCCGGACCTTGATGCTGAGCTTTTCTTCCAACTCATCCAACAGGTCGTACGGGTCGCGACCTTCCAGATCCATCTTGTTGATGAAAACGATCACCGGGGTGTTGCGCATGCGGCACACTTCCATCAGCCGCTCGGTCTGGGCTTCCACGCCCTTCACGCAATCGATCACCAGCACCACGCTATCAACGGCCGTCAGTGTGCGGTAGGTGTCTTCAGCGAAATCCCGGTGGCCGGGCGTATCGAGCAGGTTGATGCGCTTGCCCGCGTAATGAAAGGTCATTACGGAGGTGCTCACGCTTATGCCCCGCTGCCGTTCAATATCCATGAAGTCGCTGGTGGCGCCTTTACGGATCTTGTTGCTCTTTACGGCACCTGCCGTCTGTATGGCGCCACCGTAGAGGAGGAACTTCTCCGTGAGCGTGGTTTTACCCGCGTCAGGGTGGCTGATGATGGCGAAGGTCCGCCGCTTCTCGATCTCGTCGTGCAATGACATACTGCGCTGATCACACCATGGACAAAAGCACGCGCCCGGAGTGCGTGCTCGTGGAAATGGCGCGCGAAAGTAGGATCGGCGCGGCTACGGGACCACGATGCGTTGAACAGCGACCTGATCCGCCGAGCTGGCGCGGAGCAGGAGCAAGCGCCCACGGAGACCTTCCAGGGGCAAGGCCCAGGATGTTTGGTTGGTGCCCGCCACGGTCCGTGAGGCGATCAATGAACCATCGGCACTGAACACATCGAAGCGCACGCCCGCGGTCCCCGTCCAAGCGCAATGCATCCAGATCAATTGGTCGTCAAGGAAAGCACGGAACGGAAGCGCAGGGGATGCTGCGGGTCGCAGACCCAGCGGTCCGCAATTGAGGGTGTCCGCGGCATTCGGTCCCCCGGGCGTTGTGCAGGCATCAATGAAGTCGACCGAATTGTTGCCGGTATCCGTGCCATCAGGGAAGCGGTTCAGGCTGCGGAATTCCGCAGGTCCGCCAACGCCACCTGCGAAAGCATCACCTCCTGCAAAGCCCATCGTCTCGAAATTGGCCGGGCAATCGCCCTCGTAGCTGAACACGTCCAGGATAGTGCTGTCGGGCATATGCACGAGCACCAATGCATCGGTCGCACCGTTCTGGATCAGGTCCACATCGGGGCTGGCATCCATATCGCAATTGGCGGTGGCCAAGGGATCGGCGCAGATCACGAAATGCTCGCCTGGCATGATCAGCGCACCGGTCAACGGGTTCAGATCGCGGTACACCGAGGCCACACCGCCTGCCCCACTTATCATGATAAGGCGCAGGCTGGCCGGGTCCACTGCGTTAGCGCCGTTGTTCTTGAATTCAATGAACTCGTGCGTATCGATGCTGGGTTGGTCGTAATCCACTTCGTTGATGACCATTTGCGCGCCTGCATTGGCAGCGGCGCAGAACAGCGGGATCAGGGTATGGGTAAGGCGCATGCGTTCCAGTTTCCGTCGAAGGTATCCTTTGAAAGGCCTGTTCGTTGCTCAGGTGATCGCCTGCGTGCGGGTACATTCGCCGTCCAACGAAAAGGAACCGATGCAACCGCGCATGAAGAATTTCCTGCTTTTCTTACTGGCTGTAGCCGTAACGACCCGGGCTGTCTGCCAAGCACCCTCACCCGAAGTGGCCGTTGTCCAATGGGCCAACAACCTTGTAGGCGTGACCGATATCACCAACTGCGGCGATAGCCGACTGTTCGTTACCAAGCAGGAGGGAAGGATCCGGATCATTACGGACAGCATGCAGGTATTGCCGACCGCTTTCCTGACTATCCTGGACAGCGTGAACGACACTGGCGGGGAGCAGGGGCTGCTGGGCTTGGCCTTCGATCCCAACTACGCCACCAACCGATATTTCTACGTGTACTACATCGGTGGCACGGGTAACGGCTATACCAAGATCAGCCGGTTCCAGGTGAGCCAGAACAATCCGGACAGCGCCGAACGCAACAGCGAGCATACGATCTACACATGGCCCCAACCCTTCACCAACCACAACGGGGGCGATCTGGCGTTCGGCCCGGACGGCTATCTGTACGCCACTTTGGGCGATGGTGGTAGCGCAGGCGATCCGTTGGCCAACGGGCAGGACCTGAGCGACCCATTGGGTGGTATCATCCGGTTGGATGTAAGCAATCCCGACACAACGTTCATGGTACCCCCGGACAATCCTTACGCCAATGCAACCGGCGCGGACACCTTACCGGAGATCTGGGCCATTGGATTGCGCAATCCATTCCGCTTCGGTTTCGATGCGTTGACCGGGGATCTGTGGATCGGCGATGTGGGACAGAACGCATACGAGGAAGTGGATTTCTGGCCCGCGGGTGACAATAGCGGACCCAACTTCGGGTGGCGCTGCTACGAAGGCCTCACGGCTTATAACACCGCAGGCTGCGGACCCCTGAACAGCTACGATGCGCCGGTGAGCGTGCACCCACAAGCCGACCAGGGGTGGTGCAGCGTGATCGGCGGCCGTGTGTACCGCGGCACACAGTACCCACAGTTGTACGGGCGGTACATCTACACCGACTACTGCGGAGGGCATTTTTACGGGTTGACACCGGATGGTCTCGGTGGATGGGTGGATGAGCAACTCCTGAGCAGCGGTATCGCCGGTTGGAGTTCGTTCGGTGAGGACACCGCCCTGAACATTTTCGCCACCAACATCAACAACGACAAGGTGTACAAGCTGTACGACCCGTGCCCGATGGACCCACCGGTGATCACAGTGAACGCGAATCTGTTGATGAGTTCCTCCGGTAGTGCTTACTGGTGGTACCGCAACGAGGTGCTGATCGCCGGGGCCACTTCGCAGAACTACGAACCCACGCAGAGCGGTAACTACAGCGTTGTCGTGAACATGGGTGGAGGCTGTTCGCTCGAAAGCGATACTGTTTTCTTCGTCTACACCGGCATCGGCATACTTGAAACCGAACCCCTCATCCTCGTCCCGAACCCCGCAACCGATATGGTGAGCATAGGTCTGGGCACCACGACCAATGATGCAAGTAGCATTGTCCTGCTGGATGCGCTTGGCCGTGTTGTTTTGGTTCAAGCCGTGGCTGGCGAAGGATCGATGACGCTCGATCTGTCCGGCTTAGGGAATGGCAGCTATGTGGTTTCGGTTCGCAATACCACTGGCCGCGAGATCGGCAAGGCGGCACTGACCGTAGCGCACTGACCGGGTTTGGTACAATGCGAAAGCCCACCGCTCGGCGGTGGGCTTTCGCATTGTATACGCTGGCCTGTGCATAACGGCCGCATATGCGCGTCGCCCCGGAAATAAGGGTGCGGTAGGTTTGGCCATCCAAACCGACACGCATGAACACCTTTTCTTTTTTGAACACGTTACGCACCGCCGGGTTGCTGACCATGGCGTCGATCGCCACGGTGGGTATGGCAAGTACCCCACCCGGCGGCGGCCCGCCCAACGATGATTGTGCGAGCGTTTTGGCCCAATCCCTCGAACCCGGTTCGCCGCTAACGCTTACAGGCAACAACGCCGGCGCTGTGGCAACGGGCGATTGGGATGCGAACTCGCCTTTTTTCGGCGCGCCGGTGGTGTGGCATGCGTTCACGACCACCCAATGCACCAACATAACCGTTTCTTATTGCGGCCAGGCCCCGGTGTGGGCCAATACGTTCGGCGTGCTTGCCACGACCTGTCCCGGCAATACGGTCATCTTCCCCAGCAGCTTCAATACAACCGATTGCTTGGATGGGAATACCACGTACATCCTCAACCAAGTGGCGGCGGGCACCTACTACCTGCCCGTGTTGAACGATCCCGGCAATAACTCCTCTGGGCCGTACAGCATTGCTGTTTCCGCCACCGGTTGCGGTCCGACCCAAGGCAGTGACCTCTGCGTGGCGGTCGTTCCCGATGCGCTGGCCGGTGGTAGCACGCTCACGTTCACCGGTGACAACACGAACGCAACGGCCACGAATGATTTCGTCAGCGGATCACCCTTCGCCGGTGCGCCCGTTGTGTGGCATGCCTTCACACTGTCCAGCTGTGCGGATGTGACCGTTTCATACTGCGGCCTTGCACCTACTTGGAACAACACCCTCGGCATCCTCAGCACCGATTGCCCTGCGGACAGCCTCATCTTCCTGAGCGGAAGCGACAACACGAGCTGCGGCGATGGCAACATCACCTACTTCTTCAATGGCCTCGATGCCGGAACGTATTACCTGCCCGTACTGCGCGATGCGGGTAACAATGCCATAGGGCCCTATTCCATTGAAGTATCCGCTGAAGATTGCCCCAACAACCAAGGCTCCGACTTCTGCTCGCAGGTGATCCCGCTGGCACTGGCCAATGGCACATCGCTCACCTTCACCGGCGACAATACCAACGCCACGCCGACGGCTGACTTCGTGATCGCGTCGCCGTTCGCCGGTGCGCCCGTTGTTTGGCACGCCTTCACCACGTCGGAGTGCGCTGATGTTACCGTGGCCTACTGTGGTCTTGCCCCAACTTGGAGCAATACCCTCGGCATCCTCACCACCGATTGCCCCGGCGACAACATCATTTTCCTCAGCAGCAGCAATACCACCGCTTGCGGTGACGGTAACGTGACCTACAATTTCGATGAGTTGCCTGCCGGAACGTACTACCTGCCCGTGTTGCTCGACGCCGGCAACAACGCTATCGGACCTTATTCCATTGAGGTCTCCGCTGAAAATTGCCCGAGCACCCAAGGTTCCGATGTGTGCGGCGACGTGATCCCTGAATTGCTGCCCCCAACGGGCACTTACACCTTCACGGGCGACAATACGAACGCAACGCCCTTCGGCGATTGGGCCGCGGGCAATCCCTTCAGCGGTGCTCCCGTGGCTTGGCACGCTTTCATCGTCGACCAGTGCGAGGACCTGAGCATTTCGTTCTGCGGCCAAGTACCTGCATGGGGCGGTCAGTTCGGCATCCTCTCACCCGACTGCCCGGCCGACTCCATCATTTTCCCATCCAACTTCAATACGTCGGATTGCGGCGACGGGAACGTGACCTACAACTACGATGAACTGGCCGCAGGCACATACTACTTCCCCGTAGTGCTCAATGCTGGTCAGAATTCCGTGGGTGCGTACACCCTCACCCTCACAACGGTTTCATGCAGCCCGCTTGCCATCGGCAGCCCCGTCGTTACCGAGTTCACCATTGTCCCGAACCCGAACGATGGCAGCTTCATGGTCAATGGCGTGCAAGCCGGACAGCTGATCACCGTTCTGGATGTTGCTGGCCGCACGGTCCGCGCCGAGCAGGTAACGAACAACACAATGGTGCTCGACTTGCGCGGAACGGTTGCCCAAGGCACCTACGTTGTGCGCGTTAGCGGCGGCCAGGGCAGCCGCGACCAGTTGCTGATGGTGCGCTGATAGCAGCCACCCCCAAAAGAAGAACCCCGTTCGCCATGTGCGAACGGGGTTCTTTGCTTCGTACAAGCAACGGCTCACTCTACCATTAGCCGCTCGGAGTAGTGAACGTTGCCAGCGGTGATGTTCACGAGGTAAACGCCGGTGGCCATCGTTTTGGGCAAGGCCAGCACGGTGCTCAACTCTTCAGCGCCGTTCGTTGCGATGGTGTTCGCGATCACCCGGCGGCCGAAGAGATCGAACACATCCACG